>JACPPJ010000073.1 GCA_016191085.1 Acidobacteriota bacterium | reverse complement strand
CAACCGCATTACAGCATGCCGGGTCAGCCTGTGCCAGAAGTTTCGGAGGCTCCATAACCAAACACAGACAATCTGGTTTCCTATTTCCTGAGCCTCCTCCGAAGCGGCTCCAAAGTTTCAACAAGGCAACCGTGAGCATCAGACCGAGAACCGGGCTCAAGAGCAGTGGCTACATCGGGCCGGTGACGCTCAAAGAGCGGCTAATGCATATCAAGGAGGCCAAGCGGACCCTCGGTACGGCCGTTCGCCAAGAAACACGATATGACTTACACAGTGCTGCTCGGAAATGACAAGGTCGCCGAGCAGTTTGGCGGAATACGAGTCTCCCAACCACGTTCTTGGTGGATCGAAATGGAAAGTACTACTCAATGCATCAAGGTCTAGTGAGCAGCGACACCGTCGAGGAGGAGTTGAATACTCTTCTCGCAAAGACGGACTGAGGATAAATCCTCTGGAGGTACCGAGTGTTGTCCTTCTTTGGCAATGGCTCGCCAAACTAATTTTCCGGTTTGTTTCTCGGCGTTCGTTTGCTTCGAGTCTCGTGAGTCATCTTTCAATGTGGAGGGAGAGGTTTCATGAAGCGAAATGCGCGGAATATCCTCGGGAGGCGGAGCTTCGGTTCTTTAGCTCGCTGTTTCACGGGCATGATTCTGCTGATGGGGTTGCAAATGTCTACGGAGTTGAATGGACAATCTTCTCAAAATAGTACCCGTGAAACAGCAAAGGCGGCTGAGCCGTCGATCTCAACAGGGCCAGAGGTTGGTCAGAGGATCCCGAATTTCCGGCTTCAGGACCAAAACGGGCGAATGCAGGATTTGAACAGCATTGTGGGGCCAAAGGGAGCCGCGATCTATTTCAACCGCTCCGCAGACTGGTGACCGTACTGCAAAACGCAACTCGTTGAGTTGCAACAATACATGGATAAGTTCCGGCAACAGGGGCTGGGAGTGTGCGTTATCACCTACGATTCGGTTGACATCCTTGCGGACTTCGCCAAGCGGAAAAGCATTACTATTCCAATGCTGTCGGACCCGGGATCCAAAGTCATCCGCGAGTTTGGAATCCTGAATACTTCCGTAGCCAGTGATAGCATGCAGTACGGTATTCCCTATCCAGGCACTTACATTGTGAACCGGGATGGGATTGTCCAGTCCAAGTATTTCGAGGATCTATATTCTGATCGGTATTCGGCGCCCACGATCCTGTTGCGGGAGTTTGGATCAGCGGCCGGAACGCGGCAAACGGAAGTGAAGACGGACCACGTGGCACTGAAATACTACGCAACCACGGACGTAGTTCACCCCAACCTGCGCTTGACCTTAGTGGCAGATTTCAATCTGAAACCAAAGATGCACGTTTACGCCCCAGGGGTTCAGGGTTACATCCCGATCAACTTCGAAGTCGCCCCTTCACCCAATTTTGTGGCGCAGCCTGTTAAGTACCCGAAATCGGAAAATCTGTTTCTGCCCGTAATCAAAGAAACGGTTCCGGTCTTTCAAGGAAAGTTTCGCGTGACCCAGGACATCACGATGGCGGCGGACAAAGCTCTTCAGTCCGTTCTCTCTGGAAGCCGGGAGGTTAAAATCACCGGTAAATTGCGATACCAAGCTTGCGACGATAAGGAATGTTACCTGCCGCAGACTATACCACTCGAATGGATGATGAAGGTGGAACCCTTAGACCGGGAGCGTGTCCCGGAGCCCATCCAGCACAAGGCTCCGGCGGGTGCTAAATGACGAAGTATCGCCGCAGAAGATTCACGGTTGATTATCTCAAAGCGTCTGGTTTCAGATTTGGCTAAACCATATAATCTGAAGCTCTCAGACGCTAGAGCCGCATATCTCATCGGTCTATCGCTATTCTCTACTGGGCTGACATCAAGCGTCCGCGTACGTCATGCTGAAAGCGAAAATGGATTCGGCGGCGAAGGGATTTGTGGACCGGGTTGTCCAGTTGAATCATGGCCCTCGGTTGGGCAGGCGCGGGTATTCTCGCCTTCTTCTCCGGATTCTTCTTCCTGCCACTCTCGTCGGCGCAGGGTTTTGGGTAAGAGGTCTGATGCCGATGAAAGTTGCCTCTAACCTGCCCGTGAGGTGGCCGTGGACGGCAACAACGGTCACGCTGTACTTTGCCGACGGCAAATTCTTTGTTCCCGTCTCGCGGAGGATGCCCACCAACGATGACCTGCCACGCGCGGTGCTAAAGGCGTTGCTCGTCGGCCCAAGCGCAGGCAGTGGGCTGAAGAATCCTATTCCCCCCGGCGTCGCGATTCGCTCGTTCAAGCTTGGAGGAGGCGTCGCTCAAGTTGATCTCTCGGCAGCAATGCTCATTGACCACGGCGAGACGCACGCGGAGACCGCGATCATCGAAACGATGACGGCGTTGCCCGGCGTGACGTCGGTCTCATTGAGCGTTGAAGGGAAATCGGTCCTAGAGTCTGCCAAGCGGGTGCCACTGCTGTATTATGCTTCGGCGAATGGTCTCGTCGCTGTTCCCGTCTCGGTTACGGACCCGCACGCCGCGCTTAATGAGTATCTTTCTGGTCCGCCTGACCCGGAATTGACCGGACTTCCACCTGATGTTCGACTTCTAACGTATCAGCATGACCCGGTCAACGGACTACTCTCGCTCAACTTTACCTATACCCCTTCGCTACACGCGTTAGCGATGGAAAGATCCGAGCGTATGCGGACCGCACTTTTAGGGTTGATCGCTGGTCTCACTGAATTCCCTCAAGTGCGAGCCGTGCAACTCGATTTCGAAGGGCATACTCGCCTTGGGTTGGGACAATGCAGTGATCTATTACGAACCCCTCAACCGCGTCCTCTCCGGCACCTTGAGAGCTTGGGTGTTGAATTGACAGTCATCGGCTGTGCCCCGGACGGCGCCATCGCTTTGGACAGCGTGCTCGAGGCGCTACGGCCCGACACGCGTCTCCTGGTCACCACACACGCGTCGAATGTAAGTGGAACGCTTCTTCCCATTGGCGTGCTCGCATCCATAGCACGCGAACGGCGTACTTTTTACCTGGTGGATGCCTCGCAGACGGCTGGCACAATCCCGATAGATCTTCAAGAGACGGGGATAGACATACTGGCATTTTCCGGGCACAAAGGGCTGCTGGGGCCAACCGGCACGGGTGGTCTCTACATCCGTGACGGAGTGGCGCTCACGCCGCTGATGCGAGGCGGCACGGGAAGCGACTCGGCGCATGAAAGCCAGCCGGAGTTCCTGGGGATGCCTACGAAAGCGGAACGCTGAATGTGGCCGGGATTGCCGGCTTGGCTGCGGGCGTGCGGTTCCTCTTGGAGATCGGAGTCGAGGCGGTTCAGGCCCACGATCTCGAACTCGTTTCGTAGTTCCTCGCCGGAGCTTCTACGATTCTGGGCATTATGTTGTATGGACCAGAAGATATGGAGCTCCGATGCGGTGTGGTTTCTTTCAACCTCACCGGCGCTATGCCTTCTGAAGTCGCCCTCGTTCTCGACCGATCCTTCGGCATCATGGCGCGCAGCGGACTGCATTGTGCTCCATCGGCACACCGGACATTGGGAACGTTTCCGACGGGAACCGTGCGGTTTAGCTTTGGATGGTTCAACACTTCCGCAGAAGTAGAGACGGCGCTGAGCGCTCTGCGCGAGATCGCCGTGTGGGCGGAGGAAGACGCGGTATCGCAGCGCAGTTGTCGGTAAAAATATGGACGGCTTGATCAGTTTTTTCGCCTCGCATCATGCAATCCGCGCGGAAACCGTGATGAAGCGCAGCGGTCTGGCCGCGCAACTCATCCCTGGGCCAAAGGAATTGAGCCCCAACTGCGGCGTGGCGCTTCGGTTTCACTATGCCCAGCGTGAGGCTGCGTTGGCGGTCCTTGCAGCTAAGAATGTTCGGATTGATGGTGTCCATTTCTATGTTCCGCGAACAGACGGTTGGAAGGCACTCCGAGCGAAGTGCCAACGGGCCGGATTCAGCGAACGGTGAGCGATGGCAGCAACTGTTATATCACCGGCGGAAGCGATCTCGAAACGAGCGCGATCCCTGCGTGTATCGGCAGTCCCAATGGGGATCGTCGCGGGAGTTCTGGCCGTTGCGGCGGGAGCGTTCTTCGAGGTGCGCCCACCCGAGGCGTATGGCGTTTGCATGGCCTGTCACGGTCGAGACCTTGTGAATTGGACGATCAATAGGTTCGCCCACACGCACCTTACGGTCGCGCCAGCCTCACTCGTCTACCCCGTTCTCACCACAATCGGCGTGTTGCTGGGTGCGCTGCTCGGCGCAAAGACAAGCGGCGAATTCCGTTGGCGGAGCCCGGATAATTCATTCAAGACTTTTTTCTACGGAATCCTGGTGATGAATTCCGCCTTGCTCGCCGGCGGCTGTTCGATCCGGCTGCTGTTGCGGGCCGCGGCGGGTGAGGCGCTAGGCATGATTGGGTTTGCTGGAATGGTTGCAGGCGTCATCCTCGGGACGTTGTGGCTTCGCTGGAGGGCTGCGCGATGATCGCGGCAGTTGCGACTCTCGTCATCGGTGTCATAGTCGGCTATTTAGGCCAGCGATCGCGCATGTGCTTCGTCGGCGGTATCCGGGATTTTATCCTGGTCCGGGACGCCTATCTGCTCAAAGGGTTAATCGCCTTCGGGATTACGGCCTGGTTAAGCTTTCCGCTCGCTGGACTCGGGGTTAGCCGAGGTCCCTTGCCGTTCGCTTTGTCCGACGCTATCACGGTCGTACTGACTATTATCGGAGGCTTCGGGGTTGGATATGTCTCGACACTGGCCAACGGTTGCCCACTGCGACAGCACGTTCTTGCGGCGCAGGGTACTACAAGTTCAATCGCTTATTTGGCAGGTTTTCTTATCGGCGCTGTGATCTTCCACGCTTGGATCGCACCGCTGTTGTTCCGAATGCTCCCATAGGCTGGGTGCTTCCCTGCTGCGTACTGGAGGAGAAACATGAAACCGTACCGACGCATTACTATCGCGGTACTTGTGGCAATGGCACTGACTGTCGTCGCTCGCAAGGCGCAACTCGCGCCCGGTCCGCCACAGTCCCGGAACAACGTTCTCGCACAAGCGACTCCGAGTCAATCTGCGCAGCCACAAAGGGCTCGGATTTCCGCTAGCCAGATGCCCCCAGGTTCCTCAGGTCCTGCTACTGAACTCTTGAAGATGATGGGAGTGGACAGGCCCGATTTTGGCATCAGGGTCGCGCAGTCATTCGATTCGAGCGGCAAGCCTGCCTATGAAACCAAGGGCGGCGACCTCTTGTTCTTCACGAATGCCAGCGTCAGTTACAACTCCACAGCCGATAAGCCGATGATTGTCATTATTAACGTCAGGGCGCGTAAGATCATTGCCGTCTCGGAGATCGATATGCCATCGACTCCACATGGCATCTCGCTGTCTCCCGATGCCAAATACATCTATCTCCCCTCCGGGCCATCCGTCACCGGAGGGAAAAGCCGTGCGGAAGGATACTTCGGAGGCGTAAGTCCATCACCGACCGCCGTGGTGGATGCAAAGACATTGAAGGTTGCCGCGCTGATCAACACCGGCGGCTCAACGCACCACACGCACGTCTTTGTAGACAAGTACATTTACTTCGATTCCTTCCGCGGACCGGTGCCGATTTTTTTGCTTGATCCGGCCACTAACAAGGTGGTGCGTGCGATTCCTGCAGGCGATTTCAATGGCCGGCCCTACATCGGCTTTCCGTCACCGGATGGCAAATTCATCTATGTGACCGTCCGGCCCGGCATCAGCCGCGATTCGAGCGGCCGCGAGATCGACGGCTGGGTCTCGAAGATCAATGCCGAGACCATGCAGGAAATTGCCACCTTCCCGGTTGGCCCCGGTCCGGTTTGGACCGCAATTACTCAGGACGGAAAGACCGGCTATGTCACGATTGCTCCGATGAACCGACTGGTGAAACTGGACCTGGACACGGGAAAAATCTTGGGAGTCGCGCCCACGGGGCGCGGGCCCTATGGCATCCGCCTCTCGCCCGATGAAAAGATCGCGTACGTCGCGAACAAAGGCGAAGGAGGCAACGGGCAGAAAGGCGCGACATTCTCGGCGATTGATACGACTACCATGACAATCATCCGCGAGCAGCTTTCCTGTCCCGATGGACTATGCCAGGCGGATCATATCCTTCTTTCGCCCGACGGCAAGGAACTGTGGATTAGCAACAACATGGGCTCCATCACTATCTTTGATCGCGAAACGCTCAAAATGATCGCCGATATCCAAATGCCCAAACTAGGAGACGCACACGGTGGCACTTTCGTACAGGTCGCGCCGGATAACCGCAGCGCCAAAGTCGTCGCGGATATCGGCGGACATCACGGCGGCGCCAATCCATACGCGGCATTTGCGAAACCGAGCGCGCCGACGGACCGGTCATCCAATGCGCTGGTCGTTGTGGCGAAAGCAGTCCGATTCGCGCCGGCAACGCTCGAAGTGACTGCCGGGCAAAAAATCACTTTTGAATTTCAAAATAAGGATGAGGTTGATCACAACGTCGTTTCGAACGAGGCCGCGCTCCCCGAAGTTGTCCTCGGGGGCGGCCAGACAAAGACGGTCGAATGGACAGCCCCTTCAAAGCCCGGCGCGTACAAGTTTGTATGCACGTATCACCGCGGCATGGACATGACGGTGAACGTGAAATGACAGTGACAAGTGACAAGGTACGAGAAACACTTGAGTGAGGCCAATGGCGAAACACATTAGCGAGTTGCGCTGGCTTAGGGCAGCGGCTTTGGCCCTGATCGGTGTTGTGGCCGCTTGGTCATGGCTTTTCCTCGTTTCTAAATGGGGACCCGCAAAGCGGATTGACATCCTGACGTTCAAGACCGGGCTCACGTCGAAAATCATGCGCGCCGTAATGAAGCAGGCCCAGGGAAATGGCTATCACAACCATGACTCCGCCAGCATCTCAGCGATCTATGCTACGCCCGAATACTACGCCATGACGGAACAATCCCAAGAAGCCTCCAAATATCAACCGGACAAATTTGCCGTCTTTTATGTCTTCGAAGATATCCATATGGGCGATCTTCCCGAGACGCCTCCTAAGGCTATATTGCGCTTGGAAGACGGCCGAGAGTTCTCCCCTGTGGATAGTACCGTGCTAAGGGATTCCTATCACCATCGCGCAACGGTCTTTCGTTTTTCCGCCACGGACGACGAGAGCAATGCGGTCATCAACCCGAAGGCGTCCTTCTTTGAACTGGTTGCAAGCGATTCATCCGCACCGATGATGCGGCATGTGATGCAACATGGCGATCACCTGATGGATCGCGGCGAGCAGGTGATGCGCTGGGATTTGCCAATTGTTTACCCCAAAGATTTGAGCCAAGGAAGCGATCTTTCGGTCGCGATGCTTTTTGCGCTGTTGGCTGGTCTGGTAGCAGTGCTTTCACCTTGCTTGCTACAACTCACGCTTTATTACACGTTCGCCCTGGCGGGCATCAGCATGCAGCAGAGCACACTGGGTACTCTCGGAGCGCGAGCGCGAGTGATCCGAACGGCGATTGCTTTTATAGCAGGATTTACCATGGTGTTTACTGCAACCGGTTCTCTGGCAGGACTCGCTGGCCAAAAGCTTCAAACATCCGGAATCATGGACTACTGGAATCGCCCCCTGGGTATCGCCGCCGGTCTTGGCATTCTCCTTCTCGGAATCTGGGTAGCAGCCACATCGGGGACGCCGGGAGTTTGCCGACTTCCTCATTCTGAGCTTCCGGGAACACGATCCAAATGGCTGGATACGCTCAGAGTGATGTTTCTGGGAGCTGCATTCGCCGTGGGCTGTTCCACCTGCTTTGGAGGTGCGCTGTTCATCTCATTGATGATGTACGTCGGCACGGTTGGGTCGGCATGGCTGGGTGCGTTTGCATTGTTTGTCTTTTGCTTAGCGATCGCGATCCCTTATTTACTCTCCGCTTTCTTTCTGTCCCGTGCTTTGCCGCTTCTCAGATCACTGCATAAGATAGCGTCAGGGGTGGGCTTAGTTTCCAGCGTGGTCCTGATATTTTTCGGTGTGATTCTGATTACCGATAATTTTCACATTCCAAGCAATTTGTTGTACCGTCTGTACCTCGGGCTCTAGCATATTCCGAGTTGTTCTCTTCATTGAAATACGGGGGCAAAATGCCAGAAATAAGTGCACGCGGAATACTTCGCGTTCTGCTAGCCACAGTCCTTTGGACCGGCCTATTACGTTATGCGCATGCCGAAACCGCAGTGGAATACAGCGCCGAAACTCGCTTTCAACTGGACCTCCATATCGCGGATGCAGCACTCGCACCGTTTTTGCCGGAGGGCTGGACACCGAATGTGGCGACTCAAGGCAATGCAAAGGACGCGAACCTACGTGTCGTCTTCATCGACCGACGAACCATCAACGCTCCCGATGGCAAGCCAGTCGGCAAGGGATCAAACCGCCTCGTATACCTTGTTGCTCCCGTCAAGGATTCGAGTGGAAACGCTGTGCAGCTTGTCATTGGTGGGCTGACGGAAGACACGGCGGATGCACCAGGACCTTTTGGATGCTATCTGCTGGCCACAATCCATTCAATGCAGCGTTCGACGTCCACCGGCACAGGTCCTATCGTGGAATCCCAGGACTGGGTGTTTGCAGCCGTGAGCGGGGAACATCTCGAACTACACATCAAGTTCGAGCGAGGTGTGGGAAACAAAGCCGCGCCCACCGATGTAAAGTTTTACTCCGCGAAAAATCCAAGCTTTTATCAGATATCCCGGCAGGAGCAGGTCCTCGATGTGCTGCGAAACGTCACGACCAATCCTACTGATCGGGTAAAAGAATTCTCGTTCAAAGCATCCGGCGGGAGCTATGCCAAATTGTTCGATGGCAAAGAGAAACAGTTGAGCTGGGACAATATCGTGTGGATCAATCGCACGGTTCTTCTTCCGTGAGATTCTGTATCCAGCCACGTGACAGTTTCGGACAGTTTCAAAGCCGCGCTGAGCAGTGCGAGGCCCAGCCGGATCGCGACATTTGATCTTCCTGACCTAATAAGTTTAGGATGAGCGGGTCGGATAGTCATTAACACAATGCTTCAGACTGCTTACTCATAAGCAAATGTCCATCCCGCCAGGAATTGTTCGATCCTGAGCTGGTTTTAAAGCTGAATGAGAAGTTGTCGCCCTTCGCGTAGGGATCAATGCGTGGTGTCGCGGGCAAACGCTCCGGTTCCGGCTGCGTTGGTGATCGCGCAGCCCAGAGCTGAATCCTCGCCATTTTTCTCGAGTATGACCGTGATGGTTTGCCAGACGGTGAATTTCAATACGTAATTACTCTCGACTTGCTGAATTTCAATTGTTCCGTGAACGGATTCTTCACGCCTGAAAGTGCAAGGCACCCCATACCCGCATAGACCGTGTAGTAATAGGGATAACGTTTACTGAACGCGACCGGGCCGACTTGCGTGTTGTTAATATTCAAAAAGGCTTGGCCCGCTTTGATGAAGGATTTGGCGAGATCGAATTTGGATCGCCGACGTTCAGCGTCAGCTCAAATTCCACATAGCTTCCGGTGTGAAGCGTGTAATGCGCTCCGTTATTCAACGCGCCTTCAACTGCGAACGAGGACCAGTAGACCGGATCGTAAGTAAAGAAGTTATCGAGATCGTCGTGCTGCTCCAGGAGGGCGATTTTCGTCCCTGCCCGCAGCGATCTTGCAGTTCACCGGCATGGCGCTGTCGGTGTAGATTTCCGGAACGATCTCGTCGTAGAGGGATTCGGATACCAGCGACACGCTGGTGATGGAGGAGCGGCCGAAACCCCATGTTCCGGTCGAGTTGTCCTTAACGCGCACGCCCTGCGGTTCCGCGAGGACGCCGCCGAAGTATCTCTTCATGCCGTGAGCGAGGCACCCGTTCGCTGCATCATAGGACTTGTCGCATGTCGAAGGATCGGCCGAGGGGAAATGGCTGTAGTCCATACCCGTGCTCTGGGTTGCGAACGGGCAACCTAACCCGCTATTGAAGTCCTTCCAGCACTGGCGCGAAATACGGCGGGTGGGGTATGGCAGGTTGAGTTCGTAAAGACCGTCTGCGGCGGTTACCTGAAACTCGGGGCTGGACTCTGACAGCGACCAATCAACGATCTCGCCTTTCCACAAATCGAGTTTGATTCCCGTGCCCACATGAAAAAGGCTGAATTCGATTGCAGCGCGGAATAGGTCCACATCGTTCGCGAGATACCGCATGACGCGATCGGCGTTGCCGAATGTGAACCGCGCTTCGTCTGCCTCATTGCCGATGGATTGCGAGATTCCGTCGAAATCGAGTAGCCGTGCTTGATACAGCTGACTACCAACCGTGCATCGGCGGTCCGAGATATAGATCGCTTGGTAGCCAGTTTCTTTGGGCTGAATCTTAACAAGAGGTATGACCTGCTGAACCTGGGACAGAAGGGCGCTTGCAAGGGCGGTCGAGGGGAACCGAATCACGGTCTGGTTCAGTGTATAGGTGGGCGCAGTGGTGGGAACCTCGATCAAAGCCACGCCGAGAGAGCAGGCGAGATCCGAAACCATTTCCCAGGACAGCGGCTCGTTGGCAAAGCGACAGGTGAAAGGCGTGGTTCCGTTGCCGTCATCGTTCGGGGCGTTATAGGCGAATGCTCCATAGGGGCCGTAGTGACTTTCCCAGAAGTCACGCAGCGCAACGCGGTCTGTTTCCCGAAGGTGTGACTTTCGAACAGTGAACCGTTTCGCACCGTTACCTAGCAGGAAACGTTGCTCGATCTTGGCGTTTGCGCTGCCAAACTGGTGGACGATCACCTCAGGTCGGTGCGCCCGGCCATGTGGGTAGTCGGGGACGATCGGGAACGTGCCGCTCGGCGTGATGTCGGGAACCGCGATGTTGCCGATGTAGTCAGGCATGACTGTAGATATCAACTCATGGCGGAGAGGTGGTGCTGTTGCGGACTGCGCATGCTACTATTGGCAGCAAGAGCCCTGAAATTCGGCTCTCGCGATCACATGACCATCCGTCCTGAAACGTCCGGCGACTTCAGCGCCATTGAGAACATCCACATTGCAGCATTCGCGAATCATCCTTACAGCAGGCAGACGGAACACCTGATCGTGAATGCTTTGAGGGCGGATCACGCCCTGGCCGTCTCACTCGTTGCCGAGATGGACGGCAAGGTTGTGGGGCACATCGCCTTCTCGCCGATGAAGATCAACGGGTGCGATTGCCAGTGGTTCATACTGGGACCGGTTGGAGTCCTCCCAGACCATCAACGACACGGAATCGGCCAAGAACTAATCCGCGAAGGTCTCAAAGCCATTCGTCGCTTGGGCGCTGAGGGATGTGTCCTGGTGGGTGATCCAGCCTATTACTCTCGTTTTGGATTCACTCACAACTCGGCGTTGGTTATGGAAAGCGTGCCCCCCGAGAATCTCATGTGCCTGCCGATGACCGAGCAGATCCCTCACGGCTGCGTTTCGCACCACCCAGCGTTCTGGGTAACTGCGTGAGATCTCCTCAGGCATGAGTTAATGCGCACTCCGGGCTTCAGCGACAGCATCAGCGTTCCTCGACGCGAATGGTGATGGAACGCTCGTCGGTTCGGCCGCCAACGGTAGTGATTCGGTTTGTTACGGTGTAGAGCTGCCCCGGTGTGCCGCCCGAAAGCCACACAGTGGCTTTGGTGGTGGTATTGCTCGAGCTGGCTTGGGTCAAGCCATTTGGGACTGTCCACTGGCTCGTCTGGATCGTGTCACCCGCCAGCCACTTCGACCACTCAATCGAGTAGTCGAGCGTCGCATCGGGGTCCTTGGTGAACTGCTGGCTCATGACTCCACGCTCCGTTTCTCGCCGGGCACTCCAAAATTACGGATCTACGCGGGCAAGTTCCGAGTCCGCTTCTCAGCGGGAACTTTGTAGCAACGATCCTCGAACGTAGGCGCAACGATTCGACGTTCGGCCATCACGCGGAACGTTCGTGTGAGCGGGGTAGCGCCGAGCGTGGTAATCCATGCAAACGCGCTCGATACGCCTGCAGCTACACCAGCGAATGCGCGCTGCAAAACAGGAATGGCAAAAGCTGAGGCGGCTCCGACCGAGGCGCCGGCGAGCGTGCTTACGCCGCGCAAGAGGGCCGAAGCGACAGCGCCGCCCGTCGCGATGCCCGTCAGGACCCGCTGGAGCGCCAGGGAAGCAGTCGCCGTCGCTCCTGCAACAGTTATCGCCGCCAAGCGACGGAACGCGATCAAGACACCAGAAGCGCTTGAGGCAGCCACGGCCACACCGGACAACAGACGATCTATTGCGACCGCTGCAATGGCAGAGCCGACGCCCAGCGTCAGTCCCTGCAGGCTGCTCAAAAGCGTAGTAGAAGCGCTAATGAACGATTGCCCGACCGCTAGCCCAGTTAGCCGGAGGAGCAGCGCAAGCAGGCCCGTGGCAGCGGCTGTTCCTGCCGAGGTTCCATCTAAGGTGTGAGTTGTTCCGCCAAGTGGGGCCTCGAAAGCATCGTGCAGGATGCGCGACATGCGTCAGATATTGACCAGGACAAAACGGTCGCCAGTGCTGGGTGTGGCAGTGAAGGCTGAACCGACAGTGACTGTCTTGGTCGCGCCGATGTAAGTGATCACCTTTTTCACCTGTCCCTGCAGCGCTCCAGACGTGAAGACGATCAGGCAGTCCTTCCAGAAGTCGTCCACGCTCGACGCCAAGTCCGTCTTGAAGACTGTCGCGTTGTTTCCGGCGTCGGCCTGGACCGTTCCGCTTGGGCTTCCATCGGTGCCGATCTGAATGTCAATGGGATCGATCAGGCCGCTCTTTTCGATCTTTACGTGAACCCAGCTCGCATCCATCTCGGCAGCGGTTAGGCCGAATTGATAGCGACCGGACATCCCGATCTCGCTCACTGGTGCCGTAATATCCACGAAGTCGGCACCATCTCTGGATATCTGGATATCACCAGGAGCGAACGCAACCCCGGAGCGGCGCAAAGGCCTACGGGTTGCATCGATAGCCGCGAAGGAAACAGTCAGTGCTTGGGCTCGCCTAACTGACATAGATCGTCTCCGAGCGGGAAAGCTCGCGCGCCGATTCCAGGCTGAACGTGATCCCCGCTTCGAACAGCCCCCATGCGGAGCCGTTCTTCAGGACCAGCGCCGCACCTTCGCCTTCGCGGATTCGAAACGGCTCTACCAGCGCGGACGAGTTGCCATAGACGGCGGCCAGCGACGGCGTGCGCATGGAAAGCGGCAGGATGCCGTAGCCTGTGAACTGGGGACCGGCCCCGACCACAGGAGGCTGCAACCGGCGGATGTTATTCACGATGGCCGCGCCGCGGGAAATCCCCAGCGGACGGACCAAGGCGTCCTCGCACAACGATCCCGGCTGGCAGCGCCGGGTAAGCCGAATCTGCAGGAGTCGCTACCAGGTCGTCCCCGCCTTCCAGACCCTCAATGAACTCGAGCGTGTAAACCGGCATCTCTAAAGCGTCCCGGATTTCCTGAACCGTGATACCGACGACCTCGAGCACCAACCCGCTACCCACGCCATTGAACAGCGCGAAGAACGGATATGCGCCGGATTCGTTTCCTGCTCCGGCCCCAGAGGAGAGCGACCGCGACGCCATATAGCACTCGCCCGCCTGCGTGCGCAACGTAATCGTTATCGCTACGGGGCGGTTCAATGCCCAATCGGACGCGCCTCCGAGAGTCGTTACCGATATGCCTTCCCCTTCCCGAAGGATGACCCGCTGGCAGCGGGATTCAGCGTAGCCCGCTATGATCGCCGCCGCGCCGCTCCAGGCAGATGCCGCTGAGTTTCGGCTCGCCAGGGATACAGGAAAAATCATGGAGCGGGTCCAGAGCGGTGCTTCAGGTTTCCAGAAGATGGTCTCTCCTAGAGTGGAACCGCTTGGATTGATGCAGCCAAACACCTGAGGCGGCAGATCGGCATTAGCGGTGTCGAGCTTGCGGAAAAAAATCAGCTCGCCGCCACTGAGGTCTGTCAGCCTCGCAATGCGAAAGGTGGGGGGTGCTATCCCAGTGCCCTGCGTGCTGCCTTTGCCCATCAATGGCAGCAACCGAATTTCATCGATCCTTACGACAGCGTCCGAGCCGCGCTCGTTAAAGATCGCGAGAACCGCACGATGCTGGGGAGTGTAAGTAAAAGGGACAGCAGTTCCACCAGTGCTGAATCCCGTAAAGGGCAGCCAAGCCGCGCCATCATTATTAAGGATGCTCTCGGCTGCGGGCGCGCACAGATGCCGACCGTCCAAGTGGCTGACGGCATAATAGGAGCGCCGGGCGTTCATAACTATGTGGCCTCGTCCGTGAACTCAATCCACACATCTACAAGCCCCGCTGCGCCGACGGTGTTGAAAAGGCAGAGCATTTCGTTCTGCCGCAGCGTGAGCGGTTGGACATTGGCGTCGCCGTAGCCCGCATCCCACAGCACGTTGAGTGGTACTAGGCATTCGAGTTCATCCACCGTCGCGCCGGACACCGCCGGCTCGTCGCTCGACCACAGATATCGCCGGAGCAACTCAGAAGTACCCGAAGGCGTGCCCCCGGTGCCCGTGGTCACGGTTTGAAGGGCGCTGTTCGTTGAGTCGTGGGCGATGGCCGGGACATTGGTCTGGCCTGTTAAACCAGCGGCTGAGTAACGCCGGATCTCGCCCAGGCACACAACGCCCGTAACCGCCACAGTCTGATTGTTAAGAAATCCCATCCGGCGAATGCGGAGCACTCTTGCGCCGCTGTTCAGGATCACCAGCATGTTCTTGCCGGCGGCAAAGCTGACGCCTTGCGCATAAACAGTCCAGGTGTTCGCCATTCGATTAATCCTCCTTCACAACTAGCGCGCCAATACCGAACTGCGCCGAGTCGCCGTTTTGTACAGTCTTCGCGGTGGTGAGACTGTCCCAATACAGCAGGTTGCCGTTCGTGGCCGCATCCCAGACGCCGAACGCCACAGCTTGCAACCAGTCGGCGGTTGCGGGCCCGAACGTGATCACGTTCGTGTTGCTGACTTTCCGTAGGTTTCCGGTATCGGCGGCGGGCGCGCCGAAAGTCACCTGTTGGCGGGTATAGCCGTTGCCCGAAAGTTCGGTGCCCGTTGAGCCATCATCGGTTGGCGCGGTAGAAAACAGGCCGACGTAGACGCTCGCCGGAGCGATCAGGTTCGTTCCCCTCAAAACATTCAAAACAGCATCGGTGTGAGATTGCGATTTACCGGGCATGGTTCCTCACTTCGGATTGCACCCTCTGGCGGTCGGGGCGCAAGATTATGCCACTTCAAAAAAGGTGATCTCCGCATCGGCGCGCCCCATGCCGACCATCTGCTCCCAATAGCCTCCAAACCGTACGGTGTAGCGGCCCTGTGTCGTGGTGCCCGTTGGGTCGTATGAAAACTTCGGAGAGGTTTCCCATGGGTCATAAAAATAGAACGCTTCATGCGGGCCGTTGCGGGCGTCATAGAAGGCGCGGAGGCTTGCGAGCTGCGCGGGAGTTAGCCGCTTGGCGAGTTGCCAAGTCTTTCGGCTGGTTGCTGCAAGAAGACTTCGCTGCGATTCGCCGTTGGGGTACTCATTCTCCAGTACTAAGTACTCCCGCGCGTGGGCGAACGCCCTAGAGAGGCTTTGCGGGAGAACTGTCGTGGGTATAGCATTCTGGACGGAACCGGGCATTTCTCGAAAGGAGACACGCGATGCGAAAACTGCTTCTATCGATCACTGTTATCGTGTACGTTGGTTTCGGCGGTTCCTGTCGCAATGCTGCACAGCTACAAGGAGACTCTGTGGATTCCCTGCTCAAGGAACTTGTCACACTCGAACGGTCTGCGCTTGACCGCTGGGTCAAATTAGACCCAGAAGGTTATCTCTCGCTAATGGCTCCGGACGTAACCTATTTCGATCCGACTACAGAGACACGAATCGATGGTTTGCAGGCAATGCAGAAGCGACTTGAGCCGATAAAGAACCTGACACTCCCGTTCAAGGACCCACGGTATGAAATGATCGATCCCAAGGTCCAGCGCTACGGTGATGTCGCGCTCTTGACCTTCAACCTTACGAATTACGGGAAAGTTCAGGATGGGTCGGAAGTAGTATTGGCTCGCTGGAACTCGACAGAAGTCTACAGCCGAATCGACGGCAAATGGAAAATTACCCATAGCCATTGGTCGTACATCAAACCGGAAGTCAAACAGCCAGGCTTGTAGCCAGTCCATCGCCTGTTGACCGCCGATCATAAACTCAGTTTCAAACAGTGACCAGTGACCGCGTGCCAGTAAGGTTTAGCTGGTCAGTGATCCTGGACTGAGTTGTAGGCTGGTCATCTCGCGCCGATTCGAATTCGCCCTAATTGCGTTCACGGCCGCTGACTGCACCGCGCGTGGATTCTCCACGACTACCCGCACTGTTTCTTTCTCAAAGAATTCTTTTGCGCCTGGGACAGTGATATTAATCACCATCGGACCTGCATTCGCTGGGCTGCCCGCCCCGATCCGATCCAAGCCAATGGTCGACAAAGCTCCTCCCAACGAGGAGAGTGGACTTCCGTTCGAGAAGCCGGGTTGCTGGAACAAAGAGCCGCTGGTTTGAACGAGCGACACCGCACTCATCTTGGCCGGGAGGCCGCTGGCGCTCTGCCCCGTGGTCATTGCGTAGAGCTCAATCAGGTCCCGAACCTGTGGGCTGCGGATCGCCATGTCAAGATTGCCGCCGAAACCTTGTTTCGCCATTTCAACGATCTCGCGCAGCACGCCCTTGTCATGGATCTCCACGCCGTAGGTCTGCCTGATCTTTTTCCGAGCCTTGTCTTCGGGGCTTTCGCGGAACAGGCCAAAAAGTCCAGCGACAAAGCCAACGCCCGCGCCGATTGCAGCTCCTACAGGCCCGCCGAATTTGAAGCCGGTCAACGCGCCGCCCGCAGTCGTCATGGCAAGGCCCGAAACTCCGCCTCGTTGCATGCCGCCCAGGAACAGACCAATCCCGGCAAGCGCTGCTGCATTCGAATGCCCGATGCAGAACGGCATCATCGTGTGGGATGTGGGGGATGACAAACGAACGCACCTTGCGCTTGCCCCGAGTGCCAAGTGTGCCGGGCGCGCCGACAGGCTGAGTGGGAAGCAGGTTCAATACGCCGCTCATCTCTTCGATGATGATGGTGCGGGTGCGAACTCCCTCAGGAGGCATGAGACTCAACTGCTCCAGGCGTCCGTAATTGTTCGGGATTTTATTAATGGCGGCGGTTAGCGCCACCATATCGAAGGCGTCAGTTGCAAAGGGATTCAGGATTGGCATGAGTGGTTATGCTCCTTCCCGGACGAGGATGCCCAGGGCTTTGAGTTGGTTGATGGCGGTGGTTTTCTGACCGCTGGTTATGCCGCCGGGCCAGACCAGCCCGTTATCGGAACAGATCGCGTGCCGGGCGATGATGACGCCGGGATGGTCTGCGGCGCTTGCATCCACCGGAAGCAACAGCACACCGGTAGCTGCTTCGGAGCCATCGGCAGCGGCTGGCGCGAGTTGGGTGATTTTCCCGCTCGCGGTGATTTTCCCAATCAGGGTTCCTCTCCCCAGGTTCTGGCCGGAAACGACCGTGACCTCTTCGCGGCTGTACAGGTTGTCTTCTTCGAACTTCAGCCAGTCGCCGAGATATTTCGATTCGGTTTGAACGGGCATTTACCTGCCTCCTTTCGCGATCAGTCGCTCTACGGCCTTCACGACCGGGTTGTTTTCGACGTTGGGTTTCGATTGCGTGCCGGTGTCCGGCATTACGTGAGAGTGAATCTCGCCGGCGTTTTCGGCCGCCCGTGCTTCCAGAAGTTGCTGGCGGGCATCAGCGGGAGCGGCTTGGCGCGCCAGCAGCGCTGCCGCTTTTGCCGGCATCCCGGCCAACGCGCAGAGTTGCACAATCTCGCAGGCATCCGCATAGCCCTGCTTTCTCGCTTCCGCCTTGATTGCCTCAACGTCAATCGCGGGTGCGGCGTTTTGCTGTTCAACGATTTCATCAGCCATGGTTCGTGTTCCTTTCTGGGGAGTAATGGCAGCCGGAGCTGCCCGGTTGAGCTTGGGTGTGTTTATTAATAATTACAACGTCAATTCCATCCGCAAACGCCTGCACATCGTATTGGAGTGGCTGAGCCGCCATCGTCCCGACATCCTGTGCTTACAGGAGACAAAGGTCCAGGACCAGGAGTTTCCCGTGGGTGCGTTCAAGGACGCTGGCTATTACGTATACTTTCGCGGGATGAAAGGTTACAACGGTGTCGCTACGATCAGCCTGCGCCAAGCGGATACCGTAGTATACGGTTTTGAAGAAGGACCTGATATCGAAGACGCGCGCCTCCTGCAAACCGTCATCAATGGCTCCACTATTCTGAACACATATATTCCTCAGGGCTATAGAATCAACTCCGACAAATACCAATTCAAATTAAAATGGTTCGCGCGGTTCCGCCGATACCTGGAAAAGAATCTTAATCCAGCAAAACCGGTAGTGTGGTTAGGCGACCTTAACGTTGCGCCTGAGCCGATTGATGTCTATCACCCGGACCGCCGAGTCAATGATGTTGATTTCCACATTGATGCGCGCAACGCCTACAAGAACGTGGTGTCGTGGGGGTTCGTAGACGTATTCCGCAAGTTGCATCCGGACAGAGTGCAGTACACGTACTGGGATTACTTCAGAAATGCATTTGAGAACAACTGGGGCTGGCGGATCGATCACATCCTCGCCACATATCCGCTCGCGAACTGTTGCGCGGCCGCCGATGTAGATCTGGAGCCGCGCAAGGCGCCGTCAGCCTCCGACCATACCGTCGCTTGGGCTGAGTTCACGCTGTCAGATACGAGATCAGGGCGTTTGCCACTCTCCGCAGGGGGTGTTAAGATTGAGTCGTAGTAAGCACCAGTTCACGCTTATCAGGCTTCGGGCTCTGTGCAACAGAAGCCTTCGAACCCCGCCAGGTCCGGAAGGAAGCAACGGTAGAGGGACCTTCGGTGTGCCACAGAATCACCCGAAGTCTGACCAATAGGGAAGCCACCGCTCCCCGGCTAAGAATCACTTGTATCAAGTAATCGCACGGACTTGGCGTCCGCAGAAATTCTCAGAGGTGATCGGGCAAAAGCACGTCACTCAGACGCTGCAGAACGCCATTCGCCTGAACCGCATCGGCCACGGCTACATCTTTTCGGGCCAGCGCGGAACGGGCAAGACAACGTTGGCGCGGCTGATCGCCAAATCACTGAACTGCCACCGTGGTCCGGCGCCGGAGCCATGCGGCGAGTGCGACTCCTGCACCGAGATTGCCGCTAGCCGTTCCGTTGACGTGATTGAGATCGACGCCGCTTCCAACCGCGGCATTGACGCGGTCCGCGAGCTACGCGAGAACGCCCGCTACGCTCCGGCGCGCGACCGCTACAAAGTTTTCATCATTGATGAGGCACATCAGATCACTACGGAAGGCTTCAACGCGCTGCTCAAGATATTGGAGGAGCCTCCCGGCCACGTCATCTTCCTGCTTGCCACAACGGAAGTACACCAGTTTCCCGAGACGATCCTCTCGCGCTGCCAGCACTTCTCTCTGCACACATTGACATTCGCCGAGATCGTCAAGCAACTGGAGAAAGTTTGTGCCGGCGAAAAGGTGGAAGCGGACGCGGAATCGCTGGCCATACTTGCCAAATCGGGCGGGGGTAGCCTGCGCGATGCGCTGTCGAGATTGGAGCAGGCAATTGCCGCCTTCGGCGATCGATTGGAAGGGGCGGCGGTGAGGCGCTTTCTCGGCGAGCCGCCTTCCGTCTTGATCGAAGAGGTTTTCGAGGCCATCAAAGCACGCCAGCGCGAGCGCATGCTCCAGGTTGTGGAACGGCTGGTAGACGAGGGCTACCAACTAACACACTTTTGTGCGCAACTGGTGCGCACAGCGCGGAACCTTCTGGTGATTCGCGTATCCGGCCCCGAGCCTCATCTGCTGGAGACATCGCCGGAGGAGACGCAGCGGCTGGCTTCGCTCGCAGAAGGTTTCACGGAAGAGAGCCTCACACGATGCCTGGAGATCCTGCTGCACCTTTACCAGCAGCTTCGCTTCAGCATGGAGCCGCGGTTTCAGATGGAGCTGGGACTGCTGAAGCTGGTAGAAGCAGAACGGCTGACTGCGATTGAGGAACTACTGGCGCGTGCGGAGAACTTAACTGCCCAACCCGCGCCAACTGCTGAACCGGCGCCCCAGGCATCGCGTCCGGCCAAGCTAACACCCTGGGAACAAGACCTGCTTCGCAAGCGGCAAATGCCATCGGCTCCACCGCCGGAGCCCGCCGCACATGGTGACGACGCTCCCGCCTCATCCCCCAGGACCGGCCAGGAGGCCCGTCGCCAGTCAGAATCGGAGCCTCCCGCAAGCTCAGTTCCAGGAATCGAGACGGAAATATCTGAGCATGAGCAAGTATGGGTTCAGGGGATCTTACAGAAGCTCGAGGAGCAATCCCGCTTCGGCATGTTGAATTTGGTCCAGGAAGCTCGGTGGTCGTTTGGCGAAACGGAGATAGGTGTCGCACTCGCTGACGCCCGGCTCGCCGGCGCACTTACGGAGATGGACCGGAAACATCTGGAGCAAGTCTGCGGCGCTGTGCTGGGACGCAAGTTGAAATTGATTTTGGCCAATGCGGGCCAGCAAAGTCCCCGTGAACGGAAAACAGCCAAGTCCAGCGTGAGTACCCAGCAACCCGGCGCGCCTTCTGCAGGACCTGCCAGCAAGGACCCCGAGATTGCCGAGTTCGAACAGTTATTCGGAAAACCGGCTCGCGTGATCCGCAACCGTAAGGAGCAATGAAATGCGCGACCTGCAGCAGATGCTGAGCCAAATGAAAAAGGTGCAGGAGGACATCCAGCAGCAGTTGGAAACATTGCGTCTGGAGGCCTCCTCCGGTGGCGGAATAGTGACAGTCACCATGAACGGCTCCAAGCGCGTGCTGAGGGTGAAGATTGATCCGGAAGCAATGAAGGGCGGCGATGTAGAGATGCTGCAGGACTTGATCCAAGCCGCCGTAAACGAAGCCGGTAGAAAAGTCGACGAAGCGTTAGCCGAGAAACTGGGAGGACTCGCCGGAGGATTGAAACTGCCGCCCGGATTATTGGGGGGATAAAAAAGCTTTTACCACAGAGCACAGAGAGAATACAGAGAAACGGAGAATGAAAAACTCAGGTCCGCTGTGGCCTCTGTGGTGAATACGCAAGTATGCCTGAACATTCCAAACCAATGTCCCGTTTGATTGAGGCGCTACGCCGGCTGCCCGGTATAGGGCCGAAGTCCGCGCAACGTATCGGCTTCCACATTCTCAAAACGGGACGTGGTGAGGTGGAAGAGATCGCCGCCGCCATCCTCGACCTCAAAGACAAGATCAGGCTCTGCGATGTTTGTAATAACGTCACGGAATCGAACCCGTGCTTCATCTGCTCGGACCCGGCGCGTAACGCTAAACAGCTTTGTATTGTGGAAGAGCCGGGAAACATCCTGCCCATCGAGAGAACCGGCCAATACCGCGGCTACTATCACGTGCTGCATGGAGCACTGTCTCCGTTGCAGGGAATCGGCCCCGAGCAACTGCGAATCGCAAATCTGACGGAGCGCGTGAATGGCGGGACCGTGGAGGAGGTGATCGTGGCGACCAATCCCACCGTTGACGGCGAGGCCACCGCCACGTACCTCTCGAAACTCCTGAAGCCGCTGGGTGTCAATGTTACTCGGATTGCGATGGGAGTACCGGTCGGCAGCGATCTCGAATATGTAGATGAAGTCACCATCGCCAGAGCCATGGAAGGGCGCAAAGCGATTTAATGGTGGGCAGTGACGAGTCACAAGTGAAGAGTGCCGACCGAAGACACTTGTCACTTAGCACTAAGTCATCCGGCGGGGTGTTCTTTGGCGTAGTAGCCTGTGCGGGTGCGGACCATCAGCTTGCCGTATTTCCGGGAGTTCACTTTGACCTCCACCTTCCTGAACGTCCCATCGTGCGCGGCGTTGGTGGGCGTGTAAGCGAGAACGAACTGATTGCGAATGTCATTGGAGATATTTGTTGCGATGCTGTCCACTTCGGATGGGTTCTTCGGGAAAAAAGCCGAGCCGCCGCTGGCTTTGGAGAAGGCCTCCAGTGCGCGTTTGGCGCGCCGCAGCGAACTGCCTCCTTCGTCCGCCAGTAGCCCAACCGTGTAGATCATGACGTCGGATCGCTGTACCTGCTTTACAACTTGTTCCAGTGAGGCGCGGCTGGCGTTGTCCTCGCCGTCAGTGACGACCAGCAGCACCTTCTTGTCTCGAGTCCCCTTATCGACGAGGTACTTCAACGACATTTCAAGCGCGTCGTACAAAGCCGTGCCGCCACGGGAGTCGATCTTTTCCAAACCCTCTTCGAGCAGCTTGATGTTATCGGTGAAGTCCGCGTCCAGGAACGCTTCATCGTTGAAATTGACGATGAAGACTTCATCGAGCGGATTGCTGGTGCGCACGAATTTGAGCGCGGCGGCGTTTACACCTCTTCGCTTGTCTCTCATGCTGCCGCTGTTATCCACCATGATCCCGACGGAGACCGGGATGTCTTCGCGCTTGAAGACCTTCAGCTTTTGCTCCATGCCGTTTTCGAATACCCGAAAGTCGCTCTGGGCGAGGTCGGTTACAGGCCTGCTGTTTTTGTCCAGAACCGTAGCGTTCAACACCACCAGATCCGCTTCGACTTTCAGACGGAACTCGTTTTTGGCGGAGTTCTTGGGGGGGGCTGGAGGCGGGACCGGAGATTGGCCGCCCAGGTTTGCTCCAGGCGCCTGCCGGTCCTGTTGGGCAGCGCCGAACTGCGGGTGCGCTGCTGTCAGCAACCACAGCAGAGTCGAGGCGACGAACAGGGATACGATTTTACCGCCAGCGCGCCGAAATCCTGTCTTGCTGTTTCGACGAACCACGTTATTGCACTGGCGCATAGTACCCAGACTTCGCAAAGAGATGCAGCGGCGGCAGGCCCTTCGGTGGAGACAGTTTCACGCGAATCTTGCGCCACTTCCCGTCACGTTTGGCGTTCGAAGGCGAGTACCCGATTACGTACAGGTTCCGCAATTCACGGCTGATCTTACGCGTGATGTCTGGCAAATCGTTCAGGTTCTCCACCGGGAACTGGCGCCCTCCGGTCATCTCTGCGATTTCATTCAATATCGTGGGTCCAGCGAGTTCTTCGGGCGTGCGCCCACGACTCGAATACGGTTCGTAAATGCCCACAGCGTAAATCTGCACGTCCGCTTCTCTCACGACGCGCTTGATATCCTGCTCGGTGTACCGGCTGTGGTTGTCTCCGCCGTCGGATATGATCAGCAGAACTTTGCGCGAATACCTGGCTTTACGCATTTCGTTCATGCCCAGGTAAATGGCATCAAATAACGATGTGCGGCCCTTAGCCTCAGTGAAATTCAGCTTCGATTGCAAGGACTCCAGGTTATGTGTGAACGTCGAGACCTGAGTGGGCCGGTCGTTGAAGCTGATGACGAAGAATTCGTCTGCCGGATTGGACGAGCGGAAGAACTGATTCACCGCCATCCGCGCTTTATCGATCTTGTCCCCCATGCTGCCGCTGGCGTCGAAGATCAAGCCGATGGAGATCGGAACATCCTCGCTCGTGAAGTGCGAGATTGCCTGAGGCTGGTCGTCCTCGTACACTCGGAAGTGATCTTTATCGAGGCCGGTGACGAACCGGTTGTAAGGATCAATGACGCTGACATTCACTTCCACCAACTGCACATCCACGCGGATGGGGCGCTCTGGAGTTGGCGGCGCCAGCATAATGTCGACGGAAGTTTCTTTGGATACTGTTTTGCTCGGGGTGGTACCAGCTTCGCCGGAGAACAGGAGGGAGGGCCAGATCAGGAAAGCGACAAACACCGCCGCAAGACTTACGCTGCGATTAAAAACCATCGCACTCTCCCGGAGGGAATTACCGAATTTAGTATACAGGACGCCGTAGTATGGAGGCAACGCACATTTTACTACAACAAAAATCTTTATGGTAAAATCATTTTTTTTCAGCACGGCTGCAGCTCCAATTTTCTGTATAACCGTGCTCCATATTTTGGAAGGAGGTGCCGGTGAGTCCCAAATACGTCTTCGTGACAGGGGGAGTGGTTTCATCGTTGGGGAAGGGTTTGGCAGCGGCTTCCGTCGGCTGTTTGTTGGAAAGCCGGGGGTTGAAGGTCACGCTGCAGAAGTTTGACCCCTATCTCAACGTCGATCCGGGGACCATGAGTCCCTTCCAGCACGGTGAAGTATACGTCACGGACGACGGCGCGGAGACCGACCTCGACCTGGGTCACTACGAGCGCTTCACGCATGCTCGCCTCACGCGAGACCATAACTGGACCACCGGGCGCATCTACGAGTCCATCATTACCAAAGAGCGTCGCGGCGATTACCTGGGGAAAACAGTGCAAGTGATTCCCCACGTCACCAATGAAATCAAGTCAGCGATCAAGAAGATCTCTCATGATGTGGATGTCGTCATCGTGGAGATCGGCGGCACGGTCGGCGACATCGAGTCGTTGCCGTACATCGAATCACTGCGGCAGATGCGGCAGGAACTTGGCCGCCGGCAGACGTTGTTCATTCACGTGACGCTAGTCCCTTTCATCCAGGCTGCCGGCGAGCTGAAAACCAAGCCAACGCAGCACAGCGTCAAGCAACTGCTCGAGCTCGGAATCCAGCCCGACATTCTGCTCTGCCGTTCCGACCGTTACCTCGCGCCGGAGTTGAAGGCCAAGATCGCGCTGTTCTGCAACGTATCAAACGAAGCCGTCATCACAGCGCGCGATGTGGATTGCATCTATGAGGTGCCGCTGATGCTCAGCCATGAAGGTCTGGACGACATCATTGTCCGCGACCTGGGCCTTGCAGCCGGTGAGAGGCAGATGTCACGGTGGGAAGATTTGGTGAACCGTGTTCGCCACCCGGCAGACTCCGTTACGATCGGCATCGTGGGCAAATACGTCGAATACGAAGAGTCGTATAAGAGCTTGAAAGAAGCGCTGGTGCATGGCGGCGTCGCTCACGACCTGCGTGTGGATATTCGCTGGATAGAAGCGGAGGGAGTCGAAGGCGAGGACTGGCGACATCAGTTGGAGGACGTGGATGGGATCCTGGTCCCTGGCGGTTTCGGCAAGCGCGGGATCTCGGGCATGATTCGCGCTATCGAGTACGCGCGCACCGAACGCGTTCCTTATTTCGGCATCTGCCTGGGAATGCAGACGGCCGTTATTGAATTCGCGCGCAACGCATGCGGGCTGCAAGACGCTGACAGCTCGGAGTTCGATCCTGCAACGCCGCATCGAGTGATCTATAAATTACGTGAGCTGCGCGGAGTGGATGAACTCGGCGGCACCATGCGGCTGGGAGCGTGGGCCTGCCGGCTGGCCGCAGGCAGCTTCGCGCACCGCGCGTACGAGACGCTTGAAATTTCCGAGCGTCACCGGCATCGTTACGAATTTAACCGCGAGTACGAACAGACCTTGGCCGCGCACGGAATGGTTCTCACCGGCATCACGCCGGATGGCACGTACGTTGAGATCGTAGAGGTTCCGGACCATCCCTGGTTCCTCGGCTGTCAATTTCACCCCGAGTTCAAATCGAAACCATTAAGCCCGCACCCGCTGTTTCGCGCGTTCATCGCGGCCGCTTACCAGCAGCGATGCCGGCGATTGTCGAGCGGAGTGGGCGAAAGCAAAATAGCAGCGCAGGATCACGTCACTGCTCCATCCACGTCGTCAAAATAGCCGGTTCGAATGTCAGGCATCCATTCCTTTCCCGTCGGAAACGTTACTATTGGTGCGGGGGAAACTTTCTTCCTCATCGCGGGCCCTTGCGTCATTGAAAGCGATGAGCATGTCTTGCGCATGGCGCGCGCCATCCAGCAGATCGCCGCGCGTCTTCATGTGCCGTTGATTTTTAAAAGTTCCTTCGACAAAGCAAACCGCACCAGTATTCAATCGTTTCGCGGCCCGGGTCTCGAGAAGGGCATGGAAGCATTGCAGCGCGTCAAGAGTGAGACTGGGCTGCCGGTGCTGACCGATATTCATGAGAGCTGGCAGGCGCAGCCGGTGGCGCGAGTTTGCGACGTACTCCAGATCCCTGCGTTCCTGTCCCGCCAGACCGATCTGCTGGTGGCGGCAGGCAACTCCGGCGCGGCGGTCAACATCAAGAAAGGGCAATTCGTATCGCCGCAGGAGGCGCGGCACGCCATCGAAAAAGTCCGCAGCACCGGGAACGAACGCATCTTCGTCACCGAGCGCGGGTCTTCCTTTGGCTATAATAATTTGGTTGTGGACATGCGCTCACTGCCGATCCTGCGCGGACTTGGCTATCCGGTAGTGCTGGACGTTACTCATGGAATTCAACTGCCGGCAGGGGCAGGCAACTCGAGCGGGGGCCAGCCGCAGTTCATTGAAACTTTGGCGCGTGCGGGCGTAGGCGCCGGACTCGATGGTGTGTTCATGGAGTTCCACGACAACCCAGCGGCTGCGCTCTCCGATGGACCCACTTCAGTGTCGCTGGAAAAACTCGAGCCGTTACTCGAACGCCTGCTGGCCATAGACCGCGTGGTGCGTCCATGGCTATAAACGTTCGCATCCGGTAGCCACGGCAAATTGGCAGTTCAATTTGCCGTGGGTTTGAAAGCGTTGTCGGAACAAACCCACGGCGAGACAAGCGTTCGCCGTGGCTACCCCGCTTGGAATATCTCGTGACCCAAAACTTCAAAAATTCCGGTATCGGATCGAAGACGCTACGCACCGCGTGCGAGGTTCTGCGCATCGAAGCTGACGGAATCCGTCGGCTGATTGATCGCCTGGATCATCGCTTCGAGCGCGCCGTCCAACTCATCGCTGAAACCAAAGGTCGCGTGATCGTCACCGGCATGGGGAAGTCGGGGCTGGTCGCCAGAAAGATCGCGGCGACGTTTTCAAGCACCGGCACGCCCTCGTTTTTCCTGCACCCAGCCGAGGCCATTCATGGCGATCTCGGAATACTGGTCGCGGGCGACACGGTGGTGGCGCTTTCCTATAGCGGCGAAACCGATGAGTTGCTCAGGCTGCTCGAACGCATCAAACGCCTGGGCATTCCGCTGATCAGCATGACTGGAAATCCGCAGTCCACGCTGGCTCAGGCCAGCGACGTAGTATTGGACGTCAGTATCGAGCGGGAAGCCTGCGTATTGAACCTGGCTCCGACGGCAAGTACTACCGCTTCGCTGGCGATGGGCGACGCGCTCGCCGTGGTGTTGCAGCAGCGTCGCGGCTTTCAGGAAGACGATTTTGCCGAGCTGCATCCCGGCGGCGAAGTCGGTCGGAAGCTGCGGCGTGTTGAGCACCTGATGCACACGGGTGACGCTGTGCCGATGGTGCGCGTTGAGGCGCCCATGAGAGAAGTAATCGAAGAGATGTCCAACAAAGGCTTCGGGCTTACAACCGTCACCTCGGATGGTCACACGCTGGCGGGTGTTATAACAGATGGCGACCTGCGCCGTTTATTACAAGCCAAAAGCAACTGGATGGACCTGACCGCGGGTGATTGCATGACGCGCCAGCCGCTCACGATTGCTGCCCGGGAGCTGGCCACCAAAGCCCTGAATATCATGGAATCGCGAAAGATCACATCGCTCCCGGTGGTGGACAGCAACGGCTGCCTCGCAGGCTTGCTGCACCTCCACGACCTATGGACCACCCAAATGTTCTGACTCCTTTTGACGCAGATGCCCCAACCTTACACATCTCCTGACGCGAAAGAACGCGCCAAGCGCGTGGAACTGATTCTCTTTGATGTTGACGGCGTCCTCACCGACGGCCAGATTCTCATTATTCCCGGCTCGAACGGCGCGGTTCATGAATACAAGACGTTCAACGTGCAAGACGGCGTCGGGCTCACGTTCGCGCGCCGCGTTGGCTTGCGGCTGGGCATACTGACTGGCCGCACCTCGGAATCCGTGTCGGTGCGGGCGAAGGAATTGGGTATGGAGATCATCGAGCAGGGCAGCCTTAACAAACTGGACACTTATCAGAAGATTCGCGAACAGGTGAATCTGGCGGATGCCCAAATCGCCTTCATGGGCGACGATCTTCAAGACCTGCCGTGCCTTCGCCGCGCGGGGCTAGCCATAGGTCCGGCCAACTCTCAACAAGACATCAGACAGTATTGTCACCTGATCACGGAGCATACGGGCGGCCACGGCGCAGTACGCGACGCTCTGGAATTCATCATCCGCGCCCAAGGCAAATGGGACCAGATCATGGCGCGGTATTTGGCGTGATATTCAAGTCTCCCGCGTTCCTATTTGGGCATCGAATAGCGTTTGGGCTAACCTCTCGATGTCAATTGGATTGCCCCAGAATTTGATCGGTTGTTGCAATGCCTTTCCCCAAAATCTTGTGATGTTCTCGTCGGTGGAAAACTCAGCACGTAATTGAGAATCCCTGAAAATTTGGGAGTAAACGTAGCTAGCGAGAAGTTCTGCCTGAAAAGTACGTCGCAGTGCGAGAATCCCGCGCTCTTCGGAGGCATGTGCCGCCAACACGCTTTCGTAGGGGTTCATGTGCTCTAGTGCACTTCGAAGCTTGTAAAGCTCCCGTAGGAGCTTGTCGAACTGGCATGACTTGCCTGTGAACACTTGGCAATAGTAGCTAAACCCAGAAGAGGAGTTTCCCTTGCCCGGCCTAAGGATAGCCTCAATAGCCCGAACAAACTGATGTAGCCGCTCTCCAGGCTCCCTTTCGAGAACGGCTCGGTGCCAAGCGTTGTAGCCACGTCTAAGGCGATAGTTATCACTATTCGCGAAAACGTGAGATATTGCGGGCGCTAACTCACCAGCATTCCGCAATTGGTCTTCATCCACGACTGTTGCCCAGACTTTGGGATGCCACCGGTGTTCAATAAGGGAGGCAACCGTGTGAACATCTGGCCTATTATTCGAATTTGCGCCAGCCAAAAACAGCCCCTTCTGATAATGGGGTATGCCTTGCAGGAGCAGCGAATCGAAGAGGGTGTGGACGTCTTGTATAAGGGCTTGGTCTTCGTCGTTCAGAATCTCTGGGTTGGGCGGATGGTCTCTGAGCAATGAGCCAGAGGTTAGAGCGAGATAACCAATCGGTCTCAATCGAGCCGAGCCATTTTCCCCAGTGCTGCGCGATATCGAAGGGCGGCTCAAATAACGCCCAGCAACCATTTCCCAAATTGATGGGCGTTTTCAACGTAGCAGTTCTCGTTACCTCACTTAGAGCTAGACAGGCGAATTTGTTTCCGCTATCACAAACTGTTTTCCAAAGATCGTCGATCACGGCCGGATGCCCCCTATCTTCATCCGCATACGATATAGTCCGCGGCGTGCTGTCACGTATAATGTTTTGCCGTCATCGTCACCGAAAGTGAGGTTCGACGGCCGCTCTGGAAAGCGCAGCGTGCCGACATGCGTGCCGTCCGGAGTAATGATCCAGATGCCGCCGGCTCCCGCGTCGTCGTTGTGCGCATAGGATGCTCAATGTCGTTGCGGCGCGGAGGCGCGCTGTGCGGCTCGTTGCAGCGAGCGGCGGGCGTAGACGGTAGCCATCTCTCGCCGGTACTCCGATGACGCGTGAATGTCCGAGAGCGGTTCCACTCCTTGGGCCGCCAGAGCGGCGGCCTCGGCGATATTGCGTTCGTCTACCGGCTTGCCGCGCAGACTTTCTTCGACAGCGTGAGCACGGTAAGGGACGCCTGAAACACCGTTGATTCCTACGCGAACATCTTCGGCTCTGCCGTTGCGCCCGAGCGTGATGAGCGAGGCTACTCCCACGATGGCAAACCCGGAGGCTTGCTGGTGCATCTTGACGTAAGCGCAGCCTGTACGGCGGCTCATCTTTGGAATTTCGATCGATACCAGGATCTCGTTGGGTCGTAGCGCCGTGGTCATGACGTCCGTGAAGAAATCTTCGGCCATTATGATGCGGCGCCCGTCCGGTCCGGCAACGGAGAACCGCGCATCGAGCACCAGCATGGTGGCCGGAAGATCGGCGCTGGGGTCCGCATGCGCTAGACTGCCGCCGATAGTACCGCGGTTACGCACCTGCGCATCGCCTATTTCAGCGGCTGTCTCCGCCAGTAATGGGCAAGCGCGAGCAATCAGGTCGGCGGTCTCTATGTCGGCGTGCCGTATCAAACTGCCGATCGTCAGTACCGCGTCATCCAAGTCAATTTCCTTCAACTCCGGAAGCCGGCCGATATCCACCAGAAATTCGGGTGCGGCGAGCCGCAGTTTCATCATTGGGATAAGGCTCTGGCCACCAGCGAGCACCTTGGCATCGTCCTTGTGCTCGTTCAAGAACTGTACGGCCTCGCGAATGTTGTTGGGGCGAACGTAATTGAAATTCGCGGGGAACATTAGTTGCTCCTTCGGAAAGTCAGAAGTCAGCCGTCAAAAGTCATCTGGCTTCTGGCTTCTCCTCTATCGTTCTCCAAACCTTCTCAGGCTTCAGCGGCATATCCAGGTGCTGAATGCCATATGGCGCGAGCGCGTCCACCACGGCGTTGACCAGCGCGGGAGTTGCTCCGATGGTGCCAGCTTCGCCTACTCCCTTTACGCCCAGCGGGTTTGATGTCGTCGGCGTCTCCGTGCGATCGCAGATGTACTCGGGGAGCTGCGTGGCTTTGGGAAAAGCGTAGTCCATCAGACTCCCGGTCACAAGCTGGCCGTTATCGTCGTAGATTATCTCCTCGTAAAGCGCCTGGCCAAGACCTTGCGCGATCCCGCCTTGCACCTGCCCCTCGACGGTCATTGGATTGATCACCTTGCCGCAATCATCCATTGCTACATACTTGATGATCTTTACTTCGCCGGTTTCGCGCTCCACTTCAACGACGCACACGTGTGTGCCGAACGGAAAGGTATAGTTCTTGGGACTGAAGAAGCTGGTTTCAGAAAGCCCCGGCTCCATGCCGGGCGGCAGTTTCTTGGCGGTATATGCGGCGCGTGCGACCTCGCGCACGCTGACGGACTTCTTCGGATTCAATTTCGATTGCAGCGTACCGTCTCTCAATACGATGTTCTTGGGATTGATTTCAAGCAGATTCGCTGCGATCGCTTCCATCTTCGTCCTGATCTTCTGCGCCGACATGTACACTGCTGTTCCGCCTACTGCAGTGTTGCGGCTGCCAAACGTGCCTACGCCGGGCGGCACGGAGGCGGTATCGCCGTGTATGACGGTAACATCGTCAAACGGCACGGAAAGCTGATCCGCAGCGATCTGCGCGTATGTGGTTTCCTCTCCCTGGCCGTGAGGCGATGCGCCGCTCAATACTGTGACTTTGCCGGAGGGCTCTATACGCACGGTGGCGCTCTCCCATCCGCCGCCCGGCGGGTCGGAGGTGGCGGGACCCATCGCGCAGATTTCGACGTAGGTAGATAATCCGATGCCCATCAGCCGGCCCTGCTTGCGCGCGCGTTCCTGCTGCTGGCGCAGCTTGTTATAACCGGCGAGGTCTAATGCCTTATCCATGCACGTTTTGTAATTCCCCGAATCGTAGATCAGCCCTGACGGCGTCGTGAATGGAAACTCCGAGGACTTCAGGAAGTTGCGCGAGCGAATCTCGGCCGGGTCCATCTTCAACTCGGCGGCGGCCATATCCACGATCCGCTCAATGAGGTACGTAGCTTCGGGACGGCCCGCGCCGCGATACGCATCGGTGGCCATTTTGTTCGTGAAGACATCAGTGAGTTCGAACGAGAGCGCGGGAATCTTGTAACAACCCGTAGCCATGATCGCGGTCAGCGTTGGAATCGCCGCAGTCAGCATCTGCGGGTACGCGCCAATATCGGCAAGCGTCCGGCATTTCAAGCCCAGCATGCGCCCGTCTTTTGTCACCGCCAGTTCAACGTAGTTGATCTGATCGCGACCGTGGATCATGGCTCGCATGTTTTCGCGGCGCGTCTCAATCCACTTTACGGGACGGCCGAGCCGCATCGCGAGGAGCGGAAGAAGCACTTCCTCGCGATAGACGTTCAGCTTGCCTCCAAAGGCGCCGCCGACATCCGGGGCGATCACGCGCAGACGATTTTCCGGAACCTTCAACAGGCGCGAGAGGCTCGACCGAAGCAGATGCGGAATCTGTGTAGCGCTCCATACGGTCAGCATTTTTTCGCCTGCCTGATAATCCGCCTGAACGGCGCGGGCCTCCATCGGCATGGGCGCCACGCGCTGATTCACAAATCGCCCTGTGACAATGCGATCGGCCTTTCGAAATGCGCGCTCAATGTCACCGGAGTCCAGTTTGAACGTGCCCGCCACGTTGCTCTTTGACTGTTCGTGGACCAACGGCGAGCCAGGCTCGATCGCCTTTTCCATCTCCACCACGACCGGCAGAGGGTCGTATTCGACGTGAATCAACTCCAGCGCGTCTTGAGCGATGTACGGGTTCTCCGCCAGCACTGCCGCGATTGGCTCACCGACATACCGCACGCGGTCTGTGGCAAGCACCGGGTGTTGCGGAACGAACAGATCGGGCAGGACGCCCATTGGAGGAATATTCTCAACGACGCCGCGCAGGTCCGCTCCAGTGACAATCTGTATCACGCCGGCCAGCGCGCGGGCGCGGCTGATGTCCAGCTTGGTTATGCGCGCATTGGCATGCTCGCTTCGCAGGAACGCCACATGCGCGGTGTTGGGCAAGTGAATGTCGTCTACGTAAGCTCCCTTGCCGCTGAGCAGGCGAGGGTCCTCTTTTCGCATGATGCGGCGGCCCATGTATTTGCCGTTCGGTTTGATCGTCTGTTTGATCTGCGCCATGTTTAAAACTCCGTTGGATGAGAAGCGGACAATGTTGCTGCACCCGGATGTAAGAACGGGCGAGCTGTCCTACACCGTTGCGGGACGGCGCTGCTCGCGCTTTCGCTTAGAGGTTCGCAGTTTGGCTGGCTGGACTTGCTTGGCCGCAGCCGGTTTCTTGGCGCGCATCTTTTGCGCAGCGTTCTGTATGGAATGGACAATGGTCTGATATCCCGTGCAGCGACACAGATTGCCGTTAATAGCCCGGCGGATTTCCTCTGCGGAGGGATTCGGCGACTTGCGCAGCAGGTCATGAGCGGACATGAGCAGCCCTGGAGTACAGTAGCCGCATTGCAGGCCGTGCTCTTCCCAAAAGCCTTGCTGTACGTCATCGAGGGTGCCGTCACTGGCGAGACCTTCGACTGTAGTAACGGAGCAGCCGTCCGCTTGGACTGCCAGCACCATACACGACTTTACTGCCTCGTCATCAAGATGCACGGTGCATGCGCCGCATATGCCGGTTTCGCACCCCACGTGTGTGCCGGTTATCTCCAGCACGTCGCGAAGGTAATGCACCAGAAGCAGTCGCGGTTCGACCTCGGAGCGGCGCTTGACCCCATTCACCGTGATCTCAACAGGAAATTTCACGATGACCTCCTTCTACTGCAGCATGAACGCGGTTTAAGATGCGGCATACAGTGCCATGCACAGAATATGAGCACGACAGGAATTAGAAGGCAAGAGAATTATTGTGTCTGCTAGGCTACTGTTTACACTTTCTCGGCGAGGGCGAGTCCTCTAGCACGTCTATGGTATAAAAGAGTTTCACGCGCACTGATCTCAGCAGAGAGTAGGGCATGCTGGATTTAGGGTTTGTACGAAACAACCTGGCGATGGTGAAGGAGAAACTCGCGCAGCGAGGTATGGCGAACCGCCTTAACGAATTTGCGGAGGTGGACCAAAAGCGGCGACGGCTGTTGACCGAAGTCGAGATTCTGAAGAACCGCCGCAACCGCGCCAGTGAAGCAATTGCGCGGCTGAGACGCGAAGGCGGCGACGCAGCGGAACCGATCCGCGACATGAAGGTTGTTTCGGACCAGATCAAGGAGATGGATGAGCAGGTCCGCGCGCTGGACGCCGAGTTGAACGAGATTCTGGTCAACCTGCCGAACGTGCCTCATGCCAGTGTGCCAGTCGGCTCCACGGCTGAGGAAAACCAGGAGGTACGCCGGTGGGGCGAGCCTCGGCAGTTTTCTTTTACGCCGCGACCGCACTGGGAACTGGGGGAAGCTCTCGGGATTCTGGATCTCTCTCGCGCTGCCAAGATTACGGGGGCCCGCTTTGCCGTCTACTGGGACCTGGGCGCGCGCCTGGAGCGCGCACTGGCTAACTTCATGCTCGATGTACACACGCGCGAGAACGGCTACCGCGAAGTGCTTCCGCCATCCATCATCAATTCCGCCAGTCTTTTCGGCACGGGACAGTTGCCGAAATTCGCGGAAGACCTGTTCCGGTTGGAGAACACAGATTTCTGGTTGAGCCCGACGGCTGAAGTCCCAGTCACTAACCTGTTTCGCGATGAGACGCTCGATGGCGACCTGCTGCCCATCAGCCTTGCGGCATATACGCCCTGCTTCCGCAGCGAAGCGGGGTCTTATGGGAAAGACACGCGCGGACTGATCCGGCAGCACCAGTTTCAGAAAGTAGAGTTGGTGAAGTTCTCGCATCCAGCCACTTCCTATGAGGAGCATGAGAGCCTCACGCGCGCGGCGGAAAGCATCCTGCAAAAACTGAATCTGCCGTACCGTGTCATATCATTGTGCACGGGCGATCTGGGCTTCAGCGCCGCTAAGACTTATGATCTGGAGGTGTGGCTGCCGGGGCAAAACGTCTACCGCGAGATCTCCTCCTGTAGCAACTTCGAAAGCTTTCAGGCCCGCCGCGCCAACATTCGTTTCCGCTCCGGCGCGAAGGGCAAATCCGAGTTCGTGCACACGCTGAACGGCAGCGGCCTGGCAATCGGCCGCACCTGGATTGCCGTGATAGAGAATTACCAGCAGGAAGATGGCAGCGTCCTGTTGCCTGAAGCACTGCGCGAATACATGGGAGCGGAAAAAATCACCTCGGATGGCGCCCTGGTCAAGAGAGCATAAGCTCAGCGAATGATCCGTTTCACAATCGTTTCCAACATATCTGGAGGCGTAGACGCTATGGTCAAACTCGACCCGCACCATGCTCAATTGCTGCTGCAGATGTACGACCTGCGACGCGAGACTAAGCTGCGGCAGGCGCGCGCATGGATTATGGGCAGCTTCTGGGCAGAGAATTTGGACGAATTCAACGCCATTTGCCCGCCGGGATCGGATGAGAATGCATTCTACCGGCAGGTCACTACATATTGGGAGACCATGTCTCTGATCGTCAACCGCGGCATGCTGGATGAGGATTTATACTTCGAAAGCACCGGCGAAGGACTTCTGACATGGCTGCGCGTGAAGAACGTCGCGTTGGCCATACGGCAGGCAAGAAAAAATCCGTTCATCCTGCGCAACCTGGAATCACTCTCGGAGCGGCACGAGAAATGGTACGCGACGCGTGCTCCGGAAGCGCTGCAGGAGATACTCAAGTCCATGGCGGCCATGCGTAAGAAACCGACCGGCAGCGCGCGTTAGGTGCGTTGCGGTCCACTGCGATTCTCTATATGACCCCTCAGGAAAAAAGGTTGGTTGCAGCGGTAAGGAAGTCACTGAACCTGCCACAGCTCGATGTCAGCGTTCGCCGGAACGGCCAACGGTGGTTGTTCCAATTGCACCTGAATGGCGCCTCCTCCGAATGGCTGGAGTTGGGACCCGATGATATCCGAGTCATGAAGCAACTGGGGTTGGTCCCCGCTCTGCATCTCGGTACCTTCCGTGTGGCTTACGCCGGGTTGCGTCGCACTGCTCCGCAGTAGTGCCGCAATCGGAATCGGATACCACGTTTTCTTCTCGTCGATTTACGCTCAGTCGATTCACCCTCAATGGATATCTCCACACTCACCGGGCTCTCCGAAACCGAAGCAGCAAACCGGCTGCAACTTGAGGGCTACAACGAGTTGCCTTCGGCGCGCCCGCGCGGCATCCTCGCCATCGCTATTGAAGTCGTGCGCGAGCCGATGATATTGCTGCTGCTCGCGAGCGGAACGGTATACGTCCTGCTCGGCGATCTGCAAGAAGCCCTCGTCCTGCTAGGGTCGATTTTTCTGGTCATCGGAATCACGCTGTATCAGGAAAGCAAGACCGAGCGCGCGCTCGACGCGCTGCGCCAGCTTTCCAGCCCTCGCGCGCTGGTTATTCGAGACGGCATACGCAAGCGCATCGCCGGGCGCGAGGTCGCACGCGGCGATACCATCATCCTGAATGAGGGCGACCGCGTTCCGGCAGACGCTGCCGTTATCCACAGCGAAAATCTATCGGCAGATGAATCTCTCCTCACCGGCGAATCCGCTCCCGTGCGTAAATCGGTTTGGGACGGACAATCGCCGCGCGTCGCTCCGGGCGGGGATGATCTTCCTTTCGTTTATTCCGGCGCGCTGATCACGCAAGGGCAGGGGATGGCAGTGGTTCAGCAGACCGGAGTTCACACCGAACTAGGGAAAATCGGCAAAGCGATTCTCACGGTTGAGCCCGAAAGGACACGCCTGCAGTTGGAGACCGGGCGCGTGGTTCGCATTTTTGCGCTCGTCGGTGTAGCACTTTGCATTTTGGTCGCAGCCCTGTATGCGGTTACCAGAGGCTCCTGGCTCGGCGGCATCTTGGCCGGCTTGACACTTTCCATCGCTATGGTCCCTGAGGAAATTCCGGTTGTGCTGACGGTCTTCTTCGCGCTGGGCGCGTGGCGCATCTCACGGCAACACGTGCTGACGCGCCGCATACCCGTCATAGAGGCGCTAGGCTCGGCTACCGTGCTGTGCGTGGATAAAACCGGAACCCTCACGATGAATCGCATGTCAGTGTCGCGCCTTTGCGCGAACGGCGAGGTATACGAGGTGGACCAGCTTGCGCATGGCGCCTTGCCCGAGGCGGTTCACGAAGCGATCGAGTACGGCGTCCTGGCAAGCAAGAGCGATCCATTCGATCCCATGGAGAAAGCCTTTCACGATCTCGCTCAGCAATCTTTGCGCGACACCGAACACGTACACTCTGGCTGGCAGTTGGTACGCGAGTATGCCTTCTCCCAGACAATTCTGGCTGTCACTCGCGTGTGGCGGGCGCCGGACCGGGACGAACTGGTGATCGCGTCGAAAGGTGCGCCGGAGGCTATCGCGGATTTATGTCACCTCGACGAGAGCAGCTTGCGAGAAGTATTGCAGCAGGCCGACAGCATGGCAGACGACGGCTTAAGAGTGCTGGCGGTAGCCAGTGGCCATTACTCGCAGCGTGAGCTGCCGGAAACTCACCACGACTTCGATTTCAAATTTGAAGGACTGGTCGGACTCGCTGACCCGGTGCGGCCCGGCGTGGTTGAAGCCATTCAGGAGTGTTATAGCGCGGGTATTCGTGTCGTCATTATTACTGGCGATTATCCTGCAACGGCGCGCAGCGTTGCCAGGCAGGTGCGCTTAAGGGGCGCCGAGATCGCTGTGACAGGTCCGGAGCTGGAGCACATGATAGGCACCGAACTCACCTCGTGCGTGGCGCGGGTCAATGTCTTTGCTCGCGTGACGCCGCAGACAAAGCTGCGGTTGATCACCGGGCTGAAAGCCAACGGCGAGATCACCGCCATGACGGGCGATGGCGTTAACGACGCGCCGGCGTTGAAGGCAGCTCACATTGGAATCGCCATGGGCGGCCGGGGTGCGGACGTGGCGCGCGAAGCAGGTTCGCTGGTGTTGCTCAATGATGAGTTTCCTTCCATTCTGCAGGCCATCCGGCTCGGGCGCAGGATCTTCGACAACATCAAGAAAGCTATCGGCTATATATTTGCTATTCACGTGCCCATCGCCGGCATGTCGCTCATCCCGGTGATCCTGAAGTGGCCGCTGGTGCTGATGCCGGTTCACGTGGTCTTCCTGGAGATGATCACCGACCCGGCGTGCTCCATCGCGTTCGAAATGGAACCGGAGGAACCCGACGTGATGCGCCGCCCGCCCCGCAAGCCTGACGAACCCGCGTTCGGCAAACGCACCGTGCTAGTGGGATTACTACAGGGCATGGTGGCGCTGGGCGTGGTGCTGGCTGTCTTCACAAGCGGGCTCAGAGTTGGCGAGGGCGAGGCAGATGCGCGCGCGTTGTGTTTTACGAGCATGGTATTCGTCAATCTGGGATTGGTGTTCGCGAACCGCTCGCGCCGCCGGTCCGTTGGAGCCGTCTTGCGCACACCGAACCCTGCGTTACCCTGGCTGGTTGGCAGCACCTTGGCGGTGCTCGCCGCCATTTTGTACGTGCCGTTTTTACGCGGGTTGTTTCGTTTGTCAACACTGCACCCGAATGATTTGGCGCTGTGCTTCGCTGCCGGTGTAATCAGCATGGCCGGCGCAATGGCTGTTACGAAATTGATCAGGATGCCGGCTTCGGAATCGAGAGGGTGAGAGTAGCTAATGAGGGAATGCCGAATTGTAAACTGAAACTTATGCGATCAGGGCGTTACTGCCAGGCTCGATCCGCAGCGTGGGAGCGGCTGGTTCGGCCGGCTGGCGCATTACGCGGCAATCGGGATACATGGAACAGACTAGCAAAGGCTGGCCTGCGCGGCTGACGCGTTCTTTCAGCAGCGAGCCGCATTCGCATTTCTCTTCCACGCCGTGGGTTGCCACCGGCGGCACCATATCCAGGACGGAGAACCATCTGACTAGTTTGTTACCGCCCAGAATCTTCAGACCGATGGGTGCCGACTTTGGGACTTGAGCAAGAGGAGAGAGCACGAGTACCGAATGGGCTTGCACCAGATGCGCCTTCTTGGATATTTCAACGAGTTGCTGTTCGTTGAGAGGCCGGGTGAGGCGATAGCATATAACCGACTTTTTCCCCTTCCTCCACGCATACCCCTGCTCTTTTGTCCGCCCCAGCCACGGCTCGCCCAACAGCGTATATCCGCGTTCTTTTAATGTCGCTAGCACCAGCGACTCAAATTGCGCATTGGAGAGCTGGCGATAGTAATCAACGTTGGCGATTTCGTTCACACTGTGCGCGGGTAGCAGATAATACTTGCGGCGCCAACTTCGATACAAATACTTTCCGCCGAATACCACGGCGCACCAGAAGATTGTGACGAAGAGCGTTACCCACATAGGCTATGCAGCTTTCACGCGTGCCAAACGCCGCGTGTTTATCCGGTTTTCACCCAACCCGAGCCGTTGTACCGCCAGATGTACACGGTACCATTCACGGCTTCTGTAATAGCGAAATACATACCACTGCCGTTGGTTATATACAGGGCGTAGTTGGCCGTAGGAGCGCCGGTATTATCGATGGGAATTCCTCGAGAGTTGAATATGATTGCAGTGCTCTGCTCTATGGTGGTTTGCGTGCCGGCCGGCGTCTCGATGGCGCCGTAGCTGAACGACATGCCCTGAGGCAAATACTGCGGTCCTCCTTCGGTGACAAATACGGCGGCAGCCTTGTCGTAGAGCTGAAGCTCAAACGTTCCAGCACCTATATCGGTGGTCACCTGAGCTTGCGTGAAGGAGGCGGCGGCACGCATCTTCGCCAGAGTCAATTCACCCGCCATCATGCGAGCCGCGCCCTGTAGTTTGTAAGTAGCTACGAAGCCGCTGACAGACGGAAGCGTGGTAGCTGTCAACACCGAGATGATCGCCAGGTTGATCATGAGCTCTATGAGCGTCGAACCGCGTTGAGAGCGGCGACCCCTATGTTGCTGGAGTGGTTGAGTGCTGGTGACGTGGCGGTATGCGATAAGCGAATTTGATTTCGATTGCATAATGCGCCTCCCTGCGTAGGGCACCGATTGAACTATAAGGTACTAAGACTTTTTCGATCAATGGACCAAAGGTCCCAATCTGCTGCCCTGCCACTCCGGCACATGCCACTGGTATGCGCACGTTATTCTTATCGGCGAGTCCCTGCGGTTCATTTAGTAAAATTTCTCATACGACGGCGCTTTGGCGGATGTTGAATCTAGGTGGGCTGTAACGCATGAATTGGTAGTATCATGCCTGAAGAGGGCATGATGAAACTGACTAAGAGCGAGCGTATGGAACTTCACCGGCAAGCGGGCACAAGAAATGGTCGGGCGGATTCGGCTCGACATGCGCGCCTGATTCTTT
>JACPPJ010000074.1 GCA_016191085.1 Acidobacteriota bacterium | reverse complement strand
TTGTTCTCCAATCCACCGAGTTCCTCCGCTCCGGGCTGCGCCCGTTTCAGAGTACCCGGTCGTTTCAGAGGGTGGGCCAAAACAAACTGCCGAAATGGGCCAATCTGAAATACCGAAATCAGACTCCATAGAAAAACGTGCGGTCTCGCTTGATGGGTCCGCCGAAGGATCCCCCCAAATTGTTGCGCACGTATGGAGGGAGACGCCGCGTCCGTGTAGCCGTTTTGTAATCGAAGAAGTTCCTGGCATCGAGGGCGCTGTTGCGGAAAAATTCGAACGCGGAGCCGTGGAACGTGTTCGTTCCGTTTTTGCTGACGATCATCATCTGGCTGCCGGCTGTCAAACCGTATTCCGCGCTGAAGGCGCTAGTGATGAGGCGGTATTCGCGGATGCCCTCCACGCCCAGCGTGGAGCCGCTGGTGGAGGCCGCAGCGACACCAGTGTAGCTCTGCATAATGGCGCCATCGAGCAGGAAATTATTTGAGCGCAGCGTCGCGCCATTGCTGCTGAACAGCATTCCCACTAGCAAAGTAGTGGTAGGAGAGCGGTTCACATGCTGCGCCACACCTGTCTGCAGCAGTGTCAGATCTACGTAATTGCGGCCATTGAGCGGCAGTTCCGCGACCTTCGCTTCGTTGACGAGTCCGCCGAGAGAGCCGCTAGTGGTGTTCACGAGTGGCGCTTCTGCCATGACAGCCACAGTTTGCTCGATCGCGCCGACTTGCAGCGTGAAATTCACCACCGCTTCCTGGGAAACGGTGAGAGTGAGGCCAGTACGAATCGCGGTTTGAAACCCAGATTCCTCTGCCCGGATTTCGTAGGTCCCCACGGTTAGAGCGGAAAACCGGTATGAGCCATCCGCCGCAGTGGTGGCCGTGCGGCTTTGGCCGGTTTCGACGTTGACCGCTGTCAGTCTCGCTGAAGGGACCACAGCGCCGCTGCTGTCTCTTACCACGCCCAGAACCGTTGCCGTGGGCAATTGAGCCCGAGTAATATTGGTGCTCAGCAGAAACGCGAGTAGAGCTGTCAGACTTACGACTTTGCGTTCACGCATTGTCCACACTCCGTTTGCCAGGATAAGTTTTTAACTTCGATCCGCGTTGATGGTGATGAGATTAGTCGACAGCCCCGTAGCCGCCGCATGACTCGCACAATAAGTCGGCAGCCGTTGCGATGTCAAGCACTGTTTTGTGGCATGAATGCAAAAACATTGCAAATTCCGGCGGCGCCTCGTAAACTGAAAGGTTTTCCATTTCCCAGCGGCCCAATTACTTGACGGCACGCGCTATTAAAAAGGAGTTTAGGATGCGACAAGAAGGTTGGAATCCGAGCACGTATGGAATCGAGGAGCACGGCATCGAAAATGCCGGTTGCGTATACTGGAATCTTCCTGCTTCCCAGTTGGCTGAGCATGCGATACGGCGAGCCGAAGGCGTCGTTGCTCACCACGGTCCGCTGGTTGTCAACACCGGGAAATACACCGGGCGTTCACCAAATGACAAGTTTATAGTCCGCGAACCCACCAGCCAGGATCACATCTGGTGGGGCGCGGTGAATCGTGGCATTGACGAACCCCAATTCGAACGCATCCACCAGCGCGTCTTGGCCTACTTGCAAAACCGCGATCTGTTCGTGCAGGACTGCTTTGCCGGCGCCGATCCCACCTACCGTAAACCTATTCGTGTCATCAGCGAGTTCGCCTGGCACAGCATGTTTGTACGGAACATGTTCATCCGCCCGGACTGGACCAAGGTGCAACACCACGTACCGGAGTACACCATTATTGCCGCGCCGCAATTCAGAGCCGTCCCTTCTGTGGATGGTACGCGGTCCGAAGCATTCATTTATTTAAATCTGGGCAAAAAGCTTGTACTGATCGGTGGCACATGCTACGCAGGTGAAATCAAGAAGTCCGTTTTCACAATCATGAACTATTGCCTGCCTCTCCAGAACATAATGTCGATGCACTGTTCGGCCAACATTGGCTCTGCGGGTGATGTCGCGATTTTCTTCGGCCTATCGGGCACCGGCAAAACCACGCTCTCGGCAGATCCCGAACGCAAACTGATCGGCGATGACGAGCATGGATGGAGCGACGCCGGCGTATTCAACTTCGAAGGCGGCTGCTATGCAAAGGTCATTCGGCTTTCGAAGCAGGCCGAACCGGATATCTACGCGACCACGCGGCGCTTTGGAACGGTTCTGGAGAACGTAGTGGTGGACTCGCTGACTCGGCGCCTGAACTTCGATGACGAATCGTTAACCGAGAACACGCGCGCCTGCTATCCGATCAATTACATCAACAACGCCGAGCTTTCCGGCGTGGGAGGTCATCCGAAGAACATCATCATGCTCACGGCCGACGCTTTTGGCGTTATGCCTCCGGTAGCCAAGCTCACGCCCGAGCAGGCTATGTATCATTTCTTGTCGGGGTACACGGCCAAAGTCGCCGGGACAGAGCGGGGCATTACGGAGCCGCAGGCCACCTTCAGCACCTGCTTCGGAGCTCCCTTCATGGCGTTGCAGCCGTCGGTTTACGCCAACCTGCTGCGCGAAAAGATTGCGCGCCATAAAGCGCAGTGCTGGCTCGTGAACACAGGTTGGATCGGCGGTCCATATGGTGTGGGCAACCGCATCAAGATTGCATTCACCCGCGCCATGATCCGCTCGATCCTGAACGGCAAACTAGGCGCGGCACCGACTCAGACCGACCCCGTTTTCGGCCTGCAGATTCCCACTGCTTGCGAGGACGTGCCTTCCGAGATCCTGATGCCCAGAACAAGCTGGAAGAACGCGGCGGAATATGACGAGAAGGCGCGCGATCTGGCTAAGCGGTTCGAGAAGAACTTTGAGTCGTTCTCCCCGACTGTCTCGGAGGAAGTCTGCGCCAGCGGCCCTCGCGCCAAGTAAGCATTACAGCCATAACGTTCCCATTCATCAAAAGCCGGTCTGAAAGGACCGGCTTTTCCGTCACGAGGGCTTGTGAATGGAATTGATATAATGGAGCTGAACCTGATCGACACCATCGGCTCTGATGGTCGGTTTCACAAGTATGGGCGTGCTGTTCTTAGCTATGACCGTTCTCACGCTGGGCGTCCAAGCCCCGTCTCAGAAGCAGAACTCCGGTTTAAGGGTAACAGAGGTGTTCTTCCTGGATTTCAAGGGAGCGCCGACGCCTCGTTGGGCGATGAAACCGGGAGAAGAGGTCGCCCTCGATTTCCGTATTGACGGATTCGGGCGCGAGGAAGCGGTCAACAAAGAGGGCCTGCGCGAACAGCGGATACATCTCACTTACCAGGTTGAACTCCACGACCCTCAAGGGTACCTCGTCGAGCCCGCCAAATCCGGGGAGATTATCACCACCTTGACGCCGCAAGACGCGGAGTGGAGACCCAAAATCAATTGGTCCGCAAAAGTTCCCCCTGCGGCGCCGGGCGGCAACTACGCGGTCCTCATCCATGTCAGCGATTTGATCGCCAAACGTGAGACGGACAAAACAGTGTCGTTCCGGGTGCTCGGGCAAGGCGTGTCCGCCTCTGACGCGCTACGGATCTCGGAAGTGGAATACTCGAATTCCGAGCGCGGTCCCTGGAACCCGGAGCGCTACTTCGCCCCTTCGGAGACGATCTGGGTGCGATATAGAATCACAGGATTCCGGGTTTCTCCCGAAAAGCAGGTCTGGGTTGAGCAGGACTGGGCGGTTCTGGATGAGTCTGGCAACGAAATCGTCTCGCAGCCCAATGCAGCGGTTACCAATGAAGCCAGCTACTACCCGCCTCGATTTGTATCTACCAATTTCACATTGGCCTTGAAGAACCCGAAGCCGGGAAAGTACACCTTGCGAATCGTTGCGCACGATCGCATCAGCGGCGAGAGTACGACTGTCGATTCCGATTTCTTCCTGCGGCCGTAGTGTTTATGTTCTCTTCCACGTTATATTGATTGTTTAGGGTTTCGGAGTTCGGAAACCGGCCGAATTTCCAATTCCGACTCCCCTTATCCCGCTTCAGGTGATTCGATGCCGAGAAGATCCGTATGGGTAAGACTGCTGCTCACCGGCGTGCTTGGGCTGGCAACAGGCTGGTGGATCTGGCAGCGGCCTCTGGCGCGCGAACACGGTGCAGCCTTGCCCGAGGAGCGATCGGCAGCGGTTGCCAGTGCCGCCGATGTCGCTCCATCACCGGACGAGCGCAATACCATTGAAGTGTACAGGGCGGTCAGCCCGGCCGTGGTGAATATCACCAGCACTACCATTCAGTACGACTTCTTCTTTAACGTGTTTCCAACACAGGGCAGCGGCTCCGGGTTTCTGATCGACGACAAGGGTGACATCCTGACCAATTATCACGTGGTCAGCGGCGCCCGCGCGATCGAGGTGACGCTGCCGGATCAAACCCGGCACAAAGCGACATTGGTAGGTCGCGATCGCACACAAGACCTCGCCGTCATCAAGATCAGCGACCGCAAGAATCTGCCGTTCCTGAAACTGGGAAGCTCCGACGCGCTGCAGGTTGGGCAGAAGGTCCTAGCTATCGGCAACCCGTTCGGGCAATTTCAGGGCACGCTCACGACAGGCGTTATCAGTTCGCTCGCGCGTAACATTCGTGACCAGGAAGGGCGCGTGCTGGAGGACCTCATCCAAACCGATGCGACCATCAATCCCGGCAACAGCGGAGGGCCGCTGCTGAACTCGCGCGGCGAAGTGATCGGTATCAACACCGCCATCTTCGGCCCCGGAGGGACCAGCGTAGGCATCGGCTTTGCCATCCCTGTCAACACGGCCAAGACAATCTTGGCAGATTTGCTACAGGAAGGGCGCGTCAAGCGCGCTTACCTCGGCGTGTCCACGCAGCAGATTACCCCCCCGATCGCAGAGTTGCTGGATCTGCCCGCGTCTCAGGGCTTGCTGATTGCTCGCCTCGAGCGGGGAGGGCCCGCCGACGCTGCCGGCATTCAAGGCGGCCGCAGCCTCGCCATTATTGGCAATCAGGAGTTCATCCTCGGCGGCGACCTGCTGGTTGAAGTGGACGGCACAGCGCTTAACACCGCCCAGGATCTGACGCGCTATCTCCAGAAGAAAAAACCGGGTGACACCGTTCGCTTGACACTCTATCGCGGACGCAGGCGAATGACGGTGGACGTGAAGCTCGGCGAAATGCCCGATACGGATTAGAGCGTCGGAAGAGAATCGAAACGCCGATCAAGAACCAGAGTTGAGGTGTCTTCGCCATGCACAGGGATACTATCGCCAGGAGAGTACGATTAATGCTGTCGAAACTGGGGGTTTACGGCAATCCCATGCGAATCTCATCTACGATACAGCTTGGCTATTCTCCGCAGGCTACTGCAGAACTGGCGCGCCAGTGGACTAAAGCAATGTGGAACAGTTCGCTTTGGAAAAAGGTGCACTGGCTGGGCGTGCCTGTGCAGCAATGGCCGACGGACCTCATGCTAATGCAGGAGTTGATCGCGACAGTACGGCCCAACTGCATTGTCGAAACCGGTTTATATCTGGGTGGCACCGCCGTCTTTTATGCCTCCATTTTGCGGCTGTTGGGCATAGACGGCCGTGTCATCTCGATTGAGATCCAAATTAATCCAACCGCCCGCAAGAACATCGAGGCATCTAGCTTTGCGGATCGCATCCATTTGATCGAGGGAGATTCCAAATCCGAAGCCGTTCACGAGCGGCTTAGGGCATTGCTGGGCTGCGAACAAGATATCCTCATCTGTCTGGATTCGGACCACAGTTACGCCCACACACTCGGAGAGCTTCGCGCCTTCTCGCGGTATGTGCCCATCGGTGGCTATATGGTTCTGTTCGATACCATCTGCCAGGAACTGGCAGGCACGCCGAATGGCCAGCGATCCTGGACCCACGACAGCCCCATGACGGCGCTGGAGGAATTTCTGGCCGAAAACCGCAACTTCCAAACCGATCCTGCGTGGGAGAAGTTCATGGTCACCTTCGCGCCGCGAGGGTTCCTGCGCAGGGTCGGTTGAGGTGCAGGCTCTGGGGCTGTACTGGAGCGCGGCAGGAGTCCACGTAGCTACCACTTCATATGCGTTGTGCTAAAATGGCCATTGCTGGAAACGGCAGGCGTTTAGTCGAGTTTATCTCCTATCCGGCGCTTCTCCCCAATCCGGCTTTCTGACTACAATTTTTGCTCGTGAGCGCGCTTGCGCCTGCGAGGAATGACATGAGAAGGAGTGTTCGCGATGGCTGAGAAAACAGCGAAAACCGCGGATCGCGCGAGAAAAATGGATGGGGCTGAAGTGACTCCGTGCCCGACTTGCGGCAAACCGACGCGTATCGTGAAGCGGATGAAAAACCGCGAGATGGGCATCGCCGGGGGAATGTATCTGAGCTGCAGCGTCTGCGACTGGGCCCAGAAACGATAAGAAACAGGTGCCGGGCGTCAGGTGTTGGGTTTCGGTTTGGTCTTTTCCTCTGTGACCCGGTACCGAGGCCCGAAACCCGGCACCTAGTACCTGCCTTTACATCTTCTTGGTGTCCCCTGTTAGCAGTTCTACATAGCCAATGCGGCCCGATGTTTCGCCCGACCACCGTACGCGCTTCTGGTTCACGGGATGATCTCGATCATTATGTGATCCTCGCCTGCCGATTGCCGTTCTGCTGGATGGGTACGATGATCGGTTGCATCTTCAGCGGTCATCAGTCAGCGGCGCGCGTGAGGCAAATACCTGAAGGGTCCCTTGGCTGGTAGCTGATTACTGAATGCTTGTTTGACATTTGATGAGGCCGTTGTAAACTTATGCGGCCAAAGGTTGGCAGCGGTACACCTGTGAATAGGAGCAAACATACGGGGAATCAGGGGCGCGCCCATTCCCGGCGCTTGGAATTGACGCTCGAAAGTAACGTAGAGAGTGCAGGACTAGCAGAGTCGCTGGTGGCCGGCTTTGCGCAAGCGGCCGGGTTTAACGAGCTTGAATGCCAGCAGATCGGCTTGGCGATTCGCGAGGCGGTGGCGAATGCCGCGCTGCACGGAAACCGCTGTGATGAGAATAAGACAGTCAGCCTGACGGCTGATCTTCAGCCCTCGTGTTTGGGAGTTTCGGTGCGGGACGAGGGGGAAGGATTCAAGCTTGACGAGGTGAAGGACCCGCTGAATAACGATAACCTGTTGCGCGATTCGGGCCGGGGAATCTTCCTGGTGCGAGCTTGCATGAACGACTTCACCGTGCGGCGATTAGAACCCTGCGGCACGGAAATTTTTATGATGAAGCATTTTTCCAAGGAGGCTCAGAACATGAATTTGACGACAAGCAGCCGCCAGGTGGACGGAGTCACTGTTGTGGACGTGACCGGCCGGATTGTCCTCGGCGAAGAAAGCAGCACACTGCGCGAATCTCTGAAATCGCTCGCTGCCAATGGCCAGAAAAAGGTCCTACTGAACCTGGCTGGCGTAACATACATTGACAGCTCCGGCCTGGGAGCTCTGGTCAGCGGATTCACCACCATTACGGGCCAGCAGGGCCAAATGAAACTAGTGAATTTGACCAACAAAGTTCACGACCTGTTGCAGATCACGAAGCTGCTTACGGTTTTCGAAGTTTATACCGACGAAGCGACGGCCATCGCAAGCTTCAGATAAGAAGCGCCGGTGAAGTGGGACAGGTGCCTGTCCCGGCCGCAGGAACCGGGACCCTGTTCTACCGCATGTCAGGGCGATTTGTCACCCCGCCGATAGATGTGAAAGCGGTTATGTTGAGAGAAGTTTTCCTCCGTAATCGTTAGCGATTGTCGAAAGAAACACAAGTCCCGCCAGTTTGCCTGGCGACCTCAGCCATCCGGCGGTCTATTAATTACTTGCCACTTGCGTCGCCGCCGCGATAGATTTCCAAGGCCTATCGACAGTGGCAGGGTTGCTCGCCCGGGTGGCCTGCTCCTTTACCGCAGTGCAAGATTGTCCCCCTGTCCTCGTATCGGGGTAGGGTATCTGCGCCTGCCCCAGGTTATCCATCCGCTTGCTTCCAATTGTTGCCTGCAACTGAAACAGCGCGCTGCTCCAGTTCCGATGCGGGTTGTGCGCTGAGCCAGTCCGCTTCTCATCTTCTGACTAACACACTTCACACAGGGGGATACGAAGTGAATAGGCTATAACAAGCTGCTGGCGCGATTGTGAGGGCTTCGCAGGTGGGATACAATCGTCCTGCAAGCTTTCGCCGTGGGTTCGTCCAATGAAAGAGCGATCCACCAAATTCCTGGAGGAATTACGACAGCGGGTTTTCGTGTGCGACGGCGCCATGGGTACTATGCTGTACAGCAAAGGCGTCCCTGCAAACCGCTGTTTTGAGGAGCTCAACGATTCCATGCCCTCGCTGATTAAAGAGGTGCATGACGCGTACATTCGCGCGGGCGCTGAGATCATTGAGACCAACACTTTCGGCGCCAATGCTGTACGCCTTTCGGCGCATGGGTTGAGCGAAAAATGCCAGGAATTCAACCGCGCAGGAGTTCGTCTCGCGCGGAAGTGTGCGGGTGACAAGGTACTAGTCGCCGGAGCCGTAGGGCCGCTCGGCGTGCGGCTGGAGCCGCTCGGGCCGTGCCCTCTCGAACAGGCACGCAGAGCGTTCGAGGAGCAGATTCAGGCGCTCGCCGAGGCCGGCGCGGACCTGATCATGCTCGAAACGTTTTACGACCTGAACGAGATCAGAGAAGCCATCGCGGCGGTTCGCGATGTGTGCGACCTGCCGCTGATCGCGCAGGTCACCATCACCGATGACGGCAACATGGTCTCGGGAACCGCTCCAGAGCAGTTCACGCGTCAACTGATGGAGTGGGGCGCGGATGCGGTGGGCTGCAACTGCAGTGTCGGCCCCCAAGCGATGCTTGCTGCTGTTCAGCGCATGAGCGGCGCGACCAATCTTCCTCTGACGGCGCAACCTAACGCCGGCCTGCCCGTAAACGTTGGCGGGCGGAACATGTATCTTTGCTCGCCAGAGTACATGGCGGGCTACATCCAACAGTTCATCCGGTGCGGCGTGAAGCTGGCGGGCGGCTGCTGTGGAACTACACCCGAGCACATCCGCGCAATCCGTGACGCCGTTTCCGCGGTCCAGGCGCCTCGGCCGCGCGTATCGCTTGCTGCCGTCCCCGACGTGGTAAGGACGCTGCAGCCGGTGCCGCTTTCGCAGCGGTCCCGGCTGGCCGCCAAGGTCGCCACACGAGAATTCATCGCTTTGGCGGAGATTCTTCCGCCGCGGGGCTGCGATGCCACTAAGGAAATAGAAGGCGCGCGTTATCTGGCCGAGAACGGCGTGGACGCAATTTTCGTACCCGACAGCCCGCGCGCGGGCGCTCGCATGAGCGCACAGGCCATGGCGCACCTGGTACAGGACCGCGCGGGAATCGAAGCTCTGCTGCAATACAGTTGCCGCAATCGCAACATTGTTGGAATCCAATCGGACCTGCTGGGCGGATACGGTCTGGGCTTGCGTAATTTGCTGCTGACCACCGGCGACGCGCCTCCCAGTGGTAACTATCCCGACGCTACAGCCGTCTTTGACGTTGACGCCATCGGTCTTACTAAGATCGTGGGGCAACTGAATCAGGGTTTAGACATCGGCGGTAATTTCTTGGGCAACCAGACGGGATTCCTAATCGCTGTGGTCGCTGATCCCGGCGCCGTAAACTTTGAGCAGGAGATGGAGCGGCTGCGCTCCAAGCTGCGCGTGGGCGCTGAGTGTGTCGTGACCCGGCCCGTGTTTGATATTGAAAAGCTGGTTCACTTTCTGGATGCCGTAGCGCCCTTCAATATGCCCGTGATCTTAACGATATGGCCTCTGACCAGCCATCGGCACGCCGAGTACCTGGCGAATGAGCTGCACATGGCATTTCCCGAAAGCGTCCTGCAGCGAATGCGCGCCGCCGACTCGGGCGAGCTGGCTCGCAGCGAAGGCGTCCGCATCGCGCAGGAGATGGCTCGAAGCGCCAAAGACCGCGTCCAGGGCCTGCTGGTAGGCGCGCCACTCGGCAGGTATGAAACGGTTGTGGAAGTGTTTGGAGCAGTGCGCGGCGAGCAGCGAGTGGCGAGTAGCGAGTAGCCACGGCACGCGGTTTGTGCCGTGGGTTTTTAACGTTCACCAGTAGGCAAGCCCACGGCACAAAGGGCGTGCCGTGGCTACATTGAATACATGGCCGACAAACAGGAGACCAAGCAAACCTTCGAAGCGGGCATGGAGCGGCTGGAGCAGATCGTCAAGCAGCTCGAGCAAGGCGATCTGCCGCTGGAGCGCTCGCTGGAGCTTTTCGAAGAAGGGATGAGGATCTCGGAAACCTGCCGCCGCCAATTGGAGGAAGCTGAGAACAAGGTCGAGCTTCTCGTGAAGAAGAGTGATGGCAAAGTAGTCGCGGAGCCGTTTCCGGGGACGACCCAGAATAGTGGCGCGAATGCAAGCGCAAATAGCGGCTCGAATAGCAGTCCCACTAGCAGCAAAGAGCAACCCTCCTGAACTGCATATGTCCCTCCAGTCCTATCTGCAAGAACAGCGCAAACGAGTGGACGCCAGGTTAACGCAACTCGTGCCGCCTGAGACGCAGATTCCATCCGCCATTCACCGCGCTATGCGTTACAGCCTGTTCGCAGGAGGCAAGCGCATCCGCCCCATTTTTTGCTTCGAAGCGGCGCGAGTGATCGCGGGAGAATTAAATCCCGCACTGAGCCAAGACGTGGAGGCCGTCAGTTGTGCGTTGGAGATGGTGCACACGTATTCGCTAATCCACGATGATCTGCCGGCGCTCGATAACGACGACTTTCGGCGCGGTAAACCCACCTGCCACAAAGCGTTCGGCGAGGCGAACGCTATCCTCGCAGGTGATGCATTGCTGACCCTTCCGTTTGAGGTTTTGGCGAGCTTGCCGCATACTCCCGCCGAAGTGAAGGCCGCGTTAGTCGCCGAGCTGGCGCGCGCAGCGGGAACGGTGAACGGCATGATCGCGGGCCAGGTGCTTGACCTAGAGGCAACGAATAATGGCGCGACGAAGGACTCGCTGACCCCGGAGCTGGTCGAAATGATTCACCGCTCCAAGACTGCGGCGCTGTTTCGAGCATCGGTCTGCATGGGAGGCATTGCGGCTCGGGCCAATGAACAGCAACTCGCGGCTCTTTGCCGGTTCGGCGAAAATGCAGGCCTGGCGTTCCAGATCGCCGACGACATTCTCGACGTCGAGAGCTCCACGGAAGCTCTTGGGAAGACCGCGGGCAAGGACGCGACCCAGAAGAAGGTCACATATCCCGCGGTGCACGGCATGCAGCGCTCCAAAGAAATTGCGGCCGGATTAATCGCTACAGCCAACCAGGCGGTGGAGCCGTTCGGCGATCGTGCCTCCCGCCTGAAAGAACTCGCGCATTTCGTGGTCGCACGGAAGGCGTGACCGCATGGAGAAATCGCCACGTATCGGCAAGGTCCGGCTGGATCGCCTGCTGGTGGAGCGCGGTTTGGAGGAAACGCGGCAGAAAGCGCAAGCGATCATTATGTCCGGACGCGTTCTGGTGAACGGCAGGAAAGTCGAGAAGGCCGGAACGCTGGTGGAAACAGAAGCGGCTGTCGATGTACTGGGATCACCGTCCCGATATGTGGGCCGGGGCGGATTAAAGCTGGAAGCCGCGCTGGATCACTTCGCGATTGACGTAACCTCGCAGGTGTGGCTTGATATCGGTTCATCCACGGGTGGATTCATGGACTGCCTGCTGCAGCGCGGCGCGGCGCGAGTGATCGGAGTAGATGCTGGAACAAACCAGTTGGATTGGCGCTTGCGACAGGACCCGAGGGTGAAGCTGCTGGAGCGCACCAATGCCCGCTTTCTCGAATGGGAGCAGATCGGCGAGAAAGTTGATGGTATAACAGTGGACGTGTCGTTCATCTCAGCAACGCTGGTCCTTCCTCCAGCGGTGCAATTTTGCAAGCCCGGCACCCGCTTGTTAGTTTTGGTGAAGCCGCAGTTTGAGGTGGGCAAACGGCAGGTTGGCCGAGGCGGCATCGTGCGGGATGAAAAGCTACATGAGGAGTCTGTTGAGAAGATTCGTCGTTGTGCGTCAGGGCTGGGATTCACGAATCTCGAGAGCATGCCCTGCCCCGTGCTGGGCGCGGAGGGCAATCGCGAGTTTTTCCTGACGGGACTTTTTTCAGAGCCGCGACATTGAGCGCGTGGGAAGTCACGGCACATTGATGTGCCGAAAATTTGCATCGAGGGTAATCATTTGGCGATCCGGTCGATCGGCATTATTTCCAAGCCTAAAAGGGACCGGCTGGAAGAAGTTGTCCCGCCGCTAATCGACTGGCTTGCCAAGCGAAACATTAAGGCACTGATTGATCACGAGACCGCTGATACGCTCGGCTCCGCCTCTCACGCTGCGGCGGTTATCGACCGCAGCCAGCTTGCACCCAAATGCGATCTGCTCCTGGTGCTGGGGGGAGATGGAACACTGCTCGCAGCCGCGCGGCATGTGCAGAACTGCAATATCCCGATTTTTGCAGTGAACCTGGGCAGCTTAGGATTCTTAACCGCGATAACGATTTCAGAACTGTACCCCAGTCTTGAACTCGTCCTTGAGGGAAAACATCAAGTCGAATGCCGGAAGATGTTGCAAATAGACGTGATGCGGGCAGGTGCAGTGGCGGCTACGTATCACGCCTTGAACGATGCTGTGCTGAACAAAGCAGCTATAGCACGTATCCTTGATTTTCAGTTGTTCATAGATGGCCAGTTCGTCAACTTCCTCAAAGCCGATGGGTTGATCGTCTCTACTCCAACTGGATCAACGGCTTACTCGCTGGCCGCAGGTGGTCCGATTGTGTATCCGACCGTAGATGCGTTTGTGCTAACGCCTATTTGCCCGCATACGCTGACGAATCGCCCACTGGTGGTGCCGGACCGGTCCCGAATTGAGATTGTGCTGAAAAGCGAATCAGAGTCGGTGTTTCTGACCGTGGATGGCCAGGTCGGATTAGGGTTTCACAGCGAGGACCGGGTGATCTGCAGCCTATCGCCGTACCGTACCAGCCTCGTCCACCCTCCGCACAAGGAGTTTTTTGGCGTGCTACGCAGCAAGCTGAAATGGGGCGAGCGGTAATTAAAAAACTCGAAATAATCTTGAAACCACCGCAAGCGCGGTTTCGTATCATCAGCATCCCCGTTACGAGCGGGCGTCCCACCCCAGCCCAGATTTTGGACGCCCGCTTTTTTTATCAATGACGTACGGTGCTAACCTGCGCTCAAACGAGCAGATGGCTTGATTAGCCGCAGTATGAAGCTCTCCAGAACGAGAGCTTCGTCTGGAGGGCTGCAGCGCAAGGCAAGATCAGCCTCATAGGCAAGTTCCAGGCCGTGCAACAATTCCGCCCCACTGAAGTTCCGAGCCTGCCGCAACAGTGCTGGAACAGCGCCTTGAGGAACGCCGAGCTTGGCATCCCACAGCATTCGGGCGGCCTGCCACGGGTCACGTGCTTTCGCCTCCTTCAACAGGATTAGCTGGCGGAGATATCGCGCGAGTTCGCTGACGATAAGGGGCGCGTATCGCCCCGTCCGGCGCAACGCATCGAGGATTCTTAACGCGGCCGTTGCGTCGCGAGCACCAATCGCTTCGGCTAACCCCACCGTCACTTCTCCGGTCGCAGTGGTCAGCATGCGGTGGACATCGGCGGCCTCGATGGTGCCCTTTTCGGGATCATAAAGGCAGAGCTTCTCCAGCTCTAACTGAATGGCAGCCATGTTGCGATGAAGCGCATGGACCAACTGTTCGGCAGCTTCAGGCGTTATCGTCTGGCCGTGCGCCGCAGCAGCGCGCCGGACCAACTCGGCCGCCTCTTCAAAGCTGGGGGAAAGCATGAGAACAACGTCGCATACACTTTCAAAGGCCTCCACGCGCGATTTCGCCTTCTCCCGGTCGCGCCAATCGTCAGACTCCAGGCTTAAGTCCGTCATTTCGAACACTAGCGTGGAACACGGATTAGGGTTGAGGAAATAAGCCGAGAGGCTGTCGGATCGCGCCTTCGACTGCTTTGTTGATGATTTCGCTTCGTCTGGAGGAGTTTCGCGGTCAGCGGCATCCGCTTCTCGTGCCCTCCGCGCGAGCAGGTTCTGAGCGTTCTTTACAAACAGCAGTTGACGGGGAGCAAACATGCTGGGGGATTCGGCATATTCGAGGATCCTATCGAGAGAATCCTGGCGGAGGTCGAACTCAGCAAGGCCGAAGCTGGCGGACTCCAGACCAGCCGCTTTCCGCAACGCGCTGCAGATTCGGTCGCGCCAGTAGAGCTCCGTACCCATCAGAATGTATCCTGGAGAGATGACGCCTTGTTGTATGGTCTGCAAGACTCGTTGGGCGGGCAGTCTCATTTAAAAGCTCTGAATGATGGTGGTAACGATGCTCGCGGCGACCTCGCGGCTAAGGCGATCCAGGGCTGGCGCATTTTCGGCAAAGTAAGTAGCAGGATCGGTGCTGACTTCGTACGGCTCCCGGAACATGACATCGGTGGGCTCGAACATCGGCTGCCCCGTTTTGCTGTCGGTGATAGACACACGGACGCCCACGGTGAGCAACACTTTGGTTGTACGCCCGCTGCTCGGATCAAAGACAATCGGACCGGAGTAGATCGAGGTCACTATGCCGTTCAGCACGGCATCGCTGCCCGCGATCCCCGATTGGACGCGGTAACGCGTGCGCGCCAGGAATTCGTGAATGACTGCGGACGTCAATGTCTGTTCGATTTTGAAGCGAAAGGTTTGGTTTTCAAACGTAGGCACCGCAATGGTGCGCACGTTGGGCAGCATCGTACTGGAACGCGCGCCTGCGCGGTAGCCGCAGCCAGTAGTGAACAGCGCGATGAGAGCAGTTATGATACACAGGAGGATTGCTCTGCGGGAAACCGTCATACGCTTCAGGATGCACGCTCAATAAAGCGCTCCGCGATCAATCGTTCAGCGATATCGGCTGTATTGATCGCGGCAATTCGGAGGTTGTCGAACGCGCCCCATATCCAGTACCCAGCGCGGCAAGCAGGATCCTGCTCGATGCTGCCCAGCGTTATCTCGTCCGAGCCTGCCATGGAGACCACATTCGGCTGCAGGGCGGCGTCGCGGCTGACGCTGAGGGGCTTGTGGTCCACTGCGCTCTCGAGACTCTCCACAGACGTCGGCTCCTGTAATTCTACAAAACAACTGAATGCGTGTCCGTGAAACACCGGGGCATGCAACACTCGCAAGGTGGGAATCGGAGCCTTCGCACCAAGAAGAACGCCTGCATGTTTTCGGATGCGCTCCTGCGCATCGTGCAGCGTGGGGCGGGATTCCTCTCCATAATGGGACAGCATGGTGAAGGCAACCTGGGAATCGAATACCGCTGTAGGGATCTGCTGGAACGAGAGCAGTTTCAAAGTTTGCTGATGCAGCTCGTCCACGCCAGCCTGGCCGTGTTCGCTAACAGGTTCGAATACGTTCACCACCGCGCGCGTCACGGCAGATAGCCGCGAGATGCTTCCAAGCACCGCCGCGATAGCCACCGCCACAGGATGCGCCGGGACGCAGATGCGTGGCGTGCCGCCTGAAGTGAATTGGTTCTCGCCTGCCGACAGAGTCTCTAGCGAGGGAGCCCGCAGCCGCGCGGAGGGATGAGATTCGAGGAAATAGCTCGCATCAATGATGTCACACCCGCCGCTTGCCGCCATTTCCCAATGTTCGCGAGTGAAGGCCGGGGACGACGCGAAGATCGCCATAGCGACGTCTTCGAAACTTTCCTTTGTGATCGGCTCGATGATGGCGGGCTCATCCTCGAACTCGGTGAGCTTAACACCCTCTTCCTGAGCGTCCAGCAGCACCAAGCGCCCGATCGGCAGGTGGCGTTCGCCAAAGACTTCCTTGATCTCCTTGCCTTTGAGCGAAGACGCGCCGACCAAAGCAACTCTGCAGTTTATTGGATTGTCGCTGGTCACTAAACCTGCCGCTCCTTAGGCTGAGCCTCAATGCGAGGCCGGCGGAACGCATGGGCGAGTTTGACAACTATTCCGGAGAGAACGTAGGTGGTTGCAATTACGAGAAGCACGACCTGCGAGTACAGATAGATGAGCGCGCCTAGTCCGGCCACTGCGATCACCACGACAAATTTGCGTTTGCGTCGCAGATCGAGGTCCTTGAAGCTGTGATACCGCCAGGTGCTGATCATCAGTGCCGATGTGCCGAGCATCACAACCAACCAAAACGGCACCCACATCCAGTCCGAGACCTGTGTACCACCGCCGAAATGCACAATGGCCGCGATCAGACCTGCCGCCGCGGGGGTGGGCAGGCCAACGAACTTTCGTGAATCGGAGCGATGGCTCGCCGACGGAGTCGATTGTATGTTGAAGCGAGCGAGGCGTGACACGCTGGACACCACGAACAGAAAGCTCACCAACCAGCCCGCAGCTGCGAGCTGCTCGAAGGCACTCACGTTGGGCGGCAGCACCGCGTTAACGCCCCAGGAATACGCCAGGAAGGCCGGTGCAATGCCGAACGTGATGGCGTCGGCGATCGAGTCGAGCTCCATCCCAAACGCGCTGGTTGTGCCCATCAGCCGCGCCATGCGGCCATCCAGGCCGTCGAAAAGCACAGCGAAGCCGATCGCCCTGGCTGCGTAGTCGAAATGCAGAGAAGCGGCCTGCGGATCAACAGAGAGCAACTGCCCGGCCTTGAACGCCTCCGTCAGTGCAAAGAAGCCGCAAAAGACGTTCGCTACGGTAAAGGCGCTCGGCAGAAGGTATGCGCCGCGGCGCGGTGGCTTGCTACGACTATGTACAGCATCCATTAAAAAGCTCGATTCACTGCCACTGCCTAAGTAAATTCACCAACCTACACGCGTGATCGTGCGCCTGTGCGTTCAGGTGTATGGCTGCCCGCCCGCGCAACTGGCTGCGCCTGAGACAGCGAACCCAGAACGCTGACGCCTGCATACACCTTATCGCCTATGGCTACACTGGGTGGGATATCGTGCGGGAAGAACACGTCCACGCGAGAGCCGAACTTGATCAGCCCGACGCGCTCGCCGCATGCCACCCGATCACCAACTTTCTTCGTAAACACGATCCGCCGAGCGATGAGTCCCGCGATTTGCTTGAACACCACCGTGAAGCGCTCGCCCTCAATCGTGACGGTATTCTGCTCATTCTGGAGCGATGCTTCGGCACGCGATGCCACCAGAAAGCAGCCTTTACAGTATTCGATCTTCCGAATCACTCCCGCAATGGGCGAGCGGTTCACATGTACATTGAAGATGTTCAAAAAAATGCTGATCTTCCAGAGCGGCCGGCCTTCCAGCTCTGTTTCTCTCACATCGACCACGCGCCCATCGGCGGGCGAAACGATCACGTCCCCTGCCGGCGAAGTCCTGTCCGGGTCGCGAAAGAAATAAAGAACGAACGCGGCCAGCAGCAACTCCGGCACCGCCCACAGCGGCCCGCCCAAGGCCGCCGCAACAGCGCCTACCGCCGCCAGACCAACAGCATACCGGATACCGTCAGCGACCATTGTTCATGTCTCGTGATTCTGCTCGCGGACTCAGCAACGACAAATCCGCATTTCTTCTTCATTATAAGCGGAAAGGGCTGCCGGACCATTGCCGTCAAGCGCATGAGTAGTGGGTCAGTTTGAATTTCGGTGCTTCTGATCCGTGAATTCCGGAAGGGCATGGCTTCAGCCATGCCGAAACGGAATGTACTGACGCGGCTTTAGCCGCTGAGGTTTGCACCTCAGGCGCTGAAGCGCCTCGCTTTGCTAATTGTACCGGCACGACTGAAGTCGTGCCCTTCCGTTTTCAAACTGACCCACTGCCAGCGCATGAGTGTACCTCAGGGCCTGGAGGCCTGCTAGTCTGCGCAGTCGGTGGGCAGGAAACTTGGGCAGGGGGGTGAACGAACAACGCCCCTCGCGGAATCCATTGGGACCCCGCTGGTCGCTTAACCGGCAGGGAAGACGGCGTGGAGGCGTGTCCCCCAGCGCGCAGTCGTTGCACTTTAGGGTTTCACGCAACAGTCTTTCTTGTGTCGCTGAAGGATTCTCTCCATTTGATCCTTCAAAGACAATTTCTTCTTCTTGAGGGTAACTTCTTCCAGTTGCTCGGAATCGGTCAGAAAATGCTTGTTCAAAAGCTGTTCCAGGCGACGTTCGTAATCGGAATGTTCCCTGGCCAGCCGGGAAAATTCCTGGTCAGTTTGTATCAGACGAGTCTTTAATTCCTGCAGGCCCGTGTCCATGGAGCTGAACACCTCCTAGCTAGATTGATCAAAACCTAATCCGAGTTTACGCTAGCACTGTCGCTGGGCAATTTCAAGCCGGGCATGGTCCTCGTCGTTGTCGTTCCCAATCCCTCAAGCGGTACCACGTCGGCAAAGACGAACCCGTCGCGCTGCACCACGTCAGCCGTTTCGACGCCTAGGGGCGATTGGAACATCGGGCCGGCGTAAACAAAGGTGTGAAATTCTCCGTTTTCGCCGCAGGGGTCGACTCCTTCCGGCAGGTCTCGGAGGAAATCGGAATCGAAACTTCGCCCGGCGAAGCTGGATTCGATCTTTCTTGGATCAACGCAAGTCAAATACGCCCGGAGCCCGCCCGCAATCATTTCCTCGGCTAACGCTGTGGTGTCACGCCCCCATAGTGGGAAGAGAGGGGTGATCTTGCACGGTGCAAGTTTCTCTTCCCGATAACGCCGAATATCTTCCAGGAATAGATCCCCGAATACCACGTAGCTTACATCCTCGTGGCGCGCTCGCTGCATTGCGATGGACATCTGGCATTCATAAACATCGTTGGGGCAAGGCCAGGGTAATCGCACTTTCAACAACGGCAACCCTACAGCCGCGGCCTGCATTTCCAGCAAAACTTCCCGGACCGCATGCATGGCCACCCTGTCATGCGTAGTGTTCACCGTTGTGAGCAGTCCGGCGACTTCCACTTGTTCCATCTCGCGTGTAACTTTCAGCGCCCAAGCGCTATCTTTGCCGCTGCTCCAGGACAGCCATGCCTTTGGTTTAATCATGATTGACCCGCTTACTCCCGGTATCGTTGAGCAATCGGGAAGCGGCGGCCGATCCCGAACGCTTTCGAGGTGACCTTCAGGCCCGGAGCGGCCTGCTGGCGTTTGTATTCATTGCAGTCCACCGTGCGTGTGATGCGCCGAACCAGTTCGATCGGGAAACCATGCTTCTCCACTATCTGCTGCGGCGTCTCAAAATCCTCAATATAGGCCTTCAGGATTACATCCAAGATTTCATACGGCGGCAGCGTGTCGGTGTCCTTCTGATCCGGGCGCAGCTCTGCCGAAGGCGGCTTTTCGATGATGGCTCGCGGGATGATTTCACGCTCGCGATTCACGAACTCGGCCAGGCGATAAACCATGGTCTTGGGAATGTCCGAGATCACCGCAAGGCCGCCGGCCATGTCGCCATACATCGTACAGTAGCCCATCGCGAGTTCGCTCTTGTTACCCGTCGAAAGCACCAGAGAGCACAATTTGTTCGACATAGCCATAAGGATATTGCCGCGAATGCGCGCCTGAATGTTCTCCTCGGTCACGTCGCATGGCAGGCCTGCAAACGGCTCGCGCAGAGCCGCCAGATAGCTCTCGAATATCGCCGATATCGGCACGATCTGAAAACGAATACCTATATTCGCGGCAAGCTGGCGGGAGTCCTCCACGCTACCGACCGAGGAAAACGGTCCGGGCATGCCGACGCCTTGCACATTTTCTTTGCCTAGCGCTTCGACGGCGATGCAGGCCGTCAGAGCGGAGTCGATGCCACCGCTCAATCCCACCAGCACTCGCTCGAAGCCGCACTTCCGGACATAGTCGCGGGTGCCGAGCACCAGCGCGCGAAATGCCGCCTGGTCCGGTCCTTTCACCTGGGGATGGATATCGCCTTCACAAGTTGAAGTGTCGAAGAAAATCAGGTCTTCCTCAAACGATGCAGCCTGCGCGCGGATCTCGCCGTCCGGCCCATACACTGCACTTGAACCGTCGAAGACCAGGCTGTCGTTGCCGCCGACCTGGTTTACGAAAATGACCGGAATACGGTAGCGCAGCGCAAACGCGCGCAGCATCTCCGCGCGAAAACGCCGCTTGCCGATCACATACGGCGACCCTGAAATGTTGAGGAGTACGTTGGCGCCTTTGTGGGTCAGCTCTTCTACGGGGTCGCGGCTATAAAGCCGCTTTTTCCAGAAGGTCTTGTCGTTCCAAATATCCTCGCAGATGGTCACGCCCCACTGTTTACCGCACAACGGGAGTACCTGCTGTTCCGCAGCCGGCGCAAAGTAGCGCATTTCATCGAAGACGTCGTAGTTCGGCAGCAGCATCTTGGTTTGTACAAAACGGATCTGGCCGCCGGAGAGAAGAGCCGCGCTGTTGGCGCACGCCTTGCCTTCCTCGGATTGCGCCTTGCTGACGAATCCGCAGATTAGGTCAATGCCGTTGACTTGACGCGCCAGTGACTCGAGCTCGCGCTGATTCCGCTCAATGAAGCTGGGTTTTTCGACCAGATCGCGGGGAGGATAACCGCAAAGTGATAGCTCCGGGAATATCACCAACTGGGCTCCACCCTGCGCAGCGCGCTCGGCGAACTGGAGCATCTTGGCAACATTGCCGGGGAAATCTCCGACGGTGGTGTTGATCTGTCCCAGAGCGATCTTCATAGCGAACCATTATACGAGCAGTCAGAACACACAGGCAGAAGACGTAGCCACGGCGAGCGCCTTACCTCGCTGTGGGTTCGTACCCGGTCCACGCAAAAGCCACGGCGATAAATACGTTCGCCGTGGCTACCCTGTTTACAGTTAATCCTTGCGTGCGATGATCTGGGCCACGCCGCGGTCCTTCATCATTTCCTGATAATGCAGCACGCGAAAATTACGAAACGCGTTGAGCAACTCCTGACGGCGCAGCAGGTGCGATTTATGTCGAGGGCGGCCAGCGAAAGCCTCTTGGTCAACCGTGTATGTCTTGTAAAGCACGACCCCTCCAGCGCGTAGCGCGGCTCGCAGCCAGGGAAAGAGTTTCCGTTCGAGAAAGAAGAAGCAGATGATCAGGTCGAAGCGATCGCGCCAGTCGGGCGGCGCGTCCAAATCATAGCAGGCTGTGTCTACCCGGAGACCGCTGTTCTGGGCAGCGGTACGGGTTTTTCGCAAGCCTTCGATGGAGATGTCAACGGCAGTAACATCACAGCCCTTGCGGGCGAGCCACACCGCGTTCCTGCCGGTGCCGCAGGCCAAGTCCAGTGCACGAATGCGCGGCGGCAACAACTGCCAATACTCCTCCAACTGGAACAGAAACGGATCGGGTGCGGAATCGGCGTGATCGCCGGAGCGGAAGCGCTCATCCCAAACAGCGCGCTCTTGTTGAGACATCTAGAGCACTCATGGCGGACAAATCAGCGTTCGCCGCGGAACCATTGCGAATTTTTAGCCTGCCATTCCAGCATTGCTTGCAATGCTTTCCCTCGATGGCTACGCGAAAGTTTTTCTTCTGTGGAGAGCTCTGCAAAAGTTCTGTTTAGTTCCGGCAGAACAAACAACGGATCGTAGCCGAATCCGTTATCGCCGCGCGGTGATTCGAGCAACACTCCGCGCACTTCACCGCGGAACTCCACCACCTGTTGTCCGCTGCGGGTCAGCGCCAGTACGCATACGAATTGCGCGCCCCGTTCCGCCGATGGCACTCCGCGCATCTCCTCGAGCAGCTTGGCGTTATTACGCGCATCAGTGGCGCCTAGTCCCGCGTACCGGCGCGATCGGACACCTGGTGCGCCGCCAAGAGCGTCTACCTCAAGGCCGGAGTCGTCCGCCAGAACTATTCCACTGGCGAACCGGCTGTAGTGCAGTGCCTTCTTCACCGCGTTTTCAGAGAAGCTTTCACCATCTTCCATGCAGGTCGGAAGCGTCTCGATGCCGGGAACCGGCTGCACGTTCCATTTGGGAGGCTGGGTTATTCCTCTGGCCGCGATCTTTTCGACCCACAGGCGCACGCCGAGACGGAATTCGGTGATCTTACCGGGATTAGAGGAGGCAATAAGCAGAACGGGGCACTTGCCTGTGAGGCGAAGCGCAGAAGGAGGAACTCCGAACGATTCTTGTTGACGGTTCATGCGCCGAGCCCGTATGACGTCACTTGCTTCATTATCGGGCGGCGACGGTGGACGCCTGCTCCTCCATCTTCAGCAAGAACGTGAATCGCGGTTTCAAATCTCCCACCCCCCAACGGTTCACAACCCATTTGGCTTTCAGGAATCGCACGTCGGGATGTGAGTTGAGGTCCAGCAGGAGTTGGTAAACGCCGTTGTAAAATTTCTGCGGAAAGGCCACCAAAGGTTTTGCGCCCCACTCCGCGCCATCGGCCGAGCCCCACACGCTCACGTCCAGCGACTGCTGTTCGACGATCTTGGTGATGGCCAGCGTCAAGCGCAGCAGTTTCCCGGCATGCTCACCCAACTCCACCGGCGCGCTTTCACCGTTTGCCTCAACAGCAATTTCCGGTACTAGAAAAGAATCGAGCATGTGCTTTAGCCCTTCCATGCTAATCCAAAAATAACTTGGATATTCTAGCATAGGACACAACGGCACCGAGGTTAAACAGCCATCTCGATAGTTGCAAGACTACAGCGGTACTTCGGTAGCTTCCAGGATCTCGCATACTACTGCTTCGGCCTGATCTGACTTTTTTAGCGGGGAGGCATAGCGGTTGCTGATCACGATGCGATGCGCGAAGACGGGAACGGCGAGGCGCTTGAAGTCGTCCGGTATGGCGTAGCTCCGGCCTTCGAGAAACGCCAGTGCCTGCGCGGCGCGATAGAGCGCCTGAGAGCCGCGAGGGCTCACCCCCAGCGCCAGACTCTCGTGCTCACGCGTCTTGTTCACCATTGCGAGCATGTAGTTCAGCAGCGGCTCCTCCACCGCCACGCCACGCACGGCTTCCTGCAGCAGACGCACCTCTTCGGCCGAGGCCACAGGGACGCACGAATCGGCTCCGGATACGCTCTGCCGCAAAATGTCTTTCTCGGCTTCTGTACCTGGGTAACCCATGCGAATCCGCATCAGGAATCGGTCGAGCTGCGATTCCGGCAGAGGGTATGTGCCATGATGCTCGACCGGGTTTTGCGTCGCGATGACCAGGAAGGGATCCGGCAGCGGGTAGGTCTGATTATCCACCGTAACCTGATTCTCGTTCATTGCCTCCAGGAGCGCGCTTTGCGTTTTGGGGGTAGTGCGGTTGATTTCGTCGGCTAGCAGTATGTTGGCGAATACCGGCCCAGGCTTGAACTCGAATGTCTCCAGATGCTGGTTGTAGATAGAAATCCCGAGCACGTCGCTGGGCAGCAAATCGCTGGTGAACTGGATTCTGTGGAAAACGCAGTTGAGACTGCTCGCGAGCGCGTGCGCCAAAGTGGTCTTGCCGACTCCCGGCACGTCTTCAATCAGGAGATGGCCGTGTGACAGCAGGGCCACCAGCGCCATGCGCACCGGTTCACCGCTGCCCCGAACCACCTGCCGGAGGGATGTTTCCAACTCTCGCAGGATGCGGTGGACTTCTGATGGATCGTTCGCGACGGAGGTTCCTTCCGGCGTCTGGATGCGCGTGGGGCGGGCCTGCTCCATGTGCTGTTTGATACTTCCTCCGCCCGAAACGGGCACCTGAACTTATGGTGGGCGATACAGGACTCGAACCTGTGACTTCCACCTTGTGAAGATGGCACTCTACCGACTGAGTTAATCGCCCTCTCAGAACTATCCCGACTATTTTATCCGGTGATCACGACGAGGGGAAGGGGGCAGAGAGCGATGGCGGATACCGAACAACTCCGCTCCAAATGCTATTGCGCCCGAGCGTCAGCACCTGCGAAGCGCGCACCGGCAAGCACCTACCGTTGCGGATCTTCCTGTATTTCTGTCTGCGGTTTGCCTTTGAATATGCCGATTATTCGTCCGAAGAAACCACGCTTCTTAGGTTTGTCGACCGGCTCCGCGGCGGTGGTTGGCGCGGCGGCGGCCGCTGGAATCGGCGCCGGGGAGGCTGTTGGGGGATGCTGCTGTACTACTGGCGGAGGCGCCGCCAGCACCGGCGGTGGCGCTACTGTGGCGATGCGGTCCAAACCCGCGACGCGCGGGAGATGCTGCAAGTTGTGCAATGGACAATACGTGGTCGGCTCGGTGCCGCCCAGGAAATATTCCGCCTGGGTATGCGGGCAATTGGGGGTAGCCAGTTCTCCTGTATCGGCGTCAATCTGAACCTGAATGACTCCGGGCGGAACAGACGGTGCCGTAACGTTTCGGTATTGCGGAAAACTGATCGCCCGCTTCATGAATTCGGTCCAGATAGGCAAGGCGGATGCAGCGCCGGTGAGCGGGAATTCCTTATTCGAGTCGTACCCCACCCAGACGACACAGATCAAATTGGAGGTGTAACCCGCAAACCAACCGTCATGTGAGGTGCCGGTCTTTCCCGCTGCGGGCGCTCTGAATCCGCGAGACCGCACGCCGTTTCCCGTGCCACGGTCGATGACGCTCTGCATCAGGCTTGTCATTAAGAACGAAACTCTCGGATCCAGCACTGGCGAAGGCTTGGGGTCGGTTTGTTCCAAAACCATCCCGAAGGAATCGTGCACAGTAGAGATGAGGTACGGGTCCATATGTACGCCATTATTGGCGAAGATGGTGTAAGCGCCAGCGATCTCGATGGGCTTTACTTCGTACGCGCCGAGCGCCACGGCGGGAGTCGGCTGGATTTGTAGATTCATACCCGCCCTGCGGGCCAGCGCTACGATATTACCGTAACCGGTCATCTCGGCAATTTTCACAGTAGCAACGTTGAGCGAATGCGCCAGCGCGTAGCGCAAAGTCACATTGCCAAAATACTCTTTTTTGAAGTTGGCGGGCTGGTACTCGCGACCGTCGAACAAAAACGTGGTTGGCTCATCGGTAACGCGCGAGACGGCCGTGAGACCCTGCCCCGGTGGACTGTAGATAGCCGTTGAGAGAGCGGCTGCGTATACGAACGGTTTGAATGCGGAACCTGGCTGCCGCTTAGCCAGGACGCGGTTGAGCTGGCTTCGGCCATAATCGCGCCCGCCGAGCAAGGCTTTCACAGCTCCGGTGCGCGGATCGAGCACAATCAGCGCCGCTTCGGCTTGTTCGGGTGGCGGCAACTCAGCGGCATCTTTGCGCCGTCTACGCGCTTTGTTTAGGGCGGCCAACCGCTCATCCACTTCCACCATTCCGATTCTCATCGCCTCCACGGCGGCACGCTGCAAATTGGGATCGAGCGTCGTATATATGCGGTAATTATCCGAAATCAAGTCCTCTTCCGAATAGTTTTGCAGCAGTTGGTCCTTGACCATGTCGACGTAGTATGGAGCCTCATTGGCGACGCCGTAGCTCGGAACTACCTTCAAGGGCGTGGCGATGGCCTCATCGCGCTCCTTGGCGGAAATGGCTTCGGTGTCGAACATGGCTTGGAGAACCTGATTGCGCCGCCTCACCGCTGCTTCCGGGTTGCGGTGGGGAGAATAAAGATTCGGCCCGCGGATAATTCCAGCCAGGAAAGCCGCCTCGGGCAGCGTCAGATCGCGTATGTCTTTCCCGAAGTAGCTTTGGGCCGCCTCGCCAAAACCGCTGATGCTGAAACCGCCGCGCTGCCCAAGATATACCTTGTTGCAGTAGTATTCGAAGATCTCCTGCTTGCTGAGTCGCCGCTCCATCTGAAATGCAACCAGAGTCTCTTCCGCTTTCCGCTTGAAAGTCCGTTGGGGCGTGAGAAAGAGACTCCGCGCCAATTGCATTGTGATGGTGCTGGCGCCTTGCTGCACACGTCTGGCACGGAAATCGACGTACGCAGCCTTTAAGATGCGCAGGTAATCCACGCCTGAGTGCTGGAAGAACCGCCGGTCCTCTATTGCCAAGATGGCGTTGACAAGGTTAGTTGGAAGATCGGAAAACGGGACCAGCCGGCGCTTCTCGCGCGTCTTTCCGAACAGGTTCGTCACCAACACTGGTTCTAACGAGTATTGGGAGCGAGCGAGCTGGTCGCGCAGCGATATGATGCTACTGATCTGGCCATCGGCGAAACGGATCTCGGCAGGCTCTTGCGCGAAGTAGGACGCTTCTCCGGGCACAATGCGGAGCCCATCGGAGAGCGTGGAATAAGATCCTTTGGGATTGTCGCGCTTTCCCGTCAGGCCGGCGCTGCGCAGATAGGCCAATACCTCCGGCACGGTGGTCTTTTCGCCGACACGTAATACTTCCGGCTTCGCATAAACTTGCGCCACATGGGGGAATACAGGACCGTTTAAAAGCTCATCGATAATGCGAGAATAACGGACGTAATAGAAAGTGAATACGGCAGCCCCGCCCACCAGCAGGAGCGCCAGCAGAGCCATTGTGGCCGCGCCCAGAGAACGATAGGGAGCCCGTAACCGACCGCTCCGTTTAATAATGACCCGCATGGAGGGTGCCCGCCTGGCTATTTCAGAATGTTTTGATTGGATGCTGAAGGTTCGAACTGCAGATCCACCTGTCGCACGAGCAAATCAACAGGAACCGTGTACTTGGCGACAATTATGACGGTACCCTTCCCCTTGCGCACCGAAACCTGCCTGGGACCAAGCTCGATCCCGTATCCACCGGCGCGGGAAATCACCGTCTTAAGGATGTCGTCCTCCGTCATCGCAGTGTACGAAGCCGTCAAGGCGATATTTTGGATCGAGTCCTGCAATTGATAATTGCTGATATAGGGAGGAAGCAGTTTTAAGCCCAGAAAAACCATGCTGGCCAGAAGGACCAGCGCGACGATTCCCGAGATTGAAACAAATCCACCCTGGGACCGGTCTGCGCGCATCAGTGCCGTTTTCGCCGTGGCGTCACAAGTAGTTTACATGTAGAGTTTAGCATTGCGGGCACTGTCTTGTCGAGGCGAACTGCTCGCGTTCCTTTTCAGCCAACACGCGCACAGCGGCACCTGTGCGCCTGTTTTTCACGCTGGATAGTGTGGAAGGGCACGGCTTCAGCCGTGCCGTAAAGGTCAAAAAATCAACAAGGCTTTAGCCGCTGAGGTTCGTACCTCAGGCGCTAAAGCGCCCGTTTGCACGGACGTTGTATCGGCACGACTGAAGTCGTGCCCTTCCGATCTTCAAACTGAGACAGCACCTCACGCTGCCTTAGGTTATTTGTCCGCCAGATGATATCATCGCAATGACGTTCGGCGGAATTACTCGGAGACAACAATGGCTTCGCTACCCAGGACCAGCAGGGCGGCGGTGTTGAGCGCGCCCAGGCAAAGGGTCGAAATTCGAGAGATTGAGATTCTGCCTCCCGAAGCCGGCGCCATTGTCGCGAAAGTGGAGGCGGCCACGGTCTGCGGAACCGACGTCCACATCTGGGAAGGCGATCTGCAGCCGGAATGGCCCGTCGGCATGGGACATGAGATGGTCGGCCGCGTTGCCGCGCTCGGCGAAGGAGTCGTGCGAGACGCCGCTGATCAGCCGCTGCAGCCAGGTGACCGCATTGTGTGGGCATATCCGTGGTGCGGAAAATGCTACTACTGCACCATCGCGCGGCAGCCTTCGCTCTGTCCCAACGCGCGCATGAACGGCTGGCGCAGCGCGGAGAAGTATCCGTTCCTGTGCGGCGGCTTCGCCGAATACTGTTACATCCTGCCGCAGTGCCGCCCGGTGAAAGTGCCGGACGAGGTAGATAGCAAAGTGGCATCGTCCGCAACCTGTGCTCTCCGCACCGTAGTACACGGCTTCGAGCGTCTGCACGCCTACGGCGGCATCGGCGTGGAGCCATCGGTCGTTATATTGGGAACTGGGCCGGTCGGGCTCTACTCGCTGGCAATGGCGATCGTTTCCGGCGCGGGGCAAACGATCAGCATCGGCGCGCCGCAGCGGCGCATTGATTTGGCGCACAAATGGGGCGCCACACATACCATCAACCTGGATGAAGTCACTGACAGCCGCGAGCGCGTTGAGATGGTGAAGAAATGGACCGAAGGACGCGGCGCTGACCTAGTAATCGACGCCGCCGGTCCTGCACAGGCCTTCAGCGATGGCATTGAGATGATCCGGCGTGGGGGACGCATGCTGGTTATCGGGCAAGCGACGAAGAAAACCGTGCCGTTCAACCCTCGCATGATCAATCACGAGATGCTCGAGATAATCGGCGTGGTGTCAGCGCATGTCACTCACTTTTATAAAGCCATGCAGTTCCTGAAGAACCACGGCGAGCGGTTCAACTTCAGCGACATGATCACGAACGAGTACCCGTTGGCGAGGGTAACCGAGGCGCTGCAATCGATGGCCGCGCTGCAGGAGATAAAACCAGCTATAATTCCAACGATGAGTTAGGCCGTAAGGGCACGCCTTTAGGCGTGCCGCTAGCAATTTCGAAGGAATGGGCTTTAGCCCCTGAGGTGCGCGTGGTCCCCAGCGGCTGAAGCCGCAGTTTTGAGGCGGGTGTTCGGCACGGTTGAAATCGTGCCCTTCCGCCGAACCTCAACATTGTATTACCTTGTTGTGGTACGGGCCTCCCGGTCCGTACGCTTCTTGACTGAAGCACTGATCGGCGGACAAGCGTCACATTTTCGTAATTGGGGGTAGACATGCGACTCAGCGAAGCGAACGTGCGGGAAGAACTTTCTACTTTGATGGACAGATACACCGGCGCGATGAACCCGGTGATCCAGGCATACGTGCAGCGGAGAACCCGCGAGCGCGATATCAATTGGGTGGCGCTTCAGGCCACCAAGGAATATGGCGCCATGCGGATGCATGGCTGGGCCATGTTCCGCAAAGCTAAGGATATGGATACGCTGCAAAGCATTCGGAAATCGTGCGAAGACTCTTATGAGGAAGCCGAACACTACTGGGGCCTGATGAAGATCCTGGAGTGGTACTTGGACGGCAAGCCGTGCGAAGTGAAAGAAATGTGGGGCTACGGCGATTTTACTGAAGCGAACGGTCCGGGACCCGGCATGAAAGAATCACTCTGGCCGGAGCAGTATCGGTATTTCGCGATGTCGCAACAAATCATGAAGGAAACAAAATCAGCGTGGGTGCGAGAAGTCATCGGCTCGAACGTGGAAGGGGCTGCCGTTTCCTTTCACCATTTGCTCAGCCTCGTCCCGCCTACAGACGAGTTCCTGAAGAGGGTTGCCGAGCACGAGCGCTCCATCGCCGACGATGAGCGGCACCACGGGCCGCAGATGATCCGGCAACTGGCGCGCACTGTCAAATCGGAGGCGGAACTGGACGAAGCCATTCGGAAGATCACTGAGCTGCGCGTGCAAGAACTGCGGCAGCGCAATGAGCAGTTCCTGCACCCATTAAACGCGGCCGAGATGAAGCAGTTGGAAGACGATTTCCGGAACCACCGCATCGAGCCGGTTCCGCTGTTCTCCAGCGTGGTCGCAGCGTAAAGTAGCGTCCACGAAGTGAACCGTGAATCGACGCGTGAGACGTACCTGAACGCGCTGGGTGGCCGGCCGCTCCCGGCTCTGATTTAATTTCGAAACAAACGTTCTGCGAACTCCTCGCGATCAATTCCGAGCGCGCGGCAACATCGGATACAATTCCGTTTAAAATTCCGATCTTCAGTTGTTTATGCGCTGGAATTGTCACATGATGCTCGATTCCTTTCACAAAACCGACCAGCCGAATGTGGCTCCCCGTCTGGCGTACATTGCGGTATCCATGTCGCTCCAGCAAGGCCACCAATTGCCGCCCACTCATATCGCGGGGCAATTTCACGCCGGGATCACCTCGTCCCTTACCCAATGCAGGCGGATCACAGAAGGCCGTCGCTGCTCTTCGAAGTGGCAGCGCACAGCGTCCTGAACCATTTCTTTAAGCTCATCCAAGGTCTCCGCCTGTGTAAAAATCGCATAACCTAACGCACGGGCTTCGTAGCCGCCTTCGGGAGACTCTTCTATCATGAAAATGATCTCCCTGTCGGCCATGCTAGCTTCTCCTTCTGGTTACATTGTTATACTGCCACGCACCCGCTCCCTTACAGTCGCGGCTCTGATCCTTGCGTCAGCAGGCGCTTGATCTCGGCGGCGTCCGGCCGTACAACAATGGGGCGGTTGCCGAAATTCGATGCGACGGGCAGTTGCCGTCCCTCGCTCGCATAGGCTAACGTGCCTTGATGGTAGGCCAGGGTGTAGGCAGGGTCCTTCAGGACGTTGCCGGTCAACACTGCCACAACGCGGTCCTGGCTGCGAATCACGCCTCTCGCCGCGAGTTTTTTGATACCCGCCAGCGTGGCGGCCGACGCGGGCTCGCAGCCGATTCCGGATTGCCCGATGATCGCTTTGGCGTCCGCGATTTCCTGCTCGGTCACCTGCTCGCACACTCCGTTGCTTGCTTCAAGCTCGCGCAACGTTTTCTTCCACGAGGCCGGGTTGCCGATTTTGACGGCGGTGGCCAGCGTCTGCGGATTCTCCACCGGCTTCAGGCCAATTTCGAACGGCGACTTTCCTTGGGCGATGGACTGCTGAATTAATTGGTAAAGCGGGTTGGCGCCTTCGGCTTGGATCACCGCCAGGCGCGGCAGGCGATTGATAAGCCCTAATTCGCGCATCTCGCGCAGACCTTTGCCGAATGCGGAACAGTTGCCCAGGTTGCCACCTGGAAGCACGATCCAGTCGGGAGGCTCCCATCCCAACTGCTCCATCACCTCGACCGGAATCGTCTTTTGACCTTCGACTCGAAACGGATTAACGGAGTTCAGCAGATAAACACCTGCTTCTTCCACCATCTTGAAAATGAGTTTCCAGGTGACGTCGAAGTTCGCCTCGACCTGAATGGTGAGAGCGCCGTATTCCAGAGACTGCGACAGTTTGCCGCCGGCGATTTGTCCGGATGGAATGAAAATCACCGCCCGCAAGCCGCCGTACGCCGCATAAGCGGCGAGAGAAGCCGAGGTGTTGCCGGTGCTCACGCACGCTACCACCTTCTTGCCCAGCGCCACTCCCTGGCTGACGCCGGTGGTCATGCCATTGTCTTTAAAAGAGCCGGTGGGGTTGAACCCCTGATGCTTGAACAGTACGGCGTCAACGCCCGCGTAGGCGCCGGCTTTGCGCGATTCCAGCAATGGCGTGTTCCCCTCGCGCAACGTGACGATGGATTCATCGGATCTCAAAAAGGGGATGATCTCGCGGAAGCGCCACACGCCGCTAAGGTCGCCCTGATCCCGCGACATCTTGCGCGACAACCACGTCTGTTTGAGAGCGGCGGGATCGATCTTCGGCCACTCGTAGCGCACGTCCAGAAGATTGCCGCAGGCAGTGCACTCGTTGGCCAAATCGTGCACCGGGTACGTTGCACCACATTTTTTATCTAGACATTGCAGGCGCACCGTGGCGGCACCGGGCTCCGCCGGAGTGCCCATCACCGATGCTTCCTTTGTTGCCTTCATTTTTTCCCCTCTTTATTCAAGCCTCAACGCGTGCCAACCGCTCCACGATCACACCCTGATGATCTACTTTCAGCAACCGTGCCTCGGCGTTCAACCCATGTTTGCGGAAGCATCCTGCAATGATATCCCCGATCTCTTCCGCTCGTGCCTCGCAAAACGCGATGACGCTCGGTCCGGCTCCGCTCAATGCCGCTCCGAGCAAGCCGGGCACGTTCGTGAGTTGCAGAACTTCATCAAATCCCGGTATCAATTTCGCGCGGTATGGCTGATGAAGGCGGTCGCGCATGGCCTCGGCGAACAGCTCGCGGGAGCCGTCGCGAAAAGCCTGCATGAGAAGCGCGGCCCTCTGGACATTAAACACTGCATCACGGCGAGAGTATGCGGCGGGCAGAGCCGCCCGTGCCGCCTCAGTAGAGAGCCGGCATTCGGGGACGACCAGCACAATCTGCAGCTCCGGGGCAATCGAGCAGTTGGTGGAGATGACGCGTTGATCGTCGCGCTGGCAACTCACAACCAGTCCGCCCCGAACGGCAGCGGCCACATTGTCAGGGTGTCCCTCCACGTCCGTGGCAGCCTGGATCAACTCTTCCCTGCTCCGCTCCAGGCCGGCCCACTCATTTGCCAGGGCAAGTCCGGCGACAATCGCGGCCGCGCTGCTGCCTAGCCCTCTACCGAGCGGAATCTCGTTATGGATCGCCAAATGAACGGAGTCGAGCGACTGTTCTCCCGCCCAGCGACTGAAGGTGCGCAGGATCAGATTGGACGAATCCGTAGGGATTTCGGAAGTATACGTGCCGCAGGAGATCACCTTCAATCCGGCGTCAGAACGGCGCAACGTGCAGCGAAGATACAGGCCCAGAGCCAACCCCAGCGCATCGAACCCGGGCCCCAAATTGGCGCTGCTGGCCGGAACACGAATCTGAACGGCGGACAAATTCTCCATAGGATCAAACCACACCGGTTGGCGAACACCCATCGTACCCTAGAAACGAAGCTCGATGAAAGCCGCGATGTTATCACCCGAACTCAGCCCGCACCTGAATGAAAACACTAGGCTTGAAGCAACGCAGCGGCTCGGCAATCATTTGCGCCCGTGCTTGCACGCGCTGCCGTTTTGGGATACTTTGGGAGTTGGCTCCTGCTGAAATACCTGATGCCTATTCGATCCACAACGGTTTTGTGCGTCCGGCGGAACGGAAAAGTAGCCATGGCTGGCGACGGGCAGGTTACTATGGCCGACAACGTCGTAAAGCACACCGCGAAAAAAATCCGGCGGCTGTATAACAATCAGATAGTGGCGGGTTTTGCCGGCTCTACGGCAGACGCGTTCTCATTGTTTGCCCGCTTCGAGGCCAAACTGGAACAGTTCAACGGAAACCTGAACCGCGCCGCCGTCGAGCTGGCCAAGGACTGGCGCACGGATCGAATTCTGCGACACCTGGAAGCATTGCTGCTGGTGGCCGATCAGAAGAACACGCTGATGATCAGCGGGCAAGGTGACGTGATCGAGCCGGACGAAGGAGTCGCGGCCATAGGCTCGGGGGGCCCGGTGGCATTAGCCGCGGCGATGGCTCTGATGCGAAATACCGAGTTACCCGCTGCGCAGATCGCGGCTCAAGCTATGGAGATAGCCGGCAAGCTCTGCATTTATACCAACGATAAAGTTACCTTGGAAGAACTCTAAGATCGGCAAACACGAATGGTAATTTACCTACCTGGCACTGTTGATGAAACCGCCGCACTGGACCAGCTATCGCCACGAGAAATCGTACGCGAGCTGGACAAGTATGTAGTTGGCCAGGCCGCAGCCAAGAAAGCTGTCGCAATTGCTATTCGCAATCGAGTGCGCAGGCAGAAACTTGCGCCGGAGCTGGCGGAAGAGATCATGCCGAAGAACATCATCATGATCGGCCCCACGGGCGTCGGCAAGACTGAGATTGCGCGCAGGCTCGCACGCCTCGCCAGTTCACCATTTCTCAAAGTGGAGGCATCGAAATTCACCGAGGTCGGCTACGTTGGACGCGACGTAGACTCCATGATCCGCGACTTGATTGAAATCGCCATTGACATGGTACGCGAAGAGAAGCTCGACGAGATCGCCGAAAAAGCGGAAACGAACGCAGAAGAGCGTTTGCTGGACCTGCTGCTGCCCCCATCCGGTGCGGCGGAGCCGGCGCCCGGAGCCAGTGCCGAGCAACAGCAGGCATGGGAAACCTTCAGCCGCAGCCGGGAGAAAATCCGCCAGCAGCTACAGGAAGGGAAACTGGACGAGCGCATGGTGGAGCTGGATGTGCGCGAGCGCAGTTTTCCCGCTTTCGAGATCATCAGCAACGCGGGCATCGAGGAGATGGATATCAACATCAAGGACATGCTGCCCGGCTTCTTCGGCCAGAAGACCAAGAAGCGGAACATGCGCGTTGCTGAGGCGTTCGATTATCTCGTACAGGAGGAAGAACAGAAGCTGGTTGACATGGACCTGGTGACCCGCACGGCGGTCGAGCGCGTGGAGCAGTCCGGCATTATCTTCCTGGATGAGATTGACAAGATTGCGGGTCGTGAGTCCGGGCATGGTCCGGATGTCAGCCGCGAGGGCGTGCAGCGTGACATTCTGCCCATCGTAGAAGGCACCACTGTAAACACCCGTTACGGAATGGTGCGTACCGATCACATCCTGTTCATCGCTGCTGGCGCTTTCCACGTAAGCAAGCCCTCCGACCTGATTCCGGAGCTGCAAGGCCGTTTCCCTATCCGTGTCGAGCTGAGTTCGCTGAATGTTGACGATTTCGTGCGAATCCTCAAGGAACCTAAGAGCGCGCTGCTGAAGCAATACACTGCGCTGCTCGAGACGGAAGGCATCAAGCTGAGCTTCACCGATGATGCCGTGTTAGAGGTGGCGAAATTCGCCGCCATTGTGAACGAGCAGACCGAGAACATCGGCGCGCGGCGGCTGCACACCATCATGGAGCGTCTGCTCGAGGAGCTCTCCTTCGAGGGTCCCGACCTGAAGAAGAAAACGGTGAAGATAGATCAAGCTTACGTGCAAAAACAACTCGCTGAAATCGTGAAAGACCAGGACCTCAGCCGGTATATTCTGTAGCGCAATCACCCCCTTGCCTCCTACTCAAGAACCGATCAGATCTGTGCGCATCAGAGCCGCGACTATGGGGGAGCGGGTGCGCCTCTTCCCCAGTGATCGCCTCCGCTTGGTTACGCGCGCGGCCCTGATGTTGGCGATTTTCCTTGCCGGCTGCGGCGTGCCTGGTGAACCGCTTCCGCCGTTGCTGGAAATTCCTGCGCCCGTAAGTGATCTGGCAGCCACTCAGATCGGCAATAAAATCCAACTCGCGTGGTCCGTCCCACAGCTCACCACAGAAGGTACGCGGGTGCGACGGCTGGACCGGATGGAGCTATACGGCGCATTTCTGCACGCTGACGCAACTGCTGCGGAATTCGCCGCGGAACTACCGTTGCTAAGTACGATCAAGCCAGACTCCTCTCCGTCGCAACCGATCAGCTATGCCGTGCCGCTCGAACGAAAGCATCTAGGCCAGCGCGCGTTCTTTGCCGTAAAGGCGATCAACACCAAGAACAAAGATGCCGGCCTTTCCAACATCCCTTCGGTGCAGGTGGCGGATTTGCCCGAACCGCCTGCACAGTTGCATGCCACGGTCATGGAAAAAGCCATAAGACTAGAATGGAAAGCGGCTGAGTCTTCCGCGATGGGTGGACCAGCGCCGCAAGCGACGAGCTACCAGATTTTCCGCGCCGACGCTGACTCGCCTAACCAGGCACAGCAGATCGGGACGGCTGACACTCCGATCTTCGAGGACTCCTCGTTCGAGTTTGCGCACAAATACATCTATTCCGTTTGCGCGTTCAGCAAAGCCGGTGAATCCGTGGCCGTTACACCCGCCTCGCTATCCGTGGAGGTGGACGCGGTTGACGTGTTCCCTCCTGCGGCTCCGCGCAACGTGCGAGCGATCGCCGTGCCCGGAGCGGTCGATTTGTCCTGGAGTCCGAATGAGGAGCCAGACTTGGGGGGGTATAACGTCTACCGCAACTCGGGCGCTGAATTTACGAAGCTGAATTCAGAACCGCTGGCCATACCCGTCTGGCGAGACGCAAAGGCCGCTGCCGGTATGCGGTATGCTTACGTAGTTCGGGCGGTTGACAAGAACGGCAACGAGAGTGTTCCATCAGAGGCAGTAGCGGCGACGCCAGAATGACGTCTCCATTGCAAATGTAGCCGCGTAGACTGTAATCTGAATGTGGGCATTGCCCGATGGTCAAGAGTTTCAATGAGCGATGTTCCGGCCCTCAACCATTGCTATGAATGCACTATTCCAGTGGCCTGCGGGATTGAACTTTCCGCTCTCGATAGCAGCTGCGTCGACGGCCCTTTCCGTCACCGCATGGCTGTTGATTCGAAGTCGCGGAAAGAAATCGCCTGCCGAACGTGAACGCGACCGGCGAATGGCTCTGAATGCCAATGGGCGAATGACGGACGGAGTTCTCACGGACGCCGCACTCGATTCCGGTGATCCGGCCGAAACCGCCTTATTATTTTACCGCTATTCCATTTCTGGCGTAGAGTATTCCGCTGCCCAGGATGTCTCCTGCCTTCGAAATATGATTCCAGTAGGAAATTACCTCGCTGGCGAAACGGTGATGGTCAAATACGATCAACACTGTCCATCAAACTCCATCGTGGTTTGCGAGTCATGGAGCGGGCTGATAACACAGCCGCTGCGGCGCAGGCTGCTTCCTAAGTTAAACCGTCCTGTAGTAAATTGAGCATCTAACTTCATGAACTGCTCCGCCAATCCTGTATGGCACACACAATCCAACAAAGACTTGAAGAGCTGAAGCGGCGTAATGCAGCCGCAGCGGCGGGTGGCGGCCCCGAACGCAAAGAGCGCCAGCATAAAGAGGGTAAGCTTTCGGCGCGCGAGCGGATCGAGCTACTCCTGGACGAGGGCACTTTTGAGGAGATGGACCGTCTCGTCACGCATCGCTGCACAGATTTCGGCATGGAAGAGCAGAAGATTCCCGGCGACGGCGTGGTCTGCGGGTACGGCCGGATTGACGGCCGGGTGGTGTTCGTCTTTGCCCAGGACTTCACCGTCTTTGGCGGATCGCTCGCCGAAGCCAACGCCGCCAAGATTTGCAAAGTGATGGATCGCGCCATGCAAGTCGGAGCGCCCGTAATAGGGCTGAATGACTCCGGCGGCGCGCGCATACAGGAAGGCGTGGTCTCGCTTGCCGGATACGCCGACATATTTCTGCGCAACACGCTCGCGAGCGGCGTTGTGCCACAGATATCAGCGATCATGGGTCCATGCGCAGGCGGAGCTGTGTACTCGCCCGCTATCACGGACTTTATCGTTATGGTGCAGGGTACCAGCTACATGTTCGTCACCGGCCCTGACGTCATCCGCACCGTTACGCACGAAGACGTCACCAAGGAAGAGCTGGGCGGTCCGGAGACGCATACCACAAAGAGCGGCGTAGCACATTTCATGGCGCACGACGATCCCGACTGTTTGTCGCTCATCCGCGAACTGTTGTCGTTCTTGCCGTCGAACTGCATGGAAGATCCGCCGCGCCAGCCGTGCTCGGACCCGATCGACCGTGAAGAGCCGGCGCTCGACAGTATTGTTCCCGCCGAATCGGACATCCCCTACGACATGCATGACGTGATCCAGCATGTTGTGGATGACGGCTATTTCTTCGAGGTGCAAGACCATTACGCGCAAAACCTGCTGATCGGATTTGCGCGTCTCGGCGGGCAGCCGGTGGGGATTGTGGCGAATCAGCCGGCGGTGCTCGCCGGCACGCTCGATATCAACGCGTCGTTGAAGGGCGCTCGCTTCGTGCGCTTCTGCGATTGCTTTAACGTTCCGCTCATCACGTTCGAAGATGTCCCCGGCTTTCTCCCCGGTACGCAGCAGGAGTTCGGCGGCATTATCAAACACGGCGCGAAGCTTCTCTTCGCGTTTGCCGAAGCAACGGTCCCGAAGATTACTGTCATTACGCGCAAAGCGTATGGTGGCGCGTACTGCGTTATGGCCTCCAAACACATCCGCACGGATATGAACTACGCCTTTCCCACCGCCGAGATCGCGGTCATGGGCGCGGAGGGCGCTGTGAACATCTTGTATCGCCGCGAACTCAACGGCGCCAGCGCGACCGATGACCGGCGCAAAGCCAAGGTTGAGGAATTCAAAGACCTCTTCGCCAACCCGTACATCGCCGCCGAGCGCGGCTACGTAGACGAAGTGATCCAACCCCGCCAAACCCGCCGCAAACTTATCACTGCTCTGTGCATGTTGGAGAACAAGCGCGATACCACCCCGCCCAAGAAGCACGGAAACATTCCGCTGTGACTTAGCCGTGCGGTTCTGGTATTCTCAGCCAAATCTTCTTAGCAATCTGATTCGAAATTTCAGTGTGACGCGGCACTGCTCGATCTGACCGGTGATTGGGTCGCAACACACCCGAATGCCCGGCCTCTCGTTCTACGCAACGGACCCTGCGGCTTGACTTTGTCTGAGCCGTTGAGTAGAACTTAGACATGTTCGGTGTTGAGAACTGCTGAAGTGCAGTTTCGACGGCGCGCTTCCTCCGTAGCGCGATCGTCTACTCAAATCGAAGATGCAGGAGAAGACAATGTATCGCCTACGGAGGAGAATCACAGACCAGATCGCTTTATATCTGCTCATCAGCGCCCTGGCGGTTGCGCAGCTACCTACTGCCACCATCCTCGGAACTATCAAAGACAGCAGCGGCGCCGTTGTGCCCGGTGCGCGAGTGGAAGCGCGCAACACCGATACTGGACAGACCCGGACGGCGATTAGCGGGGCCGACGGCCGATTTCAGATTTCCGTGTTGCCGGTCGGAACCTACGAGGTCCGGGTGGAGCAACCTGGATTTCACGTGCAACTGCGCGGCGGCGTCGTCCTCACCATTGGTCGCGAAGCAGTGGTGAGTTTCACTCTTGAGTTAGGGCCGGTTGAACAAACTGTTTCAGTGACTGCCGACGCTCCGGCCGTCACGACTACAAGCGGTTCACTGGGCGGCCTGGTAGACGAGCAGAAGGTCTCGGGACTTCCCCTGAACGGGCGTAATTACATTGACCTGACGCTGCTGCAACCGGGCGTACAGGAGCATAAGAATACTCTGTACACCGCTGGCATGACCGGTACGTGGTTCAGCAGCAACGGCGCGCCGCTACGCTCCAACAATTATCTGCTGGATGGCGCGCCCATGGTGAACATCTACGGAGCGACGTCGGCTTCCATCACAGGCTCCACGCTGGGCATCGAAGGGATTCGCGAGTACCGAGTAGCAACGAACTCCTTTCCAGCTGAATACGGCATGACGATGGGCAGCCAGGTCGTCGTTGCTACGAAGAATGGAACGAGTGAGTTTCACGGCTCCATGTTTGAGTACTTGCGAAACGCTGTTCTGGACGCCCGAAATTTTTTCGACCGGCGGACACCCACCACGCCGTACCGCCTGCCGCCATTCAAGCGCAACAATTTTGGAGCATCGCTCGGCGGCCCGATATGGAAAGAGAAGACGTTCCTTCAGGCGGTGTATGAAGGGTTGAGAGAACGTCTCGGTGTGACTTCGGCGTTGGACACAATCCCCAGCACCGCTAGGCTCGACGGCGGAAGGGTTCCAGTCATTGCACCCGTGATTAGGCCATTGCTGACGCTCTACCCGGAACCGAATTTGCCGAACGACCGCTATACCTTTCCGTTCAGCCAGCCGACACGCGAAGACTACGGGCAGGTACGTGTAGACGAAATCTTTTCGGAACGCGACACTTCCTTCGCGCGATATACAACTGATGACGCCGAGCAGACTCGCGTTTCGTCTTACCCGCAGTTCAAGGATGTGCTAGGAAGCCGGGCGCAGTACGCAAGCTTGGCGGACAATCATGTCTTCTCACCGCGGCTGTTGAACGTCGCGCGGTTCTCATATAGCCGCACGCGGCTCGCGATCAATTCTCCCATCGGAATCAGCGGCCCTGAGTTTTCGTTCGTACCCGGCCGGGAGATCGGAAGCATCAGCATTGGCGGCGTATCAAATCTGGGCGCGGACAGTTCCACTCCCATGCACCACAAACAGAATATCTTTACGTGGAGCGACGACCTTTTTTATACGCCAGGTCGGCAGTCGCTCAAGATCGGCGCCTTAATCAATCGGTATCAACAGTACATGTTGATGAGCGCCTTTGCGCGGGGCACGGTCAACTTTGCCGATTTGAACTCTTTCCTGCTGGCTCGACCCAGCTCTTATAACGCCGTCACCCGAGGATCAATTCTGGACCGAACCTACGCCTATTCGACGCTGGGGTTCTATGTTCAAGATGACGTGCGTGTCGCGCCGCGGGTGACTTTGAACCTGGGACTACGATACGAATTTTTGACGCAGATACAGGAAATTCGCGGTTATGGTGCAGCTTTGCGGGATATCCAGCACGACGAGGAGACCACAAAAGGGGTCCCGTTCAGGAATCCGTCGCTTCGTAACCTGAGCCCGCGTTTTGGATTCGCATGGGATGTGAACGGCAACGGGCGCATGGCACTGCGCGGCGGCTTCGCGCTGCTTTATGACATCGGCAATCTCGGCACCGCCCTCAGCGCCGAAAACACGGCCATGCCGCCGTTTTCAAGCCGCAGCACCGTGAGCGGACCTACGGCGACAACTCTGTTCAGCATCCCGTTCTTTTTCCCTTCCGGTGTCGTCGGTAGGTCAATTCGCCTGGTGGACTATTCAATCCAGCAGCCGCACCTATTGCAGTACAACTTCACTGTGGAGCGCCAGCTTCCTTCCAACGTGGCAGTGACACTGGCCTACGCCGGTTCGCGAGGAATAAACCTGGTTACGACCACCGAGGGTAACCCCAGGGTGCCACAGGTTCTTTCCGATGGTCGTCAATACTGGGCTGGCACCGAGTCCCGGATGAACCCCTTCTGGGCCGATATCGAGCTTCATACAGCCAATGGGAATTCGTGGTACAACTCGCTCCAGATCGCGGTAATCAAGTCCCTCAGCAACGGCTTGCAATTCCAGAGTTCCTATACCTGGTCGAAGACCATTGATGAGACGCAGTCGCAATTGAATCCGGAAAACACGGCCAGCAGCTCATTCCCGTCGGACCCGACACATCGCACGGTAGATCGGGGATTGGCTTCCTTTGACGCCGCGCACAATTGGCGGTTCAACGCAAACTACCGTCTGCCGTATGCCGATGAGCAGAGCGGCGCGGGCAAGATTCTGAGTGGATGGTGGGTGAGCGGCATCGCTTCCGTTCAAAGCGGGTATCCTTTCAGTCCAACGGTGCAAGCGAACCGCTCGCGCTCCGGAGTCGCCGGAGGCCGTGCTGGTATTGATCGACCCAATTTGGTTGCGGACCGCAGCGCGTCGAGTATTGTTCTCGGAGGTCCCGATCGCTATTTTGACGCCGGCGCTTTCGTGCTTCAACCCGCCGGATTCTTAGGCACGGCGGGACGAAACATCCTCAGAGGTCCAGGATTCGCCACGGTGGACTTTGCGCTGGCAAAAGATACGGCAGCCGGGTTCCTGGGCGACGGCGGCAGGCTCGAATTCCGCGCTGAGTTTTTCAACATTCTAAATCGTGCGAATTTCCTTACGCCCGGTATTGGGCTCGGCGGCAATAGCGCCGCGGTCGTTTTCGCCGGCAATCGCGAAGTCGAATCAACACTTACCACAGCAGGGCGCATCGGCAAGACTGTCGGCACCTCTCGCCAGATTCAGTTTGCTCTGAAGATTTTGTTTTAACGGCGCGCTCACGCGGTTCTCATTCCGCTCCTGACTTCTCTCTCCTTCCTTTGTATAATCGGAGCGAGATGAAACCGAAAGTGCTCATTACTCGCCCTACTCCGCAGAACATACTCGCTCGAGTCGGCGCTGGTTGCGAAGTGGACTCCAACCAGGAAGACCGGCCGCTCACGCGCGACGAGATCATGACCCGGCTCGATGGCTGCGCCGGTATTCTCTGCCATTTGACGGATCGGATTGACAGCTCTGTCATGGAACGTGCTCCCTCGCTCAAAGTGATCGCCAACGTGGCTGTCGGTTACGACAACATAGACGTAGCTTCCGCCACTCGCCTCGGCATCATGGTCACGAACACGCCGGATGTCCTCACCGACACCACTGCGGATTTTGCTTTTGCGCTGCTGCTTGCAACGGCGCGCCGTCTTGTGGAGGCAGATCAGTTTGTCAGGACGGGGCAGTGGAAGGAATGGAGGTTCGATCTTCTCCTCGGCACCGACGTGCACCACAGTACGTTGGGGATTATCGGGCTGGGCCGGATTGGAAGCGCGGTCGCGCGCCGGGGCAGGGGATTCGGCATGAAGATTCTCTACTCCATGCCACAGCGCGCCGATGTAGAGGTCGAGCGTGAGCTGGGTGCCACCTATGTTGATCAGGCGACTCTGCTCAGCGAGTCTGATTTCGTCAGCGTGCATGCGCCGCTCAAAGCAGAGACCCGGCACCTGATCGGCGCTCGGGAACTCGCTTTGATGAAACCATCGGCCATACTGATCAATACCGCTCGCGGCCCGGTTGTGGACGAGACCGCTCTGGTCGAAGCCTTGCAATCCGGCCGCATCGCCGGCGCCGGACTCGACGTTTTCGAACAAGAGCCGCGCGTGCATCCTGAGCTGGTGGAGTTTCCGAATGTTGTCCTGGCGCCGCACATCGCCAGCGCGTCGCGGCAGACCCGATTGCGCATGATGGAAGTCGCCGCCGAAAACCTGATCGCCGGCGTCTGCGGAGGTGTCCCGCCAAACGTGGTCAACCGCGAAGTGGCGGAGCGCAACTCAAAACCTGCATGACCACCATCCAAGCGCGCGAGCTTTGCCGTGAACTCTTCCTCCAGACGCTGGATTCTCTGAAAGTCGCGCCGCGGCTGCGGGAGAGGATCAGCGTGCGCGGCGGGATTCTGAAGATTCACCTCCCCTCGGCGCCTCTACGGCGCTTTCAGAACGTCCGCATTGTAGCCTGCGGCAAGGCCGCACTCGAAATGGCAACCTCGGTCATAGAGATCTTGGCGGCCGCTGAACCAGACACGCGCGGCGTTGTAGTGGCCCCTCACGGCGCAAATCAACCGCGCAATGGACACCGCTCGCTGCAAGCGGCATTGCGCGGGCTGCAATACTTCGAGGCCGGACATCCTTACCCTGATGAACGAAGTCTTGAGGCCGCCGCCGCCATTCTTCATCTGCTCGAGAACTGCACTGAGGATGACCTTGTACTGTTTCTGATCTCCGGCGGCGGCTCGTCTTTGGTAGAGAAACCGATTCACCCATCCATCTTGCTGGCCGATCTGCGGCGATTCTATGAAGTTCTTGTCACCTGTGGGGCGGGCATCCAGGAAATAAATATTCTGCGCAAGCATTTCTCGGCTGTGAAGGGTGGGCGTCTTGCGCAGCGCGCAGTGCCGGCAACGCAAGTCACTTTATACGTCTCAGATGTCCCGGAACGATTTCCGTCCGCCGTGGCCTCCGGCCCAACCATGGCCGACGAATCCACAATTGAGGACTGCCGCCGCATCGCCACGCAATACGACCTCCGCGACAAATTTCCTGCGTCTGTTGATTCGCTGCTTGAATCCGGGAGGTTACCTGAGACGCCTAAACCCGGCGATATTTGTTTCGCGCAAAGCAGCTATGATTGCTTGTTGTCTAACTGTGATGGGATCAACAAATTATTGGAATTAGCTCGCGCCCGTGGCATCTATGCCGAGGCGGACGCCTCGTGTGACGATTGGCGATACGATAAAGCGGCGGACTACTTACTGAGCAGAGTCGAAGCCTTGCGGCAGCAGCACCCGGATGAGCGGGTTCTGCTGGTGAGCGGCGGTGAAGTCAGCAGCCCCGTGCCTGCTGGATGCGAAGGTCGCGGCGGCAGAAATCAGGCGTTTGTGCTGTATTGTGTCCCAAAGATTGCGGGCAAGAACTTGGTTGTCGTGAGCGCGGGCACCGACGGTGTTGACGGCAACAGCCCATCCGCAGGCGCTGTAGCTGATGGTGAGAGCGCGAAGCGCGCTGCCGCACTCGGACTTGCACCGCCTGATGAATTCCTGTCCTGCGGCGACTCCTACGCTTTCTTCGAGAAGCTCGGAGATACAATCATTACCGGGCCAACTGGAACGAATGTACGCGACCTGCGGGTGGTATTTAGCTTCTAGCTGATCGCTGATGGCCGTCTATGCTTCCAATCTCCGCGATCATCATTACTCTGAATGAGGAGCGGAGGCTCGCTCGCGCGCTGGAATCGCTGTCGATTGCCGATGAAATCATCGTTGTTGACTCCGGCAGCACGGATTGTACAACGGCCATTGCTGCGCGGTACGGTGCCAAAGTCATCTCGCAGGCCTGGCAAGGTTACTCGCGCCAGAAAAACTTCGCAGCATCGCTTGCGAAATATGATTGGGTGCTCAGCCTTGACGCCGATGAGGCCCTCAGCCCAGCGCTACAGAGAGAGATCGAACGCATCAAGCGCGAGGGGCCGGGCGATTTCGCTGGCTTCCGCATGCCGCGCGCAGCCTTCTATCTGCGCCGGTGGATCCGCCATTCGGGGTGGTACCCCGATTACAAACTGCGCCTGTATGACCGCCGTCGCGGACGATGGATTGGCGATTACGTACACGAGCACGTGCAAGTTGACGGTGCGGTGGGGCAGTTGTCGGGCGACCTGCAGCACTATACCTGCGATACGTTGGAAGAACACCTGCGGACGCTCGATCGCTATACCACGCTCGCCGCGCAAGAGGCTTTCGACCAGCGGCACAGAGCAGTTCTTGCATGGATGCTGCTTGGTCCGCCGTGGAAGTTCATCGAGACGTATTTGTTCCGCCAAGGATTTCGGGATGGATTTCAGGGGTTGGTAATCGCGGTAATGGCGGGATTTTACGTGTTTTTGAAATACGCCAAACGGTGGCGCATGAAGAAGGGAACAGGGAACAGGGAACAGGGAACAGGAAACACAAACGAACAGGAACAAAGCTGAGCTGTTTTTTACTGTTGCCTATTCCCTGTTCCCTCGCATTATGTACATTCTGCACCTTGATACCGGCGACGCGTTGAGAGGCGGGCAGCAGCAGGTGCTCTTGCTCATGGAAGGGCTTCGGGAGCGAGGCCACCAGCAACTGCTCGCTGCGCCGGGCGGCTCGCCTCTTGCCGAAGCCGCGCGGCAACACAATCTAGCTCTCCACCCACTCAAGTCGGCGGGGAGATCTTTCGCCAATTTGAGGGCGATCCGTCAACTCGCGAAAGATTTCGAAATCGTCCACGCGCATGACAGTCACGCGCATTCGTTGGCGTGGCTGGCACGAGCGGCGTGTGGGAATCATGTGTGGCCTCATCTTATTGTCTCCAGGCGAGTGGCGTTTCCGATCAACAAATTTGGACGGATCAAGTACGCTGCCGCGGACGCTTACATTGCTGTCTCCGAGTACGGGCGGCAGCAATTGATACAGGCCAATGTGCCCGCGGGAAAGGTCCATGTAATTTACGATGGCGTTCAGATGCCTCCTCCTTGCGACGCTGCCGCGCGCATCGCTTTTCGTGACCGCTTGGGCGTGAGCGCGGATGCGTCGGTGATCGGCACGTTCACTGCTCTCGCTCCAGAGAAGCGTTTGCAGGAGCAGTTGGATCTGCTGGCGGTCGTTCCGCGCTCGGTGCATCTGTGGATCGGCCACCCTGCGACTGCGCCTGCACGGGACGATACGCAGACTGTGCTCACGGATTACGCTAAATACCGCCAAGTGCAAGACCGCTTCCGCATTGTTCCTCTGGCGGACGACCTGAGTGTCTTCCTGGATTCCCTCGACGTGTTCTTGTATTTGAGCCGCGCCGAGGGCCTTGGCTCTGCTATTCTCCTGGCGATGGCGCATAGACTTCCCGTTGTCGCGAGCCGCGTCGGCGGCATTCCGGAGATCGTGCGCCACAATGAAACCGGACTGCTGGTAGGAGACCTGCCGGCCGGGCAGGCGTTCACGACCGAACTATGCTCGACGGTTTCTCTGCTGCTACAGAACGAAGCGATGCGCCGGGCATTCGGCTCCGCTGGACGAGAGTTCGTTCTGGCGAACGCTACTGTTGAGATCATGGTCCACAAGACGGAAGCGGTTTACGAACATCTGCTGCACGCAAGACGGTCCGCTCAGGTCAACGGTGGGATTGGCGCGGCAGGAGCAACCCGGTGATCCCTCCTGACCTGCCTCCAGCGTTTGCCGATGCTTTAGTATTCGTCTTCGGCCTGTTGATCGGCAGTTTTCTGAACGTATGCATCTATCGGCTGCCGCGCGGCGAATCAGTGGTTACGCCGCGTTCGCATTGCCCCGGATGCGGGCATGCGGTGGCGGGTTATGACAACGTGCCGTTCGTCAGCTATCTGCTGCTCGGAGGCAAGTGCCGCTACTGCCGCATGCGCATCTCTCCAATCTACCTCCTGGTAGAGCTTGCGACAGGGTTGCTATTTCTGTTCCTTTTCGTGCGACTAGGACCGTCTCTGCTGTTCCTGAAGTTCGCCGTTTTTGGTGCGTTGCTGTTGGTGCTGGTCATGACCGACTGGCAGACGCGTCTGCTGCCCGATCGCGTCACCTTTCCGGGGATGGCGCTGGGCCTCGTCTGCAGCCTGCTCGTCCCTGTAGGTGACGGCGCGGGCGCATTGCTGGCGCGGGCGGTCGGCCTGGAACCGCCCTGGCAAGTCACGTCGCTGCTTGACGCCGTTCTTGGCGCCCTCGCTGGCGGCGGCCTGCTGTTTGGATTGGCTGAAGTGTATTTCCGGCTGCGCCATAAAGAAGGCATGGGGCTTGGGGACGTAAAGATGATGACCATGGCTGGCTTCTTTCTAGGCCCAAAACTGGTCCTGCTCAGCATCTGGTTTGCTTCTGTTGCGGGCGCGTTGCTGGGCGGCGGGTTTATTTTGCTTTCGCGCAAAGACTGGAGGGCGTTCGAGATTCCCTTCGGCGTGTTTCTCGGCATTGCCGCTCTTACATCTGCGCTTTGGGGCGCTGACGTTTTGAATTGGTACTTGGGTTATTTCTAGCGAATAGATGCGTGCGCCTTCGGTGATACCCCTGCCGATGCAGTGCGCTTGATTTTGCCGCATTTGGGGTCTTAGAATGAGGGCAAGGAGCTTCCAGTGAACAACGGTCCCATGCAAACTCGCATACTGTTAATGGTGCTCTTCAGCGTCTGTTCGGCCGCGGCGCTTTTTGGGCAATCTGTGGCGGATCTGGCGCGACAGGAGCGAGAGCGAGTCGCTCGCCAAGGCAAGCCCGCGAAAGTTTACACCAACGACGATATTCAAAGTAGCGCGCCGACTGCGCCAACTGCCGCGCCCAGACCGGCAGATAGCAAGCCCGAGGCGGAAGGCTCCGCTACTGAGCCCGCTGGCAAACCCGGTGAAGAACCTGCCGCCGAGGACAAGACGACGGGTGCGCCAGCCAAAGGGGCTGAAGGTAAGCCGGGAGAAGACAAGACCGCGGCTCCGCCACCCGATCCTGAGAAGGAACGCGCCGAACTCGAGAAGCAATACCGCGATCGATTTGCGAAGCTGCGCGAGAGCCTCGCCTATGAAGAGAAGAAGCTCGATGTATTGCAGCGCGAATTGAATCTGGCACAGACACAGTTTTACTCTGATCCCAACGCGGCGTTACGCGAGCAGACGTTTCGCACTGAGATCAACCAGCGCACTCAGGAAATAGAACGGCAAAGAGCGACCGTCGCAAATGCGAAGCAAGCCATCGCCGATCTCGAAGAAGAACTGCGCAAGAAGGGTCTGCCGCCCGGGTGGGCGAGATAGATCAGTTTAGCCACGGATAGCCCGGAATACGTCCCACCCGCTCTCTCACGGTCGCGGCTCCGATTTCCCCACATACAGCAGCGCGATGCCGCCGGTGAACTTCCGCACGCGCAAATCTTTGAAACCCGCCGCACGCATCATCTCCACGAACCCTTGTCCTTTCGGAAAACGGTCCACCGAGCTCGCAAGATAACGATACGCGCCGCGCACGCCGGTCAGCCACTCGCCGATCGCGGGCAGAATGTGGTGGAAGTAGAAGGAATAAGCAGGCGCGAGAAAGCCAGTGGGTTCGGCGAATTCGAGTATCGCCAATTCGCCGCCGGGCCGCAGCAGCCGCAGGATTTCTCTCAAGCCGCCGGGATAATCCGCCAGGTTGCGAAAACCGAAGGCGCAGGTGATCAAATCGAACGATGCGTCCGGGAACGGCATCTGCAGCGCATCGGCCTCCGCCAGCACCGGAATGCGCGAGCGTTCAGGCAGTCTCGTGCCGTCGTATTTTGCTCTCGCCCTGGTGAGCATGGAGTGCGCGAAGTCGGAAGAGAAGACTGGCGCTACGCCTTGCCGCGCCAGCGCCAGGCTGAGATCGCCGGTGCCGGAGCAAAGGTCAAGCACTCGCGCCGTGGGTCGTCCGAGCACATGACGGAAGTCGCGAGCCACCGCCCAACGCCAGTAACGGTCCACATTCATCGAGAGAAGATGGTTGAGCAGGTCGTACCGGGCCGAGACGTCCGAAAAGAGCTGGCGCACGTAGCGCGCTGCCGCGGCTTGATCCTCGGCGCCGGGCGGTTTGGTTCCGGTGACGGTGTCGGGCGCTGACGGGGGAGTTCGCATCGGTTTACTGAGTCTGCCGGAACGGGTCGGTCCGCTTCAATTCCTCAATGATGGAGGCGACACGCTGCTGCGGGATTCCTTTGACGATTGTCACCTCTCCCACGCGGCGCGGCAGAACGAAGTGAATCACCCCGTCACGCACCTTCTTATCTACAGTCATGTGACGGCAGATCTCAGACGCCGGTGTCTTGCCCATCGAAGGCACCGGTCCGTAGGAGCGGATTAACTCCACCATGCGGTCTGCCTCCTGGGGCGCGAGGCCATCAGTTTGTGCCGCCATTCGGGTCGCAGCGAGCATGCCCCAGGCCACCGCCTCGCCGTGGAGGAAGCGCCGGTACCGTGTTGCGGCCTCCAGGGCGTGGCCTACCGTGTGACCGAAGTTCAGAACCCGGCGCAAGTCGCCTTCTTTCTCGTCTTTGCTGACCACCAGCGCCTTCAGTGCCGCCGAGGCGCGGATGACCTGCTCCAGCGCCGCGGTCTTGCCCTTCAGAATCTCGCGCCGGTTCTGAGCCAGGTACTCGAAAAGGTCGGGATCGCCGATGACGGCGCACTTGATCGCTTCAAAGAGCCCCGCGCGGAGTTCGCGCTCAGGGAGCGTGCGCAGGAGGCGCGGATCGGAGAGCACTATTTTAGGCTGATAAAACGTGCCCACCAAATTCTTGCCGGCCGCAAGGTTCACGCCCGTCTTGCCGCCGATGGCGCTATCCACTTGCGCCAGCAGCGTCGTCGGGATCTGGACATAGTCAATGCCGCGCAGATAGACCGAGGCGGCAAAGCCGCCCATATCGCCTACCACACCGCCGCCGAACGCCAATAAAACGCTGGAGCGCTCCGCGCCGTGGAGCGCGAGCTGCAGCGCGATCTTTTCCACTGTCCCCAGTTGTTTCTGCCGCTCGCCCGGAGCCACCAGTAGGACCGAACAAGGATGCGGAGCCAGCGCCCGCGAGAGTTCTTTCCCCCAAAATTTCCAGACGGTGCTATCCGAAAGTATAAACATCTTCCGGCCCGCAACCACGGGCTGCAGGTATTCGCCCGCTTTCGATAGCAGACCGTTCTGAATGAATATCGGGTACGAGGCGCCTGGGACCTTTACCAGGATCGGGTCAGCGTGCTGCACGTTTTTTGTCATATTTGCGATTATCGCACGGGTGGGCAAGGCGAGTGCAGGAGACCCATCTGAGCCGCGACCCCAAGGGAGCTTACTCTCGCCGTGGGCTTTTGCGTGGACTGGGTACGAACCCACGGCGAGGAAAGCCGCTCAAGTGGCTACTTCTGTCATGCCTATGTAAAGCGCCGTTGGAGCCCAGGGGTCCCAGGACCACCTAGGGGTGACCCCTAGAAAATTCCCCCCAAAACCCTTAGAGGTTTTACCCGATTGTTCCGGTTATCTGGACCCTGTAGCCTAAAGAGGTGGCCAGCGACCTTCCCCACGGCGAAGGAAACAACAGAGGGAGATTATTAAGGCATGCCCAAAGTTCTTCAGTTTCCCAAAGCGGTCGAAAAGCCCATCGAGAGACGGCGGTACAAACGTTATCCAGTTCAATTGCATTGCATCGTGAGGGTCGGCACCCCAACCGCACGGCAATCTTTGTTTCTCGCCAACGTTGTGAATGGTAGCAGAGGCGGATACTTCATGGTCGCCCGTGACAGTTCCGCTTGGGAGGTCGGGGCGGAGGTTGAATGCCTCGTCAAGCTCCCAGTGAGCGGTGAACGGCAGATCGGTATGCGGTTTAACGGCAAGGTCGTGCGTATCGTACGGCAGGACGGCGACCGGGTCGGCGTAGGCATCATGATAGATGACCTTTCATTGCCGATACCCGCCCCTAGCGAACAGTTTGAGCGGCAGCCTCTCAGACGGCCGGAGGCCCGGCACTTTGAGATGAGAATGGCTGCGTAATCCCCCCCTTTATCGACCCCGGCGTGCAGACGCGCGCCGGGCGTGTCGGTCAGCAAAAATCTCCAATTTCAACAATCCCAATCCCTAAAATCCCAAATCCGATTTTCGAGCCGCGCGGAAGCAAGCAGTCGGATCCCATCAGAAGCCTTCTTCGATCAGTTTCTCCATTGTGAGCGAGGATTCTTTCTTCGGTTTACGTGCCGATGGAATTTCAATGGTAGACAGCAGTTTCTCGACGTGCTTGGCGATCACGTCGCATTCAATGTTGATGGGATCGCCGGGTTTCAAATCACGGAGGATGGTCTGTTCAAACGTGTGAGGGATGATGGCGACGCCAACGCGGTTGCCTTCCAGGCTGGCTACGGTCAGGCTGGTCCCGTTTAGAGCGATGGAGCCTTTCCAGACGATATAGCGTTCGAGTTCGGCAGGGATTTCAACCGTCAGCCAGAAGTTGCCGTCGGGTAGCGAGTCGAGCGCCACCGAAGTCCCAACGCCGTCCACGTGTCCCTGAACGATGTGCCCGCCGAAGCGCGATGACGCCGTCATGGCGCGTTCCAAATTGACTCGCGACCCGGGTGTCAGCGCGCCCAGGCTGCTCCGCTTTAGCGTCTCAGGGGCAAGATCGGCGGAGAATGCTTCGGCGGTGATGTCGCGAGCAGTCAGGCAAACGCCGTTCACGGCGATGCTCTCGCCCTCGGTCAGCTTCGGCCCCGAAGGGCCATCTTGTAGCGCCTGCAGCGCCGAGACCACGATCCTGGCTCCGCCTTCGGGTTGCGTGCCACGTTTGAGTTCCTTAATCGTTCCCGTTTCTTCTATGATTCCTGTGAACATGGTGGTCCTTTCAGTGCCGCGACCCGTGAGAGAGCGGGTGCTGCACCGACTTACGGCACCCCCTTACGGTCGGGGCTCTGAATACACGTCGTGCAAATAACCTTCCACCGCAAAGTCCGAGCCGAAGTGGTGCAGTTGAACATTCTTGACCGGCAAAGCATCGCGCATCGCTCGTATGCCTCGACCGCCGGCAAGCGGAAGCGCCTCGATTCCGCCCAGAATTTTGGGAGCGTAATAGAGAAAAACTTTGTCCACCGCGTCGGCTTCGAATGCCGCCCAGTTCAATTCTGCGCCGGCCTCGAGCAGTACGCTTGTGATCTGCAGCCGTCCTAGCTCTTGGAGCACGTCGCGAAAATGAGGGCGGTCGCCGACACCGGCAACGCAAATTTCCGCGCCAAGCCTCTCCAATTCCTTGCGCTTGGCAGCATCCGACGCCGCGGAGCAGCAGATTAGCAGGTCTCCTTGGACTTGTGAAAATATTCTCGCGCTGATCGGGATCCGTAGCCCGGAATCCATGACGACTCGCAGCAAAGGGCGGCGGCGCGGCAGTCCGCTGCGGTCGGTCAACAGCGGATCATCGGCAATGATGGTGCCGGCTCCGGTCAGCAGGGCGTCGTGGGCGTGCCGCTGAAGCTGAACGAAGGCACGCGCCTCTTCGCTGGTGACCCACCCGCTGTTGTCGTCGGGCGCGGCGATTTTGCCGTCGAGCGTCAGCGCGGCCTTCAGCGTGACGAACGGCACGCCAGTGCGGATATAGCGGACGAAGCTTTCATTCAGCCGTTCGGCCTCTTCACGGCAGACGCCAACTTTTATCTGTACGCCTTGTCCGCGCAGGCGCTCGAAACCGCCGCCGCAGACAAGCGGGTTCGGGTCCGGCATGGCCGCGACGACGCGTTCGATTCCGGAGTGGAGTATCACATCGGCGCAGGGCGGGGTACGACCCTCATGACAGCATGGCTCCAGGTTGATGTACAAAGTAGCCCCGCGAGCCTGCGCCCCGGCCTGTTCCAGTGCTTTCACCTCAGCGTGGTGCTTCTCGTCGTAAATGTGCCAGCCTTCGCCAATGACGGTACCATCCTTTACTATGACAGCGCCGACCAATGGATTGGGCGATGCCAGAGCAATCCCCTGCCGCGCCAGCTCCAAGGCGCGTTGCATCCATTTGCGATCATGTTGCTGTTGATCAACGATCATGGTGGAGATAAGACATTTCACCACAGAGATCACAGAGAACACAGAGAAAACCAAATAAAAATCAATTGTATTGGGTTTGCGCAGTCCCTGTGTGCTCTGTGGTGAAGTATTTGTTCTTTACGCGAATAGCGAGTCTATGAACTGTTGCGCGTCGAACGGCACCAGGTCCTCTTTTTGCTCGCCTATGCCGACGTAGCGGATCGGGAGGCGTAGCTCACGCGCGATGGCCAGCACGACGCCGCCTTTGGCAGTGCCGTCGAGCTTGGTGAGAACAATGCCGGTGACGCCGATTTTGTCAGTAAACAGCCGCGCTTGCTGCAAGCCGTTTTGGCCGGTGGTGGCATCCATCACCAGCAGGACTTCGTGCGGAGCATCGGGTACCACGCGAGGCGCGACGCGGCGCATCTTTTCAAGTTCGGTCATCAGGTTGGTTTTGGTATGAAGCCGCCCGGCGGTGTCCACGATTACGTAATCAAAGTCGCGAGCCTTGGCGGTTGTGAGCGCATCGAAGAGCACGGCGCTGGGATCCGCTCCGGGGCGTTGCTTGATGATTTCAGCGGAGGTGCGCTGGCCCCATATCTCTAGTTGTTCCACGGCCGCGGCGCGGAAGGTGTCCCCCGCGCACAGCAATACCTTCTTGTCATCACTCGAAAGCTGATAGGCCAGCTTGCCGATAGTGGTGGTCTTGCCGGTTCCGTTCACTCCTACTACCAGAATCACCACGGGCGGATTCGCCTCCCGGGCTGGCGCGCTCTGCGTGCGGCTTAGAATCTGCAGGAGCTGTGCTTTTACAGCATCTTTTAGTCCGGCGGCATCGTTGGTGCCGCTTCGCTCCACCTCATTTTTCACGGCCTCGAGGACCTCATTGGTCGTCGCAAGCCCTACGTCGCCGCTGATCAGGACCTGTTCCAACTCCTCCAGCAGCGCGGCGTCAATCTCTTTTTTGCCGCGGACGATATCGTCCATGCGGGCGACCAGGGTCGATTTGGTAGACTGGACCGCCTTCTGGAAGCGCTCCAGTAATCCTGGTTTAGTCTCGGGGGGTGGCCCGAACAGGGTTTGTATCATGGTTCAACTTTCCTTGGGAAGGACTCGGCTGCCGCGGAAGGGATGGAAGTAAACGCCGTCAGTGAAGTCCCTTCGAAACGACTATAGCACAGCCGAAAAACAGCTATGCTCCGCTCTGGCGAGAGCCGTCGAAGAGAGGTCGAGAAACTCGGGCTGTAGTGAAATCTGCCGGACGCGCTGCCTTACTGCTGACGCGGACTGTGCTGCTCGGAAGTGATCAGCGAATCGAAAATGGCCAGGACGCGTTTCCGGAAGGGGACCATAATCTCGAGTGCCTCGCGATACCACGGGTCGTGGTTCAGCATCGTCTGCCAGTGCGACACCACGTCGGGCGAAACATCTATGTCTCTGCGCAGGCTTTCGAGTGAATGGCCTCGGAGGAATAGGCCATAGAAGAACGCCGCCTCTCTCTGGGGGGAGAGGCCATTAATCTCTGTTGGTAATGACTCCATAGCACTCACCAAAAATAGATATGTCTGGAAAACTCTTAAGTGTACCCGGTGAACAACGGTTCCCGCAACAACTTTTTTGAACGGTCGTCCGAATTTCTTAACGTCAGAAGCAAAACCCAAACAGGAGGTTCCGAGCTAACTTGCTGCGTTACCAAATGCTTGCATGTATTTGCTGGGCGTTCCAAACGGCGACTCCTGCTGTTTCGAAGTGTCGTATCATAGGATGTGAGTCTAACAGCGCCAAGCGTCACAATCTTGGACGACGCGTCCAAAACGCAGCCACTGTGGCCGTCTTACCGCCAGCAAGTGGAACTGCCATGCGCGCGCACCGCCTACGTGGACTCCGGCGGCCAGGGATTTCCTGTTGTGTTAGTCCACGGGCTAATGGGGTATTCCTTTAGCTGGCGAAAGAATATTCCTGCGCTCCAACGGTATTTTCGCGTGGTGGGTTTGGATCTTGCCGGCTGCGGCCATTCAGGTGCACTGAACAGCGGACGCTATGGCGTGGAGGCGTGGTCGCAGCAGTTGGAACAATTTTTAGATGCCTTGGGCATTGCAAAGGCCCATCTAGTGGGCACGTCGGCGGGCGGCGCAGTGACCTTGGCCTTTGCCGCGCGTTGCGCGGATCGGGTGGAGCGCATCGCGCTTGTCGCGCCCGTGACTCCCTTTAGCAGCCGCGTTAGGCTTCTGGCACGAATTTACTCGATGACGGGTATGCCGGTCTCTGTGCTTCGCATATTAGTTGCCCAGGCTCCTCAGTTCATGCCATGGGTCATCCGGCACCGTTACTACGCTGATGCGGCGCGGATTACGCCGGAAACTATTCCGGGATATCTGCAAGCATTGGGGCCGGAAACGGTGCCGTTGCTGCGGCAAGCGATTATGGATTGGAAGCCGTCGCGCGTTGTTCCTACGTTACGTCAGATTAAGGCGCCGATTTTACTGATTTGGGGAGATCAGGACAAGATTGTTCCTGCCGGATGTGTGCCGCAGATTTTGAAATCGCTGCCGAATGCCAGCGCCTTGAGCATGGCGGGCGCAGGCCATCTTTGCTACGAGGAATTACCGGAGGAATTCAACGCCGCTTTAATTAACTTTCTTGTGAGACCGCCAGCGATTCCGTAGGCTGATCTTGCGGTGTCTTCTCCGGTCTTTCGCGCGTGTAGAGGTAAAGCGCGATTACAAAGATGCTAGCCTCTATGACGAGTTCGATGCCGTACGCCAGCAGGAATGCCGGCGCATGTAAGCGGGCTGAGCCCCGAGGCACGGGAGGATCGGAGAAGTACAGATAAACTAAGCTGGCCCAATCCGACCTGTAATGCATCCGCCGATGGAAGATGGTCAGCGACCGGAAGGCAGTCGGAAGAAGATCGGGGAGTACAGCGAGCATTCCCGCCGCTGCATAACAAACAGCATTGCGAATTGGGCTTTTCCAGGCGATGTACGCCAGTCCGGCAGCGGCTGTTGCAATCCGCCACCAGGAGAAGGTATAGAAGCCTGCTGCAATCCACAAGAACAATACCAGCCAGATTCTGCCCGCTTCGCGTTTCCAACACATTAGTAGTGTCGCCAGAACCGCGCCGACGCACCCGATGAGGAGCATCAGCGGCATATTGTGCTTGTAATTGGGAATCGGTACCACTCCCTCGAAATGAGGGATCGAGTCCAGCAGGTAGTGGGATGCCATCGAAAGCACGAACGCGAACACCCATCGCCATGGGCCCCAGGGGAGCTTTTCAAAGCGCTGGCAGATGACGGTACCGACAGCGGCATGAGTCAACGGCGTCATAATTCGGCAGGACGGGGAAACTCCGGACGCAACGCGTCAACGAATACAAAATACGCCCGGCCCCATTCTCTAGCGGGAACAGAGCCGTGCGGCGCGCCAGTGAAGATGATGCGAAACACATCTTGAGCGGGAGCAACCACCGGGGCGCCCAGCGGTCGTTCGGGAGAGGGCTTCACAGCAGCAAGAAACGCTAGAATATCATAGATGATCTCGGCGCCGCGCGCCGCCGGCGTGTGGAACTCTTCGCAGGTGAACTGTAACTGCGCATCCATTTGATGGAAATGCCACGCCACGCTGGCACAGAACTCGACCGCCGTCTCGAACCGTTCCAACGCGCCGCTATCCAGCGGGCCCATGCGGCGGTCAAAAACGAGTTGCAAGCGGCGCTCATCTTCGCGGGCGAACTCGCGAACCTTAAGAGTTCCGGTGCGCGCCGAGGCCTTCCAATCGAGATGCCGAGCGCTGTCGGTGGGCAGCATTTCACGGATGCTGTAGAGATCGTTCCCTCGCCCTCGCAGAAATGCTTCCACCTCGCCGCTTAACGTCGGCATAATTTCGAACAGCTCGCTGGAGGGCTGCACGCTAGGATAAACAACCAGTTCGCGCGAAGCCTCAATTTCAATTTTCTTCTCCAGAAAACCGAACGGGAAGCGCGTGCTCAGCGAGAATCCCTTCTCCCCATAAATGCCTCGCCGCGGAAACTGGATCATTACTTTGCGCTCCAGCGTGCGACGGGCAGGGATGAACGGGAAATAATTCGGGTGTCGCAGGATGCCAGAGGGGCGGTCGTCGCGAGCCGCTGAAGCAGCCGCGTCTTTGTGTTTACGTTTTGACCGATTTGTTTGTCCCGCCTCGGGGGCCGGAGCACTGCCCGCCACGGTGATTGAGAACGAAGGCAGCAACTTTTTCGCGTTCTCAAGCCGGATACGCGCCGGAACGGCGCGCCGGGCAAACACATGTTCCGGTAGGATGATTTCAAGTTCCAGGCTGGTCAGTACTGCCAGTGACATGACCCCCGACATCAGGATGGCTGCCAACAGGCTCGCCACGACCAGGTACAGCAGATTGTTTCCGGTATTCATGCCCGCAATGGCCAGCAGAAATATAATGACGATAAAAACCATTCCCTGGCGCGTGAGTTGGTAATCGATGCTGACGCGCAGCCATTCCAGGCTGGTCCGTCGCGCCAGATACGGGACCGCAGTTATGGCAACATAACCGGAGAGCAGCAGGGCGATCGAGGCGCAAAGCGCGGTGAGGCCGATATGTCCCTGTTGGGCGGCGACATTGGAATAGATCGCGAAGAAGAATCCCATCCCAAGCGCAGCAATCGCTGAAAGGAATTTTTTCCACCCCGGCTTGTCCAGCCGCTGAAAAACACTTGTGGCGGAGAGACCACTAAACGTGCTTTTCAACGGTGACGCGGGCGGACTCACGTGTTGCTCCAGACGCATTCGTGCATCATGAGTCCATAATAACATCGGCGCGACAGCGCTCGCTTGTGAGAGAAGCGCCGGCTATGAAGCGCCGGTACCGTGTAATCAGATGGAGCGTGCTGCCGTCGCGGGGTTGGGTAGGGAACGAACGAACGTTAAGAGGTATCGCGGTGTTTCTGTTCGCGGGCGAGGATCAAGTTTACGATCTCTGTTGCCATCTCGGTTGCATCGCCGTGTTCTGGTAACTTGATGTGGTGCTCCGCATCTTCTTTCCAACCGCTGCAGTTCCCCTTCAGGTAAGGTACGATTACGTAATAATCGTCCCCCTTCAGGATTGACCACGTGGTTGCCTTCTCAACAAATTGCTGGTAGCTGCGCAGGCTCACGTGGCGCATGACCACTGGCTTCGGGAAATCCCTTGGGGATGGGGTTGGTATGACGGGATTGCCGGTTGAAAGAGCGGCAGCCAAGGCTGCGATGATGCCACGGCGATCATTCACATCCAGCACTGTGACAGGCTCGATTTCCAGGTCATAACCGGCCTCCGTCCTTCCGACGGTGGGTAGAATAGCCTTGTCATCGAGAAAATATAAGGCTACAGAGACCCGTTGGGTCATTCCCCGACTCCAGGGCAACTCGCGAAGCACCACCGTGACACTATGTTGAGCGCCATATGCTCTCACCTCATCCAGCACCGTCTGCTGTTCGGCCGTGCGTCTGATATCAGGTATTGCCAAGATGAGAATCCTTGATTTGATATCGCGTTCGTAAATTCTGACACCACCCCAGGCTCTCCCCTTGAATGTGGCCAGATCGTCAACATATCTCTTCAGCTTTCTCATCAGCGCACACGTTTGCTGGTAAGACGCTGCAGTCAGATCAATAGACTTGATGCTGGTGGCTTCGCCGGTTTCTGCAACCCACCGGTCAACGGTAGGGAAACCGCTAGGAAGATTACCACCAAATTCTTGCTCGATGAACAGTCCTCGCGCACCCGGATCGAACTCCCAACATGAAGCACCGTTTTCAAACCTGTTGGCCCGAAAGGCGAATGCCTGTGCATGGAGGGCGCCTCGGGCGGCCAAGCCCGCTAACATGATGGTAAACCAATCTTCTATAACAGCAAGCTCGGCAATGACTACTTTGTTCAAAACGAATAGCTTGTTTCCCCCATACATAATATCGGCATAAATGGCGCAATGCTCGATGTGTTCTGCATCACTTCCCTCTGTATCGGAGTCCGGGCTGTTCCCGTTGCCGGCATGGGAGCGATCCGCATTCAGGCGCTCCAAACCGCCGGGGTTGGAGAAGTTCAGAACATGCAAAACGCATTTGGAGGTGTTCCAGGGCTGCGAATCCGCTGACGTTTGACAGCACTTTTGCGGCGGAATACGGTTCACCGTTTGGCGTGAATACTTATTCAAATTCAGCGCCCTGCCATCCGTGTGTCTGCTGACCCGTCCAGCCATTTTCAAACGGGGGTTTTGATTGAGCGTTACTCCACGGCTGAGGTACGACTCCACCGTACCAACAACCGCCGAAGGTTTCGCATTCAGCAAAAAATTCGTCGGTAAGAGATTGTGCTTCGAATGGGTCATAGGTCCTCATGTGAATACTACGAACTTTTTGCCGCGCCCACGCCGATCAGGGCGAAATGCAATGGTCACTTCGTAAGAGTGATCTCGGCCTCGGTCGGGCCGTGTTGAATCTGTTAGTGAGGCGGAATCCCCGGATGCTTCGGGGCGAAAGCGTGAGAGTCTGAGGCATTTCGCGTGTCGGTTTGAAACGCGGCTGAATCAGATGCGGCATGACGCGATCCAACGGAATTAAGTCTGCCTAGGCCGGTTTCAAATGGTGTAGACCGGCTCAGATGCAACGGTCAGGGCGCGACTGAAGAGGCTGCTAAAAAAATCGCCCGATGATGTCATTCCGAGCGAAGCGAGGAATCTGCTTGTTATTGCGATATTGAAATCAAAAGCAGATTCTTCAGTCCGGCACCAAGCGCCGGGTTTCGGAATGACAACGTCATTGCAGCCGTGCTGACCGGTTTAGCCTGCGTTCGAAATGATAGCACTAAACTGCTATTTGGGGAGTTCTTTTGCGACTTCACTGCTCGGTCCGCCGGCGCGGGCTACTTTGACTCCGCTGAGCGTTTCGGCGTATTTCGCCACTCCCGCGTAGAGCGCTTCGGCGATTTTCTGACGCTGTTGTTTGGTCTTGAGCAGTTTCTCTTCCTGGGGGTTGCTGAGGAATGCGATTTCGGCGAGCACCGAGGGCATCTTGGCCCCGATTAAAACCATGAAGGGAGCCTTCTTCACGCCGCGGTCTTTTCTCAAACGGTTCCCCTTCACGAGCTGGTCGTGGAGCGCGCTCTGTACTTCCGTGGCGAATTCTTTGGACTCGTCCACCTTCTCATGTAGTGCAATCTTCTTCACAATGTTCTGCAGTTCATGAACGGACTCCTGCGAGACGGCATTCTCGCGGGCGGCAATTTCGAGCGCCGCCGGGTCGGTGGCGAAGCTCAGGTAGTATGTCTCGATCCCCCGTGCGCTCCGGTTGGGGCTTGAGTTGGCATGGATTGATAGAAAGAGATCGGCTTGCTTGTCGTTTGCGATCACCGTCCGTGTTTCGAGCGGTATGAAGGTGTCGTCTTCGCGGGTGAAAATCACCTCGCTGCCGAGCCGATCGGAGAGCAGTTTCCCGAGTCGCAATGCCACGTCCAGGACCAATTCCTTTTCACTGAGACCAGTAGGACCGATGGTGCCTGTGTCGTGCCCACCATGGCCCGGATCTAAGATGATCCTTCCGATCTTCAGCCCCAATGCTCTGGTCAGTGAACGAGTGCCGTTTCGATTAGGAAGAGCGGCACGGATGTTGCCGCCGACAGCTTCTGCCGGGCGGATTTCTTTTTTTACCGCTGAAGGCAGTGTCCCTCCAATGGGAACCATCGGCGGTGCCGTGCCAGAGCTTACATCTGACACCAAGTTTCCCTCAGGCGTAGGCTGTGCAATGGTTGCAGCCGGAGCGGTGTCGCGCGACGTTGCGGCTACTTGCGTCATATCGATGGCAACTGTTTGAGCCACAGTATCGGCTGAAGCAACGGCAGGCGTAACCTTGGGCGGCTCCGCAATGACGTTTTTGGAAACAGCAACCGAAGCAGTTTGCGACTTTCGAGACTTGTGAATCTCAAGCACCAGTCGATATGGATTCGGCAGATCGAAGACAGAATAGTCCGTCTGCGGAGCGACCTCTGCGACCACGCGGGTCACGTCCGTCTGATACTGTGCGGCGCGAAGCCCCTTCACCAGTGCTGAGACGGGCGGTGTCTGACGAACTGCGCGGGTTAGCTCGCCGCTAATTTGGGTTCCGTAAAGATCCAAATAGATCCTCGGTGGGTTCGGCACCTGGCCGAGCTCGTATTTCACCTCTCCATCAACGTAAATCACAATCCGCGTCGCGCCTTGCATCTCCCACTCGCGAATATTCGAGACGAAAACGAGCGGGCCGGAGCGTGCCGCGCGAATCTCGGAAGGCGTAAGCGATACCTGTTTGGGTGCAACCGCCGCCACTTCAGGCGGTTTGGGTGTTCTCTGTGGTGGCTGAGACTCAGCTCGCGGCACAGTACCGGACGCGAGGCTGTCCGCATCCATCTGGGCCAAGGCCTGCCGTGCCCTCATGGCTCGCGGTGACTTCGGGAATTTTTGCAGGTAGGTCTCAAAACGCTTGCGAGCCTCGTTCGGCTGTTTCAAGTCGGACTGATAAATCTGTGCGATGGCGAGAAGCGCATCCTCTTGATACCGGCTGTAAGGGTACTCCTGCAGCAAGAAATCGTAAGCCTTAACGGCAAGACCGAAGTACTTCGGGTTGCGGAGGTTAAACGCCATCCCCTGATACAGGTCCCCCATGGCCATGATGCTCTTGGGGTTCAACGCCGAAGACGGAGCGGTCAGGTATACGAGCCGATAGGTGCGGATAACCTTCAGGTAATCCTTGGCCGTGCGCTGGGTTGTGGGAATATCCTGTAAGTCCGCGCGCTGTTTTTCTGCATCATCATAGTATGTCCTGGCTTGGCTCAGTTTTTCCTGTAATGTACGCGTATCGGCGCCGGAAACAGCGCGCGGAGATATGAGAGCGACTGTGAAGAGCAGGACACGAGCGGCTGTAGAACGGCTGATGCGGGACAAACATATGTGTTGCATATTTACCCCGGCCTATTGCGGCGTATCTGTGTTGCTAAAATGAACAACGCCGTTACTATCAACGTACTTGCCTATTGCAGTCGAGGCTATACTGGACGCCTCTACGCTCCGGCTCGCCGCCGACAAAGGGTAGATTTCAGAGATTCGGCGTAAATAGTCCTGCGTTTCCGGGAATGGAGGGACACCGCTGTGCCGGTCCACGGCGTTCTCGCCCGCGTTATAAGCTGCCAGCGAGAGGCGGAGGTCTCCGCTAAACAGAGTCATCAGGTACCTGAGATAACGCACTCCGCCATCCAGGTTGGCTCTGGGATCAAAGACGTTTTTCACCCCGAAACGCCGTGCTGTGGCGGGAATTAGTTGCATCAGCCCCTTGGCCCCGCGGGAAGAAACTGCGAAGGGGTTGAAGTTGGACTCCACTTGTACAACAGCACGGACCAATGCCGGATCAATACGATGACGCTTGGCTGCCGCGTTGATCATTTCGTCCCATGCTGACTGGAAAACCGAACGGACAGCGCGGCTCTCGCCTGTCTGGCTCTGATGGTTCGTGGTGTTAGAAGTCGCGTTGGCGGGCGCCGCAGGCTCCGCTGGAATGGCTGGAGGTTTGTAAGTCTCACCCGGCGGCTCGTTTACGAAAACCACTCGGCCGTTACTTTCTCTATATGCGGAGATCGAACCTGCTTTTAAGGTGGTAAACGCGCCGCAGGTTAAGCAGGCGAGAATGAAGATGGGTGGCCACACTGAACGCTTTTTTCGTGGTGTGATTGGTCGAAAAAACTCTTTGGAGGTCGCGATATTTCCCATCCTAGGCGGCTCTGCGTTTCAAATGCGATGCGGCGCATCGCCTCAACCCGTTTTGGGCAAAACGCGCGCTCATTATAGCATTCCGCCTACGATGTCATAGACTTCATTTAACACCGCGTCGAGCATTGTGGCATTCTTGCCACCTGCCTCCGCGATGTCAGCCCTCCCCCCTCCGGAGCCGCCTAATTTTTTTGCTACGGCTTGAGCGATCTTCCCGGCGTGCAAGCGCTTGGTGAGGTCCGGCGTCAGGGCCGTGATGATCGCTACCTTGCCGTCGGCAGTCGTGCCCAACACTACCACGCCCGATTTCAAACGGCGCCGCAGAACATCCGCCATAGACCGCATTTGGGCGCGGTCCAGCGACTCCAGGTGCATCGCCAGTACCTTCACATCCTTCACGGGCCGCACGCGGCTCTCGACATCCGAGACCTGGGCCTGGGCTACCTTGAGCTTCAACGACTCCAGTTGCTTGGCCAGTGCGCGCTCCGACTCGGCGAGTTTTTCCACCGCCTGCGGCAGCTCTGGCGGGGGAACTCTTAACTCTTCGGCGGTCCGCCGTACCATAGAAGTAACTCTCTGAAATTGCTTCAAAGCGCCGATCCCGGTGACCGCCTCCATGCGCCGCACCCCTGCGGAAATGCCGCCTTCCGAGGTGATCTTCAGCACCCCGATGTCTCCCGTACGGCTGACGTGCGTTCCTCCGCATAGCTCTTTGCTGAATCCCGGGACTGAGACCACGCGAACACGGTCGCCGTATTTCTCCTCGAAGAACATGAGCGCACCCGTCTTTTCCGCCTCGTCGTAAGCCATCTCGTCCGTTTGCACTTGTGTGTTCTTCAGTATCTCCGTGTTCGCGAGTGTCTCGATTTCTTCGATTTCACTCTCATCAAGTGATGTGAAATGAGTGAAGTCAAACCGCAGCCGCCCCGGTTCGACAACCGACCCCGACTGCTTCACGTGCGGGCCTAATACCTGACGAAGAGCCGCATGCAGCAGGTGCGTGGCAGTGTGGTTGCGTTTGATAGCCGCCCGGCGCTCGGCATCGACAACGGCCGTGAGACGGTCGCCGACACGGATAGCCGCCTTGGCCAGAATCTTGTGTGCGATAATGCCCGAAACCGGGCTGTGAGTATCTTCGACAGTCGCTACTTCCTCCTGCGTATCTTCGTTGAGGAGTTTGCCCGTGTCTCCGACTTGTCCGCCCGATTCGGCATAGAAAGGCGTGTGGTCGAGAACCAGCTCACCGTGTGCCCCGGCAGGCAGATCTTCGACTTGGTCTTTGGAGCTTTTCACGGATTGGTCGGGTGCAAGCATCCTCTGCGAGTCTGTCAAGGGGCGTTCTTCCAGCAGTGCCAGCACTACGCAGTCGTGTGACGTCGTCCGCTGCCAATCTTCTGCAAAGTCTTTTTTGGTTTTGCCTATGCGCAGGACATTTTCATAGGCAGGGAAGAAAAGCCCCATAAAGGTAGGCTTCAAGGTACGCTTCCAACTTGCCCGCGCGCGTTCCCGCTGACTTCGCATGGCCTCATCAAATCCGACCCTGTCAAGTATCAGACCCTGCTCGTTCGCTAACTCCTCCATCAAGTCCCAAGACATACCATAAGTGTCATACAGTCGAAAAATTTTCTCCCCAGGCAACACTAGTCCTTTTCTCAAGTCGGAGAGGGACGCTAGCAGATTTTTCCTACGAGGGGTTTCTTCCCCGACGAGTTTATCGAACTGCTGCAAGGCGATAGCCGTCGTGTGAACGAATCGCTGCTCCTCAGACTTAATGACCGCCGCCACGCGCTGTGTGGATTGGAGTAATTCGGGGTAGGCATCGGTCATGATCTCGGCTACCTTGCCCGTCAGTTGATAGAGGAACGGATCGTTGAGACCGAGCATTTTGCCATGACGCGCCGCACGGCGGAGAATTTTCCGCAGGACGTAGCCGCGGCCGTCGTTGGTGGGCAGCACGCCGTCATGGATCAGAAACGACGCAGCGCGGCTGTGGTCGGCCAGGATACGCAGCGAAACGTCCGTTTCATGCTTCTCGCCATAGGCCGCGCCGCACATCTCGGCGGCCTCTTCGATCAGCGGCCAGAGTAGGTCCGTCTCGAAGTTGCTGAGCTTGCCCTGGAGAACGGCCGCCATGCGCTCCAGGCCCATTCCGGTGTCTACGGAAGGCTTTGGCAGAGATTCCAATTTGAGACATTCAGATGAATGTGTATGCTGCTCCCGCTCTTCTGCGGTTTTGAAACCTTCTCGCTCCTTATCGCAGAATCGGTTAAACTGCATGAAGACAAGGTTCCATAGCTCGACATAGCGGCCGCACTCGCATGGGAAGGCACAGTCGGAGTGTTCATCGCTGGCTTGCGGCCCCAGGTCAATGTGAATCTCCGAGCACGGCCCGCAGGGTCCGGTGTCGCCCATGGCCCAGAAATTGTCCGCTACCCCACCGTCGCGTACACGATCCGCGGGGGCACCGGCCCTTAGCCAAAACTCGGCTGCTTCTGCATCCCTCGGCACCCCCAGCCCTCCCTCAAAGACTGTAAAGAACAGCTTCTCCACCGGAAGCCCGTATTCGCGGCTCATCAGCTCCCAGGCGTACTCGATGGCGTCCTTCTTGAAGTAGTCGCCGAAGGAGAAGTTGCCGAGCATCTCAAAAAATGTGTGGTGACGGCGAGTGCGACCGACGTTTTCGAGATCGTTGTGCTTGCCTCCAGCTCGCACGCATTTCTGCGACGACGTCGCACGCTTGTATTCGCGATGTTCCAGCCCCAGGAAGACGTCCTTGAACTGGTTCATCCCGGCGTTGGTGAACAGCAGCGTGGGATCGTTCACCGGCACGAGCGACGAGCTTTTCACGATGCGGTGCCCGCGCGCGGCAAAAAATTCGAGGAATCTCCTGCGAATTTCGTTACTAGTCATCTTACTGGTAAGGGTCAGCCCCGTTAAAGCATTTTCACAATTGTTGTAGACCTATAAGGGCATGACTTTAGTCATGCCGAACAACGGCACCAAACAGAATGGCTTTAGCCGCTGAGGGTTTCAACCTCAGGGCCTAAAGGCCCCGCTAATCTGCGCAGTCGCGGCACGGCTGAAGCCGCGCCCTTACGAATCGTTCTCGTCGACAGCACTACTGAAAACGGTTTATCCGAACGATTCGGATGTGTCGGAAATTTCGGAAAGGGAATCCAGCAGTTCGTCCCAGGAAGGCGCCTCCGCATCGGTGGCACGGGCCTTTAGAAGAGGACTCTGGAGTATCCTTTTCAATTCCTGAATGATTGTCGCAGAGGAAAAACCGGCACGCAAGAGCCGCCGGTGCAGCGCGGCAACCGCCGTCGGCTTTGTCGGCGGTTGCGACATTCGGACCTTGCGGCGAATGTACTCCCGCAGCAACTCCGTTTCATTCACGCCCTCAAAGGCCTTCTTTACTGCTTCATCGGCGATCTGCGGCTTCAGCCGCCGTGCCGCCAGATCACGCCGCACTCGGGCCTTGCCGTGCAGGTTTCCTTCGACGCGCGTCGCGGCGAAGTGCCGGGCAAAACGCGCGTCGTCGAGGTAGCCGTTTTCGCGCAACCGGTGCAGTATCTCTTCGATCTGCGACTTGGTGGCCTTCTTCCGCGCCAGCAACTGCCGCACTTCACCCGACGACCGCGCCCGCCGCGCCAGCGCCCGGACAGCGGATTCGTAGAGCTTTTCGCCGGACGGCGGTTCCACCGGAGACCTGTTTTGTTGTCCGGGTCGCATATGGACTTAGCCGTTCGATGCGTCTTGCGAGGAGCCGAGGAACTGGCATCAACCGTGATTCTAACAGAATAGAATCGGTAGAACTGACCGGGAGGCCGTCATTGTTTACGCCAGCTTGAGGAGCGTGCTGCGGATCTGGTTAGGCGTGCGCTGCACCGTCAACAACTATTGCCCATCCAACTCTGAAAGCGTTTCCAGAACCACGTCGCCGACAATCTGCAGGCTTTGCGCGCTGAGCTTATCAGCAGTGTCGTGAACCGTGTGCCAGTAGGAGTTCCCGGGGCCGTAATCGAAATCAATCACGTCCACGGAGGGAATTCCGGCCTGCAGGAATGGCATGTGATCGTCTTCCATGGCGGTGCCGGTGCTTAGGAAATGTTTCGAATAGCCGAGCCGCGCAGCGGCTTTCCAGACCAGATCGCGCAGCCATGGAGTCGAATTGGAATCCTGCAGAATCCCGAGATCGGCGTCGCCGACCATATCGAGCAGAATGAACGCTCCGATCTGCGGAGCGATCCCCCTGGCCTTGAGCTCGCCCGCCATATGCCGACTGCCATAAAGGGAATCTGTGGCGCTCCATTCGCGAAACGCCTCTTCCCCGTCCAGGAAAACCAGCCAGATATTGTGGCGGTAGTTCTGCTTGACCAGCAGCGGCGCTAAGGCCAGGAGCAGGCCCGTTCCGGAGCCGCCGTCGTTGGCGCCCACAAAACGGAAATCGCGCACCAGCTTGGTGTCATAGTGGGTAGCCAAAATAATGGTCCGCTGCGATATCCCACCGCGTCCGGGTATGCGCCCGATAATGTTGTTCATCGGAACCGAACCCACGGGTGTTTTTGCAGTGAAGTGGTCCTGGTCCACTGCCATGCCGGACGAGGTAAGTTTTTCCACAATGGCGGCCTGAGCCTTTTGGTGTGCTTCCGAGCCGCAGGGTCGCGGTCCCAACGCGATGATTCGGTTTGCCTGTTCCAGGGCATCTTTGCCGATAGAAGCGGCCTTAGTCAGCGAAACCGCAACCCAAGCTAGCAGCGCGGCTCCAGCGAGGATCACCAGCGCGAGCAGCACTTTGTACCGCCCGCTCTTTGAGCGCGGCCGCCATGGCGTCATCCTACGCCTCCCCTGTGCGCTCCTTCGACCGCCGGGAACGCAGAACGAGATAGGAGAGTCCGACGCCCAGGAAGTATAGTGCCAGCAGCGGAGCCGCAAAAATCATCATATTCACCACGTCGGCAGTCGGCGTTAACGCGGCGGCAATAATCACGATGATGAGAAATGCATACCGGACATTCCGCAGCAGGAATCCCGGCGTCACGATTCGCAGCAATGTGAGGAAGAGAATCAGGACGGGAAGTTCAAAGACGACAGCCAAGCCCAGGATTATGGTACTGGCTAGGCTAAAGTATTCGTCCACCGTAATGAATGGGCGGAACTGGCTTCCAAACCCCAATAGAAAACGCAGTGCCGCGGGAAAGGCTACGTAATAAGCGAAGGCACCGCCGGAAAGAAACAGCGCGGAGCAAAAAAGGATGAAAGGGAAGGCGTATTTCTTTTCATGGCGGTAAAGTCCCGGCGAGATAAAACCCCACAACTGATAAATGAGGAAAGGTGACGAGATAAACAGGCCCGCGATCATCGCTAGGCGGAGGTAAAGGTTGAACGGCGCTGTGGGGTTCGTATATACGAGATGGTCGTCCATCTTGAACTCGCGCAAAACCGATGTTAACGGCAGAGCGAGCCCGCGGTAAATGTCGTCCGCATAAACCCACGCGCCGGCCATTCCGACTGCGACCGCTGCGAGGGAGTAGAAGATCCTGCGGCGCAGCTCCTCCAGGTGGTCAAAGAAGGACATGCGCCCCGTCTCGGTGGGTTCCGGCTCATCGTCTCCGCCATCGCCGCCGCCAAAACCGCCGGAGGGGGGAGGAGGAGCGCCTCCGCTGTAGCCGGAGTATGGAGTCCCCAACTCGGTTGTTGACGGCTCGCCCGGCAACACTTCTTCCGAGGGCGTTACTTGCTCACTTGAAGAACTGGTATGAGGGACAGTCTTGGGATCGGAGGAGCCACCCGCCAGCAAGCCGCCTTCTGCCGGTGCTTCAGGTTTTAGGGGCATCCAGGTTATTGCCTGCCTCAGCTGATTTCGGAGTACTGGTTATGGATGCTTCGATCTCGGCGCTTTGGATTTCACGCTCGATGGAATCCTTCAGACCGCTGGTGGCACGCTTAAATTCCGCCAAACCTTTTCCTACTGAGCGCCCCAATTCCGGCAGGCGCCGAGGACCAAATACCAGTAACGCTATTACGAAGATAAACAGTAGTTCCTGAAAACCTATAGTTCCCATGGGAGCGCCTCATCGCTACTGTGCTCTATCATAACGGTGCTATGAGGGAAGATCAAGAGACTGATTGAAAACGCCGCCACCTTGGCCGCCCAACACGTACCAGCAGCCAGATGCCCGCGCCCTCGGCGCCCCGTCCCAGGGATGGCCGAGGGACAAGGTAATCCCTGGGGATCGATCTGGTGGTCGAGAGCGATGGGTGGCTGAAGGATCTGCCATGGGCTGAGTTTGCTTTGCTGGGAGTTGTGGCGATTGAAATAGAGATGGTAAGAGAGAGCCTTGGCCGCCTCGATTTTACCGCGGCGAATTGGCTGGCTTGCTCTCCCCCCCAGCAAGCCAGCCAATTCGCTTCTCCTCTTCTGACTAACACACTTCAACTCCACAGGGGGGATACGAAGTGCATAGGCTATACCATAC
>JACPPJ010000077.1 GCA_016191085.1 Acidobacteriota bacterium | reverse complement strand
TGTTTCTCTGCGGAGCAATTCTGGGTCGCGCGGGTCATCGCCCCGTGCTTCACTTGTCCTCCGCTTGGGGCGGTTTGGAAACGCGCAATTCCCTGCACGACAGAATCTTGGCATATGAAATCCCGACTTCGCGCAAGTTGGAATGGCAACCCCAAGCCATCAGGATAAAACGCCGCGCTGCAACCCGCGCGGAAGGTCAAAACCATCATTGCAACTTACGAATTCGGGCTTATTCTGAACGTCGTGTGCCAGTTGATGCGTTTCGATGAAGCGAAATCCCGCTTTCTGAAGGTACTCGCGCGTCTTTTCTTCACCCCACATCGCGCCCAGGCCTTCGCCGCCTTGCGCCAAGGACACTGTCATACAGTGCATTGTTGAAACGGTGTACAGGAATGTGCCAATCGGGTGATTCATGTTGTTTTCTACATTGCTCGATCCTCGAATGTCCTGCATCAGGTATATCCCATCAGGCTTTAACGCGCGATGAATTCCTTCCAGAGCGTTGAGCGGCTTGGCCTGATCATGGATGGCGTCGAACGTCGTGATGAAATCGAAGGCGTCGGGTTCGGCGGTTTCGTGGAAATCACTGAGATCCTGCGTGATGAACTCGATGTTGCTCAGACCGCTTTGGGACGCCTCTTTCCTGGCATTGCGAATTGCTCGGTGCGCCACACAAGCCACTCAGTGTGAGCAAACTGACAGACAACTTTCGGCGAAAGGAATAATGTGAAGTCTAGCAATGGATGCCGCAGAGCACAGTGGTTCCTCACGCCCTGCGGCTGAGCTGCTGATTGTATCGGCAACTGTAGGAGATCGGGTTGGAAAACGTCCGGGTCGTTCTTCTGCCTGGCTCGCTCGAGTTTCCGATCGGCGCCCAAAGCCTCCCAAGCGGAGTCAGGAGAAGACCAGATGAAAAATCTGTTTATCGGTAACTTAAGTTTTCAAACGACCGAAGCCGAGCTCCGAGAGACCTTCGAAGAATTCGGGGAGATCAGCCGGCTCCAGATCATCACAGATAGGGATACCGGACAGTCGCGCGGATTTGCCTTTGTCGAGATGTCCGACGATGAGGAAGCCGCCAATGCCATGAACGCCCTCAATGGACGAGAGGTCGGCGGCCGCATCTTGAATGTCACCGAGGCACGTCCGAAACCTGATCGAGTTGGCGCGCGAGAGAGCCGGGGTGCCTATCGCGCTGGCCGCTAGGCTGGGCGCACGCGAAACGCCAGCGCATACCATGCATAAGCAAAATTCCATCAGCCTGGAAGCAGGGTGAGATTTAGTATAGCCCCGTGCTTGCTGACACTTGCGAGCCGCGACGCAGATCGCTTTTTAATTGACAATCCTCCGGCGCCGGGATTACGTTGGTTCTAGGCGTCTATGCTGAAGAAATCGGTTCTGATTGCAATGCTGGCGATCGCAGTGGGGGGGGTGGTGTATGCGCAACGAGAGAATTGGCAGATACAAAGGCTGTACAGCGATTTAGCTTCTAACCGGCAGCCCCCTACGTCAACCGAGTTCGTTATCGCGCGGATTCAGTTCACCAGCCATGGACCGGGTCGCGGCCGTTTCGGAGATCACCGCGTCGAAGGCTGGGCTCACGATTATCCGTCCGCCGAGGAAAACATCCTCCAGGTCGCGCGGGAGGCCACCGGAATCAATCTCAACAAAGATTCCTACGTTATCGTGCGTCTCGACAGCGATGAATTATTCCGGTATCCGTTTGCGTTGATGAGCGAGGTCGGCGAGATGACGCTCACGCCGAAAGAAGCCGTCCATTTGCGCGAATATTTAAACCGCGGCGGCTTCATTATCGTGGACGACTTCGATGGCGACAGTCTCGAGTGGTTCGCGAACCAGATGAAGATGGTTTTTCCCGACCGCACCTTTGTCGAGCTTACTCTGGATCATCCCATCTTTCACACCCTTTACGACATCAAAACGCTGAACATCGAGCCGCCTTATCCCCAGCGTGGAGATCCCAAATTTTACGGCTACTTGGACGAACACGGCCGTGTCAGTATTATCCTGAACCACAACAACGATATCGGCGACTTTTGGGAATGGATCGACGAGCCCAGATACCCGCTCCCTCCCTCCACCGAGGGACTCCGGCTCGGCCTCGACTATATCCTTTACTCCCTCACGCATTGACGCCTAGTGTTTGGTAAAATACCTCCTGTAGCGTTCTCTTTTCATTCAACAATTAGGTAGGAAGTTATTAGAAAAATGCCGCCTCCGAACCAAGTGACTCGACCCCGCAGTCTGATGTCTTGCATCGTGGTTGCTGTATGCCTGTCGGCTCTCACCGGCGTGACCGGCGCCGGGCAACTGCCCGGAAATCGCTGGGACCTCCTTGCGGTATCCTATCCTCCCGATCGCGATGTCAGGGTATCGCTGGGAGGCGCCGATAAGACCCTCACAGCTTCGGGTACCTGCACCGTCAAAGCGAAGGAACGGGCGGCATCTTTCGAGATTGAGATCAAGAACCTGCCTTCGACGGGAACGGCTGGCTGGACAGGCCGGCAGTATGTTCTATGGGCAATTGACAATGAGAAGCGCGCGGTCAATCTCGGACTCGTACCACAGCGCGGCAAGAGCGTGAAGTGGTCCGTCGAGGTGCCGTTCCGCGCTTTCGGGCTGCTGGTTACAGCAGAGCGTGATGCTAAGGCCACTGCACCGGGACCGGATGTCGCCATGGAAAGCCTGCTGCCAACAAACCCCAACCTCGTTGTGCCGGTATACCGGGTAGAGGTGGCTTTGGCCGCGCCGCAAAGCTAACGGTCAATCCCGGACCGCCACCACGCGTATTCTCCGATAATCGGCAAACCACGTCCCATCGCGGAAAAGAACGGGCCGGAGTTCGGCTTCGACTTGCTTGAAAAACTGCGGGCGCTCATCGCCTGTGAGCCGCGCCAGGAAATTGCTTGTGAACGTTTCCAGCCACTCGCGGAGCCCGTTGTCGCCGCCTTCCAGGGCTGTGGGGCGGTCGAACAGAACAGCGTAGGTGACCTCCAGGCGGCGCTTTTCGAGCAACGTCGCATATTCCGAGATGCGTGGGAAATACCACAGGTCCAATTCCTCACCCACCGGATACCCGAGAGAGGACATGGCTGTCTTGACAGCCGCATGCAGCCGGTGCAGATTCCCCTTGCCTCCAAACTCCGCGACTAGGCGCCCGCCTGGTTTCAACGCGCGAGAGATGCAATCGGCCACGGCCCCCGGGCGCGTCATCCAGTGTAGCGCAGCGTTCGAAAACACGGCTTCGAACGGCTCATCGAATCGGAAATCGTAGCCGTCACCCAGCACGAATGTGATCTGCGGATACGCTTTGCGGGCCTGCTCGATCATCTCGGAAGAACGATCGAGTCCAATCACCTCCGCGCCTGAAAGTGCGATCTGGTGCGTCAGGTGCCCCGTCCCGCAGCCGAGATCCAGAATGCGCTCGCCTTTCCTGGCCGCGAGCAACTCGACTACTTCTGTCCCGTATTTCCAAACAAATGAGTGCTTCTTGTCGTACGATGCTGCGTCCCACTCGCGCTTTTCCGGTATAACGGTTTTGCTCTCGCCGCTCATGTAGACAATCCTGAACAGTTGTTGTGAACTTTTTCAGTATACCGCCGCAGCGACTCATGATTCCTCACATATACTAGGTTCTTGACCGTCGCGCGCGAGTTTGTTTAAGACTTCTCGCGGACTACGGGCACCTTGTTTCCGAATGACACCAGCAACGAATCAGAGTTCGCTGTCAGCCGCCCGTGCGCAGCAACTCTCGACCAAGAGTGCGCAGCGGCGCTATCAGCTCATCGTCATCGCGGTTGCGGCGCTGATCTTTCTCGGATTCTTATTTCACGCGCCTGCCTTGAACGACGATGTAGACTCGGCGCACGCGGCGATCGGCCGGACTATGTTGCAATCCGGCGATTGGGTCACCGCGCATCTGAACGGAGTCAAGTATCTCGACAAATCGCCGCTCCTGTACTGGATGATAGCCACTTCGTACTCCATCTTCGGCGTAAACGACTGGGCCGCCAGACTTCCCGTCGCGCTTGGCGCGATCCTGCTCTGCTGGGTAACGGCACGATTCGGCTTCTGGGCGTTCGGTGAGAAGGACGGATTCTACTCGGGACTGGTTCTCGCGACCTGCGTGGGCCTATTTCTTTTCACGCGCGTGCAGATCCCCGATGTTCTGTTGACGCTGAGCATCACGCTTTCGCTGTGGGCATTTCTGCGTTCGCTGGAACCAGACGAACCGCGGCCGGTATTATGGTCGGTTGTGATGGCGGTCAGCCTTGGGACGGGACTGCTACTCAAGAGCGTGATTGCCGTGGTCGCACCAGCAGGAGCGATCCTGTTTTACCTGATCGCCACCGGCCAGTTGTTCTCGCGCGCCGGACGCCGGCACCTCTGGCAGCGTTTGCGTCCGCTTTCGCGCGCCGCCATTGTTCTGCTGATTCCACTTCCCTGGTACCTCCTCGCCACGTTGCGCAATCCGCCGTACTTCGATTTCACGCTGACGAGCGGTCCAGGTCAGTACCGCGGATTCTTCTGGAATTATTTTATTAACGAGCAACTGCTCCGTTTCCTCAACCGCCGTTACCCCAGGGACTACAACACGGTTCCGCGGCTGCAATTCTGGTTGTTTAACTTGGTCTGGCTGTTTCCCTGGAGCGTTTATTTCCCAGCAGTGTTCAAGCTGAAGTTCCGCCTTGACGACCGGGCCGGCAGAGTACGATTGCTGGCGCTTTGCTGGACGCTGTTCGTGCTGCTCTTCTTCACGTTTTCGACGACGCAGGAATATTACTCGATGCCGGTCTACCCTGCGCTCGCGCTGCTGCTGGGGTCCGCCTTGGCTGCCGGTGGACGTTGGGTTCGCGTAGGCACCCGCGTGGCTGCGGCACTCGCCGCAGCAGGCGCGTTGACAGTCGCCACGCTGCTATACATCGTGCGGAATACGCCCACTCCGGGCGATATTATCTCCGCGCTTACGGAGAACCCGGAAGCCTACACGCTCTCTCTGGGGCACATGCAGGACCTCACCCTTAATTCATTTGCGTACTTCCGCACTCCGCTGATAGTGGCGGCCATCGCGCTTGCGATCGGTGCAATCGGCGGATGGATTTACTCCAACGGCAGAGCCTGGTTCGCACTTGCGGTAATGATGATCATCTTCTCTCAGGCTACGCGGATGGCGCTGCGCGTCATGGAACCGGAGCTTTCCTCCAGGATACTTGCTGAAGCCCTGAACCAGTCCCCGCGAGGCGAGATGATCGTCGCGGATGAATACTACTCGTTTTCATCCGTGTTCTTCTACGCGAATCGTACTGGATATCTGTTGAACCGGGTCAACAACCTGGAGTACGGCTCCAATGCTACCGGCGCGCCTAAGGTTTTTCTGAGCGAAGCGGAATTGAAGACGCGCTGGCTCGGTTCTGAGCGGCATTATCTGCTGGCGGCATCTCCAGCCGTTGCTCGCCTGCAGAGCGTCTTAGGCGCCGACAGTCTTTACAAGATCAAAGAGAGCGGCGACAAGTTCCTGTTCTGCAATCAGCGCATGTAGAGAGAAACCGCCCTTTAGAGAAAAATATCGACAAAATCAGCTACACAGGATAGATCAGTGAGGCATCCGAGCAAAGCACACGTGGTAAACTGACACTTGATCGGTTCACATGCCTGAAACCTCGCACGGGGAGCTTCCGTCGAACCTAATGGCGAAGATGTTGAGCTAGCTGCCGCCAGCGGGAACTCCTGGCTTTTTAAGCAATTTGAACTCTGCTAGGCGATGCTATAATCCCTGGCTATTTGTAATCGTTTTATTGAAGCTTATGGATTTGAAAATGCAAGGCGCAAAACTGTTCCTGCTGGCTACATTTGCAGTTTCGATGCTCACGTTGTCAGCCTGCTCCAACAGCAAAGCTAATAAGACCGCCAAAGGCGAGGGAGGGCCTGAGAAAGAAAAAGCTGTTCCCGTCCAAATCGTCGATGTCGAAGCGCGCGAGCTGCGCCGTATTGTGGAGTCCAGTGGTTCACTATTCGCGTATGACGAAGTGGTGGTGAGCTCGGAAGTCGAAGGAAAATGCGACAAAGTGCTGGTGGACATTGGTGACAAGGTCACCAAAGGACAGACATTGGTGGAGATTGCTCCTATCGAGCTGAGGCTAGCGGCAGAGCAGCAGGAGGCGCTGCTCGAGGTAGCTCGAGCCAAGCTTGGTCTGACTGACGGCTCTGATATGCAGGACCCGACGCAGGCTGCGGCCGTGAAAAAAGCAGCCGCCGATCTCGCCAACGCCCAACAGAAATTCCAGCGCACCAAGGAATTAACGGAACAGGGTCTGCTTCCGAAACAGACTTATGATCAGGACGAGGCGATGTTTAAGGCGGCCCAAGCGACTTACGAGCTCGCCATTCAGGATGTTCGGAACCTCCAAGCCGCGCTGAAGGAGCGCCGCTCCACGAGCGAGTTGGCCAAGAAAAAGCTGCGGGACACCAAGATCGTTGCGCCGTTCAACGGATACGTAAAAGAACGAAGCGTGACGGTAGGTCAGTACCTCCGGGTGCAAACTCCTGTCGTGACGATCGTAAACATTGATCCAATTCGGGTGCGGCTGAAAGTTCCTGAGAAGATGGCCGGCTGGATCCCCATCGGCCAGGAGGTGACGGTGTCCGTCGAGGCGTACCCCGACCGCACCTTTACAGGGAAAATCTGGCGCATTAATCCCTCTGTGGATCAACAGACCCGCACCTTCGACGCTGAAGCCCTCATTGATAACAATCAAGGACTGCTCAAACCCGGCTTTTTCGTGAAATCCACAATTGATTCCAACAAAGTCGAACACGTGCTCCTCGTCCCTCAGAAGGCGCTCAGCTATGCCTACGGTATTTACAAGGTTTTTCAGGTGAAGGGCGACAAGGTGAAAGAGACCGAAGTTCGGCTGGGAGACCGCATGGGAGACGATGTCGAGGTGGTGCAAGGGCTCAGCAAAGGCGACCGCCTCGCTGTAGCGAATCCGGATCAGTATCTTAGAGACGGCACCACCATCACAGAAGATTCCAGCGGGAAAACCACAGAAACAGCCGGGGCTCACCGCCCGACTTCATAGCCAGCATACACATCGTCAAAGCCTTTCCTCCAATCGCCACGATGTGGTAGAAAATATCTCTGACTTTTGGAGGAACCCAACGCATGGCGTATTCGACCGCAAGATTTTGTATCGACCGCAACATAGTCCGTTGGACGTTAATCAACGGCGTCATTAACCGCAAGACCAATCAGGACGACCCCACCGGCGGCCAAGACATATCCGTGCAGGAGGTCCGCGCAATCGAGAGGACCGCGGTCAGAAAGAAGGAGCGTGGTACCCTCGGCCGGCCACTGCTGTTCATCGCGGTGCTGCTTCTCGCGACGGCATGGGGTAGCGATTCATTGACGCTGCGTTTCGTGGTGGGCCTTGCAGGCCTGGCATTGCTGTATACGGCGGTGGAACGACTGCGAACCAAAGTGACCATGCATGACGCCTTCCGGCTGGTGATCCCCGGCCGAAACGCTGAGGAGTGGACGGTAGTTGGAGTGACTCCGGAAACAATGGGATTCGTTAGAGGAGTGGAGGAAGAGATATCAAGTCCGACGCGAGCCGCAGGCGCATGACAGGCGGCATTAAATTTATCTGGACATACTCCAGCAGTGAAGCTACAATTCTAACTGCGAATTGCAGTCCCCAACTCTTGGAGAGAACGTGACAGTGCTGGGCTACACTCGATTTTACTTTAGCAGGAGGTGGGTGGACTGCTAACTGCCAGCCCGGCAGCAAGAGTTCAGCCCACTCGACAAAGCGAGTGGGCTTTTTCATTTTTGGGCAATTGTTTCTGATCAGTTATGAGGTCAATTGCGGAAAGGCAAACTACAATGATTATTTCAATGAAGCATGGCGCCAGCCGGAAAGAAGTCCAGCACGTCGAGGAGTTGCTCCAGGAGTTTGGCTATAAAGCGCATACCATACAAGGCGTGGAGCGCGTCGTGATTGGAGCCGTGGGCAGCGCTGATCGAAAGCAACAAGTTATGGAACATATCGAAGCCGCTCCTGGTGTTGAATCGGTGGTGGCCGTGAGTCAGCCGTTTAAGTTCGTCAGCAAAGAGTCGCGACCTGAAAAGACCCTCATCAGGGTCAATGGCTGTGTCATCGGCGGCGACGACTTTATAGTTTTTGCCGGCCCGTGCTCTGTTGAAAGCGAATCGCAGATTCTGGAAACCGCCGAAGCCGTAAAGAAAGCCGGCGCTCAGATCCTGCGCGGCGGCGCGTTCAAGCCACGCACCTCTCCCTACGATTTTCAGGGGCTTGAAGAGGAAGGGTTGAAACTCCTGAAGAAAGCAAAAGAACGCACAGGGTTGCCATTCTGCACCGAAATCATGTCTGAAGGGGACGTGGAGCTTGTGGCCGAGTATTCCGACATACTCCAGGTAGGCGCCCGCAACATGCAGAATTTCACGCTGCTGAAACGACTCGGGAAGGTATCGAGACCCGTCATGCTGAAGCGCGGCCTGAGTTCCACGATCAAGGAGTTCCTGCTTTCGGCCGAATACGTTGTCACCAGCGGCAACCCAAACGTTTTTCTCTGCGAGCGCGGCATCCGCACGTTTGAGACTTACACGCGCAACACGCTCGATCTTTCTGCTGTGCCGGTGCTAAATGAATTAACGCATCTGCCTGTGATAGTGGACCCCAGCCACGGCACCGGCAGGAGATCACTCGTCACACCCATGTCGAAGGCAGGTATAGCATGCGGCGCCGACGGGATCATGGTGGAAGTTCATCCCAATCCTGAGAAGGCCTTCAGCGATGGTCCGCAATCACTGACACTGCCCGGCTTTGCGCAGTTAATGAACGAGCTGCGGCCGTACATCCAGGTCTGGAAAGCGGAGCGCGTCGCGCAGACAGCAGCCGTGGTGGGATAATAGATCTGAATTCCGGATTCCTCAGTTCCGATACCGGTGCTGTACAGGATCCGGTGTTTGCTATTCGACCGTTGGCTGATCCGCTGCGCAGCCCCTGCCCTCTGCGGCAATCGCCGAACTATACGGGCTACAAATCGGTTGTGTAGCGTAGTCTTTGGGTGGACCATAGAACGGCACTGATACGTCTTGCGACCATTGCCGTCCGCCCGCGTCAGTCCCGCCAAAGTGGAACGACAAAGTGGCAGGAACGCTCAGATCCTTTGCCTTCAGTGTCGCCGACAATTTCCCGCCAGACGGTATGCTCGAAGCTCCAAATAGTGCCGTAATGTGCGCCGCAGCGCTGACACCATTGATCGAGAAATCGGTCAAGCTGGCTGCAGCGCCTCCGACTTCCGTCAATGTAATTGTGTAAAACCAGCTAAATCCATCGGCATCGGCCCGGCGCTGGATCACAGGATTCGGGGTGATCGAAATGACAATAGACGCCATTTGAACCACAACAGTAACTGCGGCAGATGCAGTCGAAGCGTTGAAACCAGGTGCTCCGGAATACTGAGCCGTGATTACATTGCTGCCACCCGCCAACTGCTTCCCCGATACGTTAATGGACGCGGTGGCCTTCCCGCCTGAGTTCACTAATGGCTCTGCTCCAAGCGAAATATTGCCAGCGTAGAAAGTCACGGTCCCGTGGGGAATTGCCGCGCTGGCTGCGGCGGTAACTGTCGCCGTCAACAAAGTGCTGCTATTAGCGTTCAAAGTCGCAAAACTGGTATCGAGACTCAGCGTCGTGTTCACCATGCGGATACTTCCGCCCGTCACAAAAGTAAATCCGGCGACGGTGCCAAGACCCGTGACCAAGTCGTAACCTGGACCGGCGCTGTGACCGAACGAACCGCTGGAACAAGCCCATCCCCACGAGCATGGCACGATATTATTCCCAGTCGCGATGTCGTGGAAGGCTCCGGGAATACTCTGCGCCATGCGGTATAACGCCGGATTCAAGTTTCCTTGTCCCTGCGCAGTCTGTATATGGTTGGCTAAGCCATACTGGTTGAGTAGCGCCACGACGCCGGCGAACGCTGGAGTACCGGCGGAGGTGCCCCCGGTGACAAGGAGCCGCCCACCGCTAACGATCAAGTAGCCGTCGCGTGTCGAAGCGGGAAACGAGACGTCCGGCACACCACGGGCGTTGATAGTGTGGACTCCGAAACCCGTCTGCCATGCCGGTTTACCGAAAATCGCGCTCAATCCGCCGCCGGTCGCCATCAAGCCGTTCGATTCCGACGATTCATTCCACGCCGTCTCAGGGATGTATCCCAACGCAGAAGCGCCCGTAGGCGTATTCGTGCTGGACCAGTAGCTGCCGTTTCCTGCGCTGAATTGCGTGCCGCCAATGCCGGTGACCTCCGGCAGGCTCGCCGGAAGGGTCACGCCCATGCCGCCCTTAGCCACGGGATCACGGTTGTGCATGTCGCACGCGGCAGAGCCGGAATCGCCGGACGCGGCCACCCACGTGATTCCCTGCACGTTGGCCTGCTGCGCGATCGCTCGCAGACTAGCCTGTACTGCTGGTGAGGCGTTGTTTTCGCAAAGCACGTAACTGAAACTGATCACCGGCGCCAAGTTTTGGCTGACGGCGTATTGCACCGATCGGATCACATCGGTCGAATAAACGTAAAGGATGGAGGCATTCGGGGCTACGGCTCCGGCCCATTGCACGTCAAGGTTCGCTTCGAAAATATCATCATTCATTCCAGGTGTTCTATCGCCGGCAGGCAAGATCAATTGAGGATCGTTCGGCGGCAGATTGAATCGGCTTCGGAAGTTGCGAATGTCGCCGGGGTCCAGTTCAGTTTGCCCGGCCACGACGATCTTCTGTCCCGTGCCATCGACGCCCATGCTGTAGAGTGGCGCGATGTTAAAGATTGCCGCAAAATCATCGGGCGCGAGATAATGACTGGAGCCGTACGTCGCCTGCGCGCGCAAATCTCCGTCACCAGCCCTTTCTACCACTTTCCATCGCGTATTCGCCGCCTTAAGCCGGAAGTCGTCAAGGCCGGCGATGGCTTCGACGAGCGATTCGATCTCTTCCGGGACGGACGGCTCGGTAGCGTTGGCGAGGTGCGGTTTTCCGCGAAAGCGATACGTCCGCATGCGCGTGCGAAGTGCCGTCTCAATTTGCCGGGCTGTCCCATCAAATGTGACCCAGTTCCGCCCCCGCGACACGTCGGCAATCGTGAACCCTTCCGATTCCAACCAGGCGGTCACCTTGTTGAGTTCGTCGGGCTGCACTCCAAAACGTTCCGCGTATTCTTCCGGTGTGAGCCAATGGTGATAGTTAGGCGAAAAGGGGTCCTGCTGGTCCACAAGCAGCCGGTTCAAATCAGCCTCTTGCGCCGCTGTCTTCTTCAGCAATAGCGTCACAGGGCCGACGCGCACTGACCCGTCGACCGCTCCGACGTCAAACTGCGCCTGCGCGTTCAGATGCACATTCCCCCGCAGGCGCACTGTCCTGCCGCTGCGAGTTGGACCGGACAACGCGCGTGTCTGCGTCATCGCCGAGTTAGACACCAAAAGCGAAATAAAACAAATTAAAGTAAGGACACGTAGGAAGCGGGACATCGGTACTCATGGGCTACATTTGCGGAGCGGAGCTAAACGGAACGAAAACAAGGGACCGAGGAGCGTAGGCTTCGAATGTAGGGGCAGTTAGCTAATTTAGCTAATAAAGACTCCTGTGCAAGATAGCGGTACAGCGCTAGGCGGCTCAGATTGACCGCCACACATACGCAGCACGGCTCGATGCCGAGTCCCATGTTAGCCGGTGGGGAAATAAGGTCAATTAGGAATTGCACTTAGATCGAATTTGCAGGTGATTATGTACTTCTCACGTTAAATTTGTTGATACACTCGCAGTCATTGGGAGGGAACTGCGATGCGAGAACAAGAACAAGCTAACAAATGGCGCATGGTCGCTTACGCAATTGGCGGTGCTCTGATCCTTGTTGGACTCTTGTGGAGGCTGTTCTAGGTAAACCTGATAAACGTCGCCAAGGAATTAGCTTTTCTCGAAAAGATGCGATGGCCGGATGGGAAGATTCGCTGCCTTGCGTGCGGCAATGATCGCATCACCAAGTTTGACCGCAAGGGCAAAACGGGCAAGATTCAGCATCTTTATCGCTGCCTCGAAAAGAGGTGTGATTATCAGTTCTCCGTAACCAAGGGAACGATATTCGAAGATTCACACAAGGAATCGAAAGAACTGCTCTTGGAGTTATTCTCGCCGGCCGAGCTTGACAGTGGCGCGAACTTTTTCATCGCCGCGCAGCACGACAACTGGCACTTCGTCATCAGGGCTCTTACCTTGTAGCGCGTACGTGAAGTCCTGGAGGTTAGTGACGGGCTTGCCATCGAACTCAATCAGGATATCGCCGGGATTCAGGCCTGCTTTGGCAGCGGGACTGCCTTCGCGGACATCGGCGAACTTTATGCCCTTGGTGCTCTCGCCGAAGTCGGGGACAGAGCCAAAGTAAGCCCCATATCCGCCGCCGCCCTGACCTCGATCATGCGCGGTGGCGTAACGCCGATCTTCGCGAGGCTTCGTATACGCCGGCCGGTCAGTATCCGAGTCAATGCGCCTCGCAATCCCCGCTACCAACTGCAGCAGCTTGGCGGCTTGTTCGGGCTCCACCTTGTCCCAAGTATCGGACGGCTTGTGATAATCGGAGTGCAATCCAGAGAAGAAGAACATCACCGGAATTTCCTTGCGCGCAAACGACATGTGGTCGCTGGCGTCGTACCCGGAATCGGAGAAGTCCATCTGAAAACCGATGGCCTTGTTCTCCTCCTGCACTACTTCGCGAAACTTGGGTGAGGTGCCCACGCCACCTACGAACAGCTTGCTCTTGCTGATGCGCCCGACCATGTCCAGGTTCAGCATCGCTACCGTGCGTTCGAGCGGAATCAGCGGCTGCTCCACGTAATGAGCCGAGCCGAGCAGCCCCAATTCCTCTCCCGCGAATGCCAGGAAGAGAATCGAGCGGCGGGGGGGGGTCGAGTCCGAGCTGAACGCGCGCGCCAGCTCCATGATCCCCGCAGTGCCGGAGGCGTTGTCGTCGGCGCCATGATGGATCTGGCCGACCTTATCAGGCGCCAGACTGTCGTAGTCCCCCAGGCCAAGATGGTCGTAGTGAGCACCAATCACAATCACTTGATCCTTCAATTGCGGATCGCTTCCGGGCAGCAGGCCAGCCACGTTCTTTAACGTGCGGCGGCGCTGCTCTACGTCGGTCTGCATCTTCAACTTCACTGAATCCGGAAGCAGGAACGAATGATTGCTCAGGTCTTTATCAATCGCTTTCTGCAGCTCTGCCAGCGTGCGGCCGGACTGTTTCATCCATTGCTCGGCGGCGGAGCGCTGCGCTTGAATAGCCATCAGGCCAGCACTCTCGGTCCCGCCGTCGCCGAAACGGATGAGAGGGTCTTCGGTATGGTTGACGGGATCGTTCACGATCAGCATGGCGACCGCGCCGTGATTGCGAGCGTTGGCGGCTTTGCTGTAGAGCGCGGCGTGCCGCGTCATCCGTTTGCCGGCGAACACGCTCTTGGCGTCATCCTCCTGAGGCTCATGGCGCAAGACAATGACTCCCTTACCCTTCACGTCAACCCCGCTGTAATCGTCGTAATGATGCTCGGGAGCGGTAATCCCATACCCGACGAAGACAACCGGGCCGATATAGGTGCCCTTTGAGGAGAAGCTCAGTGGAATGTAATCCTGGCGCACACGGTACGTCCGAGGTTGTGTGCCGTCAGTAGAGAGGATGTTATTAGGTCCAAGATCAACGCCAACGGTGGCTTCGAAGGGTTGAAAATAGCCGCCGTTCAGCGGCTGCAGCCGAGCCTCTCGGAATTGGCGCGCGACGTAGTCGCCGGCCCGCTCCAACTCGGGCGTGCCGGAGCCGCGCCCCTTCAGGTCATCACTCGCCAGATACTTCACGTCATTCAGCCAGCGGTCTCCCCGGATTCGTGAGGAGAAATCGGGAGCGCCAGCCGTCAGCGGCAGCAGAAATATCGCGCTGATGACGATCAGCCGCGCGGCAGCAAACAACTTGGCAAAATTGTTTTGGGACCGCGCCGCCGGGCGCTGAATAGATCGTTGCCTCATGGATTAATTCTCTCTACGACGGAAGGATGGCTCAAATACTTATTGTAGCAGAATAGAAAGCCTAGATTTGTGCTTCGAGCAGGCTGCAACAGCGGTTAGTCACCCGGCGAGCCCGGCTCAAATGCCCGCAGAGTTACAACCTCATTATCAGAATCAGGTAGCTCTTGACCATCGCCCCGCGTCCGCCGCCAGGACGGGCAGGAGTTGCGATACCGGAATGTCAGCAGCATGAGAGTCGCGAAGATCGCGATGGTGGGGAGTAGGAGGATCAGAATTCCGGATTTGATCGCCTGCAGGCCTTTGGGTCCCAGAGCATCTGTGTAACAGGTGGGACAAGCAAATGCAGTCTGACCAACCACAACCGCCAGACCAATTGCGGATGTGGTAAAGAGACGAATGATTCTGCTCGCTAGCACGGTCAAGTCCCCCTTCAGCGGACGTGGACATTGTGGTCTCATCGCGGCCAGCGCAGGTCGTACAGCCTCACGCTATCAGCAAAGAAAACGGAGAACAGACAAATGCAAAGCACGGTCATCGGAATAAGCGTCAACACCAGCGAAAACCGCTCGAACCGCAGATGCATGAAGTAGGCTACAATGAGCGCCGCCTTCACCACCGAGAGGCCCATCAAAATGCTGAGCATCAGTCCAACCGACATGCCTTTATACGCCAGAAAAACTTCCAGCAGCGTTAAGGCCAGCAGCGCATACCAAACTTTCATATACAGCGGGATGCCGCCGCCGGCATGTTCAGTCGCAAAAGTGCTCATGTGATTTCTCCTTTTCCTACGCGGCTCTGTTCACCGACATCAGATACAACAGCGGGAAAATGAACATCCACACCAGGTCAACGAAGTGCCAGTATAGGCCGCTGATCTCCACGTGGTCGGCGCTGTACGTGCCCTTCTTGAATCCCCGGGCAATATTGGCGAGCACGATGATACCGATGGTGACGTGTAGCATGTGCAGCCCGGTGCAGGTGAAGAAACTGGCGCCGAACAGGGGAGTGCTGCCGGGAGGGTCTCCCCACGGATTGGTGAACGGGCGCAAGCCCTCTCCGATCAAGTGGAACCATTCGTTGGCGTGCAGCGCCACGAACGCCAGCCCGCCGAGCATGGTGAAGCCCAGCCACCGCACGGTTGCCTTTACGTTGCCCTTGTGCGCATTCAGCACGGCCATGACCATGGTGATACTGCTGGTGAGCAGACAGAAAGTCATGACCGTCGCCACGATGATGCTGGGATAAATGGGGAAGGGCGTCGGCCAGTTCTCGCTGGAAACTCTGGCGTAGGCGTAAGCCGCCAGCAATGCCCCGAACGTGAGCGAGTCGGAGACGATAAAGAGCCACATGCCCAGCTTCTTCGACGAGATGGAATAAGGTGACGCACCACCCTGCCACAGTGAAGCGCTGGCTTGTCCCACAGTTGTTGCAGCCACGCGATTACCTCCCGAACCACAGCAAGCAAAGAATGTAGATCCAAAGACCGTCCATGAAATGCCAGTACATGGCGGTGACTTCCAGCAGCGTGCGCTTGGCCGGTCCCAAGCGGTACCGCCAAGCCTCGATGTCGGCATACAGTAGAGCCAGCAACCCACCCAGGACGTGAATGCCATGCGCCCCGGTCAACAGGTAGAAAAATGAACTGCTGGGGTTGGTCGCCACATAAATGCCTTGCGCCGCGAGCTGCCTCCAGACCACAAGCTGGCCGATCAGAAAAGCGCCTCCCAGAATGGTGGTGACGGCCAGCCAGCCGTTGCAGGCGGCACGCAATCCGCGATTCAAGGCTTTTCGCGCTTCTTCAATCGTCACGCTGCTCAACAGCAACAGTCCGGCGTTCAACCACAACAGCCGGGGCATGTCGATAGGTTGCCAGTCGTCAGAAAGGCCGCCGCGCACCACGTACGCACTGGTGAATGCCACGAACATCATGGTGATGGCGAGCAACGCCAGCAGCATTCCCGTTCGCGCGGCACGGCGGACAGCGCCGGGCGCAGGTCCTCCCCGGGGTTCGAAGCGGCCGAATTCATCTCCGCCGAAATCGTCGCCCCGATCGTGCCTGTGGCCTCGTGCTATGGTTGCCATAGTGTTTACCCCTTTGCCGCGCCTAATGCGCAGCAGCGTCGGGTGTGGTTTGCATCACGTAGTCCTTCGTCACGCCTGGCTTGCTGTATTCGTAAGCCCCGCGGTAAACCTCTGGATAGTTCCCTCCAAAATTATCGTGCGGCGGCGGTGATGGGACGGTCCATTCCAACGTGGTCGCTTCCCAGGGGTTCTCCGGCGCCTTCTGCCCGCGGAACAAACTCCAGAACAGATTGAACAGGAAAATAAACTGCGCTGCGATGGTGATGAACGCGGCAATCGACATAAACACGTGCAGCGAATTCAGCGAACCTAAGTACTCCACACCGGTGGTGTCCGCATACCGGCGCGGGTGGCCCACCATGCCCAGGTAGTGCATGGGCATGAAGATGGCGTTGACGCCGATGAAGGTGATCCAGAAATGGAGTTTGCCCAGACCCTCGTGCATCATGCGTCCGAACATTTTCGGGAACCAGTAGTACGTTGCGGCGAAGATGCCGAAAATGGCCGCAACTCCCATGATCATGTGAAAATGCGCCACGACGAAGTACGTGTCGTGGAAGTAAAGGTCCAAGGAAGGCTGCCCGAGAAATAGCCCGCTCAGTCCGCCGCTCACAAACAACGACACAAACCCGATGGCGTAGAGCATCGGCGTAGTGAAGCGGATTTGTCCTCCCCACAACGTGCCTAGCCAATTGAATGTCTTGATGGCCGAAGGCACGCCGATCGCGAGCGTCATCACGGAGAACGCAATCGCCGAATAGGGACTCATTCCGCTGATGAACATGTGGTGGCCCCAGACGGCGAATCCCAGCAGACCGATAGCGAGCATGGCGTAGACCATCGCCTTATAGCCGAAAATAGGCTTTCTCGCGAAAGTGGACAGAATCTGCGAGGTGACGCCCATGCCCGGCAGAATCGCGATATAGACCTCCGGGTGGCCGAAGAACCAGAACAGATGCTGCCATAGCAGGGGCGACCCGCCCTTGTGCGAAATGATTTGCTCGCTGATCACCAGACCAGCGGGGATGAAGAAACTCGTGCCCGCAATACGGTCCATCAGCAACAGGACGCCCGCTGCAAGCAGAACGCCGAATGCAAGCAATCCGAGAATGGCCGTGATAAACCATGACCACACCGTCAGAGGCATGCGCATCAGCGACATCCCTTTAGTGCGCAGGTCCAGCGTGGTGGCAATAAAGTTCAATGCGCCGAGCAATGCGCCGGCGCAGAAGATCGCCAGACTTACGATCCAGAGCGTCTGCCCCAGCCCCTGACCCGGTCCTGCAATCTCGCCTACCGCACTGAGCGGCGGATAACCAGTCCAGCCGGCGATGGGCGCTCCACCGGTTACGAGAAAGGCAGCGATCATGACCAGGAAACCCAGGAATGTCACCCAGAACGAAAGCATGTTCAGCAGCGGAAAAGCCATGTCCGCGGCACCGATCTGGATGGGCAGAACGTAATTGCCGAAGCCGCCCTGCGGAGCGGTGGTCAATACAAAAAAAACCATGATGGTGCCGTGCATCGTCAGCAGCGCGAGGTACTGCTCCGGCGTCATCTTCCCGCCCTCAATCAGCGGCAGCGTAGCGTCGGGCCAGGCCAGCCGCAGCCGCATGAATACAGACAGCGTCATGCCGACCAGGACGGCCGTCAATGCTAAAAAGTAATACTGAATTCCGATAACCTTATGGTCGAGGCTGAAGATATATTTGCGGATGAAGCCCTTGGGTGCTTCATGATGGTGGAGAATCGCGACTTCACCAGTTTGTGCCATGTATTTCTCCCTCGCCGGTTCTCCCGGCGTTACTGCGCTTGAGGAGCGTTCTCTTTAAGCCAATTGGCGTAATCTTCTTCCGACATCACCAGCAAAAAACTGCGCATCTGGTGATGGCCCAGGCCGCACAACTCGGCACAAGGAATCTCGAACCTGCCAGTCTGAGAGGCCGTGAAATGGAGCCGGTTCTCCATGCCGGGCACCGCGTCCTGCTTCAGCCGCAACTCGCGCACGTAGAAACTGTGAATAACGTCTTTGGAACGCAATAAGACTTCCACGGGGCGATTTACCGGGACAGCCATGACGGGCATCACCACGTCGTCCTTGGAAGCCGGATCGTCAGGATCGACACCCAAAGGGTTGCCGAGCGACTCTTTCATCAGCTCCGGTTTGGTACGGCCGAATTTGCCGTCAGGGCCGGGGTAGCGGACGTTCCAGGCGAACTGCTGTCCGGTTACCTCAACTTGCAGCGCGTTGGCCGGTGCGGCGTCCAAGTGCACCCGCGCCCAGATTTTTTGTCCCATCAACGCCACGCCCAGAAACACAATGGCGGTCGCGATGGTCCAGGTGGCCTCCATTACGTTATTGCCGTGTGAGTAGCTACCGCGGCCGCCGCGGTCGCGATACCGCCACACCGCGTATGCCAGGCCGAGTTGTGCAAGAAAGAAAACGATTCCGCAGACGATCAGAGTGATCTGGAACTGATGGTCGTAAGCCGCCCCATACTCGGAAATGAAAGCGGGGAACCACCAGACCTTGAAGGCAAACCCGTACATCGTCGCAAGCGTGATGATTGCGATGACAAGCCCCAAGAGGAATGCCATGACTTCCCTCCCGACCTACTCGCTAGATTGTTAAAATAATCCGCCGTCACTCACCGGAGGGTGAGCATGTTTTCAGGACCGCCTCCTGAAACCAAAATTAGCTTATCACAAAATATTTTCTTGTTGTTGTGAAGGCCAGAAAAAATCGAGCAAATCAGGGGAAGTTGGGGCAAATACCCCACTCATGCCGCGAGTTTCGGGACCTACGCACGATTTTTCTACAACGTTGTTACCCGCAGTTGCAATTCGAGGGTGATCGCTGCCGGATCTGTATAGGACGTAAACTGTGCTGGCGATCCGATTGTGACCTTCACCTCGCCCGGGCGCGCGAACGTTCTTCCCGACTGCTTGACTTCGAAGAGACCGTCAATTCGCATCGGAATCACCGGCACATTCAGCTTGCTGGCCAAGATTCCGATTCCTGCTTTGAACGGCGCCACACGTCCGTCTTTGGTGAGTTCGCCCTCGGGAAACACCAAGATGCTGTAGCCGCGATCCAGCAATTCGCCCGCGAACTGAAAGCTCTCCCGAAACCCAGATTCCTTCGGCAAAGGAAACACATTGAACAGCGCAACAAGCAAGTAATATGACAGCCGGTCGACCCATCTGCGCAATAAGCCCGCCTCTGCTGGTGGATGACGTAGCGCACGCAATCGCTCGCCAATCATGGCGGTGGCAAGCCGATGCCGAAATCGCGCCGGAACCGCAAACAACACAAATCCAATATCAATTTCCGTGACGTGATTGCAGACGACCAGTGCCGGCTCGCGTAAACCCCGAAGTTTGTCGCGGCCGATTACGCGCGGCCACGCACGTACTGCGGTGGCAGGCCATGTCAACAGATAATAGATGCCGATGCGAAGCAGATTCATGACGCGGAACTGCGGCCATCTCGGAAATGGATAATCCTGCAATTGCGGCGATGCTTGATGCAGCACGTTCTCGATATCGCCGACAGTCCGAGCGGAAGAGAAGCTAGTCTCATTCAGGTCGAGCTGGTAGCGGTCCTCGATGGCGCTCATTAGCTCTACACGTTCGACAGAGCTCAAGTTGAGATCGCTTTCCAAGTGAGCATCGCGTGAGAGGGACGACTGCTCTCGCCCCGTGATCGTCCGGATTAGAGCGGAAATCTGAGACTCGTTGCTGTTATGGCAAACCGAAGTGGGTTGACGCAGCGATTCCACCACTTCGCGAATGCTTGTGAGGCGCGGCTTCTGCGTGGAGGTCCGCGGGAAATCTTCGTCCGGCCATACGAACGATCGCCGCATGCGCTGATACTCCGCCAATCTTTCATTAGCGCGCTGCACGACTGCTTCTGCAACTAGGGACGGGTCTCCCGGTCCGTCCTTCTTCGCTTCCGGCCGTAGCAACAATACGGCGCAAGGCCCCTCTCGCGCGCCGTTACCAACGTTGATCACAACAGCATCGCGGACCTCCGGCTGGGCACGCAAAGCCGCCTCCAGGTCCTCCGGAAAGATATTCATGCCTTCCGCAGTGACGATGACGTTCTTCTTGCGCCCTTTGAAATACAGGTTCCCGTGTTCGTCCAGCGCGCCCAAGTCGCCGGTGCGGAACCAACCATCCTCGCCCTCCGCCCGTTTCAATTCGCGTCCTTGCCAGAACCCGGCTGCAACGCTTTCGCCGCGCACCAGGATTTCGCCGCTGGCGTCGAGCTTCACTTCACGGCCTGGGAGCGCCCTACCGATGGAGCCTTTGCTTAACCTGAATGGATGATTGAGGCTGACGAGCGAAGTAGTCTCCGTGAGCCCGTAGCCTTGCATAATGACGAACCCCAACCGGCTCCAGAACGCTTCGACCTCCGCGTCGAGTGTTGCGCCGCCCGAGACGAAAGCCCAGAACTTCCATCCGAAATTGCTGTGGATGCGGCGGAACCGCCACCAGCGGCGGAGGAACTTCTCGCTTGCAGCAGCCGAGAACTCCGCTCGAAATGTTTCCAGTTTGCCTTCGGCTTCAAGGTCACGCTCGATCTTGTCACGCAACGTGTGCAACAAACGCGGGACAGTTACCAGCACCGAGATGCGCTCGCGCTTGGCAGCGCGGATCACCTCCGAGGGGTTGAGCGACTCCTGAAACACGACCGTTCCGGCCAGTAAAGGCGGCACGAATATCGCCATGAGCTGTCCGAAAACATGGCTCAGAGGCAATAGATTGAGAAACCTCAGCGGACGCACCAGCCGTTCGCACCTGCGGTACTCGTTGATGCCGGCTTCTAACGGTTCGAGGTTAGCCAGGAGATTGCCATGCGAGATGACCACACCTTTCGGCTCGGCAGTTGTTCCCGACGTAAAGATGATCTCCGCCAGATCGTCGCGTCCCAGAGGTATGGCGTACGGCGAGCGCGAGTGACGCGAGACTTCTGATGAGATGGAACTGAAGTCGAGAAGCGGGATCGCGGGATCGAGCGCGGGCTTATGGGGAGAACAGACGATTAGTTTTGCGTCTACTTGCCGAAGAACACGTAGGGCAAAATCAGGCGATGCAATGTGATCCATCGGGACCACCACCGCGCCGCGCAGAATACATCCCCAAAAGACCGCGATCCACTCGGCAGAGTTTTCTCCCCAGAGAAACACTCGGTCCCGACGCTGAATTCCGCGCGCTTCCAGTTCCCGCGCGAACTGGCAGGCGGTCTCCACGAGACGCCGATACGACCAGCGAAAGGTGCGATAGCCGCGACGCTGCACGATGGCGATCTCCGATGCGTGATGTCGGAATGTATCAAAGTACTCCGCAACCGATTGGCGGGGCATGAGGACATCTTAACAAAGGAGAGGAAAGCCGCGCACCGAGCCGCGAGGGAGTGGTGAATTATCTCATTAGCCGCGAGGTTCCCTTCCGAGTTCGACACGCACGGCCCGGCATACACCTCCGCGCTGCGCGTCTCCAGATACTCACCAGAGATGGTTGCTGCAACGTCAGCAGCAATCAATGCTCGTAGCACTCTCGCTCCGCTGTGCAATGCTCCGGCTCCGCTACGTGGTTATCCGGACCGATACAAGTTTGCGTGTGCATGCACCAGAAGAGGTGATCGTTGGAGGGAGGCACCGACGGGTCGCGCTCCGCCTGGATGAACATGCCTTTCCATCGCAAGCACCGGCAGGGTTCATGCGCCAGTATGGGCCGTGGATCGAGCATCATGCACCTCCTTGCGCAGCTCGCAGCAGAGCACGCTTGACGGCTACGCGAGCTAGCTGCACCTTGTAGGCGTTCTTACTCAGCGGATTAGCCTGGTGCACCGATTCTTTGCCGGCTTCGATTGCGAGGTCAGCAGTGATTCGTTTCCCCGTGAGGACCTTTTCGGCATCCGGCGCGCCCCACGGCACAGGCGCGACATGTCCCAGAACTACACGTGCGCTCTGCACGCGACCTCCGTTCATCCTCAGTGCCACAGCGGCCGCCGCGAGGGGCCAGTCAAGTGCCTCCTTCTGGCGAACCTCATAAGTCGCGCTCAGCCGCTCGCCGGCTGGGATGGCTGGGATAATGATGTCGGTCACAATCTCATTCGGCTTGAGAACGTTTTCGCGCTCTGCATCGCTCTTGGGTGTGACGAAGAACTGTTCCAGTGGTACGTCGCGGGAACTGGAACCGTTGTACAGGCGAACCTTCGCGCCGATCGCGATCAGCACCGGCGCCAGGCTGGAAGGGTTTACAAAATACGCGGGTCCTTGATTCCCAAGAATAGCGTGATAGCGATTCTCACCATTCGGGACCAGCGGCTTTCCATCTTTATCTTTAGCAAGCAGCCCGAACCCGGCGCGGTAATACCAACAGCGGGGGCGCTGGCAGAGGTCGCCTGCGATCGTCCCTCGGCTGCGCAGTTGAGGGCTGGTCACGCCCGCCGCCGCATCAATGATTCCGGGATACTCTCTACCGAGGCGCGGATGCGCCAGCAATTGTTCCAGCGTCACGAGCGCACCGATACGAACCGCTGCCGGCGTGAAATCAATCCCGCCCAGTTCCTTGATGCCCTTGATGTCAACGAGCCGCTTCGGCGCAAGCAGGTTGTCCTTCATGGAGCTGATCAAATCGGTGCCGCCCGCGAACACCGCGGCATCTTCCCAGGTGTTGCCGAGCAGCGCGACGGCCTGTTGCTTGATCGAAGGAGCGGCGTATTCGAAGGCTTGCATCAGGCCAGCCCTCCTTTCTCCAGCGCAGCCAGAACCTTGTCGGGCGTGAGAGGTAGCGTCGGGACTCGCACGCCAGTAGCATTGGCAACAGCATTTGCGATCGCGGCGCCTGGTGAAATAGTGGGCGGCTCTCCCAAACCGATGACTCCGCGCTTCTGCTGCTCAGCATCGGTCCACATGTGGACCACCATCTCCGGGGTGTCGGCCAAACCCGCGAGCTTGTAAAACTCCATGTTCGGATTCAGCATGCGGCCGGTGATTTCGTCCATGACGCGCTCTTCAAACAGCGTGTATCCGATTCCCATAATCATCGCGCCATAGACCTGGCTTTCGGCGGTCTTCATGTCCACGATGAGGCCGCAGTCCTGTACCGCCACCATCTTGTTCACCCTGACAACCCCGGTCTCCGTGTCCACCGAAACATCGGCCATCTGCACGCCGCCGACGCCGCTGGAAGTTAGCGCGCCCTTGGCCTCATCGGGGTTCTTACCCATGGCGCTCACCGGGTTGACACCCAGCTTGGCTGCGGCCTGTTTCCACGTGAAGCCCTTCGACGGATCATTCTTCACGCGAACCGTACCGTTCACCGTTTCCAAGTTCTCAGCGGTTGTTCCCAGTCCCGACGCGATTCTGGCGAACAACTGCTCCCGCGCGTCCATCGCGGCGCGGCGGGTGGAGGAACTCACTCCGCCTACCGTGGTGCTGCCGCCGGATGAGCCTCCGGGTGGGAGGTGATTATCACCAATGTTGAGCTTGACCATTTCCATCGGCACGCCCAACGTCTCAGCGGCCACGATCGCGATGACTGTTCGCGTACCCGTGCCGATGTCCTGCGTGCAGGTGCTCACTTCGACGTAACCGTCGGGGTGAATTGTGATGCGGCATTCCGCAGCGTGCCCTCTGCCTGCCCAGGTGTGAAGGGCCAAACCCAAGCCTTGCTTGACCGGCCCTGGCGATCCTTGAGCGCGCGGATGCCATCTACGTTTCCACTCCATCAGCTCTGCGGCCTTCAGCAACTCCTGCCGATAGAGTTCGGATCGCTCACCCGTCAATGCGATGTTCTTCAGCACCAGATCCAGCGGGTCCATCTTCAGCTTCGCGGCTAGATCCTCGATGGAGCACATGGTGACGTAGCAGCCCTGCGGGTGGTTGGGAGCCCGCCACGCGCGTGCGCTGCCAGCATTAATGGACACCGCCGTGTGCCGCTTCCGCTGGTGTGGAAAGTTCCAGATGTATGGCATCGGCGGGCTACCGCCGCCGCCCATGCCGCCGGTGCTCCAGGAATCCGATTCCCACGCGGTCAGCGTGCCATCGGGCTTGGCTGCGATCTTTACCTTTGCGTAGACCGATGGCCGGTTTCCGGCGACCATCTGTTCCGGAGCGCGCTCCAGCATCAGCTTCACCGGTTTGCCGGTTTGCTTGGCTAGATGGGCCGCTGCTATGCCCCAGCGGTCCACGGCGAACTTGCTGCCGAAGCCGCCACCGACGTACTGCATCATAGTGTGGACATTGGTGGCGGGTATCTTTAGCGCTTCGGCGAATTGTCCCGTCAAACGCTCGACCGCCTGGGTGGAGGGGTAAACCGTCAGAGTATCGCCTTCCCATTCGGCGACAAAGCCGTGCGACTCCAGGCAACAGTGCGTTACCACGGAGGTTCCGTAGTAGCCTTCCACAGTGACCGCTTCAGCCGCCGCAAACGCCTCGTCGGGGTTGCCAACCACCTGCTCGGCAGCAGGCTTGGCGCGGTCCCCGGCCTTGCTGAGGTCCTCTTCCTGGACGAGGTGCGCTAACTGCTTGTATTGCACCTTGATGTTCTGTACAGCATCTTCGGCGGTCTGCTCGTCCACGGCCGCTACTGCCGCAATGTCATCTCCCTGCCAGTGAATCTCCGTGCCGGCGCCCTGTACGACGTAGACGGCCTCGACACCTGGCAGTTTTTCCGCGGCGCTGACATCAATACTCACGATGCGGCAGTGAGCGTAAGGCGAGCGCAGCACCTTGGCGTAGAGCATGCCGGGACGCGTCACATCGTAGGTGTACTTGGCAGTGCCGGTGACCTTCGCCGGGCCATCCACGCGGCTGATACGCTTGCCTACGAGCGCAGCGGAATCGGGTTCCGGCCAATTGTAATCAGGCATTGGAGTGTCCTCCTCCGGCACGACTCTGACGACCGGCTTGCGGAGCACGTGTCTTTGAGTTCTGGTGGGAGTTCTGGGGGGAGTTCTGCGCCGCCTGCATCACGGCTTGCCGGATGCCGACGTACGTTCCGCAGCGGCACAGATTGCCTCCCAAGGCGAGGCGCATCTGCTCGGCCGTGGGGTTAGGGTACTTGTCGAGGAGAGCCTTGGTGGCCATCACAAATCCAGGCGTGCAGAACCCGCACTGCTGCGCGTCATTTTCCACGAAGGCGGCCTGCACCGGGTGCAGCGTGTCGCCGTCCGCGAGCGATTCCACCGTCTGGATTGTTTTTCCCTGAGCCTCGATGGCAAACACTGAGCAGGAGTAGACGGGCGAGCCATCCAGAATGACAGTGCAGGCGCCGCAGCTCGCTCGGTCGCAGACTTTCTTGGCGCCGGTCAACTCCAGATGATCGCGGAGGGCTTCCAATAATGTGACGCGCGGCTCCAGCGTCAGCGGCCAGCGCTTTCCGTTGACGTTCAGCTCGATCGCCACAGCGCCAGGCCCGAGCACTTTGGTAGCCGCCGCTTGCGCACCGTGTCCGTCCTGAAGCAGAGAGCCGCTCAGAACGCCGCTGCCCAGCATGCCGCCGCCGACACCGACGCCTTTCAAAAACTTGCGTCGTGAGATGCCCGCTTTGGTGGTTTCCTCTGCCTTGTCCTTACGTTTGTCCGCCAAGGACCCTCCCTCCTGCCGGCCAGCACCGCCAGCACTCAAAGACCAGGTATGTAGGTAATACATTCGCCGAATAACGCGTTTTATTCTACCACCGGAGTTTGAATTCGGGCGTGAGAAACGTAGCTGCTGACGCCGGGGTAGTGGTAGCCACGGTGAGCGCCTTTCTCGCCGTGGGCTTTTTCATTCATCCCCGGTACGAATCCGGTATTTCCACATAATCAATTTCGATGGGACATGCTGCCCTTTCGGATTGCTCCATGCTGAAATTCCGGAAACTGGACCATCGCCACTCATCCGGTTTCGCAACCAGCCCCTTTCTCACCGGATTCGAGTGCATGTAGTTAAGCCTCTGTGCGTACTCTTTGGAGTGCCTCACAAAACGATCCCAGAACTGATGTTGCCAAAGCGGGCCGCGCCGCTGGCGCTGCTGGTTCAGGTGGCGTGCGGACACGGACTTCACGTCCATCACCAGGCGCGAGATCGTGATGGGATCGCGAGGCCAGAGCAGTGCGTGCCAGTGGTCAGGCATCAACACATATCCGCAGAGGGCAAAACGCAGGCGGCGGCGCGATTCGTCCACACTCGAAAGGATTACCGGAAATTCCGCTTCCGTGAAAGGCGGTAGCGTCCGGAGAAGATTCACGGTAACGAAGAAAATGCGATCGCTCAGTCGAAGCCGGTGCACTCGCGACATGGCGTCAAGAATACAGGAAAAAGCCCACGGCGAGAAAAACGCTCACCGTGGCTACCACTGTGCTTTGGGGATTGTCAGGATCACGCCCCGAACCGTTTTGTCTGCATGAGCACCTCTTCCACCGATTTCTCCGACACTAGAACCGTGCGGTACGTACCGCCAACCTGCCAGCCTTTGAGCCGGCCTCTGCGGAGCCACATGCGAACGGCGGCTTCGCTCTTGTTGAGACGAAACGCGGCATCCTTTACCGTAAGGGTTCTTTCCGCCCTCAAATCCAACGGTGACTCAGAGGTAGATGGCGTTGGATGCTTGCCCATGGTTGCACTCCTTCACAGAATCAGGTGGCCCTTGCCACCGTGGAACAGTGTATCGGTGTTAACACCTATATGTCAACACCCAAGCCACCGCTTGACATACCGGCCCAAAACAGCAAAAATAAAGAATCATGATCAGCTTTGGCGAAACTCGCGGGACGTGCTGTTGCTGTTGTCGTACCTCGTCCTGGCGGGTAGGCGGCGCTGAATCCTAATATTCAGAACAGTCCGAAAAACTTACCCCGCCTCGGACAATTGGTCCGCAGGCGGTTTTTTTATTTGGGGTGGTTTATGAGCGATTCCATCGCGAGTCTCGGCGTTGGGCAGCCGTCGGCCCCCAATGATCGGTGGCAGCACCTGCCGCCCGCGATACGCGAAGAGATTAACATCTACGAGACGGAACTGCGGCGCGTGCAGCACGGCCAGATGCCTGAAAAAGTGTTTTTGGAATTCCGTTTGCGCCACGGCGTCTATGGACAGCGGCAGCCGGGCGTGCAGATGCAGCGCATTAAGATTCCGTTGGGGCTGTTAAACACGCAGCAACTGGAGCGGCTCGCGGACCTCTCAGAAGAATACGCCGATGGCGTCAGCCATATCACTACGCGGCAGGACATTCAGCTCCACTTCGTGGACATCAATCACACGCCCGATATTTTCCGGCTGCTTGCCGAGGTGGGGATCACCACGCGCGAAGCCTGCGGCAATGCGGTGCGCAACGTCACGGCCTGCACGCGCTCGGGCGTCTGCCATGACGAGCCGTTCGACGTGACGCCGTACGCGCGCGCGGCGGCGTACTTCATGCTGCGCCACCCCGACGCCCAAAACTTCGGGCGCAAATTCAAGATCGCCTTCTCCGGTTGCAGCGAGCACGCCTGCGGTCTGGCGCTGATTCACGACATCGGGGCCATCGCTGCCGTGCGCGAGGAAAACGGCAAAACAAAGCGCGGCTTCCAGGTGTACCTCGGTGGAGGGCTCGGCCCGATTCCCCATCAGGCGAAGCTCTATAGCGACTTTGTTCCGGCAGAAGAGATGCTGCCGCTGGTGCAGGCGATTGGGCGCGTGTTTGCGCGGCTGGGCGAGAAGAAGAACCGGGCCAAAGCACGAATGAAGTTCCTGGTTGCGAAGCTCGGCATGGAGGAGTTCAGCAAATTGATCGCGGAGGAGCGGCAAAAACTGCTTCCCGATTCGCGCTGGACCGATTACCTGGGAGACGCCGAGACATTCGCAGAGAAACCGCTGAAACCTCCCTCGAAGCTGGATTTGTCTTCTACCTCGCCAGCGTTCCAGAAGTGGTTTCGGGCGAACGTTCAGGCGCAGGCGCAACCAGGCTATTCCACGGCTACCGTGTTTCTCCCGCTGGGAGACATTGCGTCAGGGCAGTTGCGCGCATTGGCTGGTGTCTGCCGGAAATACGTGAACGACACCATCCGCACTACCGTGGACCAGAACCTCCTGATCCGCTGGGTATCGGACGCCGATCTTCCGGCGTTTTACGATGATCTGGCGGCGCTCGCTCTGGCGCAGCCCGGCGCGCATGCCATGGCCAATGTCACAGCCTGCCCCGGCACGGATAGTTGCAAGCTGGGAATCTCGTCCTCGCGCGGGCTCGCCGCCGTACTACATGAGAAGTTTCAGAACGGCATGGCCGATCTGGCCGAGCGGGACGACATCCAGATCAAGATCAGCGGCTGCTTCAACTCCTGCGGCCAGCATCACCTCGCTAACATCGGATTCTTCGGCGGCAGCCGCCGCACGGGCGCGCATGTGGCGCCGATTTTCCAGGTGGTGCTGGGCGGACAAACCGATGGCAACGCCGCGTCCATCGGATTGCCGGTAGCCAAGGTTTCCTCCAAGGATGCGCCCGAGGTAATCAGGAAGCTCACTGCCCTTTACACTGCGGAACGAATTGGCGACGAAGGATTCACGGCGTTCGCGAACCGCATCGGAAAGGCGCGCATCAAGCAGGCGCTGGCGGAGTTTGAGAAGATTCCCGATTATACGGTGGCCCCCGATTACTACCGCGACAGCCGCCAGCCGTGGGATTATGCCATGTCCACGGGCGTCGGAGAGTGCGCGGGCGAGATGGTCAGCCAGGCGGAGTTCATGCTCGAAGACGCCGACCGGCTGTCGTTCCAGGCTTCGCTTGACCTGGAGGCTGGACGCCTCGAAGCCGCCGCGACTACCGCATTTGAGGCCATGAAGAAGGCAGCCGACGGTCTGCTCTCGGTGCAGGGCCTGCTGCTCTCGGACCGCTATGACACTGTAGAGGAATTCCGGAGGCATTTCGGCGAAAACGGATTCCTTCCGCAAATCAGCGAGTACTTTTTCCGGGCCGCCGAGCAAGGTCCGAAAAATCTGACCTCAGAGCAAACGCATCAGCGCGTGCAAGAGGCCGCATTATTCATTGAGGAAGCCAACGGCGTTTACAGCCGCATGGAAATCACGTAGTTGGTAGCCACGGTGACCTGTCCCGGCGGGCCGTGGAACGCTTTTGTCGCCGTGGGCTTTTTGTGTTGAAGCTACGGAACGAGCCCACGGCGAGAACTACACTCACCGTGGCTACCAACGCATCACTGTTTATGGACTTGCAACGCATTCAAATCAAAATTGCCACTGACGCTCCGGCGAACATCAATCTTGATCCGTTCCTTGAAATCTTCGCGCGCTGGCGCATGGAAAAGGACCACCCCGCCGAATGGGTGGATTTGGCCGACTACGCGCACATGTCGCGCGGGCCAGGCATCGTTCTGGTCGGGCATCGCTGCAACATCAGTTTCGACCTGACCAATCCCGGTCCCGGCATTCTTTACTTCGCCAAGAAGGGCCTGAGCGGATCGCTGGCTGAGCGAATAGCCGCCGCGTTTCACGACTGTTTTGAATTGACCAGCAGGCTGCTTGCCGAAAAGGAATTTCCCGCCAACGTACACCTGCGCACGGACGCAATCGAGATCCGGCTTGCCGACCGGCTGCAGGCGCCCAACAATGCTGCAACCGACCAGGAAGTGCGCCCCGCGCTTCGCCAGGTGCTCGACGTTCTTTTGGGACCAAGCCAATACGAGTTGACCCGGCAAAGCGACAGCGGCGAAGCTTACGGATTCTCGATTCAGTCGAAGGCGCCCGCGCCGCTCGATCTGCTGCTGGAACGCGTCACCCCAACCACCCGCCCGTAAAGGAGTGGGATCAATGACCGTCAGAATACTCGTAGCCGTTTTGGCTCTGTCAGTCATATCGGCGTTGCCCTTGCGCGCGCAATCTGCCGGGAACGCGATGCCGGATTTCTCCAAGGCTCGCGAAGAGGCGACGCAGATGCTCCAGGCGCTGGTGCGCATTGACACCAGCAACCCACCGGGCAACGAGTCCAAAGTGGCCGAGTATCTCAAGGCAATTCTGGACAAGGAAGGCATTGCGTCCGAGATCGTGACGGCGGAACCCGGCCGCGGAAACCTGATCGCGAGAATCAAAGGCAACGGGAAGAAAAAGCCGCTGCTGCTCATGGGCCATGCGGACGTGGTGGGCGTGGAGCGCGACAAGTGGACCGTGGATCCGTTCGCGGGAATTATCAAGGATGGCTATCTCTATGGCCGTGGCGCTCTGGACAACAAGGGCGGCATAACTGCCATGTTCCAGGTGCTTCGCATGATCAATCGGCAGAAGCTGGCGCTTGACCGCGACCTCATCTTCCTGGCCGAAGCCGGCGAAGAGGGCGGCCCGCCCGTCGGCATTGATTTCGTCATCGAGAAGCATTGGCCAAAGATCGAATGTGAGTATGCGCTGAACGAGGGCGGCGACACGCTCGTTAAGAACGGCAAGGTGCAGTTCGTTGCCGTGTCGACCACCGAGAAAGTTCCCGACCGCATGCGGCTCATAGCGCGTGGAGTTTCGGGACACGGCTCGATGCCGCGTGTGGACAACCCCGTGGTACATCTGGCCGCCGCAGTGGCCAAACTTGGCACGTGGCAGCCGCCGATGCGCCTGAACGAGACTACCCGGACGTTCTTCGAGCGTCTGGCGAGGATCAGCCCGCCCGATGAAGCGTTTCTGTTCACGCACCTGGAAGACCCGGTCGTTGGTCCAATGGCGCAGGAGAAACTGCGTCACACCAACGTGATGTACAACTCCATGCTGCGCACCTCAATCGCGCCGACTATGATCAAAGGCGGCTTTCGCGACAACGTCATCCCCGCTGACGCCGAAGCGCTGCTCGATATCCGTGTCTTACCGGACGAGGACGTGGACAAATTGATCGCCGAAATGACGCGCATTATCAACGACCCGGCGGTTGAAATTGTCCGTGTGGGGCGCAGGCCCTCCGCGACTGCGGTGCCGCCGCTGAATTCGGAGATGTTTCGTGCACTGGAGAAATCGCAGGCGGCAGTGTTTCCCGAGGCCGTCACACTGCCCCAGATGATCACCGGAGCGACTGATTCGGCGCAGCTTCGCGCCAAAGGTGTACAGGCATATGGCATCGGCAGCCCCACCACTGAGGAAGATACCGAACGCATGCACGGCAACGATGAGCGCCTTCTAATTGACGGCCTTGGCAAATTCATCGAATTCGTCTACCGCGCTGTGACTGATGTCGCAGCCGCGCGCTGAGGGTCTTCACCCAGTCTTCGTCAGGGCACGCCTTCAGGCGTGCCGCAAAATACATCGCGTCGGGGCGCTTTAGCGCCTGAGGGGCGGGGTTCGGTTTTGCGCAGGAGCAGCTAGCCCTCAGCGGCTATAAGCCGTCTGTTACTACGCCTCGTACCGGCACGGCTGAAGCCGTGCCCTTCTTATCAGAAAGACCAAAATTGCGGGTACGGCCAAGAGCCCGACGTCTTATTGACCGCGTATAAAGCGGCACCTATAATCAAGAGAGTCTTTTCTCATGCGGTGAGCGTAGCTCAGCTGGTAGAGCGCCGGACTGTGGCTCCGGTGGTCGAGGGTTCGATCCCCTCCGCTCACCCCATATAATACCCGGCTGCGCACCCAGCGCTTCCGGGGCCACATTCTGCGTCATTCCGCGC
>JACPPJ010000075.1 GCA_016191085.1 Acidobacteriota bacterium | reverse complement strand
CCGGCACGACTGAAGTCGTGCCCTTCCGTTTTCAAACTGACCCACTGCCCCTCAGGCTCGGCTATAATCGAAAGCGATCATCATGAACCTCGCTCAACAATTGGGACAAGTTCTCATCGTCGGCATGAACGATGCCACGTGGAGCGATTCCGCTGAACGTTTCCTGCGCCACGTTCGTCCCGGCGGCGTAATCTTTTTCCAGCGGAACATTACGGGCGCTCCAGAGTTTCGCGAACTGGTCCTGCGTGTACGCGAACGTCTCGATGCAAATCCGATCCTCGCGCTTGATCTCGAAGGTGGCAGCGTGGACCGCCTGCGCCAGGTGCTGGCGCCGTTGCCTGCCGTCAACGATGTCGCGCGAGCGGGTCTGGGAGAAGAATTGGGCAGAATGGCGGGCAGGGAACTCGCCGCATTTTCGCTGAACGTGGACTTCGCGCCGGTTCTGGATCTAGGTTCTCCTGCTTCTCGCGGAGTGATGGGAAGCCGTACCGCGGGGGCAACGCCGCGCGAGGTAATTGAATTCGGCCGCAGTTTTCTACGAGGGCTTCAGGAGTACGGAATTGTGGGGTGCGGAAAACACTTTCCCGGGCTGGGCAGCGGCCAGATAGATTCCCACAAGGAAATGCCGGTAGTCGTGAAGACAGAGCGCGAGATGGAAGAGGACCTGGAGCCGTTCCGCGCGCTGTCTTCCGAGCTTCCCATGATCATGGTCGCGCATGTCTCTTGTCCCGCGTTGGAGGCAGCGTATGGCGGTGGGCGGGAAGATCGCGAGCCGGTTCCTGCGACGCTCTCGAGCGCGATTATCTCCGGCCTGCTGAAGGAAAAGATGCGATTTGAGGGGGTCGTTCTCGGCGATGACCTTGAAATGGGCGGAGCACTCCAGGGCCGCACCATGGAACAGGCGGCCGCCGCGGCTATCAAAGCCGGCTGCGATGCGTTGCTGCTCTGCGGCCAGCAGTCCAACACGGAACGAGTGTTTGACGCTCTGCTGCGGGAGGCGGACACCGATTCAGCTTTTGGCGCGCTGATCGAACGAGCTGCCGCGAAGGTCTTAATCTTAAAGGATCGCTTGAAGATTCTGGGCAACCTGAATCGGGCTACCGCTCCGGCAGACTATCAGAAACTGCGGGACGACATCGCGACACTGAGTGCGTTAACCATTAAGCGCGCCGAGGCTGCATCAATTGCACGCGATCACCCCATTGCTGAGGGGGAACCCACCACCTAATGCTCGTAGCGGGCCTCATGTCCGGCACTTCGGCGGATGCCATTGATGCAGCATTGGTCGAAATCACCGGTTTGGAGTGGAAAACGCGCATCCAACTGGTCGGGTTCGGCTCTGTTCCATATCCTCCAGAGGTCCGACGCAAAATCCTTCGGATTGCCGCAGGAGCGGCGCTGCCGGCCGCTGAGATCTCGCAATTAAATTTTCTGCTCGGTGAGCTGTTTGCTCGCGCGTGCCAGATTGTGTGTCGCCGCTCCCGCGTGCCCATGGATCGCTTGCGGCTGATCGGATCGCACGGGCAGACGATCTATCACCAGCCTGGCGCAACTAGTTTTTGTGGCGTACCGGTTCGTTCGACGTTGCAGATCGGAGATCCGTCCGTAATCGCAGCGCGAACGGGCGTCACGACCGTCGGCGATTTCCGGCCGGCCGACATGGCGGCTGGAGGCCAGGGAGCGCCCCTAGTCCCATTTTTTGATTACTTGTTATACCGGCACCCCAAGATCGGCAGGGTGGTACTGAATATCGGCGGTATTGCCAATTTGACCGCCATCCCAGCCCACGGCGGACCGGACGAGATTATTGCCTTCGACACCGGCCCGGGCAATATGCTCCTGGACGCGCTTGCATCCCTCGCAACCGAGGGCAAGCTCAGATACGACCGTGGAGGGAGGCTTGCCGCGGCGGGACATGTTGACGAGGCTCTTCTTGGGCGTCTGATGCGGTTGCCGTATTTTAATCTGCGCCCTCCAAAAGCCACTGGCCGTGAACAGTTTGGAAACGATTTCCTGAAGAAGCACTTCATGGGCACGCACACCGACCTCAAGGATTCGCTGGCCACCGCCACGGCGTTCACAGCCGAATCCATCGCCAGAGGCATCGGTCGTTTCGTTCTGCCGAAATTTCGTGTCCAGGAGTGCTTGGTGTCGGGCGGCGGAGTGAAGAACGGTTTCTTAATGAAACAGATTCATAAACGTTGCGTAACTAAAACCAACAAAGCAAGTTACTCCTGTCAGTCTATCAAAATCCTCAGCACGACCAAAGCGGGACTCCCGGCGAACGCAAAAGAGGCCGTCGCATTCGCCGTCCTGGCATATCACACCTTTCACGAAAAGCCGTCCAACTTGTGCGCCGCCACTGGCGCAAAGCGCCCTGCGGTTCTGGGCAAGATTGCGTACGCGGGAAGCTAATTGCGGGAAGGGCTCCATAACCTGAGGGTGAGACCTTAGCGGGCGGGTATTGCCGTGCATTGTCAGTGTGTCTGATAATATATATTATGTCAAGTATAGCGCAGCCACCCGCCACGCCACGCCGGTCTGCCGGGTCCACCCACGCGCTCTTCTTAGCCCACCCGTGCGTTCATGCGCAACCATCCCGCCCGACTACTGGATGCTTTTGCCCGGTGCGAGCGAACCTACTCGCTCTGCCACCAAAGGCAAGAGTTAATGCCGGAACTGGCGCCCGGGGACTCTAAGCCGCCTGAAGTCCTGACTCGCGTGTCTAGACGGCGGCGATGGGAACATTGCAAGTAAAACACTAGGCGTTTCCCGGCAGAGTGCGTTCTATATCGTAGTTTTGGCCGGTGGGTTGGGATTTGATGTCATGCCCCTCGTGATCGGCGGGGTCCGGACTGCAGCTCGTCGCCATGATGACTCCTCACCCGGTTCTCCTTCACAAGCGGGCTGCGCATCGCCTGTGATTCGATAAACAGCTTTCAAGTGATACAGGGCAAATTACCCTAAGTGCTATGCCTGATAGACGGCTGCTCGCGGGTTCCTGCAAACTGAGTTGAACAGGGGGTGCTCTGTGAGGCTACTTCACCTCATTCCGCTAATCTTGGGAATCTGGATTGTGCTCGGATTTGTTGTAGCTGTGGTGGTTATCAAATTCGTGCGATTTGCACCGCGTACACGTGGAGGGTATGAACAAAGCAGCACCGTCGCACGCGAACAAGCAAGCCATAGACGAGCGGCATGAGGCTCGGAGGGGCATGAGTTCCAATGGCACGGGTGCTCCAACCCGGCGTTCTGTTTATCGCAGTCCTATTCTGTGCCGTGTTGCCTGCCAGTGCGCAACGCGGAGGCTTTCACGGGGGAGGATTTCACGGCGCCGCTGTGCGGGGTGGCCATGGAGGCGCTATTTTCGGCGGCTTCCGAGGGGGAGCGGTTCGCAGTCACCCTGGATTCCACGTTCCTGGCCGTATAGCACCACGACACGGCATGCTCATTCGTCCTGGCACTCCAGCGTTCAGGCATTTCCCCGCGCATCCGCAATTCCGTAATCCGGGATTCTTCCACGGCCGGGTGCGAGTTGGGCCGAGAGTTCCACGGCACGGCTTTCATTTCTTCATTCGGACGCCGTTCTTCGCATTCGGAGGTTTTCCGTTTGTGCCCTTCTTCCCTTCGGCGCCTTTCTTCGGTGTCTATTCTTACGGGCTCTCCACTTCCACTTACGGCAGCACGGCGGTGACTCCGCCTGCCGCTGGTATTCCGGCCGACGGGAGAAAGTCCTCGGCACCCCTCGTTTCCCCGCCCTCAAGACCCAGACCGGGCGTGTTGGGCTTCAAGGACGGCAGCAGCGTCGATGTCCAGGATTACTGGTTAACGGGTGACAATGTTCACTACCTGAAGAACGATGTAGAGGGCGTGACGCCGCTGAGCGATGTGGATCTGAGTGTCACACAACAGCTCAATCATGAGCGTCAACAACCATTTGTTCTGGAGAGCCGCCCACAATAGTTCGCGCTAGTCTCCCGCCACTAGAGCAGACAGCAGCCATTTACCGTCTCTTTTCGAAAAAACGGCTCGGTAGCCCATTGGCGATAGAATGTACTCTTCGGCAACGTATCCTTGCCGTCCCCCAGCAAGCTTGACTGTAGCCCAACGACGCTCGTTGCTATTCTGATCGGCCAGTCGGCCCACCCCACTCCGTCACTTCGACGATGTCGAATGATAGAGTGGCTATGATCGGGCTATCCACTGCTGGTTTTTCCCTTACCCTTACGTTGTCGCCGACAATCACGCCGTGTTCCCACGGATCGAATTGCTCAGGGAAATTAGTGGATGTGTAAGGCCGCGGCAAAGACGGTTCCATTGCTGGAGAACGATCCACCTCGCGTCAATACTGTGGTCAAAACTTTCCATAGCTCGCCCTCGGGACTCTCAACTTCCCATTTGGTTTTGAACTCTGCAATTCCACCGTCGCCGCCAAAGTTATTTTGTATTCCCGGAAAGAGGATACTCTGCACGAACGACATGTCCCGCCGCTGCACGGCTTCCAGCAGCCTCGCTCTGAATGCGAAGAACGTTGCATCGCGAAATCCTTCGTCAACCGGATATAACTTAGCAACTTGGGCAGAGGCTAGGTGTGCAGGGATCAAGCAAGCTGTTGCAGCAATCGTTAATAATATTCGCCGGCTCATGACAACACTTCCGCTGGCTTTTACGTAGCCAAAGTAAATCGATCAACAGGTTTTCGCAATGGGAAATGAAGAGAGGTAGCCACGGCGAGCGCTTTTCCTCGCCGTGGGTTCGTGCCCCAGTCCAGACGACGCAAAAGCCCACGGCGAAAAAATACGTTCGCCGTGGCTACCTGTGCTTTGCTTAAACAATTGTGCCGCGCCAAAATTGGTTTGCGATATGTGCATAATATGTGTATAGTCGGGATCGTGGATCGGCATGAAAAAGAAAACGAAGGTCGTTGACCAGAAATGGCAACCCACAAAAAAGTGGAGGCCAGTCCCCCGCCATGCGCGCCACGAAATACCGCGCCAAGCTTTAGAGCCACGCAACATGAAGGTGCGCGTGAACATGTATCTGGATTTAGATATCGTAGAGTTCTTCAAGAAACGCGCCCTGGAGCCGGGAGCCGCGCCCTATCAAACACAAATCAATGCGGAGCTGCGGCGAATCATCGAGGAAGCGCAATCCTCGCAATCTGATCCTGTGGCCGCGCTGCGGCAGGCAAGCCACCTCATTAACACCGTAACGGGACAAATCGAGAAAAAACGCTCGGCCTAAAGCACAAATGCATCCGGGGAAACGTCCTGCTTGGCACCGCGGGCAACGCAGTGGCCGTACTGGTGGTTATTATTTTTCTTCCGGAGGATCAGGCAATCCTTCAATAGTCTCTCTGATGAATTCCGCCGGGACGATGAGTCCGACATTTAATGGTTTATCTGCAAACTCAGACATCGAAGAATTCGCTTGCTCAATTATTAGTCCGGCTATTCCTTGAACCCAACTCCCGATGTGTGTTGTATTTCTGTGAAATCGGTTTTCGTACCGGAAATACACAGGCCCTCCGCTATTGCCACCATATAAAAATACATCAACGTACCATTTGTTCGCCTTTCTCATCGGTACGAGTGGATAAGATGCGATACGTCCAGTTCTCAGGATAGGAAAGCCACCCGGAAGATTTGCAAAAAGTGGAAAGCCCAGAATAAATACTTCATCACCTGGATGAAATTCTATTTCCTTTAACGTGTCGTCTGTTACCAGGTAATTCAGGGGTACTAATGTTATCGGGGTCGCCAGTGGTGTTGCGAGATACATTACAGCTACATCTGCTGATGAATGTTTGGTGTACAGTGACTTGCCCTTGTCACGAATGGGAAAGTTTTGGGCCAGCTCACTATAAGAGCCGTCAGGATTAACCTTTCGAAAGATTATTGTCGCATTATCACCTGCTATATCATCTAGGACATGACCGGCGGTGACTAGCACATTATAGGAATATCCGCGCCTCGAACGTTGGGGTTTGCCAACCAGAAACACGGTTCCGAAACTCATCTTCGACGAATCGCCCGCTTTTGGACCAAATATTTTAAAGGTGCTGTGCATCAAAACTGTATTTATCTCTTGCGTAGGGGACTCACCAAAAACAGGAAACGCTATAAGGAGAAGGAGAAGCAGAAGAAGTCTTGTCATCGGAGAGGAATGTATACCATTTGCCTACAGCAGTCAATTGCCCCAGTCAGAACTCGAAGTAATGCGAGAGCTGGAAGGCGTGTTGGCGCAATCCTGAAAAGAACCGCATTTGCACCTCCGGAACCTAAAAACCGCAGCTGAAACCGGCTGTGCGCTGCAATTCCCGTGGTACAACTTCTGCCGCATTTATGCAGTAATCAGAATGACACCAGTTCTAGAAATCAGCCGTGGCGGTCCCGGAATGCCCCCACTAGACAATCATAGCTTAACAGCTAAAATAGAAGCAGTCCGGACGATTGGTGCATTCAGAAGCAGTGCCCTGCCCGGAAGATCGAGGAGGACGAATCGAAGATGACGGATGCCCCTACAGCTATGGAAACACCCCAACCGGCAGCAGCGCCCGCTCCCGCCCAGCAAGTCCCGAAGGTCAAGACGCGCCTGCCCCATCAACGGGCATGTAATGAGAAAGACGCTAAAGGGAAACTTTGCGCCGGGCATCTGAAACGCTGGTACGGTTACGGCGAGGACGTCAAGCGGCAGTTCGGACCAAATGCCGAGGTCTATCGATGTGAGCACTGTCATACGATCTATCTCCCCGCCCCGGGTTTCACGCCCCGGTCAGGCACACTGCAGTTCTAAGAAGTTCTAAGAACGGATGCCTCAGCGCGCCGCGGTGATCCGACTAGGCGGCGGTGGAGAAGCGGCACGATGCCACAGCCCAGCAGCGAACTCCAAGCTGTCGCCTCACTGCAGCAGATCACGGCAGGGCCCGGCTGGATCAACGCTGTCCGGTTCCTCGACACGCGCCTCGATTGGCTCGACCGTGTACACGTCTCTCTGACAGAGATTCCCGCACCGACCTTTCTCGAATCAGCCCGCGCTGAATACATGGCTCAAAAGTTCCGTGATCTCGGATTGCAGCGAGTCCGCGTGGACGCAGCAGGAAACGTGCTTGCAGAGCGTCCCGGCGCGGACGCCAACTTTGTGTTGCTGGCAGCGCATCTCGACACCGTTTTCCCGGCGGGCACCCCTGTGAAAGTGCAGACGGTGAATGGAAGGTTTTGCGCGCCGGGAATCTCGGATAACGGCGCGGGTCTCGCGGCACTCGTCGGAATAGCCGCTGCTCTCCAGGAGAGCAAGGTCGCTACAGGGCTGTCTCTGCTGTTTGCCGCCACAGTAGGCGAGGAGGGCGAGGGCGACCTTTGCGGTATGCGCCGGATCTTCTCCCAAAAGGAGCTCTGCCGTATAACCAAAGCCGTGCTGGTGATCGACGGCGCATCTATACAGCGCACCGCCACGGCAGGACTGGGCAGCCGCCGCTTTCGCGTTGAGGTGCGCGGACCGGGTGGGCACAGTTGGAGCGATTTCGGGCGCGTCAACCCCGTTCACGCGCTCGCCGACGCCGTTACGCAACTGAGCCGTCTTCCCCTGCCCTCCCGCCCGCGCACTACGATGAACGTGGGTCTCATTCACGGCGGTTCCGCCGTTAACGTAATCCCCGATTCGGCATGGATGAAGCTCGACGTGCGCTCTACGGAAGCCTGTGAACTTCAGCGCCTCACAGGATCGATTGAAACCATTATGCGCGCAGCCGTGGAAGCGGAGAACCAACGCGGTGACGGCAAGCTCGAATACCGAATCGTCCCTATCGGAGACCGCCCCGCAGCGCAACTTCCGGCGGACGCGCGTATTTTGCAGATCATCCGGGATGTAGACCAGTATTTCAGCGTCGAGACGCGCTTTGAGACGTCTTCTACGGACGGCAATATTCCGCTCTCGCTTGGCATTGAGACAATCACCACCGGCGGCGGCGGAACCGGCGGGGATGCTCACACTGCGAACGAGTGGTACGACCCGCAAGGCCGCGAACTCGGACTCAAACGGATATTAGTCGCTACACTGATGCTCGCCGGCATTACACGATCCTCAGGCGAACGTTAAAGCCCGCGAGGCCATGCTACGCAGTACCTCGCCACGTCGGCTTTCTTTTTTCCAGGAAAGCCGCCACACCCTCGTGGAAATCGGCAGTGGAACGAATACGCGCGTTCTCCTGGATGGCGACTTCGATCTCGCGGTTGATCTCATCGTCGGAGAATTCCCGCAAGAGCCGTTTCGTGTAAACCAGACTCGTGGGACTCACCGTCAGCAGATGATCGGCAAGCTCTTGGGCACGCTCGAGCAGCCTTTCTCGCGGGACAATCTCGTTCACTAGCCCGATGCGACATGCTTCCTCGGCACTGAGCAGTCTGCCGGTCAACAGTAGATCGCGAGCGCGCTTCTCGCCCACCTGGCGAATCAAAAAGACAGAGACGATTGCAGCGATGAATCCGATGCGGACCTCCGGGTAACCGAACTTGGCTTCCGGAACGGAGATGGTGAAATCCGTAATCGTGGCAATGCCGCATCCGCCCGCCACAGCCGCGCCGTTCACCGCCGTTATCAGGGGCTTGGGGAACGTGTTCAGCAAGCGGAACATTTTAGCGATACGCCGCGAATCCTCGACAGCATCAGGCACTGACTGAGAGTTCAGCGCGCGCAGGCTTTCCAGATCCATTCCGGCGCAGAATGCGTCGCCCGAGCCGGTGAGAATCAGCACCCGCGTCGGGCTCGATTCCACTTGCCACAACGCACTCACCAGTTCATCAATCATCTCCTGCGTCAGCGCGTTGCGTTTTTCAGGCCGGTTCAACGTGATTGTGGCGATTTCGTCGGAGGATTCCAGCAGCAGTGTTCGATAGGCCATGTTTCGTCCTAGTTCCGCAATTCCGCCGATCGCTGGTCGCCCTAATGCGCATATCGGGCGCGGATTTGTTGGGTCGCGTTCAGCACCTTCTCCAGGTCGGCCGGTCCTATGCCCGCGGAGACACCTAATGCAGCAAGCGTTGTTAACACAATCTCCGTTGGGATGTTCCCCACCAGTTCGTCGCCCGAGAACGGACATCCACCCAAGCCCGTAAGAGCAGAGTCAAAGCGGCGGCAGCCTGTCTCGAACGCTGCAACAACCTTTTCAGCCGCGTTAGCCGGACGGCTGTGCAGATGCAGTCCGATCTCCATTGCCGGCACAGCCTGCCGCGTCGCGCGAAACAAATCGCCAACCTGCTGCGGTTCAGCTCGTCCTACTGTGTCGGCCAGTGATATGGCATCGACGCCCGTGGTATGCAACCATTTCGCGGTCTCGGCGACCAAATCGGGTGTCCAGGGGTCACCGTAGGGATTACCGAATGCCATCGAAATGTAGATCACAAGATCCGGACCGCCATCACGCCGGCTGGCTTTCTGCTTCCCAACCTCGCGTGCCATGCGCGCTACAAATTCCCGCGTCTCCTGTAACGACATATTCGCGTTCTGCCGTGCAAAGCGCTCCGAGATGGAATAAGGATACCCAATCGTCGTGACGCCCGGCGTAGCCAAGGCGCGACGAAATCCCTGCTCGTTGACTACGATTCCAATAATCTCTGCGCGGGTGGCTGCCACTTGCTGGGCGAGAGACTCCATGACGCATTCGCTGTCCGCCATCTGCGGAACATATTTGGGCGAGACGAAGCTGACCGCGTCAATGTGCCGGAAACCAGCGTCCAACAGTGCGCGCAGGTATGCAATTTTCGATTCAGTTGGAATGATGTTCGGCAGGCCTTGCCATGCGTCACGCGGGCATTCGATCAGTTTCACGTCTTCCATTCAGCGCTCGAATCTCACGCAACAACGCGGAGGAGCAAAGACCATCCGCAGATTGCGCAGATCAATTGGCGTAATCGGCGGAGTCTGTGGATCGTCTTGTCCTTTACACCCCGGCGTGAAAGCATTCGCGGGTTACTCTGGAAGATTTTCCGGGCTGGTAAAAAATACTATCTTGCTTTTCTGGTCCAGTAGAAATACAGCGGTAATCCCAATAAGACAGTCAGAACTCCCAGTGAAGCTTCAATGGGCCTGCCCCAAACGGTGTACAGCAGAATCCAAACTGAGAATCCGATGAACAACAGAGGAGTCCACGGATACAGCGGCACCCTGAACGGTCGCGGCAACTCCGGACGCCTTACGCGCAGGACCAGCAACGCCGCCACGGCCAGCGCGGAGAAGAAGACCAGCACGAATCCTGAGTAGACGATCAAGGCTTCGAAGGTACCGCTGAGAATCAGGACCGAACTCCACACCCCCTGGCACACAATGGCAACCGCCGGGCTGCCGTAGCGCGGATGAATGGCAGCGACTCTCTTGGGAAACAATCCGTCCAAAGCCATGGCGAAATAGACGCGCGGTCCGGCCACGATCATTGCACTTGCGGATGCCAGGATCGAGAGCGCCATCATGGCCGCCACCAGATCGCCAGCGACCGGGCCAAACATCGCCAGGGCCGCTTTCTCGCCCACTTGCAGGACGCCGCTCATTCCACTGATTCCCAGTCCGTACAGAAAAAGGGTGTTCAATCCGAGGTACAGGACCGTGACTATGGCGGTGCCGGTCAGCAGCGAGACCGGAAGCGTACGGTGCGGCTGGCGAACTTCCCCGGCGATATAAGCCGCTGCATTCCAGCCGCTATACGAGAACAGAACGAAGATCAGCGAGATGGCGCCGTTGCGCATGGCTCCGGGCGGCACCAAGCCCTCCGGTCCGGACTGGAAGTTGTTCCAACTGCCGTTGCCAAGCCACAGGCCTAGGACGATCAAAGCGGCAATAGAAGCAACCTTGGCAACCGTCAATAGAATCTGCAGTTGCCCGCCGCGGCGCATGCCGGTGATGTGCGCGAAAGAGAGCGCCCACACGGCCGCCAGCGCCACAATCTGTCCGGCCGTGATCTGTAGCGCCCACCCACCCAGCGGGATGGTCCCCAATACCCGCCCCGGTCCGACCTGCGGGGCGAAGTGGGAGAGATAAGCGGCGAAGCCGATGGACGCCGCGGCGACAGGCGCTGAGAACCCCGCGAAGAAGCTGGTCCAGCCGCTCAAATATCCCCACAGCGGGCCAAACGCTTCGCGGAAATAGATGTACTCGCCGCCCGCTTCAGGATACGCCGCACCCAGTTCGCTGTATGACAGAGCGCCCGCTAGTGCTAGAATGGCACCGATGATCCAGATGGAAAGCACTGCGAAAGGGCTGCCCAGATCGCGCGCCAGAAAGCCGGGAGTGGTGTAGATGCCCGCACCTATGACGTTCGCTATGACAAGGCAGATCGCCACGAACGGCCCCGCCGTACGCTGTAGTGTCGCAGGCGGTTGCTCTAAGGGCAAAGTTTCTTTTGGCATATATTTGGCAAAATCCAGGAGCAGGAACAGGGCTTCAGGATCAGTTCTGGATAAGTTTTTTATTCTAACTGAAAAATCCCGCTACCCAAAGTGACGGCTGTCACTTTGCGCGGAGACAGAGCGGGCATCCCGCGGTATTGGAGCGCACCGGAGCCCGAACATAGATTGCTGACTAGGAGGCAGAACAGTGAGAGTCTTGGTCCCAGGTTGGATTCCCGTATTTGCAATAATGAGTGTGTTTTCATTCGCCGCCGCGAATGGGTTCGCGCAGAGACCTTCGCTTGAACTGTTGGACGCTAAGGGTTCGGCGACGCAAACCACCATCAACATCGTTGGACAAGTGAAAAACGTCGCAACGAAGGACCTCAGCGGCATCACGGTTTACTGCGATTTTCAGAACGGCGGCGGGAAAACCGTCCGCACCGAAGAGGGAAGGCTGGACGTTGATCCGTTGAAGCCTAACAATAGTTCCGAGTTCAAGTGCAGCACCAAGGCCAGCCCCGATGTGAGAGGTTTCAGCTTCCGGTTCGTAAGCCTCTTTGGCGGGCCGCTGACTGTCAAAGACGTGCGGAAAAAATAGCAAGGTGGCGCACAGCACGGTATTGTGCCGTGGTGAGGCATAGGGCTATCCAGACGTGTAGCGGCCGACCCGGAGCTCCGTCGCTACTTATGGTTGCTTCGCTTCGACGGTTCCCCGACGAGACGCGTTAGCGTGCAGAGGGTTTTTGCATCGCCAAAGAACGCTTCGTCCCCGCGCGCAGCCATCGCGCTTGACAAGCTCGAACCGCCACACATAATCCCGTACCCGATTGAAACAATGGGGGCGAGGGCGTATGCTTTTCGCCTAAAAGAAAGCAGTGATTCTGGACTAGAAGCCTCCGATTTTCGCCGTCGGCTACGCTCCAGAACCAGGGAGAGAGAATGCTCGAAGGTTGTACGCCGTTTCCTGAGGAATTTAAGCGGGAGTATATTTGCCGCGGTTACTGGAAGGATCAGACGCTCGGCGAACTGTTGCAGCAAACCGCGTGGGCGTTTCCTGAACGCGCGGCCGTTACCGACCAATCGCGCACGCTTACTTATTCGGAGTGGAATCTCCTATCCGATCGTTTGGCGCTGCATTTGTTGGACCACGGTTTCAAATCCGGCGATATCGTTTTACTGCAGGTTCCGAACATCTGGGAGTTCAACGTTCTGCTTTTCGCTCTACTAAAGATCGGCGTGCTACCCGTGATGTGTCTTTTCCAGCATCGTCACACGGAGTTGTCGTATTTCGCCATGCTGACAGAGGCCCGAGGGTATTTTTTCGCCCCGCAGTTCCGAAAATTTGATTACCTGACGATGGGGAAAGAACTACAAGCCGAGATTCCCACTCTAGAGTACCTGGTGGCGGTCGGCGATGGGAGCGCAACCGGGGTTTCATATATGGGTCCGTGGTTGGAAATGCCACTCGAAGATCGCTATCCATCCGACTATCTGGCCAAGTTTCGTCCCGATCCGTTTGACGTGGCTTTTTTCCTGGTTTCAGGCGGCACGACGGGCATCCCGAAACTGATACCCCGCACTCACGCCGAGTATATCTATGACGCCCAAGAAAACGTCAAAGTCCTGGGGTGGGACTCGAACACTGTCCCGCTAATCGTGCTGCCGGCGGCGCACAACGCCCCGCTGGGCCAGCCGGGTCTGGTGGGCACCGTGGCTGTCGGAGGACGGACTGTGATGTGCTCCTCGACGGACCCGGAATCTTTTTTCGAGTCTGTTGAAAGGCACAAAGCTACCTACGTTACGTTGAGTCCCGCGATGCTGATTAACTTGCTCAATTCTCCGGCCAGACGGAAGTACGACCTCAGGTCCCTGCGATACATGTATATGGCGGGGCAAAAAATGCTGGCGGAAACGGTAGAGCAGACGTGGGCGGAGTGGCCTTCTCTCATCCTGGGACAGGCTTTCGGCATGGCCGAAGGATTGAGCAACAAGACCCGGCCGGACGACCCCAAAGAGGTGATTCGCGATACGCAAGGGAGACCCGTTTCGCCCGCCGATGAAATCCGCATTGTCGATAACGACGATAAGGACGTGCCTCCAGGAGAAGTCGGCGAATTGATTACCCGAGGCCCCTATACCGTCCGCGGATATTACAAAGCGGAGGAGCACAACCGTGTAGCATTTACGACCGATGGCTTCTATCGCACCGGCGATATGGTGCGCATGCACCCCACAGGCAACTTGGTCGTTGAAGGGCGCCGGAAAGACATGATCAACCGCGGCGGCGAGAAGATCAGCGCGGAAGAAGTCGAAAACCTGATTCTAGGCCACGAAGGTGTTTACATGACCGCGGTAGTGGCAATGCCCGACCCCGTCATGGGAGAAAGAACCTGCGCGTTTATCGTGCCCAAGCCGGGTCACGATCTCACGCTGGAAGCGTTGAACGAGTTTCTAATGGAGAAGCGGATCGCCAAGTTCAAGCTGCCGGAGCGCCTGGAGGTCGTGCCCTCGTTTCCATTGACGGGCGTAGGGAAAATAGCCAAGAAAGATCTTCGGGATCAAATCGCCAACAAGCTGAGAGCCGAAGGAAAGCTGGGCGCAGTACGGTAGTAGTAGCGTAGAGTTTGCGCTTTCGCAAACTCTGCGGCCTTAATCCAATTTGCGCCGGTGGACCAGCAGGCGAGACCACACGATTGATGGATAAGGCGGTGTGTGCCTAACAACGAGCCGCAGAGTTTGAACAAACCCAACTCTGCACTACCCGCTACCCGCTTTGGCAAACTCTGCGGCCCTAATCTACAGGCTGTCCCCTTTTTCCTCTTCCCCCATTTTTCCCTGAAGCCGCTGTGTACGCTCCAGGTGCCGGACCAGGGCGCTTTCGTGTTGCATCTGTTCCAGCAGAATTTCCCGGATCAAATCAAACGCTTTCAGCATCTTGGGATTGGCCAGCCGGTAGTACACGTTGTTCCCGCCCTTGCGCGACACGAGCACGCGCCGCTGCTTCATCATATTCAGGTGCTGCGACAAGTTGCCGATAGCGATCCCAAGCCGCTCGGCTAGATTGGAGACAGTGGTTTCCCGCTCCTGCAGGACGTTGAGAATTTGCAGCCTTGTAGGATGGGAAAACACCTTGCACATATCGGCGTGGAGGCGGTAAAGCTCTTGGTCTATGTTGAAACGTTGTGCTCGCATAATTCAAGCGCTATAGATAATCCTATAATACTATAGACTGACTGCTCCTGCGACGGGGTTTGTTGGCATTTTTGCAACGAGGGAACCGCAAAGATGCCACGTCAAAGCTATTTGAGATCGTCCTGTCCAAGGAAGAGGCCCGGGAAAGATTCACCCGGCGAGACTTGGCCAACCTCCTCGAAAAACTGGCCGTCGCGGCTTGATAGAAAAATACGTTAGCGTATTTAGGAACCAAACCACTTAGCCTTCGACGATGGTGGCGTGCTCATATGTTAGAATATTCCACTCCCGCGAATATCGAGCGATCTCTTGAAATATCCCGGCGCACTGATCACATTTGAAGGACTGGATGGTTGCGGCAAGACGACGCAACTCGAGCTCCAGGCCGAACGCCTGCGGACCCAGGGGCGCGCAATTATGGTCACCAGAGAACCGGGCGGAACAGCCGTCGGGCGGCAGATTCGCGAAATCGTGCTTAGCCCTGCCAGCGGTCGTCTCGCGCCCGCCACCGAGCTTGCGTTGATGTTCGCCGCACGGGCCCAGCACATTGAGGAGGTGATCCGGCCCGCTTTGCAGGCCGGCAGCATCGTGCTTTGCGACCGCTTCACGGATTCAACCGTAGCGTATCAGGGTTATGGCCGAGGAGTCCCGTTGGACGATATTGCCGCGTTGAATCGGATTCTCTGTTGCGGTCTGCAGCCGAACATCACTCTTTTTCTGGACATTGACGCCGAGACCGCCGCGGAGCGCACCAACAGCCGCAATCGCGCGGCCCTTCAGGAACAGACGCGATTCGAAGAAGAAGGCCTGGAATTATTCCGCCGCGTGCGGCACGGCTATCATGAACTGGCAAACCGTGAACCGGCCCGCATCCGAGTGGTGAACGGCATGGCCGGCATTGCCGAAGTTCATGAAGCGATCACTCATGTGGTTGATGAGTTTCTGGACAACCGGCTAGCGAGGTAGCCAAGTCTAGGCCTTCCTCGCCGTGGGTTTGTCGTTCGCGAGTCCCAACCCACGACGAAAACAAGGTACCTCGTGGCGAGGATGCGGTAAACGTAGTTCAATCGGAGACCCCAAATGGGTTTTGAATCTTTCATCGGCAACAGCAATACAGTGGAACTGCTGCGGAGCATGATGACGAAGCAGCGGCTGCCGCACGCTATTCTGCTCTCCGGCCCCGCGGGGATTGGCAAGTACACTCTTGCCCAAATGCTCACGAAGGCGATATTTTGCGTGAATGATCAGAAGCACAATGCTGCGGAGTTTTGCGGAGAGTGCCGCAACTGCCGCCTCATCGCGCTCGCGGACGACCGTCACGCGGCGGTGGAGCGCGCCGAAGAGGAACGCGAGAAACTAAGCAGGCGCCCGCGCGAGATTCCGCTGCGGATCCAGCATCATGCCGACCTGTGTTTGCTTCCGCCGAACGGCCCGCTACGGCACTTCCAAATAGAACAGGCCCGGTATCTCAAAGAGGCACTGACATTCCTGCCGGCGTCGGGACGGAAAAAAGTCTTCATATTGCCGGAAGTGGAACGCATGGACGAAGCGGCTGCCAATGCCCTGCTAAAATCACTGGAGGAGCCTCCTCCATACGCGCTGTTGCTGCTGACCACCGCAAGCGAGGCGTCGCTGCTGCCGACCATCCGTTCGCGTTGTGTCACGTTGTGGATGGCGCCCGTGCAGCGGCAACATGTTTGCGAATTTCTCAAGCGCTCCGGCGTAGGCGCCGATCAACGTGAGCGCGAGTTGCGTGCGGCGCTCTCAAACGGCTGCCCCGGCGCAGCGCAGCGGATGGACCTGGAGCATTATCTTTCTGTGCGCGAAAGCCTCCTGGCCTTGCTGCACGCAGGCGCCAGCAGACGTGATTTTGCAGGGTTGTTTCGACACACGCAAAACTTATCAAGAGAAAAGGAAAGGCTTGAAAATTTGCTGCGAGTTCTTTATAGTCTACTGCAAGACATCCTGCATATTGAGACGAAGGCCAACGGGGAGCCACTCCGAAATGCGGACCGGCCAAAGGAGTTGTTACAGATCGCCCGCATCTTGGGCCCGGCAGGAGCAGCGGCAGCAACCGCTTCTCTGAGCAGTCTGGAGAGGAACCTACGCCGCAATGTTTCAATGCAGATCGCCTTGGAAGCTTTTGCAGTTAGCCTGGCGCCGCTTCGACTCTCTGCGGTGCGAGACCGACACTAAGGGGGACCGGCAGGACCTCTAGCCCCGCTGATTGCGAAGCCATGCCAATGAGCAATTGAGCGGTCCGTGTCTGCCGCCAACGCACTCATCATTAGTTATTTGCCATAACGGCTCGGATATGTCCGCGCCGGTCATTGAAGGAGAAGAAAGTGAACCGTAAACTGATCCGCCCGTCCCTCACAGAACTGAAGGACCAGATGGCCACGCGCCAGCAACGCAACAAGAAGCCTGCTCCACCCGAACAGACGAACGCGGAGAATTTCTATTACGTGAAACAAATGCAGGCGAAGACGCCGATGGTGCTGGTGCTCCAGGATGGCGAGGAAGTTCGCGGCATCATCGAGTGGTACGACCGTGCTTGCGTCAAGGTGCATCGCAACGAAGGCCCCAATTTGCTGATCTACAAACCCAGCATCAAATACCTGTACAAGCAGAATGAAGTGGCGGAAAAAGCTTAGCAGGGTTGCGCTGGCTCACGTTTCGTCTTCCCTCCCCCGATTCGGGACTGTTTCAGAATCACTGTTCCAGACCGCTGCTCTTCACTGCCACTTCGGACGGCCAATGCGCACGTCCACTCCCCAGGAATAGTGCAGGATGGGCGCTCCGCGCGGCGAAAGCGCGGCAGCGTCCGTTATCGTTTGATCCAGTTTTTCCGCGCTTGCCTGGCATAACTGCCACGGCGGATGCTCCGCCTGCGCAAATGCCAACTTGCCTGCGATGACCGTAAACAGTCGAAACCGCGCAGTCAGGAAGTGGTCTAGCTCTCCAGGAGAGAGCGTGCTGCCCACCTGTATTACGATGTCAGAGCGCGCGGCATGCCGCTGGCTGCGGTAACGCAAAGTGTTTCCGTCGTGAACGACTTCCATGCGCGCCCACTTATACGGCAGCCGGTAGCTCACCATTGCGCCCACTACGGCTATTAGACGGTCAGCATCGAGCGAGAAAAACCATATTCCCCTATGCCCGTCCGGGCCGCGAACGTATGTACGGAGGTTTGTCTCGGGGAAATGTGATACCCAAGGAAGGGCGGAAACGTGCGGCGGGCGAAGGTTTTGGACCATGAACGGCGTCAAGCTGATCCACGCTGTACCGTCGTAAAGATCCAGTTCCAAACCTTGGGGCAACCGAGGGCGTAGCAGTTCAGGATCGTAGCGCCAGTGAATGAATGTGATGAAGCGCCACGTCTGAAACATCACCGGCACGTTTACCGCTTGCGGTGGAAAAGGGCTGATGCCCATACACCAGTATAACGTTCCGCGGAGCGATAGAGTGTTCTGTCTGCCTGAGTCAGCAATATCGCCGTTGAAACTTGCCGGCCGGCTACTGTGGCTGCGCTGCTGCATGCGCGATTTGAGACATACGCGAGCCTCAAGGTAACCCGTTTCTGCGTAAAAGCGCATTTGTTCCGCACGCGCTATCACGTTATTTTCTGCCGCTCGGCACTGATTACGTCGATCTCGAAAATGACACCTCGTACTCGCCGCAAATTTTTCTTGACATGGCTGTGAACGGGAGTAGAATTCTTTCGATACTAAAAATGGGAATTTAGGCTCACTGCTGAATTGTTGGCGGCATGACAATCTCTGCTTCAACCATCCGTGTTGGCTGGTCCGGGGCTGGAAGTCTCATATCCAGATGCTCTGGTCATGCTTCCGGTACTGAGAACTTTTCGATTCGGTGGACATAGTTCAGTAGAAGCTGGGGCGGCATATGGAAGTCTCACTGAAAATCGACTGTTCCAGCGAGTGAACCCGGGTTCCGATTGCGAAGACACGCACTAATTCCCGAGTCGTCGCAGTCCGGAGGGTAAACATACGTCAGCAGATGTTGTTCAGATCTCAGCGAACAAGCTTGCTGTAAGGCCTCGGCAGAAATGGCTGTCTGTTTTTGGTAACACCGCAGAAGGCGTCGTCATCATAGATACCTCACAACGGATTGTTTACTGGAGCAAGGGAGCGGAGCGGATTCTCGGCTACTCGCAGGCCGAAGTCGGCACTCGACTCTGCCATGAGATACTGGCCGGTACATCCTGCGCCAAGTTGTTGTGCCACGCCAACTGCAGTGTGTATAAATCGGCACGGCAAGGTATTATGCCGGATGATTTCGACCTGCTTACCCATACCCGCGAAGGTAAAGATATTTGGCTCAACGTGAGCACCATTGTGTTGTCTGAAAGAAGAAAGCCTCTGCTAGTGCACTTATTCCGAGACGTGACTTACCAAAAGCACAACGAGGACGTGGTGCAGAATATTTTGAATTTCCTCCACATGGGAGAACCTCCTAACGGAGACGGGAACTCTGCCATCCGGAAAGTAATATGCCGAGAGAATGCGCTCTCAGCTCTCACCCGGCGGGAGATAGAAGTCTTGCAGTTTTTGGCCGAAGGCCTATCAACCGTGGGTATCGCCCAGCGCATTGGCGTCAGCGCTTTTACCGTGCGTAATCACGTTCGGAACACCTTGAGGAAATTGAACCTCCATAGTAAGGCGCAAGCCATCTCCTTTGTTTTTACCAATCATCTCCTTTAGCCGCGCCTCGAACCAGAGATCCAGATCGCGGCCGTCCATTCTGATCAGACAATTGGTCTCTTGGTGTGATTGATTCTAGTGTCCTGCACGAATAGTATCGTGCGCGTGGGCATGAGCATCGCTTCGTCCCAGTTCGCCGATCAAGTGGTTCCTAAATATCTTTCAGCCGTCGGCCACAGCCGTCGCCCCGTCGAGCATCTTGTCCGCACGACGAGTGCTGGCGACGGTTTTGTCGCAGCCAGGCGCGACAGCCCTCGCCGTCGCATGACGCGCAAGTGGAGTATCCTGTGATTTTTCGAAAGCCGGAGGCCTTCCCGCTGCCGCCGCTCCAACGCTTCAAAGTCTCTTCGTACTCCTGCTGGGTTCCCCATGCTGGTAGCAACCCAGGATACCAACAAAAGTTGCGCTATATTATGCGATACTCAATAAGTGACCAGGATATCTTACGTGATCCGGAGGAGCAGCAGATAAGAAAGCGGCAAATCGCGTACGGGAAACAGCCCGCGGTTTTCGTGCGGGCAGGGTTAGTCTGAAATAGCGACGGTTTATCCTATGCAGCTCATGTCGCTGGAAACGCCGCCAACTGCGGGCACGTAGCACTTGAGCGTATAATCCATCACCATTCGATTCGCATTGAAACGCCAGCCGAGCGTGCGAATGGCCCGCTTCATGCGCCTGATCCAGCCTCGGGGCAAGCCATCATTGTCGCGAGCGTAGTAGAGCGGAATCACTTCTTCGAGGAGAGTTCGATACAAGTCCTCTCCATCACGCGTGTCGTGAACATCCATGTTGGAATGAGTGCGGCCCGATCCAATTGCGAAACCGTTCAGGCCGTCATAGGCCTCCGCCCACCAACCATCGAGAACGGAAAGGTTCAAACCGCCGTTCAGCACAACCTTTTGGCCGCTGGTGCCTGAAGCTTCCAGAGGCCGCCGGGGGTTATTCAGCCACACATCCACGCCTTGCACAAAATGGCGCCCGACGTTGATGTCGTAATCCTCGACGAACACAAACTTGTTCGCGAATTCGCGATGCCGCATCAGCTCCGCGATCTGCTGCAGCATGCGCTTGCCAGGGTCGTCACGCGGGTGCGCCTTTCCGGAGAAAACGAATTGCACCGGCCGCTTAGGATCGTTGACCATCGACGCGAGTCGCTCGATGTCGGCCAGGATCAGGTTGGCGCGTTTGTAGGTGGCGAATCGTCGGGCGAAGCCAATCGTGAGCGCATCCGGGCTGAGCACACCCGCGAGCCGCTGCAGAACCTCTGGCGATTCGTCGCGCCGCTCGGCCTGCTGAATCGCCCGCCGGCGGACAAATCCGAGCAGCCTGGCCTTGAGGCTCAGATGCGTCTCCCACAACTCGCCGTCGTTGATGTTTTCAATGCCTTCCCATATTTGCGGCTGTGCGCTTAGCTCATGCCATCCCGGACCGAGATGGCGGTCGTAGAGCCGGAACATTTGCGGCGCCAGCCAGGACGGAACATGCACGCCGTTGGTTATGTGCCCGATAGGTACATCATCGTCTTGCTTGGCAGGATATAGATTGACCCACATCGATCTGGAAACTTCGCCGTGCAGCGCCGAAACAGCATTGGCGCGCCGCGAAAGCTTCAGGCCGAGCACGGTCATGCAGAACCCTTCGTGATGATTTCCAGGAATCTCGCGCCCAAGATCCATCAGGCGATCCTGTGTGAGTCCCAACTGATCGCGAATAGGCCCAAGGTGTTCTTCAACGAGCTCGGCGCTGAAGCGGTCGTGACCAGCGGGCAACGGCGTGTGAGTCGTGAACAAGACTTCCCTGGCAGTGCGAGGCAACGCTTTGTGGAAACTGATGCCTTCCTCTTGCATGCGGTTGCGAATCGATTCCAGGACTGCGAATCCGCTGTGCCCTTCATTCAGGTGGAGCACTCCGGGATTTATGCCCATGGCGCGTAAGGCACGCAGGCCGCCGATGCCAAGCAACAGTTCCTGGCGGATTCGGACGCGACCATCGCCTCCGTACAATCGCGAGGTGAGTTCCCGGTCCTCGGGAGCGTTTCCTTCCACATTGGAATCGAGCAAGACGAGATCACAGCGGCCTACCTGCACCCGCCATACCTTGGCCCGAATATACCCGCGACGGGTGTCCACTTGCACCATGACGGGTTCGCCGTTTGTTCCAATGGCGTGCTCCATGGGCAGCTTGCTGACGTCAGTTTCGAGGTATTCCTCCTGCTGCCAGCCGCTTCGGTCCAGCCACTGCCGGAAATAGCCCTGGCTATAAAACAGCCCAACGCCGACGAGAGGAATTCCCAGATCCGACGCGCTCTTGATGTGATCCCCGGCTAATACGCCGAGTCCGCCCGAATAAACGGGGATTGATTCATGCAGGCCGAATTCAGCCGAGAAATACGCTACGGGACGCGGCCGCAATACACCCGCATGCGTGGCTCCCCAAGTGCGTTCGGCCAAAAGATATTCCTGCTGCCGTCGATAGGCGTTGTTGATGCGGCTATGTAGATTGAGTTCTCGCGCGCGCCGCTCGATATTAAAGAAGGACATCTCGCCCAGCAGCGACACCGGATTCTGATTCAGGGCGCGCCAGCGTACAGGGTCAAGATCGCGGAAGAAGCTGCTGGAGTCGGGGTCCCAACTCCACCACATGTTTCGAGCCAGCGACCATAACCGCTGTTGAGTGGGAGCAATAAAACGATCTATAGCGCGAGCGTCACTGACGATAGGCGCGACTTGCGTCGCGGCATCCATCAGCATTCGGATTTCATCTTCGTGGAATTTTTTCGGTTCGGCAGTTTGAACGGCCAGGACGCCTTGCAGAACTCCCCGATCGATTAGCGGAACACCCAGATAAGACTGGAACGAATCCTCGCCCGCTTCCCTGAAATACTTGAAGCGAGGATGATTCTGCGCGTGTTCCACTGCGACCGAGCGCACCTGCTCGGCGACGAGACCGGTGAGGCCCTCGTGCAGTCCCATACGCAATGTGCCGATACACTGCGGCCGCAGTCCGACTGTGGCCGCTAACACCAGGTTGGCCCGGTCCGGCTCCAGCAGGTAGGCCGAACAGACGTCGGTCTGGAAGCGCTTGGCGATCAGCGCCACCACGTTCATAAGAATCTCGGCCGGCTTGGCGCCCTCGGCTGCGAGATTTGCGATTTCGTCGAAACTTAAAACATTACTGCCGTCAACTGAACTTGCAATAGGGGTCATGCGCTTAATTTATGATTCCTAACATGTTTACGCGCAACAACCTGCACGTACCCGCCAGCCGGAAACCTTCTGCAGCTAGGGAAGTGGAATCCTTCTGCATCAGGGGAAGTGAGGATTGTACAGGAGCATCATACCCCTTGGCACATGGGTTCGCAACTCAATCCCCACCGGCCGCTCTCGGTGTTACCATTTGCCGAACGTGCCGAACGTGCAAGACACTTCGATGAGCACCTGTGCGGCTGCACATGGGGGGAGCATCATGACGACGCTATTCGAAAATTGCCGTCGGTATATTGATTTCATTGGTGTGGCTGGCGGTGATTCTCTGGATTACCGCGCGACCAGCGGCCGCCTCGGTGTGTCTTATACGTTGTACGTGTCCGCTGCTTTTGGGCCGAGGAACTGAAGGAGCGGCGGCGCTGAAGCGGAAAGCGAGTGGGAACAGCGCAGTCTTGATCGGCGGAGGCCGCAATCTCCAGCAACCGCATGAAGTAGGCGAATGGCGAAGCGATCAGCAGGCGAACAGCCGTTAATACATTGGCCATCCGGTTGTGCTAAAGTAGAGACGGGTTTCCTGGCGCGTCCCTGCGACAGAGCAGAAGCCCCTGGAGGCGGATTACGAGGCCAACTCGAGTTCGATCTTCTTTGTCTCCGGATCCAGCTTGGTAATACGGAAGCTGCGAATCTGCCCCGCGCGCCTGTCTTCGGATTTGACGCCACTGTCAGTATTGCTATCCCTCCAGCGCGCGTGCAGCATCGAGCTGAGCGATGACACGTCAGTCTTTTCCTGCGCCTGTGGCTCCTGGGACGCCTGAGCATCGGAGATGACGCGGCAAGTCCCCAGAACGCCCTCGCCTAACTCCACGCGCGCGTACCCGTTCGAGACTTCCATCATGCGGCCTGATACGACATCGCCTTCTTTGTGCTCGGCCATGTATTCATCGAGGCCGGTCGGCTCCAGTTGCTTGATGCTCAGCCGTATCACGCGCTTGGCTTTGTCGAATTCAAGCACCTTTGCTTTTACCACTTGTCCAACGCGCAGCACCTCCTGCGGGTGATTGAGGCGCTTTTCCGTGGTGATCTCGCTGATGTGAACCATTCCCTCAATGCCTTCCGCAAGCTGCACAAACGCGCCGAATTTAGTCAAGTTTGTAACGGGCCCTTCGGCGACCGCGCCCGCACCAAACTTCTGTCCCGCGTCAGCCCACGGATCGCCCAGCGCCTGCTTCAGGCCCAGGGACATGCGGCGCTCGACTGTATTGACACCCAGAATCACCACCTCGACCGTGTCGCCGGGCTTAACGATGTCGCTGGCTCTCTTGATTCTCTTCGACCAGGAAAGCTCTGAAATGTGGATCAGTCCTTCGATGCCGGGCGCGAGTTCCACGAACGCGCCGAAATCGGCGGTCCGCGTCACGGTGCCGCGCACGCGCTCGCCAACTTTGTAAGTCTCGGCAACCTGCTCCCAAGGATGCGGCTGGAGCTGCTTCATGCCGACAGAAATGCGCCGCTTCTCAGCGTCAATCTTAAGTACTTTCACCTCGATCTGCTGTCCTACCTCAAGCGCGTCGGCCGGCTTGTTGACGCGGGCCCATGAAATATCGCTGACATGCAGCAGAGCGTCGACACCACCAATGCCGACGAAAGCGCCGTAGTCGGTGAGGCTGCGGACCTCGCCGCGCACGATGTCGCCTTCCCTGAGCTCTCCGTAGCGGCGGTCTTTTTCAGCGAGCACATCTTGTTCGAGAACCGCGCGGCGGTCGACCACCACGTCTTCATCAGCCACGTCCAATTTGATAATCCGGCAGCGAATCTCTTGGCCTACTAACTTTTCCATCTCCGCTGGTTCTCGCACTCCGCTGCGCGACGCCGGCAGAAACGCCCGCACTCCCACATCTACGCTAAGGCCGCCTTTAATGACACCCGTCACGTTCCCGGCAATAGTTGCCTTTTCCGCAAAAGCTTTCTCGAGCGCCGACCAGTCTGTCGCGCGCGCCAGCCTGCCGAGCGCAAGCTTGTAATAGCCCTCCGGATCTCGTCCCGTGATCGTGACAGGCAGCTTGTCGCCGGGTTTCACTTCGCGCCCGGGCGGCAGCGCTGACACCGGCAGGATGCCTTCCGTCTTGAAACCGACATCTAGTAGCACCGAATCGGCGGAAACGGAGATGACCGTGCCCTCCAGTCCCTTTCCAAGTTCCTCGCGTTTTTGGGAACGGCTGCGCTCGTATTCCGAAAAGATATCCTGGAATGATTCACTGGACTCCATCGCCGAATCGGACTCGGGAATTATTGGATCTGACATGAACGATTAAAGCCTCACATCGGAAATTCCCATCCAGGATACCATCGTTCGGCCCGCCAGACCCAACTGCCCTACCCCTGTTTCGCAGTGTCTCAATTTGAATTTTTTGGCCACTCGCGAATCGGGCTTGTGGAAGGGCACGGCTTCAGAGTGTGTGTGAAAACGTCGGATTTACGGAAGGGCACGACTTCAGTCGTGCCGTAAGTCGCGCAATATCAATTCGGCTTTAGCCACTGAGGCCGTTGCAGGTTTTCACAAACACTCTTCCAGCCCTGCCACAAAAGCCTAACCAGTCAACACGAGGTTCGCACCGCAGGCGCTAAAGCACCCGTTTGCAGACTCGTACCGGCACGGCTGAAAGCCGTGCCCTTCCGATTTTCAAAACTGAGACAGTACCTCTGCTTCACCGAAAGGTGTTATTTCGTCGAAATGATCACGCGTTCGGGTGAAGTTGCGAGATCATACAATTCGTTCTTGCTGAATCGTGCGGCGCGGAACATTCGGTCCAGTTCCGAGAAAGTGTACGCGTCTCCGCGTGGCGTACCGCCAAGCATCTGCAACGCGAAAGCAGCAGGTATTGGTGGCGAGATACGGTTCTCGTTGGGAACCATCTCCAAAGTTGCGACACGGCCTCCCGATTTCAGCGCGGCCCAAATTTTCCGTAGCAATTTCTCGCAGGTGGAAACATCGAAGTGGTGCAGGAAATTCGTCAAGAGGATCACATCGTAACCGTCACCGTAATCGGCTTCGAACGCGGATCCTTCAATGGTCTGATAGTGCTGGGCCACGCCCAATTTCTCTGCATTTTCTCTGGCAACTTTGAGGACAGATGGCCAATCCACGGCGACGATCTCCGCATTTTGATTCTGTTGAGCAATTGTGATCCCAAAGATTCCGTGACCGGCGGCGATGTCCAGCACCTTCCATTTCGCTCCCTGGTTCGCACCCAACAAACCGGCGATCTCTTGAGCGGCCCCTGTCATCAGAGGCACCATGGACCTTGCGAATTCGATCCAGAAAGCATTGTCGTCACTTGCACTGCCGTCCTCGTTCGTTCCCTTCTCTTGCCCGAGACGCACAACATCAGCCAGATCCTGAAATTGCTCCATCATCTTCGGCGCATTTAGAAATTTGGCCATAGTGCCCATATACGCGGGCGAGCGGCGATCCAGAAATGTTGCTGAATCCGGTGTGAGACCATACCGGTTGTTCTGCTTGGTTAAGAATCCAATCACCGTGAGATAGTCGCAGAGAATTCTCACGCCGCGTTCCGAGGCTTGACACCTGAGAGCGATTGCTTCAGGCGTGTTCGCACCTTGGGCGATGACCGTGAAAATATCCAATTCGATGGCGCCCCTCAGCGCTGCTGAGCGCTGAAATGCGTTCAATGTTTCAAAGATCAACGCAGGATTGGGCTGGGGTTGCAATGCGGGAGCCGCTTCGCGCTGAGCAGTTGCTAGGGTAGCCATACACTTCACCTCCAGGAAATTAAGTGCGGATGGCTCGGTGACACTGCACTTCAAGATGGAGCACAAGTCCATGAGCACACCGAGCCAGGATTTCTGTTTTTTGTTCCGCCTTCACAAGAGCGTAGTCGTGCCGGGTATCGGCTGTCAAGCTGAATTGCGCACCCTCTCAGCCGCTGTCTACGCTGATTGTCGGCTACCTGACTAACCCGGTGAATTGGCCGGAAACTCCCGTGATTAAACGGAACTAGTTCTCCCATTGTGGTACGCATCTTGCACTAATCCTGCGCGTGTTTGAGCAACGGAGAACTTTTTACAGCGTGGCCGAGACCGTGCTTACGGCCGGTCGAACCATAACGGGGAGGTGCGGAAATGGCGAAACTGGTTATCGTTCATCGGAACGGGGAAAAGAATAGACGAGCGCCACAAAGAGGAAATCAGCACAATGCTTCTGTAGTGAACATCGGGCATTACCGCGCCAAGCTTCTGGCGAAAGAGCAAGAACTGCTGGGACTTCTGAAGCGCAACGCAATAACCGGACGCGAAGAAGCGGACGGCACGCTGGACGAAGCCGACGAAAGCATATTCTCACATCACAAAGAAATCACGTTCGCGCATCTGGACCGCGATGCCAAACTACTCGAAGAAGTACGCGCTGCGCTGCAACGGATCGATGACGGTACTTATGGCCAGTGCCTCGCTGATGGCGAGCCGATTCCCGAGGCCCGCCTGAATGCGATCCCCTGGGCGGCATATTGTGTCCGTCACCAGGAGTTGTTTGAAAACATCTCCGACGGCACGCCCATCGCCGTTTAAATGAGATGTAATCTACCCGAACAAAATTGCCGTCGTTAGGTAAAAGATTCCGGGCGTGGCTCCTGCAGCACAACGCCCCAACGACGGCCACCGGGTGAGTCATCCCGATCACTCGTGTTGAGAACGGGCGAGAACGCCTTGCGCCACGCGCCAGCTTACAACAGCCTCTGCGCAGCCAATTGTGATATTTTAGCTTGACCGCCGCCAAGGCGATCTGCGTTCATTTAGATTAGATTACCCGTCCGTGGCTGGCGTAGAGAATTTTCATAACAGAAGGTCACGTACATGAAGTCCGATAAAAAACAGCAGAAAAGAATCAGCCGTCGCGAGTTCGTGCGCGGAGCGGGAATGGGCGCTGCGGCGATTGCGGGCGCGCTCGGTCTGCCAGCCATCAATACGGAAGCGCAGCAGCGTGCTGCTGGCATCCCGCAGAAATGGGACCTTGAAGCCGACGTAGTTGTGCTTGGTTCCGGCGCTACGGGACTTCCCGCGGCGATCCGCGCCAGAGATGCAGGCGCGTCAGTAATCCTCGTTGAGACCAATTATGAAGTCGGCGGCCACGGAATACTGAACGGAGGACAAGTTCCTCTGGGCGGCGGAACAAGCGCGCAGAAGAAGCATGGGATCAAAGACTCGCCGGATTTGCTGTTTCAGGACTTGACGGACTGGTCCGTGGTCGAGACCAACGGCATGCCCGAATACCGGTTCAACGACCGAGGCGTACAGCGGGCACTGGCTGACAATGAGGCCCAGGCGTTCGAGTTTCTGCTGGAAAACGGCGTCGTATTTGCAGACATACCACCGGGCGGCGGCGGCGGTCACGCCATCGGGATCTCTGCACCGCGTGAGAACTATGCGAAATGGGACAAAGGACAGAGCGCCGAAAGTCCGCGCGGTGGTGGCGGTGCCGGTATTTACAGGCCGTTGGAGGCCAGCGCGAGGTCGAAGGGAGTCAGATTCCTGCTGAATTATCATATGGACGCGATTTTCCGTGAGTCGCCCGCATCCGGTCGCGTCCTTGGCATCCAGGCCAGTTACACGCCTAAGTTTTTACCGGGCAGCAGCACGCCGATGAAATCTTTCCGCTCCGACGGCAACATTCAAATGACGGCGCTCACCGTAACTGTGAAAGCGAAGAAGGCAATCATCGTTGCGACGGGCGGCAGCTCCGGCAATGTGAACTTCCGCCGTATTTTCGACCCGCGATTAACGGAAGAATTACAGCTAGCCGGTGAACCATTCTCGACGCAGGATGCCAGCGGCGAGATCGCCGCCATGGCCATTGGCGCCTCACTGTGGGGAACGGCAAATCAGACTTTGGAACGAAACGGAGCCATCCGAAAAAGAGACTTGGTTGGAGCTCAATACCTTTACGCTGGATGGATGCCGGACAGCCCTGTGTTTCCTCTGGCCCGCGCCACAGGCCTGAAAGTTCGCGACTGGCAAACGCTAATCCTGGTGAATCAGGTTGGCAAGCGATTCTACGACGAGACGGCAGAAGGCTGGCCATACGGGACGCACTACGGCTTTCTGAAACCCTACAATCAGGGAGATTGGCGCAACGCGCGGCGCATCAAGTATGCTCCAAACAATTTTCAGGATGCTGCCTTGGCTCCCAACGAGGGATCGGTTGTCCCGGACTTCAGCGCCGGTCCTACCTGGGCCATCTTTGACGCTGATGCCGTCAAACGCGAGAAATGGGACGTCAGGCCGCCCTTCACTGATCCGCTCTTTTTCTTCAGCGCGAACGCGCTGCGGGAACTAGCCGCACAGATCAAGAAGAACCCTTTCACCAAGGTCGAGATGCCCGGTGCAAATCTGGAAGCGACGGTGGCTAGGTATAACGCCATTGTGGACTTTGGCTACGATCCCGATTTTGAAAAGCCAACGCCGAAATACAAGATTCAGACGCCGCCGTTTTACGCGGCATGGGCCAGCCTCGAGATCCACGACACCTACGCCGGTCTGCGTATCAATATGAAGTGCCAGGTGGTGGATATGAAGGGCCAGGTAATTCCCGGGCTTTATTGCGGAGGCGAGTCAGCGGGAGGATGTAGCCAACATGGCCAGGGCCGCTGCATTACTCAGGGCTACATCGCGGGCAACCAGGCTGCCAGCGAGCCAAGCTGGGACGAGAAGCTGTAAGGCTGCACCAGCACCTCTGGTGTGGTAAAAAAAGAGCGGGTGTTTCCACCCGCCCTTGTCGTCTAGCTTGGGCTTGTCTACTTCTTGTCCACCCGATTCACTACCCAGCCCCACTTCTCTTCCGATTCGCGCCGCCACTCTTTACTGGGACGGTTCACGACCGGGAACTCATTACGCCACTCCCACGGGCGCGTGGCGTCAATGATGGCTCGGGAGTTCATCATCTTGCCCGCTTTCTTGTCTTCGGGGCTGATGCGTGGATCGAGCGGCGTGCTCCACGTGCGATGGATGATGTCAATCGAGGTTGCGGGATCGGAGCGGGTTGACATTGCCCACATCAAGTCTTCCAGGTTGGTGACGTCAACGTCCTCGTCGACGACAATGACGTACTTGCCTGCGTAGGCCCCCACGTGGCACATTGCCGCGACGTGTCCAGCCTGGCTGGCGTGTCCAGGATAGAGCTGCTTGATCGCAACACCGACCAGCATGCGCGCGCCGCCGACTTCATGGCACCACACCTGAGTAATGCCGGGAACGCTGGCCTTCTCCATCTCCTGCTTCAGCAGAGCCGAGCGCTGGATGGCGCGGAAACGTTGCTGCTCATCGGGCGGGCACTGGGGCGGAAAGCCTGTGACGATCGGATTGTTGCGATAGTAGACCGCCTGAATGTCGAGCACAGGTTCTTCGCGAGCGCCGCTGGCGTAATAACCCGTCCATTCGCCGAACGGACCTTCGGGACGTTTGTTGTCCTGGCGGACAAAACCTTCAAAAGCAATCTCGGCATCGGCCGGAATCGGCAGGCCGGTCACGCGGCCTTTGACCACCGGATAAGGAGAGCCACGCAGACCGCCGACCCAATCGTATTCGCTGACGCCGTAGGGTAGCTCGGTGCAGGCAGCTACCAGCAGCAGCGGATCGCCGCCAACAACGATAACTGTCGGGCACGGCTCCCCGTTGGCCCAGTATTTTTCCCGGTCAATGCGGCCATGCTTGCCGGGAGAAATGTAGAACCCAACTGTCTTCTTGTCCATGGACATGACGCGGTAGGTTCCAAGATTCACGGTGCCGCTGTCCGGATCGCGGGTGATGTCATAGCTGCCAGTGCCGATGTAGTGACCGCCGTCTCGCTCGTGCCAGCGCGGCGATGGGAAAATGTCTACGTTCACATCGGAGCCAATCTGAATGTTCTCAAGGACTGGCCCCTCGTCCACAAACTCATACGGAATCGGCTTGCTGCCCTCGACAAGTTCGAGGATGCGGTTGCTCAGGTCAGCTTTGTTCAGGTTTACTGGCAGACCGAAAGTGAGCGCCAAACGCCCGGGAGTTCCATACAGATTCACCAGAACGCGGTAGCCTTTCTTGTAGCCCGGGACGGAGTCGAAGAGCACCGCCGGGGCATCGGGGTGATGTTGCAACAACTCAGTCGCCTGACCGATGCCTTTTTCCACGTCGGCGCCCTCGACGATTCGCAGGTCGCCCATTTCATTCAATTTTTCGATCCAATCCCGTAATCCGTTGTAGGGCAGCAGGTTCTTGCTCCGCGAAAGCGCCTTCACTGTGGCCATCTGTAACTCCCTTGAAAGTTGATAACTCCCAGCAATATCCCACAGTCCGGCGAAGGCGGTCAAGGATACCGGGATCTCATCACGCACATTTCCGCGTATTAAGCGCCCACTAACGTAGGCTTTGACACGCGTTGATGCTGATGTGACGCCTCGTTGTCGAGACGAAGTTCCACCAGCGCCGATATGAAGTCCGCCGCCCATCTATACACGTTGCGCTCTTTTACTATACGGCGCATCCTGCGCATTCTAAAACGACGGTCCTCGGGGGTCATTTCAAGGGCGTAACGTACACACTCCGATAACTGCTCGATGTCGTAGGGGTTCACGATGAGCGCGTCGCGTAACTCGCCGCACGCGCCAGTGAACCTACTGAGAATGAGCACACCCTGCTCGTCATCCCTCGACGCCACGAACTCTTTGGCAACCAGGTTCATGCCATCGTGCAAAGATGTGACCAAGCAAAAATCAGCGGCTTTATAGAAAGGCTCGATTTCTTTTTGACTGTGATGTTTGCGGAACAGAACGATAGGCTTCCATTTCTTAGTCTCGAAACGCCTGTTGATCCGGGTACACTCCGCATCCACCTCTGCGAGCAAGTCATGATAGCGCTTGATGTTGGTGCGGCTAGGCGCGCCGATCTGCACGAACGTGAATAAGCCCTGGTACAAGGGATTCTTCTCGAGGAAGTGTTCAATACCCCGAAAACGTTCGATGATGCCCTTGGTGTAGTCCACGCGATCTACACCCACGCCGAGATAGATTCCTTCCACTCCGAGGCTCTGCAGTATCGAGTACTTGTCCGGGAGTGGTGGCCGCTCCTCACCTGTGTCGTGCTCCTGTCTAGGAAAAGCAACACTGATTGGATACGGCCGCACGGCTGTCAAATGACTCGCACGATTAACAGCGAATCGCTCCCAGTCCACTTGTGATTCCAGGACTCTATCCACGGTTGACAGGAAGTTGTTGCAATGCGACTGAGTGTGGAAGCTCACCAGATCGGCACCTAACAAGCCGTCGAGGACCTCCCGCTGCCATGGGCAGATGCCAAACGCTTCCGGGTTGGGCCACGGGATGTGCCAGAAGATTGCGACGCGGGCGTCCGGGCGCTTCTGCTTCACCAGCTTCGGCAGTAATGCGAAATGGTAGTCCTGAACCAACACCAGTGGAGATTCAGCACCTTGTATCTCCTGCAGCACCACCTCGGCAAATTTTTCGTTTACCTGTTGGTAATACGCCCAGTTTTTGGCTTCGAATACGGGTCGCGTGTGCGCGATGTGGCAGAGCGGCCACATTCCCTCATTTGCGAAACCGTGATAATAACCGTCTATTTCTTGCTGTTGCAGCCAAACGCGCCGCAATGTGTACTGTGGCTGATCCGGAGGAACCTGAACACGGTCCCATGGGTCCACAGTCTCGCGATCTGCGTCACCGGAACCGTAAGCGATCCAGGTTCCCCGGCAGGCTCGCAGGATCGGCTCAAGGGCCGTCACCAGCCCGCTGGCGGGCACAACCACTCCAACCGTCTTGCCGGTGCGAACGTGCTCGTAGGGCTCGCGATTGGATACCACGACGATGCGGCTGTCACCGAGCTTGTTTTTCATACTGACGCGCAGCCGCTCCGCAGTCCATAGCGAATCGCCGCGTTCTCGGAGTCGCGCCTCTTCTTCGGCGCTGCCCCGTGCTTGGACCAAACTTTGTGCCAGGCTTGCGACTTCCTGCGACAGAGGCCCGAAGAAATCTTCATCAGGAAGTTTCGGACGAGGCGAAACTTTGCCTATCCTCAACTCCCGCATCCAGCGGGTCGTCTTAGCGAGCGGAGAAACTATCGTCCAACGGACAAGCAGAAACGTGATCAGCATCACAGAAAGCACTTGAGCCGCGATGTGCCAAAGCGTATGGCGCCAGAAATGGGCGTTCTGCGCCTCTATGTAGCTGGCGTCATGAAAGATCGAGAGGTAGCCGCCAGTCTCGCCGTTGCCATGCAGCGGAACCAGGTAAACATAAACCGGCTTGCCTATCAGCCGCACGAATTGGCCGAGCGGAATGGTTTGGTCGCTGGCAGGATCAAACATGTCGCGGGGCGGTACGTAGTTGTAACTCGACCATTCTGGTGAACTCGCCGCCAGACTTTGACCGAGTGTGTCATATACGGCTACACCCGCCACCTTTTCACGGCTTCCAAACCGTTCCACAATCGGCTGGAGCTGATCCAAAGAACCGCTTTCCAGAATCGGTTGAATGATCTGTTGCAGGCTCTCGCCCAAATCCTGGGCGCGCCTTTCCATCTCGGACCGCAGGTCTTGTTCCTGTTCTCCTGCTTGGTAACGAGCAACGATGAATGTAACCAGAGAAATAGCGGCAATAAGGCAGAAAGCCAAACGTAAACTCAATCGCATGAGGCGCCCCGTTGAAGCAAAAAAGCGGTTGGTTGGATAACACTGTGGCGGACACAACTCAAGACGCAGCATCGGTGCGAGGGGTCATTGGAGTGGAGGATCTGAGGATGTACTGCTCAGCACCTCGCTGAAGACCCGATGCAAGAACGTCTTGAGGAATGCCGGGGGGCAGCATTCAGGCAGAGTCCATAGCAATTCACAAACCAGTGGGTGTAAGTTTCTCCGTCGTTTGTTTGCAGCGGAGTAGCGGCTTGATCGGAGCGGAATGAATTCAGCAGGCGGGAGGTTCGGGGAAGTGTTCCCCGGGGGATTTCGGCTTCAAGGATTCGCAGAGTTTCTCCAGAAAAGCCGGAACCTCTCGCGTCGAGTCCAGGAAGAACGCTGCCGCAGTACGTCTTCGCTTACCCACGGCGATTGAAATGCCTCGCATTTTTGAAAAGACCATTTCGTCCGTAATGTCGTCGCCAAGATAGAAAACGAGCCAGCGCGTTTTCTCTTTGCCTTTTTCGAAGTCCAAAATACGCCGAATCGCTGTCCATTTGCTTATCTGAGAAGCCGGGAGCAACTCCCAAACTTTCTTCCCGTGAAGCAGACGCAAGTGTGGGTACTCCAGGAGAAGCTCTTCGATTATGGCAAGTGCCGTTCGGCAACTTTGGCGCGAAGCCTGGCGATAGTGTATCGCCATGGTGGCTTGTTTCGGCTCCAGCATAATGCCGGGTATGCCACGCAGCCGTTGCACCAATCTGCGCCGAATCAGCGACATCTCAGTTTTCTCGAGCGGAGTAAGTAGGCACAGCGTTGAGATACCGGGCCGCCGCAGATAGTACCCATGAGCGCCGACGTACCAAATCCCGCGAACACCCACTCTCGTCTGTATATCGCTGATTTTGCGCCCGCTGATGACACCCACGACCACGCCGTTGTGCGCGATTGACGTCAGAGAACGCCGCACCACCTGTCCCAGTTGAACATGATTTGGCGAGTGGGCCAGTGGCGCCAGCGTGCCATCAAAATCCGTGAAAAACGCGATGCGGTCGGCACGGCGAATGCGGCGCTCAACCGCACGCCAAGCATCCGGGAGGTAAAGGGGAGATTTCCCCTTGTGAGCGTGGCGCGACTGGTCAGTTGCTATACTTGAGGAGATACGCGAACTTTTCAAAATTCTCTTTTTCCATTTTCAGAGCCTGACGGAGATCCTCAGCCTTTTCGAATCCACCGGATTTGCTCCGCTCCTCGATAATACGCGCTACCACCTCGGCATTCAAATTCGGAACCTTCTGCAGTTCCTCGCGCCTCGCCGTATTGACGTTTACGGCTGCGGGCACGTCCGCGCCAAACGCTTTCACAAGATAAGCAGAAATTGGCTCAATCTCTTCCGGAAACAGCGCTGTGCCACGCTGGATCATGTCATTGATGCACTGATCCCACTCTGCGCGGTTCTTGCGAGCTGTAACGATGATCTTCAAATTGTGGCAAGTGGTGCAGGACTCTTTCACCGTTTCTCTACCCGGTCCGGGCGGCAACATTTCCGCTAATGCTTCGTCGCTCCCGCTGCGGATCTGCGCTGAACCCGCAACAACGGTCATGGCGAGCAATGGTAATAGTAAAACAAGACGATAATGCATGCTGACCTCCGCAACAGTGAAGAATGCGATGAATGCGGCGATGGTGGGCAACCCGGCAGATCACCCTATCAAAGCCTCTAGACCTTCCTGGTGCGCATGTCAGCCACGGAAAATTTGGGACACCAATTCGACTCGGCGCCTGTCCCGGAACGGCCAACCAGGGCGTCAATCAAGTACGGCTTGCCTTCCTGCGCGGCGCGCACGGCGCGCTTCATCGCAGGCTTGATCTGATTGGGTGTCGTGACTTGCTCTCCGGGCACACCGAACGCGGCGGCGAGTTTCACGAAATCCACATCGGGATCGCCTAAGTAGCTCAACATGTCTTTGCCGGTTTGCGCCTGGCGTCCTCCACCGCTGAAGGCCCGCACGCGGGTCTCATTGTAACTGCGGTTGTTGTAGATGACCGTTATTACTGGAATCTGATAGCGAACCATGGTCCACATGGCTAGCGATTGCCCGCCAAACAAGAACCCGCCGTCGGCTTGCAGCGAGATCACTTGCTTGTCAGGCTGGGCGATTTTCACGCCGACCGAAGCTGGCACGCCCCATCCCAGCGCCGAGCCCGTCGTACGTCCCACGAGCGTCTTTTCACCCTCCGCAAACGTGAAGGCGTTGAGTGCCTTGGGACCTGCGCTGCCGAACTCCGTCACGATCCAGGCATCGCGCTCCGCGACCTCATTGATGTCGCTGCTGAGGCGCTCCCAGGACAGAGGCGTTTTGTCCCAGTTTACCTTAGACGCTTGCTCGCGTGCTTGACGCACCCGGGAGACATACTGGCGCGTCTGCTCCAGGCGATCGCCGCGAATCTGCTTGAGGCGATCGGCTGTGGCCATGGATTTGATAGCTTGAACTAAATCCTCTGCGACCTGCTTTACGTTTGCAGCCGCACCCATGTACACGGGGTGAGCTTGGCCGATATCGGAAGCCTCGATACGAACGTCAATGATTTTCACCGTGTTCGCAATTTGGCGCGGGCCTGAGCCCGGGTCCGGCAGCCTCTCTCCCATGTTGAGCAGAACGTCTACGTTCCGCGGATACCGCATGCGCTCAGCGTAGCCGCCAAGGAACAACGGATGATTTGTTGGGAAATTGCACGTCAGGCGGAATCCGCCGCCCTCACCGCTGGTTACGGGAATGGCCAGCAGTTCCGCCAGTTCAACGACCTGCGGGACAGCGCCGAACCTCCAGACATCGGGACCGGCTCGCAAGAGCGGGCTCTTGGCTTCAATCAGCGTCCGAGCCATTCGATCGATGGTGGCGGCGTCAGCTCGCACGTTCATGGGTATGTTGAAGGTGCCGCGCAGGAAGATCTCCGCTTCCACGTCGCGAGCATTTGAAACGTCGCGCGGGAACATCAGCAAGGTCGGGCCGCCGGGGGGCGTGGATGAAAGCTTGAATGCCTTCATCACCCACTCCGGGATGCGGGCGGGAGATTCGACATTCCAGCGCCACTTCGTGAACTCCTTGTACGGCGCCAGCGTGTCGTCGATGTCCTCGTGGCCGTAGCGCCCCTGCGACATAATGTCAGCTTTGTCGCTCGCCAGCACAATGGAAGAGCGGTCCTTCATAGCGTTGTACATATTTGAGGCGGCGTTGGGAACTCCCACGCGGCTGAACATGCCAAAGGCAGTTTTACCTGAGGCCTTGGAGTAACCATCGGCCATCGCCGGCGGCAGGTTCTCGTGGACGGAAAGTACGATTTTCAGCTTGGGGCGGTCCACCACAGCGTCCGCCAGCGGAGCGACTCCCGTTCCGTTGCCGAGAAACAGATATTCCACATCCGCTTCGAGTAACTGCTCCGCGAGCAATTCGCCTCCCGTGCCACGGAATTTCCGCGTGAAAGCCTGCACCGGAGCCTCATCCTTGACCTCGCCCTCACGCGCGAACGCCGGCGGCAGCGCCGCCAGAACGGAGTTTGCGGCCATCAAAGTAAAACCAGACTGAACCATGCGTTGCACGAATGCTCGGCGGGAGAGATCACGCTGCAGGTATTGCTGGACAAGTTCTCTCACGGTTCCTCCTCAGACCTGGCTCGCCCCAGATAACGGAATGTATTTGCAGACATTATAGGCGGATTCGGAGGCGGAGAGAACATTTCCTGAAACAGCTCTTCAATCAGCTCGGCCGTTCAGAGCGAGCATCTTCCGCCGAATCCGAATGACAGAACTAATCGAGAACGCCGCGATCATTCCTCCAACAACTATCTGAGTGACATTTGCGGCCCACATCCAAAATCTCGGCACAGCCCAAAACAGGCGTTCGAGTTCTCTCCGATGCACCCACCATTGTTGAAGTTCTATAAGGCCGCCACTGACGACCAGAACTGACATTACCAAAAAGATGGAAAACTCAGTCAACAGGGCCGGACGAAAATCTTCACGCGTCCTAAGTGCCAGGAGCGCGCCTGCGGAATACATTACACTTGCGTAGAACGGAACGGTGAACGTGATTTGGTGTACGGCCTGATCAGCACAACGGTTACATATCCACCCGAAGTAATGGGTCATCAAGGGCTGATCAGGCGGTGAGTTCATCGCAAATTGGTTAAGAACAGGAGGAGATACGAGCGCATACGTTAGTAGTATCAAAGGAAGGACCCACACCCAAACCATGAACGGTTGGCGGAGCCGGCGGCCAAGCAACCAACCCAAACTGAAACCCACAATGATCTGTGCGGGATAAAACGGGGTTCCGGTGAGAATCCAACGGAAGTTGGTCTGAAAATGCCGCCACCCGAGGATGCCGCCCAAATCGGCAGCGAAACCCAAGACAAAGTAAGCGGCGATCATACTACCGTACGGACCCAGTAGCTGGTGACCAGCGCTCGTCAGCAACGACTTCAAAACGCCCCTCGTGCGAGGCTGTTCAGCCGCCGCTTGCATATATACCTCCGTGATTCGTTGTGTGCGCTTCGGTTGAGAATTATACCATCATGGCCACGCGCATCTTCACGTAATTTACGTGTTATACTGCAGGCGAGGTGCAACGATGAAACAGAACATCACAGTTGCCATTGACCAGCCTCTGTTGAAACAAGCTCGGAAACTCGCCGTCAACCGCGGCAAGAGTGTCAGTGGACTGCTCGCAGATGAGTTGCGGAAGCTGACTAACCGAGAGGCAGACTACGAAAGGGCAAAGGCGAAGGCCCTGGCTCACTTGAAATCGCCGTTCCGTCTGGGTGGCGGAAAAATAGCCGATCGCGAGGTTCTGCATGACCGCAAAGGTTTTCGTTGATTCCAACATTTTAATCTACGCACATGACAAAGATGCCGGCTCCAAGCACCAGCAGGCCGTAGACGGATTGAGCGAGTTGTGGGAGAGCCATGCGGGCTGTCTCAGCACGCAGGTGTTACAGGAGTTTTATGTCAACGTTACGCAGAAGGTCAAGAAGCCCCTCCGGCGCGGATTAGCTCGGGAAATCGTCCGAAATTATTCACCATGGGTTGAAGCTGCCATCACGGTTGAAACTGTGGTGCGCGCTGCTGAAATAGCAGAAATCTGGCAACTATCATTCTGGGACAGCATGATTGTTGCGGCGGCGGAGGAAGTTGGCGCAGCGGAATTACTGACGGAAGACCTCAACTCCGGACAGGTCATCGCCGCTATACGAGTCGTCAATCCATTCGTGTAACGCGGAGTAGCCGTTGTGCGCGTCACTTCAGTTTCAGCAGGCCGCGAGCGTTGCTCTCATAGATTTTCACGCGGTCGGCTGGCGCCAGAGTCATGGCGTCCACGCCTCGCATGGTCTCACGTACATTGAAATAGCCTCCCTCCTGATCAAACGGCATATCGCTGCCATAGAGGACGTGGTCCACTCCGAAGAAAGCGAGCCCGCACTCCAGCGGCCCCGGTCCCAGCACTGCCGTGTCGGCGTGAAACTTTCTGAAGTACTCGATAGGTCGCTGCTTCAAAGTGTGCTCATACAGATGCTTGTCGGCTTCCGGCGTGCGGCTTCCCAACGAATCCAGGCCCGGACCGATGCGGCCTTCAAAGTACGGAATCATGGCGCCGAGGTGATGCGTGATGATCTTCAGATTCGGGTGCTCATCGAAGATGCCTGTAAAGACCAAGCGCGCCATGGCGACGCTGCTTTCGTACGGCCATCCGAATACCCACCACAGTTCATAGCGCGAATGCTTTTCCGTCATGTAGTCGGGGAAGGTGGACGGCCGCGCAGGATGCAGCCAGATCGGCAGGTCGTATTCCGCCATCTTCTGGAATAGCGGCCGGAACTCAACTTCATCGAGCGGCCGGCCGTTTACATTGGTGAAAATTTGCACTCCGCGCGCGCCGAGTTGCTTGACAGCCCGATCGACCTCCTGGACAACGGCGTCCATATTGTTCATCGGCAAGGATGCGGCGAATCCGAGAAACCGATCTGGATACTTGGCGCACAACTCGGCCATGCCGTCGTTGGCGATGCGTGCCAGTTCCGGCGAAAGTCTTGCATCGCAGAAACTCTCGATTCCCGGTCCGGCCGCCGTGAGCACCTGCTGGTACCCCTCGAACTGGTCCATCAGCTTCAGCCGCATCTCCAAGTCCACCAGCATCGGCAGATCACGTACGCGCCTCTGGTGGTATTTTTTCGCGGGTTCCGAGACAGCCTGCATGCGCTCGTAATAAGCCTTAGCGAAAATGTGCGGGAATACGTCGATTTTCATTGCCACCCCATTGAGAGAGTTCGGATTTGTCGCGAAATCCGGTCCGGTGGGACCTCCCATTCTATCAGAGGCCCGGTGGTTGTCAGAGCCGCGGCCGTGAGGGAGCGGCGTGTGTTCAATTGGACACATCGCCACAAATTTTACGAAGGTTAGACGCGGAAGACTCAGCCGAGCGATGTGAGGTGCTCGATGACACCTTTCGCCGCGTGCGCGGCAGAATCAATGCAATCGGGGATTCCGATTCCTTTGTAGGCATTGCCAGCAAGGAACAATCCAGGCTGTGTTTTTAACAGTTGTTGGATTTTCTCAACGCGGAGGGGATGCCCCACATTGTATTGCGGCATAGCGCGGTCCCAGCGGTAAATTCTGGTAAAGAAGGGCTGCGAGCGTATTCCCATGATGTCGCGCAGTTCGTGTTGAACGATCTCGAGCACTGATGCGTCGTCCATGCTGGTAATGGCGGAATCTCGCGCGCCGCCGAGAAAGCACCGCAACAGCACCCGGCCAGGTTGGCTGCGGAACGGGAATTTAGTGGAGACCCAGGTGCAAGCGACGAGCCGCTTCCCTTCCCCGCGCGGCACGACAAATCCAAAACCATCCAGGGTGCGGCCGAAGCTCGCCTCCTCATAGCCAAGCGAGACAGTCATACTCGAGTGGTACGTAACTCCGTTCAATTGCTCGGCGAGATCCGGGTTGGACTGCTGAAGCATTCTCGACGCGGCAGGCGCGGGAGTGGCAATGATGACCGCTGCGGCTTCGGCGTCGCCGTCTCGGGCGTGTACGCGCCACTGAGATGCTCCGCGCGAGACGTGAGTGATCTCAGTGCCCGTCACAAACTGCGTTCTACTGAGCGCCTGCTGAAGTACATTCGTGAGTTGCCCAACACCGTCGCGCAAGCTCACGAAGATGGTGCTTGCGGTGCCCTGCCCGTTACCCGCGGGCCTGGATGGCGCGCGGCGCGCCGCATTCACCGCCTTCCATAAGCTGCCGTATTTTCGTTCCATCTCCACGATGCGCTGCAAAACCGCATGCGCGCTTAGATGGTTTACGTCAGCGCCGTAGACGGCGGAAAGCAGTGGCTCAGCGAGCCGCTCCAGGGCCTCGCGCCCCAGGCGCTTGGAAACGAACTGCGCCACGGAGACATCATCTTTCTCAATGGGAGGCGAGAACAAAGGCGAGAGCGCCAGGCGCAGCTTGCCTGAAAACGAGAACAGGTCGCTCGTAAGAATAGGACCGACCTTGGTGGGCAGCATGAAGAACAATCCGTCGGGAAGTTCCTTCAGTGCCCCGCCCTGCAGAATGTATGTCTTCCTTTGCTGGTCGTTGCTGGGGATGAGTTGATCGCCGATCCCGAGTTCGCGGCACAGATCAATCGCAGCCGTCTTTTGCGTGAGAAAAGAGTCGGGGCCGCCTTCAACCAGAAACCCTTCGGAGCGTTCGCTCACGATGACGCCGCCGAGGCGGTCGCGGCTTTCGATCAGGTCAATGGAAACGTCCAGGCCAGCCGCTGCTGTGTGTTTTTCTAGGAAGTAGGCGGCCGACAAACCGGATATTCCACCGCCTACAATGACGACCTGATACACAGAATCATCCACAGATTACGCAGATTGCGCAGAGACAAACCAGATCTGTGAAATTTGCGCAATCTGCGGATTACGTTTCTGCCTTTAGCACCACCTCGGCCAGAGCGTGAATAAAAGCTGGACTATCGTTAAGAGACTCGGTTCGCCGCAGCTCGACGCCACGCTCGCGAGCAAACCGGCGGAAATAGATGTCAATGTCCCAAAGCACCTCAACGTGATCCGCGACGAAGCCTATTGGCGCGATGAGGACCCGCTCGCACTCGCTGCTGGAGATTTCCTCGATGAGCGGTTCCACTTTAGGACCCAGCCATGGCTCGGCAGTTGCGCCCTGACTCTGATATGCGAAACGCCAATTCACCAGCCCGCAGCGCGCGGCCACGGCTGCGGCGGTTTCGCGAACTTCGGAGTCATACGGATCACCATTGGATAAAATTTTTTCCGGCAGACTATGAGCCGTGAAGATTACCGGCGCGGGACAGCCGTTACCCGATGAAAATTCCGTAATAGCCCGTTGCAATTTCTCCGCGAACGCGTCGATCAACAGCGGCTCGCGATGATAGCTCTCCACAAATGTAACCGGTACCGGAAGGTTGAGCTCCTTCTTGGCCTGCTGCACGTGCTCGAAGTACTGGCCGACGCTCATGCGCGAATTCTGCGGCGCTAAGCAGATTGCAAGCAGCCGCGTTACGCCGTCGCGTTGAATCTCCTCCATGGTTTCGCGAATGAACGGATGCCAATTGCGCATTCCCAGATACACCCGGAATCGGCCTTTGCTGCTCAACTCGCGTTCAAGCGCTTGCGCTTGTCGCCTGGAGATGTCGAGCAGCGGAGAGCGCCCGCCTATCTGGCGATAACGGTCCGTGATGTCCTCCAGCAGTTTTCGAGAGAATCCCCTCCCTCCGCGAATATTTCGCAGAAACGGCTCAATGTCTTCGAGAGAGTCCGGGCCGCCGTGAGCCAGTAGAAGAACACCGTTGATTGGTTCGGGAGATGATTGAGACATGGCGAACAACGTATACGGCTATCGCTCCCGTAGCGACGCGACTCTGTTTGGCGTGTGGTGCTCAAAGCTGTGCACCATCTGAATCACTGCCTGCACATTCTCAACAGGCGTGGTAGGAAGGATGCCGTGACCTAGGTTGAAGATATGTCCCGGGCGACCCTGAGCGGCCCGCATGACAACATCAACGTGTTGTTCAATCAAGTGCCGCGGGCCAAACAGCACCACGGGATCAAGATTTCCCTGAACAGCGACATCGTATCCCACGCGCTCCCAACCCTTGTCGAGCTCGACGCGCCAATCGAGTCCAATGACATCACCGCCCGCCTCGCGCATCAACTCCAGCAGCGTGGCCGTGCCCGTACCGAAATGTATGATGGGTACACCGAGACCACAAATCTTGCTAATCAGGCTGCGCGAGTATGGCAGCACGTACTGCCGGAAATCCCCAGGGCTTAAACATCCCACCCAGCTATCGAAAATCTGTAATGCATCCGCGCCTGCGGCGACTTGCGATTTCAGGAAGCCGGCGAGTACGGCAACCAGCTTCTCCATCAGTTCGCGCCAAAGCTCCGGGGCGCTGTACATCATTATTTTCGTCTGCGCGAAATCACGGCTCGCGCCACCCTCGATCATGTAACTTGCAAGAGTAAATGGAGCTCCCGAGAAACCGATGACGGGCACTTTCCCCGCCAGTTCGCGGCGCACTATCCGAATCGCCTCGCCCACATAAGACAACTCGCCGTCACCAACGTCCTTCAGCCTGCGAACAGCGTCGGCATCTCGCAATGCGCCGGAGAGCACCGGGCCCTCGCGCTCCACAAACTGCAGATCCATGCCCATCGCCTGCGCCGGCAAGAGCAGATCAGCAAAGATGATTGCCGCATCCACGTCGAGCCTACGTATGGGTTGCAACGTCACCTCGGCGGCGAGTTCGGGCGTCCTGCACATCTCCAGGAGTGAGTGCCGGGCGCGCAGATCGCGATACTCTTTCATGTAGCGCCCCGCCTGCCGCATAAACCACACCGGCGTGCGCGCTACAGGCTGGCGCCTGCATGCCTGAATAAAGGGAAATGAGCTACTCACGTTCAAGCTGTCTGACAACATAGCAAAATCTCAGCTTTCAATCGTAGCACGCCGCGGGAACAGGTTGAATTGCGGGGGCCGGAATATTGTTCGTTGTAGAATAGCAGAGGGAATAAGGTCCATCTCTACAGCGGAGGTAGTGTGGCTGAAACCGCAACGACCCAGCGCGGGTTTGAAGGCTTGCGCGTATTGTCGCTCGAAAGCCGTCATGCCGAGCAGGCCGTGAAGTTGATCGAAAACGCCGGCGGCGAGGCGATCAGCGCGCCATCGATGCGCGAAGTCCCATTGCAAGATAACGCGGCCGCGTTTCGGTTTGCGCAAGAACTTCTGGCGAAGCGCTTCGATGTCGTTATTTTCCTGACCGGAGTTGGGACCCGGATACTGTTCGGTGCCATTGAGACCCAGCTACCTCGTCAGAAAATCGTAGAAGCAGTATCCGGATTATCGGTCATCGCACGAGGGCCCAAACCGCTAGCTGCGCTGCGGCAACTAGGGGTGCCCGTGACCATCGCCGTACCCGAACCAAATACGTGGCGTGACATTTTAAAGGCGCTTGCGGAGCACCCCACGCTGCATGCTCTTCAAGGCAAGCGCATCGCTATCCAGGAATACGGCATATCGAACACGGACCTGATCCGTGAACTAGAGGCGCAAGGCGCTGCGGTCACCAGCGTTCCTGTTTACCAATGGGCGCTGCCTGGCAATCTGCAACCGCTGCGGGAAGCTGTTCGTGCAATTGCGGAGGGGAAAATTGACATTCTGTTAACGACCAGCGCCACGCAAGTGCATCACTTGATGCAAGTGGCCGCTGAAGGTGGACTTGAGGACGCAGTGCGTAGAGGATTGGCTGACACTGTGGTCGCGTCAATTGGACCCATTTGCAGTGAGGCGTTGCAAGAGCACGGAATCGTTGTGGACTTGGAACCGGAACATCCCAGAATGGGCCAGCTCGTATTCGAAACGGCTGCGAAAGCTCGAGAACTGCTGGCCCGGAAACGGCACAAATCCAAGTAGCCACCGCACGGATGCTGTGCTGTGGTCCAAATTGGCTGGCGCTTACAGCCTCAACTGCTTCGGTTTCGACCGCAAATCTTCCTGCTCTTGTTCCTGATCCTCGCCCTTCTTCTGCTGCTCAAAAACCTGACGGTTCACAAAGATCTTGGCGCCATACCGTAAACCGATAGCCATTGCGTCGCTGGGCCGTGCATCATAAACCTGAGTCTCATGATCTTTTCCCTCAAGGGTCAGATCCGCGATAAAGGTACCTTCCTTCAGATCTTTGATGAACACCTTCTGCACGTGCCAGCCGTTGCGATCGAGAAATGCCTTGAAGAGGTCGTGACTCATGGGCCGCTCGGTTTTTTCCTTCCGTATGGCGCGGGCAATCGATTGGCCCTCGGGAAAGCCGATCATCATTTGAAGCGTTTCGCGCGAGTCGGCAGAACGCAAGGTGATGCTGACGCCAACCGGCGTGGCTTGCAGATCGTCTATCTTGACTTCGACCCCGTCATCGCGACGTTGTGCGCTCAGCACCATGGAACTGAAAGACCATAGAACTAGCAGGGAAATCGTGAGCTTGCGGTTCATGTTGCCCTCTTTCCAATGCCGCTCCTAACGGCAGACACGTTTTTTCCATGATTGGACTTCTGACTTGAGTGCAGACGGAGCAGTCGTGATGCGGACGACGAAGCCGCCGGGAAATATTGAATTCCGGCCAAGCTATCATCTGTGCTCAATCGAATTTCCCCTTTGAATCCACAAGGGAGAGTTCCGCCAGCCCGCCCGTCTTCATTGTATAAGATGCCCCGATGCGGAATAAAGGATTTTTTGTGGCGGCTAAGAGTTGCCGCTCTTGGCGAGACACATGAATAGGCTCGACCTTAAGCCAAAGCGGTCTGGACCCAAGCTGCCGATGCGGAAGGTAAGCCGATCCGGCGACCCACTTTTCGACCGGCAGTCTATCAAGTTGCTCCCGCCTCCGCCTAATCCGTTTTTTCAATCCCGCCCTCTGCACAATCAATTGACACTCCGCTGTGCTTTCCATTACTATCGGCACAATTGCGGCGGCAGCGGATCTTGTATATGGTTGGTCGCGCCGCAAACTCGCCGGCCCGTGGGAGGATGCGATCACCATGGCGAACTCATATCAATCCGAGAAATCCAGCCCTCCGACATCCAGTGTTGATCGCCGCGATTTTCTACGCCTTGCTGCCACGGGCACTGCGGCTCTGGTAGGCAGCGCCAAGGCTCTGAAAGCTGAAGAGGCGGCGCCCAAGGCGGACACCCCGGCGGAAGCCAAGGAGGCTGACGTCCTCACGGCGGACCGCACCGGCTCCGATTTCATGGTTGATGTTCTCAAAACGCTCAATTTTGAGTACGTTTTCTCCAATCCCGGTTCCAGCTTCCGAGGTTTGCAGGAGTCGTTTATCAATTACGGCAGTAACAAGAATCCCGAGTGGCTCACCTGCTGCCATGAGGAATCCTCGGTGGCGATGGCCCATGGTTACGCGAAAATTGAAGGCAAACCGGGGCTGGTGTTTGCGCACGGAACAGTTGGCTTGCAGCATGCCGCAATGGCCATTTACAACGCATTCTGCGATCGCGTGCCGGTGTACCTTATCCTGGGCAACACCATGGATGCCACCATGCGCCGGCCAGGCGTGGAGTGGTACCACAGCGTCCAAGATGCCGCATTGATGGTGCGCGACTATATCAAATGGGACGACCTGCCGATCTCGCTTGCCCACTTTGCCGAATCCGCAGCGCGCGCCTACAAGATCGCCATGACGCCTCCGATGGAACCGGTGGTGCTGGTAGCGGACAGCGAATTACAGGAAAGAGCAATCGATCCCGGCGAGAAATTGCGCATACCGAAACTCTCGCTCACCACGCCGCCTCAGGGAGATTCTGGCGCTGTCTCTGAAGCCGCCAGATTGCTGGTATCAGCCGAAAATCCGGTCATCATCGCGGACCGGTGCGCACGCACACAGGCGGGGATGAAGTATCTGGTCGAGCTCGCCGAACGATTGCAAGCTTCGGTGATAGATCAGGGCGGTCGCATGAACTTTCCGTCGCGACACGCGCTGAATCAAAGTGACCGCCGCGCAGCCGTTTTGGGAAGCGCCGACGTAGTGCTCGCGCTGGAAGTCGCCGACTTCTGGGGAGCCACCCACAGCGTTCGGGATCAACTGACGCGCAGTTCGCGCTCGTTGGTGAAATCTGGCGCCAAGCTCATCAGCATCTCTGCGATGGAACTTTACATCAAGAGCAACTACCAAGATTTTCAGCGCTTCCCGGAAACCGACCTGCCTATCTCGGGCGATGCCGAGGCGACCTTGCCCACTCTCATTGAAGAGGTCAAACGGCTAACCACGGCGGATCGCAAACGCGCTTTCCAGGATCGCGGCTCCAAGTTAGCGGCGGCTCAGCACCAGAGTGTCGAGCGCGCACGGGCAGAGGCCGCCTGGGGTTGGGATGCGAGCCCCATCAGTCTGGCGCGACTATGCGCTGAGCTTTGGGCGCAGATCAAAGACAAAGATTGGTCACTGGTTGCAGGTAACGGCAGCGGCTGGCCTGCTCGCCTCTGGAATTTTGACAAGTACCACCAGCACATCGGAGGTTCGGGTGCGGCGGGCGTCGGATATGGTTCACCGGCAGCGGTGGGTGCGGCGCTCGCCAATAAGAAACATGGGCGGTTCTCGGTCAATATTCAGAACGATGGCGATCTGATGTATGCTCCCGGAGTGCTCTGGACCGCGGCCCACCATCGCATACCGCTGCTGAACGTGATGCACAACAACCGCGCCTATCACCAGGAGGTTATGCATATCCAGCGCATGGCCAACCGCCACAGCCGCGGTGTGGACACGGCTCACATCGGGAGTACCATTGATGATCCGAATATTGACTACGCCAAGCTCGCGCAGAGCATGGGCTGGTATGCCGAAGGACCAATCACGGACCCCAAGGACCTCGGACCCGCTCTGAAGCGTGCTGTTGCGGTAGCTGCAAAAGGCGAACCGGCGCTCATAGACGTAGTCACTCAGCCGCGCTAAAGGGGGATGATGATGAACGTGAATTACTCCGCTGCAACCCGTTCGACGGCACTGAGCACCGCCGCGCTGCTCTTGCTCTCCTCCGTTGCGATCGCGCAGGCTCCCGCCCAAAAGGCTACTCCCGCAGGGAATGTGAAGAATGGAAAAAAAATCTACACAACCTATGGTTGCTACCAATGCCACGGGCGCGTCGCGCACGGCGGCGGTCCAGCCGGGCCGCGCATCGGACCGTCAATATTGAATTACCAGGCTTTCGCGGCATACGTGCGGCACCCCAAAGCGCAGATGCCGCCGTATACCGTCAAGAGCTTGTCCGACCAGGAAATGGCGGACATCTACGCCTACGTGCAAACGTTCCCGAAGGCTCCTGATCCAAAGACGATTCCGCTGCTGCAAGATTAATGCAAACATGTGAGGAAAGCGATGCCTGTCCAGCCTAGTGAGCAAGAAGACGAGTACTTTGCCAAGTTGGAAATCAAAAAACGCCTGGAACTGCAGGCGAAGCGCGCACAGGAAGTGGTCGAGGAAGAAAAAAAACGGCTTAGGGAACTGCACTTCATGCACTGCCCCAAGTGCGGTACGAGCCTTTCCGAGGAACATCTCGAAGGAATTGCCGTGGACGTTTGTCCCGCTTGCCATGGCATCTGGCTCGACGACGGCGAGTTGCCCAAATTGACCGAAGGCGGCAAGGGGCTGTTCGGCAAGATCCGCGGTCTCTTCTCCTGAGCCCGCAGGGTCTCCGGGCACGTCTTCAATCCGCTACACGCGCTGCGGTTTTCCCATGCAGCACTTCTTATATTTCTTGCCGCTCCCGCAGGGGCAGGGGTCGTTGCGTCCGGCCTGAGTGGAAGCCACGGCATCACCGGCGCGAACCAGCTCCATCAATCCATCCAATGATTGGCCCAATTGCCAGAAGCGGGCCAACTGCGCCAGATACGGCCGGCTGTGCGTGAAGAACTTCTTGTACCCGGCACAGAGATAATTCAGCCCCGCTTCGCCATCCGGAGTGTTGATGAACCGGTCTTTCGGGCATCCTCCATTGCACATGTCGAGCACTTCGCACCCGCGGCAATAGCGCGGGAGCGTATCGCGCTTGGCTCTCCCGAACCCTCGCTGCTGCTCACTTTCCAGCATTTCCACGAGCGGCGTTTGCATGACGTTCCCCAAGAAATTCGCGCGATTCACAAAGTGATCGCAGGAGAACAGATCGCCGTTGTGCTCCATGGCGAGCACATCGCCGCAGGTCTCTCTGAAAATGCAGAGGACGTGCTCCCTGCCCAGCAGCGGACGCGCCGCCTCCTCGAAGTTTTGCATCCCGATGCGCCCCACATCGTTGCGAATCCATTCGTCGAAAATCTCGGATAGAAAACGGCCGTAGGGCTCAGAGGGAACGCTCTCAGGAGCAAGGGTTCCGTCGGGCCGGCGCAGGACTATAGGCAGGAATTGCAGGTATCTTACGCCAAGATTCTTGAAGAAGCGATACACCGCCAGCGGGTAGTGCACGTTGTGGTTGTTCACCACGCACAGCACGCTGTACTGAATATTGTGGCGCTGCAAAAGCCGGAACGCCTGCACCACCTGCTTGTGAGTATTGCCGCCGCCTTTGGTTACGCGATAGTCGTCGTGGAACTCCTTGGGACCATCGAGACTCAGGCCGACGTCAAACTGTTCCTGCGCCAGGAATCGGGCCCAATCCTCATCGAGCAAAGTTCCATTAGTCTGAATGCCGTTGATGGTTCGGCGGCCTTCCGGCAGGTGCTTGCGCTGGAGCTCGACAATTTTGCGGAAATAATCTATGCCCAAAGCGGTAGGCTCGCCGCCATGCCATGAGAAGTAGATCAACTCTTTCGGGCTGGCGGCGATGTGCTGGACGATGTAGCTCTCCAGTACATTATTGGGCATGCGATACGACTCACCCTTGGGATATAACTCCGTCTTTTCGAGGTAATAACAGTAATGGCAATCCAGATTGCAAACGGGCCCGATGGGCTTCACCATGATCTGAAATTCACGCGACGCGGTACTCATGCTTTCGACCGTCCATCCAAGCTGTTCAGGATGTTGTAAGGATACACTAGGCAAGCGGGTATATTCACGAGGCCGCCGGATCAAAGCGCGGAGTGGAGTTCGGGATGCGGGTTGAGCCCAGCCGAATCCCGAACTCCGAATTCCGATTGCCGATCTTCAGAACCGAATCTGCGGACCGAAGACGATTCGCAGGTTGTGCTTGGCGCCGTCCGAGAAATACATTTCGTCGCCGATCTCGAGGCGGAGTCCTATGGGCCCTGCATACATCTCGATGCCGCCGCCTGGATAGAAGACACCGTTCACGTTGTTGGAGCGAACGTCTTCCAACGAACTGAAGAACGTGCCGAATGTAGCCGGGCGGTCATCGAACCGGAAATTAATGAACCCGCCTTTGAGCACGATGAATGGGCGCAGCGCGCCAGAGGACTGAATTTTCGGTCCGAACAGACCGTGCAAAATCCGCAAACCCGACCGGCTGAAATCGAGGGGGAGGCCTGGAGTGACTAACACTCCTCCGGGCGTCGTGCGGGTGAACCCCTCAGTTACCGAGCGTTCGAAGTCATAGTTCATCTCGGCTTCAAGCTGCACAAATTCGTGGACGTTGAACGAAGCTCTCGCGCCGAGCCCCCAGAAATTTCCGCTCGCGACGTCCCGAAGCCGGAAATAATCGGCGTAAATCCCTACCGTGCCATGGTTCAACTCGTCTTCATCCTGAGCGAAAAGCGCCGGGCACAGCGCCGTAGTGAACACAAGTAACATCGCCACACGTTTCATTGGACCGCCTCCTTCGCAACTCATTGATTCCTGACACCTAGCCCGGCAGCAATCAATACCGCCGGCTGTCCAACTTGACCGAAGGTCTATATTGATAGATTACGCAGGCATCCTAAACGGCCTCATAAAAGAGCGCATTAGCTGCCCTGCTCCAAGTACACGGCAGGTTGTATCTGTTTACCCTGCGCGAAATTAAGTGCAATTTCAGGAATGGCGCGCATCATCAAAACACTAATGAAGAGGAGGGAGCGATGAAGACTGTTACCGGAGTCCTTGCAACCAGAGCTGATGCCGAACATGTGGCGGGGAACCTCGAATCGATCGGCGTCTCCCGCAATCGCGTGACGTTGCTGTTTCCTGGTGAGCCCGGAGCAACTGCCTCAGTGCCTGTCAGCCCCACCGAGCAGCCCGGAATGGGCAAGGCGCTGGGAGGAGTGGTCGGCGCGGCAGTTGGCACGGCCGGCGGAGCGCACGCCGGCATGGCTTTGGCCGCTGCCATTCCTGGCGTGGGGCCGGTCTTCGCGATTGGCGCTCTGGCCTCAGTTGTCCTCGGGGCTGCTGGAGCAGGCGTGGGCGTTGCCGCTGGAGGCGCTCTGGAGAACGCCACCACCACGGGTCTTCCGGAAGACGAGTTGTTTGTCTACGAAGACGCTTTGAGAAAAGGCCGCAGCGTCATCATCGTAACGGCCGAAGACGACGATTCGGCTGAAGCGATCCGCCAATTCCTGACTGCGGAGGGCGCAGAAAGCGTGGATGCGGCGCGCCAGCAGTGGTGGATCGGTCTACGCAGCGCTGAACAAGAGCACTACTCGCCGCTGGGCAGGAACTTCAACGCTGATGAGCAGTTCTACCGGATGGGATTCGAAGCGGCGCTGCACGCGCGCAACCGCTGCAAAGAATACGATCAGATGCTGACAGAGTTGGTCGTTGAGTTGGAAGAACTCAAACGCCGTTATCCGCACGACGATGTCGAAGAACCTTTCCGCCGAGGGTACCAGCGCGGACGCGAATATTACCAGAATATCTGCAATCAGGTGAAAGCAGCGTGAGGAACAGCTATCGGCTATCAGCCCTCAGCGCTGAGTGCTGACCGCTTTCTCCTGATTCGTCACTTGTCACTTCCGCGTAGCGTGCATCATGAGGGCGCCGGTTTCACGGAAGCGTTGAAGTTCGGCGGGATTGGGAAAGGTCTTGCTTGACAGTGGCGGTGGAGAGAGATCCGGCAGCATTTCGTGCTGAAAATCGCTAAAGCCAACCTGTTCGAACAGAGCGCCATGTTCTTCGGCGCTCATGACGCGCACAGGGACGTTTAGCTCCGCGACCCAGCGGAGCGAAAGTTCATTCTCCTTCGAGATGTGATTCAGTATCCAGACGGAGCCTTCCGGGGCTAAGACCCGGTAAATCTCCCTAAGAGCCTGTTCCGGGTTTTCAAAATAGTAGAAGGACTCCACGCATACAACGCGCGTGAAGAACTTTTCCTGCCACGGGATTGCTTCGACCTCTCCCCAGATGAACATGAGGTTCTCGAAGGCGGTGGATTGCAGGCGGGCGTTGTGGATCATCTCATCGGCGGCATCGAGTCCAGCTACCATGCCTTGGGGCACCAGCTTTGCCAACATACGGCTGGCCCAGCCCTCGCCACAACCGATTTCCAGGATGCGCTCGCGAGGCTGGATGCGCATCTTCTCGATCATCTGCTGGACGAACGCGTGGTGATGCGCCTCCAGTTGAGCCGAGCGCCCGTCCAGAGCCCACTGGTTAAATTCAGCGCGTATTCGATCGCTCATAATGGCATCTTCGCTGCTGCCGCCGCGCGTGACGCGTTATGTTCCGCCGCTTCGGCGCTGGGCAGGCGCGGCCATGCAAAGGCTGCTGATATCAGGAACAGATAAAGCATTAGCACTTCCGAATCGCCGAAGTTGAATTCGAACAGACCTCCCACCATCAGCGCGATGGTGAGTGCAACCGCGCAATGCCCCATGGCGCGGACAGCAGCGGAGCGACCCCTCCCCAGCGCAAGTCCCTCACGCAACACTTCAAAAAAGAACCACAACAGCAACAATAGACATGGCAAACCGCGCTCGGCCGCTATCTGCAGGTAAGTGTTATGCAGGTGCCCGTACCAGCCCGGTGGCAGTTCCATCGACGCGGGTTTATACGAGAGGAACTCCGGTCCGACGCGCTCTGGCCCCACCCCGAAGATGGGATTAGCTCTGATCATGTTGATGCCGGTCCGAAGCATGACAATGCGCGCGCGGTTGGAGGAGTCCGTCTCCACGTCGAAGATGGACCGCTGCCGTTCGCGGAGCCAGGCTGGCGAGAGCAGGTACAGGAATACCACTGCAGCGGGAACGGCCATGCAGAGTACCGGCTGGCGGGAACGCGCCAGGAGGTAAGTGATCGCCGCAAGCGTCGCCAGCCAGATACCTCGGGTAAAACTTCCCAGCAATGCAGCCACCAAAGGAAGAATGCAAAGCCACCACCACGGGCTCATTTCCCCCGTCGATGGCCGGCCCGCCGCGTCGCCGGTTGAGCTATCCGGCCCCGGCTGAAAGAAAAGCAACAATGAAACGAGCAACACAACGGCAAGCATCAACTGTCCGCCGTAGGTCATCCAGTGGCTCATGAACCCGCTGATCTGGTGCGTGACATAGTTTTCATAAAACGGCAGACCCGCCCGCGCAAGTTGAAGGTAACCGCGGACGAATTGTCCGACGCCCCAGAGCGAGACCAGCGCCGCAGCGGCGATTACAGCCTGAAAGGTCCACTGGAGTTCACGGCGGCTGCCGAATGCGTTGTACGCGATTAGAATAACGAGGAATATCACCAGCTTCCGAATCTGCGGCAGGCCCGAGACCGGCGCGTCAGAAAATATCAGCGATAGACAGGTCCAGACGATAAATCCCAGGATGGGCAATAGTATACGGGGATTGAATTCAAGGCGCCGTCGCGACTGGATCGCGCACAGAATCAGCAGGACGAGCGCCACCCCGAACAGGGCTTGCGACGCCGCGATGGAAAACAGCACCGCCACCGCGCCGAGCGCGGTCACCACTGTAGTGGCAGACTCCAGAGGACGAGCCGCAGTAAGCAAATTGCATCACTTTCTTCAAAACCCATCGGTCGCTACCAATCTAGCCAAAGGAGAGAAGCGAATCAAGGCAAGGTAGAGGGTGCCTTGGCAAAGCGGGGTAAGGGCACGGCTTCAGCCGTGCCGCAACTGCGCAGATTAGTTGGGCCTTTAGGCCCTGAGGTTCACGCCCTCAGCGGCCAAAGCGTGTGTGTGACAACTTTCCATGGCTTACCTCAGCGGCTAAAGCCGAATTGATGGCGCGACTTACGGCACGACTGAAGTCGTGCCCTTCCGCAAATTTGACGTTGTCACACGCACTCTAAAGCCGTACCATTTGCGCCGTTTTCGGCATGGCTGAAGCCATGCCCTTTTCAAGCACAGACACGAAGGTAACACTGCCGTATCGGCGCGTTGTGAGGCATTCACCGGCGCGGCACATTGTGCTATTTTCGCGTACTCGGTTGGGGCGCGGTGGTAAACTACCTCCTCCATGAACACGCTCTATTACGGCGACAACCTCGATATCCTCCGCCGCTGCGCTCCAGAGCAACTTGACGGGGTACGGCCAGATCAGTAGAGTAGCGAAAGCCATGTTCCAAGCATTGGATTTTTTCGCCGGAAGCGGTCTCGTTCGACTAGGGTTACAGCCGGAGTTCGAAACTATTTGGGCGAATGATAACTGCCCGAAAAAGCGGGCCGTCTACGAAGTGAATCATCCAGAGGATACTTTCTGCCCCTCAGACATAGAAGAGGTCAGCGGAACCGGCTTACCAACGGCTGATCTAGCGTGGGCATCATTTCCCTGCCAGGACCTTTCCCTAGCTGGCAACCTGAATGGAATCAATTCTGGTACTCGCTCAGGCGTTTTTTGGCAATGGATTCGTGTGCTGACTGACATGCACCGGGCGAAGAAGCTTCCGCCAATCGTCGTTGCGGAAAACGTCGTCGGCTTCGTGGTAGCGCACGAGGGCAGACATTTCCGCCGTGCTTACCAGGCACTACGCCAGCTAGGATATCGTGTTGGGGCGGTCGTGATCGACGCTGAGCTTTTCGTCCCTCAGAGTAGGCCGCGCGCATTCGTAATCGCCGTGAACCACAGGGTGGACGTTACAGGTCTGACCCAGGCAGTCCCTTCGCAGCCCTTTCACCCGTCAGGTCTGGTTAGAACTGCGCTGACCGCGCCATGAAAAGACTGTCCCTATGAGAGAAACCGATACTGGCTGGGCTATATCTCTCCAAATTTGATTCTGAAGGACTCCGACGACTCGGTTTCGACAGCTTTGTCGAAGCGTTTAATGTAATCGGATCAGCGTTAGGAGTACGGGCGGCATCCATAAAGAATTACAGAGACGAATTCGATCCTTTGTTCCCAAACAGCAGGAAGGGTTGGCACAAGAGACCGACCAGGCATTATTGCAAAGCCGTTTATGATTCATTCGGCGGCTTGAACCTGCGGGAGTTTACAAGTCTCTTAAAGAAAATAGTCTACAAAGAACATGATCTCGATCTGCTGATGGAAGAGGTCGAGAGAAAACAAGGAGCAGGGGTATCTTTTGCAAGTCGGCTGATAACCGGGCAAGCGGCCGAAGAGTATTTCAAATCCAAATACCAAGAAATTCAACTGTTTAAGGATTTTGAGCTAGAAGACACGACTAGGCTCGGTTGCGGTTTTGATTTCCGACTCACCTCGCCCAACACGTTTTATGGGGTGGAAGTGAAGGGTGTTGCCAAATCGACCGGCATGATCGCCTTAACCAGCAAAGAGCATTCAGTCGCATCAATATTGAGGGGCAGATTTTTTCTGGTGGTCGTCAAGAATTTCAAAGAAAATCCATACCACGAAATCTATCGGGACCCGTTGAGCGGAACACTCGCGTTCAGCAGAGTCGAACAGAAAACAATACAAATCAATTGGACAGCAAAGGTATGAAAGTTGGAGCCAAGCAGACGATTCAGAACGTAACGCGGAAAGAGCGTGTCATTCGCCAACGCGTTCGGAAGAAGGACCTCTTTCATCAGAAATTATTGAAGAAGCGAGTTGCGTTGCTCGCCGATTTACAGTTGGCAGTCTTGGGATTGATGCATTCTTGGGATGCACTTTGGCGCATCGAGCGCTGCCTTGGCGAGGAACTTGACTTCGCCACAGAAGCGCTAGAGGAGTTGCTTTCTTCAAGAAATTTTCATAAGGGAGTTGCCGTCACGGTTCGCGATTTGAAAACTTTTCTGCGGCGCGCGGACGCGAGCACGAGGGACAAATCGCAACCATTCGGCTAGATTGGTGGAATGAACGTTCTGCGCCGAAGAGGGCGGCTTTTCTCGCTGATTACCCAAGGTTTCCCATATCAGCAAAGGTACCGGAAGAACATTCCGTACGGGTGGGTCAAGAAACATGGAACCCTTCTGATGACACTAACCGACGGCGAGGTCGAGTTCCCGAAGTTGCAAATCGAGAGACCGGCGGCTGCCGCCACCGAACACGTCGATGAGAGTCCAGAAGAAACAGATAAATGACTGATAACCTTACCGCGAAGCAACGGCGCGAGTGTATGGCCGCTGTTAAAGCCGAGGACACCTCACCAGAGATAGCGGTCCGCCGCTTGGTTCATTCGTTAGGTTATCGCTATCGGCTGCACGATTGCTCTCTTCCAGGAAAACCCGATCTGGTCTTTCCACGACATAAAAAAATTATCTTCGTTCACGGCTGCTTTTGGCACATGCACTCATGTCGGCAAGGCAAAAATGCGCCAGGAAGCAATATCGAATACTGGGAACGAAAACGCACCAGAAACCGCGAGCGTGATGGTCAGCAGGTGAGCGCGCTGATACAGCGGGGATGGAAGGTTCTCATAATTTGGGAATGTTGGCTCAAAACTCCGGGTCAAATCACGGCAAAGCTCCAACAGTTCCTTCGTCCGAAAGGCTCCCGGCCACCGCCCGATTAAGGAAACTCAGATTCCGCTGGAATCGCGAGCCGCAGACGTGAGGTATTGATCATTGCTGATGTAAAAGAGAAGACCGGCGAGAAGGTTCTGCGGTCATCTTTGAATAGATGCGCCTGTTGGTTCCGTGGGCAGTTGCAGCTTCGCGAAGCTATGGATGGAGCCGGGCGGGTTCTTGCGGACGCTCTGGGACGTCGCGCCGGATTCGCATGTATGGATCAGGAGACATTCAACCGCCTGCTCAGCAAAGGCATTGTCATGATCGCTCGGAGTGGCGGCCAGGCAGCCAGGTTTCTGCGGGCACAGTGAACGGGCCGTTCACAGCTTCACCAAACTTACTTCTAGCCCTGTTGCGCCGACCCTTGTAAGCCGTCTCGCACCGCTTGCAGTCGCCGTGAATACAAACACTGCATCGCTTCCCATAACAAGGATGCCCACAGCAGCGGCAGCGAAATGGTGGCTTGCGCCATAGCAAAGCGCCGCTGCCATTCCGTTTCTCGGAAGAACGAACCTTCGCGGTACGCCCGTTATTTGCCCCCTGATGCCGCGCGTTGCTCATCCGCTTACCTCAACCCGCCCGCGCCGTGTGTAGAGCCAATAAACGCCAAACGGCTGGCATTCTGAGATCTGTACTGGATGTGAATGCAATCGTCTGACTCAGTGCCGCTCTTTTTCCCACGCTCCAAAATCACCTTATCGAATTCCAGGCCGCTCTTCTTGCACAGCCAATCAAACACCTGCTCCGGTGAAACGCCGGGCACCTGGATAAGTCTTCACCGCGTCCATGCGTTCGCGCTCGGCATTGAGCGCAATGGCGGTCTCCGCATCCTGGAATTCTTTATAGCTAATCTTGTTGAGGTTCAGAAGGCTGCGGTATTCATCGATCTGTTTTTTTCTCATCATAATTGATCTTCATCAGCGCGGCGCGGTTCTTGCCAACGCGCGATTCTGCGGCCTGCTCGTCCAGGTCTTTCATTTGCTGAACGAGTTTGTATCGCTCCTCGCGTTCCTGGAGAATGATTGCTAAACACAGCGTCATAAGTAATTGCGTATGATAATGAGATGTGGTTTCATGGAGGCATGAAACCACTGAAAATTGCGGATGCTGCAAGCATCGTTCTGGGACTGCAAGATGAGATTCGCCGTTCGGAAGAATCTCGCT
>JACPPJ010000070.1 GCA_016191085.1 Acidobacteriota bacterium | reverse complement strand
CCTCAGCCCATGGCAGATCGTTCAGCAGCTCAATCCTCGTCTCCCCTTCCAACTTTGTCTGCTCGCTCCCATCGCACTCGATCACCAACTCGATCCTCAGGGGGGATATCTTGTGCCTAGGCATCCCTACGCAGCGGGGTTCGGCGGCAGTGTTTCAGTCTTGAAAGATCGAAACGCACGTCCTTCAGTCGTGCCAATGCGACTACTCGAACGCATCCGGCGCTATTGTCGGGCACCTGAGAGGCAGCGAACCCGAATCAGGCCGACTCGCGGTGGGCTTCTTCCTGCGAGACACGCTCAAGAAGCGTCTTCAACTCGTCAGCGTGTTCTTCCTCTTTGGCAAGAATGTCTTCCATCAGCCGGCGAGTTGTTGGATCATTGTCGCCGAGGTAGCGAATGATCTCCGAGTACGACTCGATGGCGACGCGCTCGGCAACCAGGTCCTCACGAATCATGTCCAGAGTGGATTCCCCTTCGACGTACTCCGAGTGGCTGCGGGACAATAGCCCCTCCGGATTCAGATTCGGCTCGCCGTCAAGTTGGATAATACGCGCCGCAATACGGTCGGCATGATCCTGCTCTTCTGCTGCATGTTCCTGGAATTCTTCAGCGATGGCTTGCGAATGGATGCCAGTAGCCATGTAGTAGTGCCGCTTGTAGCGCAGCACGCAGACGATTTCAGTGGCCAGCGCTTCGTTGAGCAGTTTCAGAACCGTCTGGCGGTCCCCTTTGTAGGAATCCGTGACGGCGCCTTGTTCCAGATGCATCCGCGCGCGTTTGCGAATATCTTCAATGTCGGTCAGGAACGGGCCTTTCGGGCGTGGGTTAGTCGGGGAACTCATCTCGGTTCTCCTTCATTCGTGCTTCATTGCATTCCGCTAACGATCAGGGGTCTGCCGACCCCCGCTACACCGACCCACGCCTTCCAAGGTGGAACAACAAACTGACCACAAAGAGCACCAAGAAGATGAAGAACAGGATCTTAGCGATGCCGGCCGCCGCCATGGAAATTGCCCCGAACCCAAAGATGCCGGCGATCACCGCGATAACCAAAAACACCAAAGTCCAATACAGCATCTTGCCTCCCTCCTCCTCACTGGCTGGTGGCGCTCATCGACCGGCACCCTTGAGTAAAATTCCGGCTCTCCAAGCTTAGAATTCGACTCCCTTTCACCCAAGGACACGGTCCGCCGGTAGAAAGCTTCATGATTTGTTACTGGCAGGTCTATAACCAAAGAACCCTTGCAATCAAGTTCAAGAGCGATAAGGACCTACGGTGTGTCATCAAGTCCGCATGAAGGTATTTTTTACGGGGGCAGAACTTCGCCATGGAAAAATTGGGCGCCAAATCCGGGGTGGTTACTGCGGCAGCGAAACGGGTGGTGCTCACGGCAGCCACATTCCTGGGCGCGATTACCATAGACGGGTCGAGGCTAGGGTGAAGAAGGGAGTCAAAAACTGTTGCCTCGATGTAAGCGGAAGCTGATCCCTGCTCGCGCCACAAAGGGAGTACCGATGAAATCCACCGGGGTGCGGGACACGATGATCTTCGTGTCGGTGAGGTTCTCCAGCGCAACAAAGAGGCGGGCCGACTCTCCCAACCAACGCGAGATTTCAGCGTCGAGTTGAAAGTAGCGGTTTAACACAAGAGCGTTTAGATCATCGTCGTACTGACGATCTACGAAACGTCCAATCACATTGGCGCGCAAATTCCATGGCAGCGACACATCCGATACGAACGTAGCGCGGTGCTCCGGCACACCGGGAAGGCGCTTGCCAACCAATCTCCGGTCTGCCGCGAAATCCGTCACACTCGCCCGGTCCCACAGGTAGGAGGCCTGTAGCCGCATCTTTGACGAAAGCTGCCACGCGAGCGAACTCTGAATACCGTAAATTCTGGCGTTCCCCAGGTTGCGGCGCTGGCGGAGAATCTGCGTGGCCGTAATCTGCTGCGTCACGTTCGACACAGGCTGCTCCAGACGATTTACGAACGCGGAGACGTCTGCGCGCAGACGGTCCGTTATTCGCAGCCGCCCGCCGAACTCGGCTCCGAGGCTACGTTCAGGTGTGAGCGCCGTATTCGCACTGGTCACGACATTGCCGACCGTAAAGCTGCGGTATAGCTCATTCAGTGTCGGCGCACGGAAGGAACGGTACACCGAACCGTGCAGCGAGAGGCGCGAGGTGGCGTCGAACGCGAAGCCTGCGCTGGGGCTGAATACCACCTTGTTGGTATCAGAGACTGCCGCAGTGAGCCTGGTTGTTCCCGGCGCAAAGCTGCCTTGCATACCATCGAAATTCTTCCAGAAGTCCAGCCGCGCTCCGACGGCGACACTCGCGCGCGGCGAGATGGCGAAGTTCTCTTCCGCGAACAAGCCGGCGGTCGATTGCTTGCCGCCTCCGTGGCGAATCGTGGTTACCCTGCCCGTGGCAGCGAACACGTTTTCCGTGCTGATTCCGCTCACGACCCATATGTCAGCACCAGCCGCGATTCTGTTTCTGCCGCGCGTGCCGTACCACTGGAGAGACGCGCCGCCATCGGCGGAAGGGACGTGCTGCTGCACTGTAAGACGCTCCGTATTACGGTCCGCCGCCACCGCGGAGAAGTTACCTGCGAAGACGGTACGGCGGAAGAAGCTCCGCGCCTCAAGCTGGTCGCCAGGCCCGAGCGACCACTGCACGCCGGTCGACACGTCAAAGGACCGCGTGCGATTGGGAGTCAGCGGAGTGCCATTGCCGCGATCTTCGCTCAGCAAACCTCCATCCAGTGACCACACCAGCGAGCCATCCACTGGAGCACGATCTACCGTAAAGCGCAGTGCCTGATGCTGCGAAAATGCGGGTACGTCTACCCTCCCCCGTTGGGAAGCCGTCACGATGGGATAACCATCAAAGTCGAAAAATGAACCCGCCGCTCCGAATCCCCACGGCCCCACGCGATGCGAGCCTGCGAATTCAAAGTCGCGGGCCTTCTTGCTTCCGCCTTGCGCCTGGAATTCCAAAGTCGCTGGCTGCGGCTCCTTCTTCAATACTTGTACAACACCGCCGAGGCTGTAATTTCCGTAAATCGAGGACTGGCCGCCATTGACAATCTCAGTTTGTTGGATTTGCAGCAGGGGCACGCGATCCCAATACACCCATCCCCCGAAAGCGTCGTTCAGCGGAATGCCATTGAGCAACACCAGCGAGCGGCTGACTCCGCTGGGACCGATTCCGCGCAGCGATACCCCTTGGGTGGTCGGATGCGCTACGAGGCTGCTGGAACGGCGAAATAACGAGAACTCAGGGAAGGAGCGCAGGCTGTCATCTAGAGATTGATACGGCATGCGCTTCAAATCTTCGCCTGACATGATCCGCACTTCTGAAGTAGAGGCCGTTACCGCGACGGGGATGCGGCCGGCAGTGACCGTGACGCTCTCGTTCAGCGCCCCCATGGCAATAATCATCGCCTCGCTACGATCCGCGTCAGAAATGGAGACATCTCTTATGATGGGCACAAACGGAGCGGAGACCACCTGCAACTGGTAATTCCCCGTCTCCAAATTTTCGAACGAGAATTCTCCCCGCTCGTCGCTCACTACAGTTTGTAGTTCACGGCCTTGTAGCAGAAGCGTGAGTCTTGCTCCTGGCAGAACGCCGGAGGGCCCTTCCACTTTCCCGTGAATCTCCGCAGCCACGGCGGACGCGTGGAACCAAGCCATGCTGACGAGCAACACCAGTGTGGCTCGAAACCAGGAGTAGAGTATCGTGCGAATCGGTGACGTGCTTTGCATATCTTCCATGGATCCGGATTCAGCGGGAACATTCAGCGCCGCGGCTTGTAACCCTCACGCTAATGAATAGCGCCCAGAATTGTCAAGCGTGTTCGGCAGAAGGCGGCGTCTTCACACAGACTGTGCGTGCCGTTCGGCCGCGGATTACGGGAATCCTGAGGAGTTTCAACGGCCAAACTCTCGCTCCTCTTGCTCCCAGAGCTTGAATGCAGGCGAGGGGTAGCATATGATTTCCGAGGCTGAGCTACATGGGGCACATTTATGAAACAGGACTGAACTCCCGCACTTTATGCAACTAATACCTCGCGACCAGAAATTCTACGAATTATTCCGCGAACAAGCAAGCAACATCCAGGATGCGGCTGAGAAGCTGGCGGCGCTCCTGGAAAATTACGTGGACGTGGAGAAACGCGTTACGGAGATCAAATTTGTTGAACACAAGGGCGATCAGCTTACGCATGGACTCATCATGCGGCTGAATCAGACCTTCATCACGCCGTTCGATCGCGAAGACATTCACGCGCTCGGCTCGGCGTTGGATGACGTTCTCGACTTGATCGATGGCGTGGCCGGACGGCTGATCACGTATAAGGTGAAGGAAATCCCTCCGGGTGCGCGCCAACTCTCAAAAGTGATCGTGCATTGCTCTTCCATCCTCTGCCGCGCCATTTCCGAGCTGCACAAGCCAAATCAGATTCTAGAGTACTGTCAGCAGTTACAGCAATTGGAAGAAGAAGCGGACCGCATCAAAGGCGAATGCGTAGCACGCCTATTTGAAAACTCTGTTGATCCGATCGAAGTCATCAAATGGAAAGAAATCTACGAAGTCCTGGAAGCCACCACTGACAAGGTTCAGGACGTGGCAAACGTTTTGGAAACTGTGGTCTTGAAAGCTGCCTGAGATCACCTCCTTGGGCCCATTCGAGTCTGATCACACTCCGCACTCGCAGCAGCATTCGAATGCGGTGCGGCTCCGCACATAACGATGACTATCTTCTGGTTTGCTGTCGCTATCTGCACGATTGCCCTCATCTTCGATTTCATCAACGGATTTCACGATGCGGCCAACTCGATCGCAACCGTTGTGTCTACGCGAGTGCTTTCACCGCGTGTAGCCGTAATATGGGCGGCGTTCTTCAACTTTGTTGCCGCGTTTACATTCGGTACTGCCGTCGCCAAAACGATGGGCCAAGGCATGATCCGCCTGGAGGCGGTGAATCTTCACGTCATCCTGGCAGGGCTGCTTGGAGCCATCGCATGGGACTTATTTACGTGGTGGTATGGGTTGCCCGTCAGTTCGTCACACGCGCTGATTGGAGGCTACGCAGGCGCGGCGATAGCAAAGGCGGGCTGGAGCGTCATCCTGTGGGGCGGCTGGATTCCAACCCTCGCCTTCATCGTTCTTTCACCGGCAATCGGTATGGCGCTCGGCGCGCTGCTCATGATCGCTGTTTCCCGATTCTTTTATCGCTGGTCCCCGCAACGGGCGGACCGCAACTTCCGGCGTCTGCAACTGCTTTCTGCCGCTGCATACAGCTTCGGGCATGGCACGAATGATGCCCAAAAGACGATGGGCATTATCGCGGGAGTCCTCTTCACGGCCGGAATTCTGGACAGCTTTTACATACCGTTCTGGGTGGTTCTGATGGCGCATGCGGCCATCGGCCTGGGCACGCTGGCTGGCGGGTGGCGCATCGTGAAAACGATGGGGATGAAGATCACGAAGCTGAAACCCGTGGGCGGGTTTTGCGCTGAGACTGCCGCCGCGACAAGCCTCCTGGGGACAGCCCTCGCCGGAATACCAGTTTCTACGACTCATACCATCGCTGGCGGAATCATGGGCGTGGGAAGCGTGCAGCGCTTCAGTGCCGTACGATGGGGCGTCGCGCGAACTATCATTTGGGCTTGGGTACTGACAATTCCAATCGCAGGCTTCACTGCGGCGATGATCTTTTTAGCCATTCACCGCTTATTTCCGGCCGCATAATTCAGCAGTACCGCTCGCTTCGGCTCGCAACCCGGATTGTGGTTGTGCCTGCCGAACGACGAAGCGGCTTACGCGCAAACGCGCGGCAAGTGCTGGATACCGTAGTCGTATCCTTTTTGGAACGCTGCCAGGTTTAACGCCTGAGTGCCTTCAGGGACGGACTCGGCTATGGCACGTTGTGCGGATTCGGGTTTAATAAATCCAGTTGCGGCAGCGAAAAAACCTACGACCACCATATTGAGCACCATCTTGCGACCCAGGTCTTCAGCAAACCGCATAGCGGGCACTGCTGCAACGCGCACCGATGACGGGATTTTCTCCGGCCGAACCAAATCTTGTTCGATCAATAGAATGCTGCCGTCTTCGTTTCGCATCTGCGGTGAGAACTTGCGGTAAGCTTCCTGCGAGAGCGTTACGAGTATTTGTGGGCAGCTAACGTACGGATAAAAAATGGGATCGCGAGAGACCACCAGTTGCACGCCGCAAGCTCCGCCGCGCGCCTCAGGACCGAAGCTTTGCGTCAATGAAACGTTGTAGCCCTCGTAAAGAACGAGGCCGCGGCCGATGACCATGCCGGCCAGAATCACGCCTTGGCCGCCGAAGCCGCCGAATTGAAGTTCAACCGCAGACATTCTCACCTACACAGCCCGCGTATTCTGCATCTAACGTGCGGGTCAGTTGTTTATTCATACGTTCGAGAAATACCGGCCGCTCAATATCGATGAACTTACCCACGACTATAGGTCCTTGAAACGAGATCGCAATCTCTTTGGTATTCGCGCCGTGCCGGACTACGCTCTGATCTTTGTAATACTTCATTGCTTCCAAACCATCGCCGAGCCGGTTGCGGCGCTGGTAAAGTGTCGGACAAGGGGAAAGAATCTCCAGGAAGCAGAACCCTTTTTTGCGCATCATCTCGGTCATGGCATGCGTCACTTGCCGGACGTGAAAAGCCGTCCAACGAGCCACGTAGGTTGCGCCTGCCGATTCGGCCAGAAAGGGGAGATTGAACGGCTCGTCGAATGAGCCGTAGGGGGTCGTGGTACATATCGCGCCCACTGGCGTTGTCGGAGCCACCTGACCTCCCGTCATTCCATAGATGAAGTTGTTGACGCAGATGACTTTCAAATCGAGATTACGCCGAGCGGCATGGATGAAGTGATTGCCGCCGATCGCGGTCAAATCGCCGTCGCCGCTGTAGACGATGACAGTCAGCTCCGGATTCACAAGTTTCATGCCAGTGGCGAAAGGAATCGCGCGGCCATGTGTGGTGTGAAACGAATCGAGCTTAACGTAGCCGGCGACGCGCCCCGTACAACCAATCCCGGAGACTACGACGACCTTCTCCAAATCCAGTTTGGATTGCTGAAGCGCGCGAGAAAAGCAATTTACGGTGGTCCCGATACCGCAACCCGGGCACCACACGTGCGGAATTCGCTCCGTACGGACGAAAGCCTCAACCGGATTGGCTTGCACTGGCGCTTCTACCGTGAGACTCATTTTGCTACCTCAGCGGAAGCGTGAGATATGATCGCCTCCAATATGTCTTCCGGGTGGTGGACTGCACCGCCTGCGCCGGGGATTAGCTGAACCGGAGCACGGCCGGCAACAACGCGCTCTACTTCATTCACAATCTGGCCGTAGTTGATCTCCGGTACTACAAAGGCTCGCGTCCGCGCTGCTAACTCGCGGATGCGTTTCTCCGGGAAAGGCCAGACGACGATGGGCCGCAGCAAGCCGGCCGCGACGCCGCGCTCACGGGCCATTTGCACCGCGTGCATCGCCACGCGCGCGGTAATGCCGTACGCGATTACGACTACGTCTGCGTCCTCCACCGCGTTTTCTTCGTAACGCACGATCTCGTCCGTGTGCTGACGAATCTTGTTCATCAAGCGATCCACGAGTTGCCGCTGTGTTTCCGCGCTGGTCGATGGGTAGCCCCGCTCATCATGAGTAAGCCCGGTGACGTGGATCCCATATCCATCTCCAGCGCGAACCATCTCCGGAACGCCGTCGACCCCGGCGCGAAATGGCAGGTATTTGTCGTGAGGCAATCTGGTAAAGCGGCGGGGCACGATTTCAATCTCAGATGGCGATGGGATGACAACCTTTTCGGTCATGTGACCGACACATTCATCCATCATCACAAACACGGGAACGCGATACTGCTCGGCGAAGTTGAAGGCGTCAACGGTAAGGTCGAAGCATTCCTGCGGCGAATTCGGCGAGAGCGCGATGATCTGGTAATCGCCATGCGATCCCCAGCGCGCCTGCATCATGTCAGCCTGCGCGGGAAGGGTAGGCAAGCCGGTAGACGGTCCGCCGCGCTGCACGTTGACGATTACGCAGGGAGTTTCAGTCATGGCGGCGTAGCCGACATACTCCATCATCAACGAGAAGCCAGGACCGGAAGTAACCGTGAAGGCTTTCGCGCCGGCCCATACCGCTCCGGCCAGCGCCATGGAGGAGGCCAGTTCATCCTCCATCTGCACGAAAATCCCGCCGACTTGCGGTACGCGTTGCGCAAACCGCTCTACAACCTCGGTCGAGGGTGTTATTGGATAGCCGGCGGCAAAACGGCAGCCAGCCGCCAACGCACCTTCACAGCAAGCTTGATCGCCATCGAGAAAATGAATTCCCGTGAGTACGCCAACCGGATCCGCTTCCACCGGCCGATTCCCCCTTACTTACACCGCGTCGTGATGCGCCGCACTGCCCTGCTGCCGGTTCTTGATCATGACGGCATAAATGGCAAAATCAGGACAATACATGCCGCAGAGATCGCAGCCGGTACACCCGTCCCCATCCGCCAGACGTGGCGGATGATATCCTTGCGCATTGAATTCGTCGGAAAATTCCAGTACAGATGGCGGGCAGAACTCGATGCAAAATCCGCATCCCTTGCAGCGGTTCTTGTTGATGTGAACGATCCCCCGTACTTTCTTTGCCTTTTCCGCAGTCCCAGTCAGTTTGGTCATTGTTCCGCGCTAATGTGGTTGCAATCAGTATTAGTTAAACTAAGTCGCATGTCGCGTACCAAAAACGGAATGCCGGCGGGTTTATCAGCAAGACTACAACTTACGCGGATGCTAAGTCGGCAATGAGAGTAGGCACAATGCGTCAGATGCCCCTGCCGTGAGTCGAATGACACAATGGGGCCATAACACTGTTCAATATGTTGAACATGGGGGCATTTCAATTGTGCAGCAGCGGAATTCCGATAAGGATCGAGGTGCCACCTTCAGGAGGACTTGAAATCTGCATGCTGAATTCGGAGCCGTAAAGGACTCGCAGCCGCTCCTGTACGTTGCTGATGCCGATTCCCTGCCCGTAGATATCTTTGAGCTTGACCGGCGGTATCCCAACGCCATTATCGCGAACTTCCAGTTCCAAAAAGCCATTCTGACGGAAGCTGCGAATCTGAATGACGCCACCCTCCACCCTGGGACTAAGCCCATGGCGAATGGCGTTTTCGACGATCGGTTGCAGCAACATGCTGGGTACCATGAGCGGTAAAGTCTCTGCGTCAATTTCCTTCACAATCCTCAATTTCTGCTCGCCGAAGCGAATGACCTCAATGGAGAGATAATCGTCCACAAACGCTAGCTCTTCCCGGAGAGGCGAGAAGGTCTCGTTCTTGCGAAGCAGTTGCCGCAGGATATTGGACAACTTGAAAATCACCATGCGTGCCGTGTCCGGGTCCGAGCGCACCAGAGAGACGATCGAGTTCAGCGTATTGAACAGAAAGTGCGGATTGATCTGGGCGGTGAGCGCGCTCAGGCGGGCCTGCATCAGCAGCCGCTGCTGCTCTTCGAGTAGCATCTCGTTGCGAGTATTCTTCCAGATGGTTATGGGCATGGCGACAGACGCAATGGTCGCCAGGCAGATGGCGATCTCCACCGGCGGTGAACCGCTATGGACGTAGAATAAGCGGCCCGGGAAAGCCCTCCCGAGTAGAATGCGTCCCGCCTCCATCACGATCAGCAACACGAAAAAAAACATCTGCCAATCGCCCCGAGGGTACCCAAAACGTTTACGAAACCACCGATAAATGTTGAGATCGAAAAACGGCGAAAAGTGCCAGATGTAACTCTTATCAGGAGCGAGCTGCCGCGCAAACGCGCCCAACGCACCGGCGCTAACGTAGACCGGAAGCGCCAGGTATTCATGATGCAGCATTGCCGGGACCGCCCCTAGTCCTCCCGCCACTAGTCCAGCTACCGGTCCGCACAGAACGCCTGCCAAAGCTGCGCCCTCCAGGCTCAATTCCGGAGCTTGGTATTTCAGGACAACGCGCAGCGCAGCGCCGGTAAGGAGCGGGATGCCGAGCCACAGCCCAAAGATCAATTGGTCTTTGATGGTCTTTACAGGTTTGAACAAAAGCCGCTTGAAGTACGCGGACCTGGCCAGAATGCTGGCGATGGATGCAGCCGCCAGTATTTTGACGAGCAGCACCAATAACAAAAGCTCTCTGGCGTTGCTTTCCAATTCTCAACCTTTCGATGATCCGCGCATCGCTCTGGGCCCACTCTGCTTGTGCGTACTAGCCCGGTTCATTATAATAACAACTTGAGTTATGAAATCTTCTAAGCCGCATTCATTATCTACAATCCAATTAATTCCGGTCGAAAAAGTAGCTGAAGCTGACTTCCCTTCCCGCTACGGGCAGTTTCGTATCTGCGGATTCCGGCTGGCAAACGGATCAGCCCAAGACACCGCCGTGGTGCTGATCAAAGGGGAGCCCGATCCCGATAAGGTTCCGCTGGTGCGCATCCATTCCCAGTGCCTCACCGGGGATGTTTTTGCGTCCCTCCGCTGCGATTGCCGCGAGCAGTTGGAAATTGCGCTGGAGCAGGTGGGAATGAGCGAGTACGGATTCATCATTTACGAAGATAAAGAAGGCCGCGGCATCGGTCTGATGAGCAAACTCAAGGCTTACGAACTGCAGGATGAAGGCGTGGACACCGTCGAGGCAAATGTGCGCCTGGGGTATGACGCCGATCTTCGCGACTACGCACTACCGGCCGGAATCCTCCAATACTACAAAGTTAGAGCCGTGCGCTTGCTTTCTAACAACCCCGACAAATTACGCGCGCTTGAGACCTGCGGAATCAAGATTGAGGAGCGCGTGCCGATCCAAGCAGTTCCCGAGCAAGCCCGCGCGCGTTACCTGAGCACCAAGAAAGAAAAGCTAGGCCACTTACTACAGTGACGAGTCACAACGGCTCATTTGCCGGTCGGCCCTTGCTTGTCACTCATCACTCGTCACTGCTTCATCCTCCGCCGACAAACTGCACGATCTCCAACCGATCCCCATCGTGGAGTTGCGTTTCCGCCCAGCGGTCGCGGTGGACTATCTCGCGGTTCAGTTCTATGGCGACGCGGTCTTCTCTCAGGCCCAACGAGCGTAGCAACTCGCGCAGAGTGATTGCGGGCCGGACCTCCCGCGTCTCGCCATTAAGTACGATTTCCATGGCTTCCATGCCTGCGCCTGAACCTGTGTAAAGGCGGAACACGACTTCAGTCGTGCCGTACATCGATACAATGAACCCGGCTTCAGCCGCTCGAGGTAATTTCCCACAGCGGCTGAAGCCGCAGTTATACTGGTTTCGCTGCGGCATGGCTGAAGCCATGCCCTTACGTTTCACCCTTCTCCGAGAAACTCGCTGCGCTATTCGGTAGGATTCGAAACTTGGCCACTTCCCGTGTATTCCCGCCTGTTGCGTAGACCAGCAGGGTCATTTCTCGAGGAGTAGCGGGCTCCGGAAACCAAGCAACCGCTGCGCCGTTTTCATCCGTTTGCAGCGATAAACTCTGAAACTCTTCGGTTCCGTCCAGCCATTTGAGCATTAGCGAAGCGCCGGGCGCGGGCGCAGCCTTGGTACGATCCCAGACGCAAAGCTCAAACCGAAACTGGCCGTACATCGAGATTTCGCGCGGGTTCATCAGCCGTATCCCATAGCCGGACGGATCTGCCGTCGGTTCCGGCGGCGGCGCCGACGGCGGGACCAATTCGCCGGAACGAATCGCCTCCACCAACTGCCTGTGCTGGTTGCGCACCATCGCCTCAATCTCGGCCTGTGGAACAGTGCCGACGTCGTAGGGCGTCCTAACACGGTCTACAATCTTACCCCCTACGTAGATCATGGAATCTACGATTGGTTTTTTTGCGCCTCGGTCTTCCGTTTGCACATGATACGTCGTGTCATTCACGTGCACATCGGTGTTGAAACCAAAAATCATAGTTGCCTACGCCTCTGCGAATGTAGCTCCGCGGATCCGAAAAATACTTCGATGGTTGAGAACACATCCGTCGTGGGGGAATTCACACTCTTGACATCGGACGCTCTGCGCCCTATCTTCAAACATACGTTCATTGCCTGCTATTATAACAATAGATAACATGCCTAACGGTTACTTCCACGAAAACTATATCCCGGTTCTCATTGACCTGGGCCTAATAGTGGTTGTGGCCGGCGGAATGTTGCTGCTGTCGTACCTGCTCGGGCAGCACAAGCGCACGCGCGAAAAATTGATGCCGTACGAGTGCGGCATGACCCCGACGGGGGATGCCAGCCATCGCTTCAGCATTCGATTTTATCTCGTCGCAATGATCTTCATTCTGCTCGATGTCGAAGTCGTTTTCCTATTTCCCTGGGCCGTCATATTTCGCGAGCTGAAGATGTTTGGCTTCATAGAGATGCTGCTCTTCGTCCTGATTGTTGTGGCCGGGTTCGTATATCTGTGGAAGAAAGGTGTGCTCGATTGGTCCAGGCGCGAGCCGGGTGAGATGCAATGATCCCGCCCGAAGTCGAGACCACACCTGATGTCGCCGCTCTGAAGGAGTTCGATCCGCAAGCCATCACCGCGGCAAAGTTTGATCGCGGCGAGTTGACGCTGTGGATCGAGGCTCCTCGCATCGTTCCGGCCTGCGAATTCCTCAAGGTCAAACGGCAATACCGCTACATGTCGTGTCTCACCGCGGTCGATTGGTATCCCGCCGAGCCGCGTTTCGAGGTGGTCTATCATCTCTACGCGCATGCTCATCATCAGCGCCTGCGACTAAAAGCCAAGTTGTACGGCGAAAATCCTGCGATCGCCTCCGTCACGCCTGTGTGGCGCGCTGCGAATTGGTTCGAACGCGAAGTGTTCGATCTATTCGGCATTCGCTTCGAAGGTCATCCCAACCTCACGCGCATCTTGATGCCGGACGACTGGCAGGGACATCCCTTGCGCAAAGATTATCCAGTGACAGGGTATCGCTGATGGGCGACACGGTCACAACTCCAAGCGGCGCGCGCACGCTGCTCCTCAACATGGGACCGCAGCACCCGTCTACGCACGGGGTGCTGCGGCTGGTGTTGGAACTCGATGGCGAGACAGTCGTTCGCGCCACGCCCGACATCGGATATCTCCACACCGGCATCGAGAAATCGATGGAGGATAAGACCTATCATCAGGCCATCACCCTAACCGACCGCATCGATTACCTCTGCCCCATGACGAACAACCTGTGCTTCGTTCTCGCGGCCGAAAAGCTGCTGGGGATTGAGCCGCCGCCTCGTGCTCAGTTCTTGCGCGTGGCGCTGAACGAACTGACTCGCATACAGAGTCATCTGGTCTGGCTGGGCACGCACGCCATCGACATCGGCGCCATGAGCGTCTTCCTTTATTGCTTCCGCGAGCGCGAGCAGATCCTGAACATCTTCGAGATGGCCGCCGGCCAGCGGATGATGACCACCTACTTCCGTGTCGGCGGACTGTCCATGGAGCCCCCATTAGGCTTCGTCGAGCGCATCAGGAAATTCCTCTCGTGCTTCCCCGATCGGATAGACGAGTACGAGGAGTTGCTCACACGCAACCGCATCTGGATGGCGAGGACCAAGGGCGTGGGTTTCCTCAGCGCCGAGGACGCGCTGGACTTCGGCGTCAGCGGTCCGTCCCTGCGCGCCTCCGGCGTGGATTGGGATCTGCGCCGCGACCACCCATACTCCTCTTATGAGAAGTTCTCTTTCAATGTTCCGGTGAGCACGGAAGGCGATGTCTATGCCCGGTATATCTTGCGCGTCGCTGAGATGCGTGAGAGCATAAAGATTGTCCAGCAGGCGCTCGATGGCCTGCCGGAAGGACCCATCAAGGCCACCGCGCCCGGAGTCGTCCTGCCGGACCGCGAAAAGATGAAGACCGAGATGGAGGCCCTCATCTACCACTTCAAAATTATTACTGAAGGCTACAGGGTTCCGCCCGGCGAGGTGTATCAGGCAGTGGAATCGCCTCGCGGAGAAATGGGCTATTACATGGTGAGCGACGGCACTTCGCATCCCTATCGCGTGAAGGTGCGCTCGCCTTCGTTCGCCAACCTGCAAGCCCTGCCGGCCCTCGCCGAAGGCCGCCTGGTAGCCGACCTGATCGCATGTATCGGCAGCATCGACATCGTGCTGGGAGAAATCGACCGCTAAAATCGTAGCCGCCCAAATGTCTGATCTCGTCACAATTGCTGATATCGCCAAGCGACTTCGTGTGGATTCCACCACAGTCAGGCGACTTATTGCGAAGGAAAGCGAAGCTCCCTTGTTCGAACTTTGTTCTGACGAAGATAGTACTGGAGAGAATTCGTCATGACACCGGTCTCAGCCCTGGAGTTGCCGCCCGATTTGCCCGACCGAATCGTCAACGATGTCGGACAATACTGCGTGGCACTGTTTGGACTCTGTGACACTATAACTGACAAGCCGGAAACTGACACACCGCAGGTTCCTTGCGGTTCTGGAGTCTTGGTTTCCGATGCAGGCTACGACTTCATCTTGACAGCCGACCATGTCTGGGAAGTTCTCAAATCACGAGAAAAGATCGGCATAGTTCTAAAAGGCGGATATTGTATTGTCACTGAAACGAAGAGTATAAGCGGCATTAATCTCGGAAACCGGAGTCTGGGGGAGAGTTGGGGACCTGATTTGGCGCTTCTTCTTTTATCCGCCGATCATATCTCGAATCTCCAAGCTGTGAAGAGATTTTATGAATTGACCGAGACAAAGCAGCCAGCAACTTGCACCGGTGAAATGGTTTATTGGCTGCCAATAGGCGCGCCCAAAGAGTATTGTTGCTTAACAGTGGACGACCGAACCTCACGGGCACATGCATCGGTGCAGGTGACAGGTTTTTTCGTTAGCGAACCACCTATACGAAGAACAAAAAATGGGTTCGATTACTGCGATATCAAATTCGACGCGCAATCCTCTAATATTCCAAAAAAGTTTGGTGGAATGAGTGGCGGAGGATTGTGGCGTGTGGTCGTTTCCAAATCAGCCTCAAATGGCGATTACTACTGGGAATCAGCCTTAGAAGGAATTATTTTTTACGAATCGCACGAGCGCAACGGGAGCTTTTTCCTCCGGTCTCACGGACTTGCGAGCATCCGCTTGCTGTACGCTCGCGTTTTGTAAGGGCACGGTTTTAACCGTGCCGCTGAGGGTGCCTCATCGATTGCGCTTTAGCCTAAAGCTGGATTGGCATTATCTGCGACCGATTATCCATGGTCCTCTGCCTGCGGACGTTTTCCTCTGGATCAGTGCCCTCAGGGGTTAAAACCCCCTGTCGAAGCGCGCGGTTTCCGGCACGGTTAAAACCGTGCCCTTCTAACGCCAATTTGTGCATGGTTGAAACCCTACCCTTCTGACACCAACTCGCGGAAAGGTGTTAACCGCGCCTCTTTTGGTGTGTCGAAGCTTTACACGGTAAAATAACATTTAGATAGTTTGGACCCATCATGCAGTTCAGCACTCAACTCGAAGAGAAGTTTCACCGTCTTGCACAACATTATCCCGTCAAGCGCTCGGCGCTGGTTCCCATGCTGCTGTTCGCGCAGGATGAGTATGGGTTCTTGAGCAAGGAGATTATTGCGGAGATTTCGCGCCGGATGGACCTGACCGTCCTCGACGTTGAAGGAACTATCTCCTACTACTCCATGCTGCGCACCAAGCCCGCAGGCCGTTTTCATTTGCAGATCTGCACGAACATCTCTTGCATGTTGCGCGGCGGCGACAAATTGTTTGATCATGCTAAAACGAAGCTCGGCATCGGCAACGGCGAGGTGACGCCCGACGGGCTGTTCTCCCTGGAAGAGGTGGAGTGCATCGGCGCTTGCGCTTGGGCACCCGCCATACAAGTGAATTACGATTTTCATCATGAACTGACGCCGGAGCGACTGGATCAGTTAATCGATGAAATCCAGAGAGTTTCGCGAGTTTAGGAAACAGTTCACCTGAGACAACACAAAGGAACACACAGGAATGCGGAGGTCAAAAATCAGGAGTGAGAAATTAGAACACGGCTTTGCCGCCTTCCGTTCTCCTTCTGGCTTCTGGCTCCTGGCTTCTAACTTCTAGATTATGCCTTCGCAACCTTCAGAGCACGAAGTCCGCGTACTGAGCAGGCGCTTTGGACTGCCCAACTCGGCGTCTATTGATACGTACCTGGCGAATGACGGCTATCGCGCCCTCGAAAAGGCCCTCAAAGAGATGACTCCTGACTCCATCCTTGAAGAGCTCAAGGTGTCGAATCTTCGAGGGCGCGGCGGCGCGGGCTTTCCAACCGGGATGAAGTGGAGCTTTGTTCCCCGGCAGTCGCCCAAACCCAAGTACATCGTCTGCAACGCCGACGAGAGCGAGCCGGGAACCTGCAAGGACCGTTTGCTAATGGAGTACGATCCACACCAGTTGATCGAGGGGATTCTGATCGCCGGTATTGTGGTCGGATCTCACCAGGGCTATATCTACGTGCGCGGCGAGTACCGCTACCTCATCGATATACTGGACCGGGCGCTCGAAGAGGCTTATGCCCGCGGATACTTGGGCAAGAACATCCTAGGCAGCGGCTTCGACTTCGACCTCTACACGCACACCGGAGCCGGCGCGTATGAGTGCGGCGAGGAGTCGGCGCTGCTCGAGTCACTCGAAGGCAAGCGCGGCATTCCGCGCATCCGTCCGCCATTTCCCGCAGTGGCCGGACTCTATGCGTCACCAACCGTGCTGAATAACGTCGAAACATTTTCGTCCGTGCCGCCGATTATCGTGAACGGCGGCAAATGGTACGCGGAACTCGGCACGCCTCGCAACGGCGGTACGCGGCTCTTTGTGCTCTCAGGGCACGTGAAACGACCGGGCGTTTACGAGTTGCCGATGGGTACCCCGCTCCGCAAGCTCATCTACGATGTAGGCGGCGGGATTATCGGAGATAAGAAGCTGAAAGCGGTGATTCCTGGCGGCTCGTCCACCCCGGTGTTAACTGCGGATGCCATTGACACGCCCCTGGATTTCGACTCTGTTGCAAAAGCCGGGTCGATGCTGGGGTCGGGCGCCGTGATCGTGATGCACGAGGACACTTGCATCGTAAGAGCGGCGCTGCGCATCATGCAGTTCTACGCGCATGAAAGCTGCGGTTGGTGTATCCCGTGCCGCGAGGGCACCAATTGGCTCAAAAAGACACTGACGCGCTTCCACTCCGGCGGCGGGCGCGAAGAGGACATTGGTTTAATCGAAGATTTGGCCAAGAACATGCTGGGACGGACGTTCTGCCCGCTCGGCGACGCAGCGGCGATGCCGACCATCGCGTTTGTGCAGAAGTTCCGGAATGAATTTGAAATGCATCTCGCGGGCCAGCCCTGCCCGTTCGAGAAGCACGGACAATTAGTGGGCGCGTAGTAGCCACGGCGGACGGTTTTCTCGCCGTGGGTTTGTTCATATGGCAGACAACTTCAAATTTAACGTGGATGGGCGGGAGCTCCAGGCAAAACCTGGCACGCTGCTCATTGATGCCTGCCGCGCTGCGGGCATCGAGGTTCCAGCGTTCTGCTATTATCCCGGGCTTTCGTTGCAGGCCGCGTGCCGCATGTGTCTGGTGGAGATTGAAAAAACTCCCAAGCTGCAAACCGCCTGTACGACTCCCGTCGCTGAAGGGATGATTGTCCGCACGTCAACGCCCATCGTTGTTGACGCGCGCCGCGCCATGCTGGAACTGCTGCTCGCGAATCATCCTCTCGATTGCCCCGTCTGCGACAAAGGCGGCGAGTGCGAACTGCAGGATATGGTATTCCGGTACGGCGCCGCCGAGAGTCGCTTCCGCGAAGAGAAGCGCCACGTTGACGAGCAGCAGTGGTCGCCCGTCGTTTACTACGACGCGCCGCGCTGCATCCTCTGCTACCGCTGTGTTCGCGTCTGCGGCGAAGGCATGGACGTTTGGGCGTTAGGAGTGGTAAATCGCGGGGCGCGCTCCGAGATCGCTCCCAATCACGGCGATCACCTGGACTGCGAAGAGTGCGGCATGTGCATTGATATCTGCCCTGTGGGCGCTCTCACCAGCGGCGCATACCGCTACAGGGCGCGGCCCTGGGAGATCAAGTACGTCAGCACCATCTGCACGCATTGCGGCGACGGCTGCAAGACCACCCTGAGCGTTCGCAACGGCAAGATCCTTCGTGGGAACAATCGCGACCATAGCGGTATCAACGGAGAGTTCCTCTGCATCAAAGGCCGCTACGGCTACGATTTCATCGAGAACCCTAACCGCATTCGCACACCTCTGATCAGAAAAGACGGCAAACTCGTTGAGGCTTCGTGGGAACAAGCGATTCAAACCATTGCTGCGAAATGGAAGGAGATTCTGCATCGTCGCGAGACAGGGACTCAGGAAGCGCAGGCGTTCGGCGTGATCGGTTCCAATCACACCACCAACGAAGAGAATTACATTCTACAAAAATTCGCGCGCACTGTACTGAAGACCAACAACATTGACCATCACCGCACCGTCGACTACGCCGCTCTGATCCGCGCCATCGCGAACGCAATTGCGAAGCCAGTCGGCGACTCCGCCGCGCGTCCAGCATCCGATTTCCTCGCGCGCTCGAAGGATCTTTCCATCGCGTCAGCAGTCCTGGTGATCGGCGGCAATCCCACCGATCAGCATCCGCTGCTTGCATGGAATATACGCGAGGGTTGCCGTCTCAACGGAACACGGCTCTACGTGATCAATTCGCGGCGGATTCCGCTGGCGCGCAAAACATTCCGGTTTCTTCCCATCGCGGAGGGAGGCGAACAGAATGCGCTCGAGTTCCTGCGCGGCGAGCGCGACGCCGAAAAGCGATTACAAGGCGCAACGCCCGGCGGGCGCGAAGTTACCGCTGAGTTTCTCAACGATTTCCGCGACAAGCTCGGACAAGAGAAAGATTTGATCGTGCTGTTCGAGGCGGCGCTCTCGGGCGAATGCGTCGCGCAGCTTGTGGAGTGGGGTTCACGGCTGCCCGGACGGACACGATTCATCGCGCAGGGCGATTACAGCAACTCTCGCGGAGCTGCCGATATGGGCCTGCTACCGAATGCGTTGCCCGGCTATGCCTCTGTCGAAGATAACGACGCTCGCCTGCGCTTCGAAAATGCCTGGAGCACCACCGTACCCGCGGAGCCGGGGATGCCTCTGCATGACATGCTGGCGGCAGCCGCGCAGGGTAAACTCGAATCGCTTTACGTGATAGGCGCAAATCCGCTGAAAGGCTGGGACACGGCAGCCAGTCTCGGCGGGTGCTTCGTCGTTGTGCAGGACTTATTTCTGACCGAGACCGCTCTAGTCGCTGATGTCGTACTGCCTGCGGCCAGCGCCTATGAGAAGTCCGGCACCGTCACGAACACCTGCGGCGAGTTGCAGAAGCTCAGCAAGGGTATGGAAGTGATGGGCACGCGCGCCGACCTGGACATCTTTTCGCGTTTGGCTGGCGCTCTCGGCGTAACGCAAGCGCCGTTAAAATCCGAAGAAGTATTGGAAGAGATACGGAAGCTAGTCTCCGGCTACGGAGTTCCGCTGGTCAACATTGTTGCCGGCGGCGCCGAACTGGTAGCGCCACTCGACGGTTTCCAGCCCGTTTCCGCTACTCATACCGCGAATGTGAAATCGTCGCGGGACACCCTGTTTACATCTGGCACGCTGGGGCGCTACAGTTCCAGCTTGCAGGCAGTGCCCGAAAGAACCACCAGGACAGAGCCCGATCCAGCCTGATCCGACGCCCGCTGTTTAGGACCATTGAAGATGCCGCTCCCGTTCATTGTAATCACTCTGATCAAAGCCATCGTTGTCTTGATCGTGTTAATGACGGTTGCGGCTTATCTGGTCTGGTTTGAAAGGAAAATCGTAGCCCGCATTCAGAACCGATGGGGGCCCACGCGCGTGGGACCGTTCGGGTTGCTGCAGCCATTGGCCGATGCAATCAAGCTTTTAACGAAGGAAGACTTCACTCCCGCAGGCGTCTTTCGCGTTCCTTACCTGCTGGCTCCGGCGCTTTCGCTGACCGTCGCTCTGCTGGCATTCGCGGTCATTCCGTTCGGTCCCGGATTCCAGATCGCCGATTTGAATATCGGCCTGTTGTTCATTCTCGCGATCAGCTCCATGGGCGTTTACGGGATCGTACTGGCTGGTTGGGCATCGAACAGCAAATACTCTCTACTGGGCGGGCTGCGCAGCTCGGCGCAGATGATCAGTTATGAACTCGCGATCAGCTTGTCGGTTGTTGGAGTGCTGTTGCTTGGGGGCAGTCTCAGCTTGCGCGAGATCGTCAGCGCGCAGTCGGGCGTCTGGGGGCTGGTGCCCCGCTGGAATGTCTTTCCGCAGTTGGTAGGCTTCTTCTGCTTCTTTATAGCCGCGATTGCCGAGACCAATCGCCTTCCGTTTGATTTGCCGGAGGCCGAAACAGAACTAGTGGCCGGCTACCACACGGAATACAGCAGCATGAAATTTGCCATGTTCTTCATCGCGGAATACACCAACATGGTCACTGCATCGTGCATGGCTACGATCTTATTCTTCGGCGGCTGGCATGGCCCGGTACCGTCATTCCTGCCTGCTCCGCTGCAGGCGGTTGTACCTTTGTTCTGGTTCAGCTTGAAGGTGGTACTCTTTCTGTTCGTTTATGTCTGGATTCGCGGCACGCTCCCGCGCTTCCGCTACGATCAGCTTATGTCGTTCGGCTGGAAGTTCCTGGTCCCGCTGGCGCTGATTAATCTGGTGGTCACAAGTTTCGTAATCGCGCTGCGGGCATAGCAGCGGGCTGAACTGAGATGAAAGGATTGTAAGGGCATGGCTTCAGCCATGCCGAAAGAGTCTGACAAAGCAATCGCGGCTTTAGCCGCTGAGGGAGCTTTACCTCAGGCGCTAAAGTGCGACTTTGAAATGCGAGTAACGGCACGTCTAACGGCGTGCCTTTACGGTTTACAAGACCGAGTATGTACGCGGCATTCTTCTTCATATTCGCCGGGGCGGCCGTGGGGTTTGCGATCAACCTGCTGATCCAGCGCCATCCCGTATACAGCGCACTGTCGCTGATTGGCGTGATGGCGTCGCTGGCTTCGCTTTACCTGATGCTCGGCGCGGAGTTCATCGCCGCGGTTCAGGTAATCGTTTACGCTGGCGCGGTGATGGTGCTGTTCATATTCGTCATCATGCTTCTAAACGCAGGCGAGGAAGAGCGCACGCAGCGGAGCAAGCTGGCAAGGCAGGCTGGAGCGCCGCTGCTCCTTATTTTGCTTTCTCTGGTTGCGACGGTGCTGTACAAGCAGTTCCCGCGCGACTCGATGGTGCAGTTCGGTGACTTTCCCGGCCAGACGGCGCCGATCGGGCGTCTGCTCTTTCGGGAGTTCCTGCTTCCGTTTGAAGTGGTATCGGTTTTGGTATTAATCGCGATCGTTGGGGCAGTGGTGCTGGCGCGCAAAGAACCGTAGTGACGGGCGGCTGGCCTGTCCTGCTCAGGTTGATTCATGGTACCGATTTCATATTTTCTTGTTCTGGCCGCCATCCTCTTCGTGCTCGGCGTGGCCGGATTCCTGTTCAAGCGCAACATCGTGACGATCTTCATGTCGATTGAATTAATGTTGAATGCGGTCAATCTTACTTTCGTCGCGCTTTCTTATCACCTGCGGGAACTCAATGGCCAGATCTTCGTGTTTTTCGTGATGGTAGTAGCAGCCGCGGAAGCCGCTGTCGGTCTGGCCATCATTATTACCGTATTCAAGCACCGCGAATCGCTCAACGTCGACAACGTGGACCTGATGAAACTGTAAATACGTCTTCATACTCGATTCCGATGCAGCAATCGAACATTCCTCTCTGGCTGATTCCGTTAATCCCACTCGCGGGAGCGGTGTGGAACGGAGTATTGGGCAAGCGATTCTCGCACCGCGCTGTAGCGCTGGTGGCGGTTGGATCGACCGCCGTAGCATTCGTCATGGGTGTGCTGGCCGTGCTTGCGGTCCACGGCGGCGGGCGGCTGGAGTCTCACGTTCCTTGGATCGCCGCCGGTTCCCTGAGAGTTGATTTCAACTTTTATCTTGACCCGCTTTCCTCCGTGATGACGTTGGTGGTCACGGGCGTCGGACTGCTCATCCATATCTATGCCGTCGGCTACATGTGGGAAGAGGACGGCTTCTATCGCTTCATCTCATACATGAACCTGTAGCTGTTTTTCATGCTCACGCTAGTGCTCTGCGGCAACTATGTGCTGATGTTCGTGGGATGGGAAGGCGTCGGCCTCTGCTCGTTCCTGTTGATCGGCTACTATTTCCGCCAGGACAAAGCAGGCGACGCAGCCAAGAAGGCATTCATTGTGACGCGGCTGGGTGACTTTGGCTTCCTGATCGCGCTGGTGCTGATTTATTGGACGTTCGATTCGCTCGATTTCGAGCCGGTCTTTTCCGCGGCGCAATCTTTCCCAGTAGAATCGGCCGGCTGGGATGGGCCGCTTACCCTTATATGCCTCCTGCTTCTGATGGGCGCCTGTGGCAAATCAGCGCAGGTACCGCTCTACGTATGGTTGCCTGACGCTATGATGGGCCCCACACCGGTCAGCGCTCTCATCCACGCCGCTACTATGGTGACCGCCGGTGTATACATGATCGCGCGCTCCTCGACGCTTTATGTCCATGCGCCGCAAGCGATGTTCGCAGTGGCAGCGGTAGGTGCTATTACTGCTTTTTATGCGGCCACAATCGCCGTGGCGCAGACCGATATCAAACGCGTGCTGGCGTACTCAACCATCAGTCAGATCGGCTACATGGTGATGGCTTGTGGCGTGGCTGCTTTCAGCGCCGCCATTTTTCACCTGATGACTCACGCATTTTTCAAGGCGCTGCTCTTCCTCGGGGCCGGGAGCGTCATTCACGCCGTGGGTGGCGAACAGGATATCGGCAGGATGGGCGGATTGCGCAAGCATCTTCCCCGCACCTACTGGAGCATGCTGGCAGCATGCCTTGCGATTGCCGCGATGCCGCCGTTTTCCGGTTTTTTCAGCAAGGAAGAAATCTTGTGGGGTGCCTACATAAGCGGACGTGGAGGTTTCGCGTTCTGGCTCGTTGGACTTGTGACGGCCGCGATCACGTCCTTTTACATCTTCCGGCTGTTCTTCCTCACGTTTCATGGCGAGAATCGTGCTGTCGTCGCAGGGCACACCAAAATTGGAGCTCGCGGCGCCGATGCCGATCATCAGCACGCTCACGGCTTCCAAGAATCACCGCCGCTGATGACTTGGCCTTTGATGATCCTGGCTGTTCTGTCGCTGACCGGTGGCTGGGTAGCCAAGCGGTTCAACGATTTTCTCGGTCCCGTGTTCCAGCAGGCCTCTGTTGCGATTGCGCATCTTCCTGCTGGGGAAAACTCAACCGAGATCATCTTCCCTGTAGTCTCCGTGGTGGTCTCTCTTATGGGGATCAGCCTCGCTTACCTGCTGTACGTGCGCAAGCCGGAACTGCCGGACGCGCTGGCGGCGCAGTTCCGGCACTTCCACACGCTGTTGGTGCGCAAATACTACATGGATGAGATTTACCAGCTTCTAATCGTGCGGCCCGTTGTCGCCGGCTCCACGTACCTGCTATGGAGGGCGATCGACGCGGGGACGATTGACGGTATGGTGAACGGCGCGGCAAAGCGCACGCGCGGTTTTGGAGATAGTCTGCGCCGCATGCAGTCGGGAAACATTCGCTCATACGCCGGATGGGTATTGCTGGGAGCGGTTGTTTTGATCGCTTTTATGGTTACGGCCGAGTCTTAAAAATGTTGGCGAACTTGCAGAATTCGTGTACCAGGCCGTCAGGGCACGGCTTCAGCCGTGCCGATACGGCCGCTGCTTCTTGGGCTTTGAGCCTCTGAGGATTGGCCCTCAGCGGTTAAAGCCGGCGTATGTTGGATTTTATGGCACGGCTGAACCGTGCCCTGGCGTGTTATGAGAAACTTGCTCAATGTCGTCCTTTTCCTGCCCTCGGTAGGCGCACTGCTGTTGCTGTTTCTGCCGCGGCGCCCATCTGCCATTCGCATAATCGCGCTGGTCTTCTCACTGGCGACCTTCGTTCTGTCGCTTGGGCTGTTGGCCGGATTCCAGGCGAGCAGCGCCGAGATGCAGTTCATTACCGACAAGGCCTGGATTCAGTCGCCTACCATCCGCTACTACATCGGCGTGGACGGGATCAGTTTATTCCTGGTCCTGCTCGTCACGTTTCTCAGCGTGCTGTGCGTGCTGGTCTCCTGGCGCTCGGTCCAGGAACACGTCAAGGAGTTTTTCTTTTTTCTCCTGCTGCTCGAAACCGGAACTATCGGCGTGTTTCTGGCGCTCGATCTTTTGCTGTTTTACGTCTTTTGGGAAGTGACGCTCGTGCCCATGTATTTCCTTATCGGCATCTGGGGACACGAGCGCCGCATCTATGCAGCAGTGAAGTTCTTTTTATATACCAGCATCGGCTCACTGTTGATGCTGGTGGGAATCATCTGGCTGCACAACGTGTTCGGCACGTTTGATTATTTGTCCATCTCGCACGGCATCGCCATAGGCGCGCTGAAGCTTTCGTACCCGCAGCAGTTCTGGCTCTTTCTCGCCTTTTTTGTGGCATTCGCGATCAAAGTTCCGCTGTTCCCGCTGCACACCTGGTTGCCCGACGCGCACGTCGAGGCTCCTACGGCGGGTTCCGTCATGCTGGCGGGAGTCCTGCTGAAGATGGGCGCATATGGAATGCTGCGCTTTTGCCTGCCGCTGTTCCCTGATGCCGCTCAGCATTTTGCGCCAGCCATCATCGCACTCGCCATCTTCGGAATCATCTACGGCGCTCTGGTCTCCATGGTACAGCCCGACCTGAAGAAGCTGATCGCGTACTCCTCTGTCAGTCACCTCGGCTTTGTAGTGTTGGGAATCTTCTGCTTCAACGAGATTGCGATCGCAGGCGCGCTGTACCAGATGATCAATCATGGAGTCTCGACGGGAATGTTGTTCTTGCTGGTTGGAATGATTTACGAGCGCAGCCACACGCGCGAGATCAGCCGTATGGGAGGACTGGCCACACCGGCGCCCGCACTGGCGACGTATTTCCTGATCGCCTCACTTTCCAGCATCGGCCTGCCGCTGTTGAATAACTTCGTGGGTGAATTTCTGATCCTGGTCGGGGTCAAGCAAGCGCGTTTGCTCTATACCGTGCTTGGCGCGACTGCCGCCGTGCTGTCAGCGATATACATGTTGTGGATGTACCAGCGTGTATTTCTCGGAGAGACGGCCGACCACAACAAACATATGCCGGACCTGAACGCGCGCGAAAAACTCATTTTGTTTCCCGCCGTGGCGCTGATGGTCATCATGGGCATCTTCTCGCCGTACTTCCTCCGCAGAATAGATGCATCTACGGCGGCGATCCTGAACAAGGGCGGATTGGCACCGAAGCAGCACGTGCGCATCAACGACACGCCGCATCCTTTCGTGGGTAGCCCCGGCACGGTTTCTGTGCCGTGGGTTTCCAAGCGAATGCATTCGGCGCATCCCAGTGGCGATTCCGAGCGCAGGCCCTGATCTAACATGCAACCGTCTGATGCCATTGCAATCCTGCCCGAGATCATCCTGACGGCCGCCGGGATACTCGTTATGCTGCTCGGCGCCTTTTTCGAGAAGTCAGAGCGCATTGCCGCCGGTGCAACCTATGCAGGGCTGATCGCCGCCATCATAGCCGTTGCTGTTCAATTCAACCATCCCGTAGCGGCGTTCGGCGGCGTGTTTCTGGCGGATTCGTTTGGGTGTTTCTTCCGCCTGCTGTTTCTCCTGATCGCGCTGCTGGTGGTGCTCTCGTCTTCGACATACCTGCACCGCGAAGGCCTCTCCGCCGCGGAGTATTACGCTTTACTGCTTTTCGGCACCGTAGGTATGGGCGTAATGGCATCGGCCAACGAATTGATTCTGGTTTTCATTGGCCTGGAGATTTCCTCGCTCGCCAGCTATGTCCTGGTGGGCTTCCGCCGCGACGTGCCAACCAGCAGCGAGGCTTCGCTAAAATATTTTCTGCTCGGATCGTTTGCCACTGCCTTCTTCCTTTATGGCGTGGCATTGATGTTCGGCTCGACAGGCAGCACGCGGCTCACGCAGATCAATGAAGCCTTCAACACTGCGCTCCGTGGGCAGTCGGCTGGCACTCCTGTGCATCCCGCCGCTGCTAATCTGGCGGTCAGTACCCAATTCCCCGCTTCGCTCGTCGGTGTTGCAATTGCGCTGATGTTCGTAGGCTTGGCATTCAAGGTGTCGGCCGCGCCGTTCCAAATCTGGACTCCCGATGTGTACCAGGGTGCGCCTACTCCGGTCACGGCCTTTCTTTCGACTGCTCCCAAGGCGGCGGCGTTCGCGGCGTTCTTACGAATCTTTATGGTCGGCCTGGGGGCTTATTCCGGCAGATGGTCCTGGCTGCTGTGGATAGTGGCCGTGCTCTCGATGTTCTTAGGTAATCTCGGGGCGCTGCTGCAGGCCAATATCAAACGCATGCTGGCATACTCCGCCATCGCGCATGCCGGGTACGTGCTGGTAGCGTTTACGACACATTCGGCCGACGGCGTCGCGGCCGTGCTGTATTACCTGGTTGCGTACGCCTTTATGAATATCGGGGCGTTCCTTGTCGTCACGCACTTGGGTGGGCGAGGGGAGCGGTATTTGGAGATCGAAGACTATGCCGGCCTGGGATTCCGGTTCCCGTTTCTGGCCGGGATGTTCAGCATCTTTCTTCTATCGTTGATCGGCGTGCCGCTGACGGCCGGCTTTCTTGGCAAATTCTATGTATTCCGCGCCGCCATTCACGGCGACTTGGTCTGGCTCACCGTGCTGGGCGTTCTGAACAGCGGCATCGCGGCGTATTACTACCTGCGCGTGCTGGTCTCGATGTATATGAGCGCCCCCGCGCGCGAGGTGCCGTGTGAACCGCTCCGTGCACCCGAGCGCCTGGCGCTCGCTATTAGTGTCGTTGGGACACTTTACCTCGGCCTCTTTCCTCAAAACGTGATGGACCTCGCAACGCAAGCCGCCCAATGGCTGCAGCAGGCACGCTAACCCCTGGTAGTGGGTCAGTTAAAAACGGAAGGGCATGACTTCAGTCGTGCCGGTACAATTAGCAAGCGAGGCGCTTCAGCGCCTGAGGTGCGGACGCCAGCGGCTAAAGCCGCGTCGGTGCATTCCGTTTCGGCATGGCTGAAGCCATGCCCTTCCGGATTTCACGGCGAAATTCAAACTGACCCAGCACGCTAACCCCTGCATTGCTTGCATTGTATCGCCCGAACTTGCTAAGTTAGGCGTCATGCCAAGCAAATCCCCAGAACTTTTTTACGACCGGAAGCTGGAGACGCTCTCGCGCAAAAAGCTGAACGAGCTGCAAGACAAACGCTTCCGCAAGCTGCAATCATTGCTGCTGAAGAGTAATCCTTTCTACCGTCAAAAGCTGCATGAGGCCGGAATTCGCAAGCCGATGCCGCTCAACCGCATCTCAGAGCTTCCATTTACAATAAAGGCCGAGCTGATGGCCGATCAGGCCGCGCACCCTCCGTTCGGAAACAAACTGACATTCTCGCTGGAACGTTACACACGCCTGCATCAAACTTCCGGCACCACAGGGGCGCCGCTGCGCTGGCCCGACACTCCTGAATCGTGGCACACCTACGTACGTGAGTGGGGCTTTGTGTTGCGCGGAGCGGGCGTAGCACCCGGCGATCGTGTGTTTGTAGCGTTTTCGTTTGGGCCGTTCATCGGATTCTGGGGAGCATTCGAAGGCGCTCAACACATAGGCGCAATGGCCCTGACCGGCGGCGGCCAAACCACAGAGCAGCGCATCGCTACCATGTGCGATTGGCGGCCAACGGTGCTGGTCTGCACTCCCACGTACGCATTGCGATTGGCCGAGGTGGCGCAATCGCACGGTGTAGAGACGGCCAAGATGGGAATTCGCATCACCGTTCACGCAGGCGAGCCGGGAGCGGGCATTCCGTCCACGCGCCGCCGCATCGAGGAATACTGGGGATCGAAAGCTTACGATCATGTCGGCATGACCGAGGTCGGCGCGTACGGCTACGAGTGCAGCAAACAACTCGGCCCTCACACCAATGAGACGGAGTACATCATCGAGGTAATTGATCCCGCCACAAGCAAGCCTGTGGAAGACGGCCGGCGCGGTGAGGTGATCTTGACCACGTTGGGCCGCGAAGGCTCCCCACTAATCCGCTACCGCACCGGTGATCTGGCCGAGGTTACACGGAAACGGTGCGCCTGCGGACGAACGTTCGCGCTGCTCAAAGGCGGAATTCTGGGCCGCGCCGACGACATGATCACGGTACGCGGCGTCAATGTGTTTCCGTCCGCCATCGAAAACATCCTGTGGCGATTCCCGGAAATTGTGGAATTTCAAGGCGAGGTTGTGATTCAACGCGAAATGCAGGAGCTACTGTTGCGCGTTGAAACCGCCGGAATGCAGAACCGTCAGCATGACGCACTGGCGGAAAGGATCGTCACAGAAATGCGAACCACCCTTAACCTGCGTCCCACGGTGGAATTCGCGCCGCCCGGCTCGCTTCCCCGCCCGGAGCTGAAAGCCCGGCGCTTCCGTTGCGCCCCTCCGGCGTAGTGATCGGCATTCAACTCTGTGCCGAGGGCAACTCCTTCGAGTTTGATCGGTTTTTGTTCAATGGTCCGGCCTATCCGGCCGAGGCGAGATCAGCACCCGAATCCCCAGATACCTTGGTCTCCGAGATTTGCTGGAAGAGCCGCCAAGTGGCCTTGATGGCTCTTCTGACTAACACACTTCAACTCCACAGGGGGGATACGAAGTGCATAGGCTATACCATACCCCGGTTGTTGTTGACACCCTTTGGGGCGTGTGATATTTATGAGAGTTTCGCGAGCGTCCAGGTTCACGATAGGTGTCACTCAATGCCGGACGAAAAACAGCCAGAGCAACCCACAAGCGGTACCGCGCCGGCTGGGCCGTCTCAGCCGGCGGCTGCCAAGCCAGGCGCTGGCGCCAAGCCCGAAGCAGAAGCCAAAGAAGCGGCCAAAGCCGCTCCCCCCAAAGCAGCGGGACCGGCGCCAACTCCGTGGGAAAGCGAGCTAGTTACCGCGATTCGCGGAGCCTTTCCGGGCATCGCGATCGAGGCTTTGACCTACTTGCATCAGAATTTTCTGATTCTCCCGAGCGAAAGCATTCTTCCCATCGCGCTCTATTTGAAATCCGAATGCAAGTTCGACATGCTCACTGACCTGACGGCGGTTGACTACCCCAGGCGCGAGAAGCGTTTTGAAGTGATTTACCAGCTCTACTCCTTTCCGCGCAACGAGCAACTTCGCCTGAAAGCGCCGCTTGCCGAGGACGAGAGCATCGAGAGCGTTGTGGCAGTGTGGGCAGCAGCCGACTGGCTGGAGCGGGAAGCCTTTGACATGTTCGGCATCCGGTTCGCAAATCACCCCAATCTCAAGCGCATTCTATTGCCGGACGAATGGGAGGGACATCCCCTCCGCAAGGACTACAGCATCATCCAGCAGGACGTGAAGTGGGTGCGTGAAAACCTGCACATTGAGAGCGGCCAATGAGCAGCGTGCCCACGGCCACGTTCCTGGACTCCAACGAAGTCATCATCAATATGGGACCGCAGCACCCCTCCACGCACGGAGTGCTGCGCGTCATCCTGAAGCTCGATGGCGAGAAGATCCTGGGCGCCGATTGCGTGATCGGATACCTGCATCGCGGTGTGGAAAAGATCGCTGAGCACCGCACCTGGGTACAATTCAACCCCTACGTAGACAGGATGGACTACGTGGCCGCAGTGTCCAACGGCCTGGGATACTGCGAGGCCGTCGAGAAACTGTTGAACGTCGAAGCGCCGCCCCGCGCGCGCTACGTCCGCACCATCCTGACGGAGCTGAACCGCATATCCAGTCACCTGCTCTGGCTGGGCACGCATGCGCTCGACATCGGCGCCATCACGCCTTTGTTCTATTGCTTCCGTGAGCGCGAAGAGATTTTGAAGATATTCGAGTCCTACTGCGGGGCTCGGCTGACTACTCATGCGTTCCGCATCGGCGGTCTGCAGTATGAGACCTACGAGGGTTTCGAAGACCAGGTGAGGAAGTTCTGCGACGTATTCCCGAGCAAGGTCGCAGAATATGAGGCCCTGCTCACCGGAAACCGGATCTGGCTGGAGCGGACCAAGGGGATTGGCATTCTCACGGCGGAAGCAGCCATTGATCTGGGTGTCACGGGTCCGTTGCTGCGCGCCAGCGGAGTAAAGTGGGACCTGCGCAAAGCGAAGCCGTACGCAGCGTATAGCGATTTTGAATTCGATATTCCCACAGGTGAAAACGGCGACACGTTCGACCGGTACATGGTGAGAATGGAAGAGATGCGGCAGGCCATCCGTATTACTCGCCAAGCCGTAGACCGCCTGCCTGACGGCCCCATCATGGCGAAGGTACCCAAGATCATGAAGCCGCCTCCGGGTGAAGTTTACCACTCGATTGAAGCGCCCAAGGGAGAGCTTGGATATCTGGTGGTAAGCGACGGGAGCACGCAGCCATACCGCGTTAGAGTGCGGCCGCCATCATTCATTAATTTGCAGGCCCTCGACCGAATGGTGCGCGGGCACTTAATCGCCGATGTGGTCGCTATCATCGGCACCATCGACATTGTCTTGGGCGAAGTAGACCGGTAGAGTTGAAAAGTCCTAAGGGCATGGCTTCAGCCATGCCGAAATATGACAGGAACGTTCCGGCTTCCGCCACTGAGAGCTTGAACTTCAGAGCCTAAGGGCCAGCGAAGGCTGGAGCTACGGCACGGCTAACAGGCTGCTGAAAAATGTTCCGATGATGTCATTCCGCGCGCAGCGAGGAATCTGCTTTCTCTGGCCGTATTGAAAACAAAAGCAGATCCTTCAGCCCGGCAAAAAGCGCCGGTCTTCAGGATGGCATCCACAGGCATTTTTCAGCAGCCTGCTAAAGCTGTGCCCTTATAAGTCCGTTCGAGGAGGCCCCCGAGTTGCCCTTGCAACTACCCGCCGCGTTTCAGCCATACTTCTGGCCAACAATTTTTATCCTGATTATCATACTGGTGTTTCCGTTGGTCGCCGGATACATCGTGCTGCTCGAACGGAAAGTCATGGCCGACATCCAGGTGCGGTTGGGACCGATGCGGGTGGGTCCTCACGGGCTGCTCCAACCTATCGCAGACGCTGTCAAGCTGCTGATCAAAGAAGACATCATTCCCGCAAACGCCGACAAATGGGTATTTTGGCTGGCGCCGGTCATCTCCGTTACCGCAGCGTTCGTGTCCTTCTCGGTCATTCCCTTCAGCGATAAGTTCTATATCACTGATGTGAACATCGGGCTGCTCTTCATAACGGCGGTATCTTCGGTCGGCATTCTCGGCATTATTCTGGGCGGCTGGAGTTCGAACAGTCATTACCCTTTACTGGGCGCTCTCCGTTCCGCGGCGCAGCTCGTGAGTTATGAAGTTGCGCTTGGATTCGCGCTGATCGGCGGATTGATGGTGGCCAGCACGCTCAGCATGCAAGGGATCGTAAAGGCGCAGCTTGACGCCGGCATGTGGTTCGTCTTTTATCAGCCGGTGGCCTGCTTCATCTATGTGGTCGCCGCGCTGGCTGAAACCAACCGCGCGCCGTTCGATATGCCGGAAGCTGAATCCGAAATTGTTGCCGGATATCACACGGAGTATAGCGGTTTCCGCTTCTCTCTTTATTTCCTGGCCGAATATTCCAACATCGTGGTGGTCTCTGCCATAGCCGTTACGCTCTTTTTCGGCGGCTGGCTACGGCCGTTTCCCAACGTTCAGGCGCTCGATTTCCTGCGCTATACCCCCATCATAGCCATGATCGTCCTCGCTGGGTTGTCGTTTATGGGAGCGGGCCGCGAAAGCCGTCCGCCAGAAAAGATCGGCATGGCCGGCCTTGGTATCGTCTGCCTCATGCTGGCCGGCCTGTTCGCGATGCCCGCAGTGCTGACCTGGATTCAAGGGTTGTTCTGGTTCAGCTTGAAGGTCGCTTTGTGTATTTACGGTTTCATCTGGGTCCGCTTCACTTTCCCGCGCTACCGGTACGACCAGTTGATGAACATCGGATGGCACTGGCTGATTCCTCTGGCGATTGCAAACGTGATTGTCACCGGAATCGTAATGGTATTGAAAGGCTCTTAACCAGCAACCAGCGATCAGCAGTCAGAGTTGAAAGCTGATCGCGCTAAATCAACGTTATGAACGTCTTACCAGGGTTTTTCTTCTACCTGCTGTCCGCCATTATTCTCGGCGGGGCGATCCTGACGATTACACGCCGCAACGCGGTGCACAGCGCCATTTGGCTGATCGTTACCCTCCTCGGTGTCGCGGGTATTTATCTGAATCAGCACGCCGAATTTTTGGCCGCTGTGCAGGTGCTGGTCTATATCGGCGGCATCATGGTGCTGTTTCTGTTCGTGATCATGCTAGTCAATCTGGATGAAGCCGCCAAGCAGCGCCAGTTCAATCATCAGTGGACCATTGCTGTCGGATGCGCCTTGGCGCTCATGGCGGAACTCGCTTATTTCATCGTAAAGGGCAGGGAATCGTTCCGGTTTGGCGATACTGGCACCGGCACGTTAAACCCGGACGCCGCCGTCATTGAGTTTTTGAAGTCCTGCCGGGATATTCCAGGACTTGGGCCTGGAGGTTTCCTGCAACCTAATACTGAACTGATCGCCTGCGCTCTGTACCGCGATTACCTGCTGCCATTCGAGATCGCTTCCGTGCTGCTTCTTGTAGCGATTGTAGGCGCGGTCGTAATGGCGAAGAAGGAAATCTAGGAGAAGATTCGTGCCAGAGGTTACAACGGCTCATTACATATTTTTGAGCACGGCGCTTTTCACCATCGGCACCATCGGCGTGCTCACCCGCCGTAACGTGGTGATTATTCTCATGTCCATCGAGCTGATCCTCAACGCGGTGAACATCAACCTGGTGGCGTTCTCAAAGCAGTTGCTCTCGATTAACGGACAAGCCTTTGCTGTCTTCATCATTGTGGACGCTGCGGCGGAGGCTGCGGTGGGACTGGGCATCATCATCGCTTTGTTCCGCAACAAGGAAACCATAAACGCCGACGAAATTGACCTGATGAAATGGTAGCGCGATGAATTTTCTCGATTCCATTTGGATGATTCCGCTGTTCCCGGCTGCAGGCGCCATTCTAATGCTGCTGTTTGGCAAGAAACTGCCCAAAGCCGCCGTGAGCGTGATCTGCCCCGGAACGGTGCTGGTATCTTTCCTCATGTCGCTGGGGGCCGTTTTACAGCTCGCTCGCCTGTCCGAGCACTCTTACGAAAAGATTCTTTATACCTGGCTGCCCGGCGGCCCATTCCACCTGACCAACGGCCAGATGGGTCACCTGCAGGCCGACTGGGGATTCCTGCTCGATCCGCTTTCCTCGGTGATGATTCTGGTGGTGACGGGCGTTGGCTTCCTCATCCACGTATACTCCGTGGGCTACATGGGACATGAAGCCGGTTACCACCGCTTCTTCGGCTACCTGAACCTTTTCATATTCTTCATGCTCACGCTGGTTCTGGCCAATAACTACCTGCTGCTGTTCGTCGGGTGGGAAGGCGTTGGTCTCTGCTCTTATCTGCTGATCGGGTTCTATTTCCTCCGCGATTCGGCTACCAAGGCCGGCATTAAAGCATTCATCGTGAACCGAATCGGCGACGCCGGGTTCGTACTCGGCGTGCTGCTGATGCTCGCGACGTTCGGCTCACTCCGATTTACCAGCGTTTTTGGCGAGGTGAACCGGCAGGTCGAAACCGGATTGCTAACTTCCGGTGACGCGACTGTCGCGCTTATGACACTGCTGCTGTTCATCGGCGCAACCGGAAAATCGGCGCAGATCCCGCTTTACGTTTGGCTGCCCGACGCAATGGAAGGCCCGACACCGGTCAGCGCCTTGATCCACGCTGCGACGATGGTCACCGCCGGGGTCTACATGGTGGCGCGCTCGAATGTCCTCTTCTCCCTGTCGCCGCAAACTATGGCGATGGTCGCCGGCGTAGGCGCTTTGACAGCGATTTTCGCGGCTACGATTGGTCTGGCTCAGTACGACATCAAGCGCGTGCTGGCTTACTCCACCGTCAGCCAGCTCGGCTACATGTTTCTGGCCTGCGGCGTAGGTGCATACGGCGCGGGAATTTTCCATCTCATGACGCACGCCTTCTTCAAGGCCCTGCTCTTCCTTGGATCGGGCAGCGTCATTCACGCGCTTTCCGGCGAGCAGGACATGCGCAAGATGGGCGCCCTGCGACACAAGATTCCAGTTACGTTCTGGACCTTCTTTATTGCATCGCTGGCTATCATAGGCGCGCCGCCGTTTGCGGGCTTCTTCAGTAAGGATGAAATCCTTTGGAAGGCATTTTCTGCCGAGACTCACGCGGGACTGCTGCTCTGGGTCGTCGGCTTCGTAACAGCCGGACTGACGGCACTCTACATCTGGCGTCTGGTGTTTCTGACATTCTTCGGACAATCGCGCGTGGATCATGAAGTAGAACACCACATCCACGAATCGCCAAAAACCATGACCATCCCGCTGATGACCCTAGCAGTGCTGTCGATCGTCGGCGGATGGGTGGGCTGGCCGAGGATTCTCGGCGGGAGCAATCGTTTGGAGACGTGGCTCGAACCGGTGTTCGAGCATTCTTCAAAGCTGCTGGCACACGAAGCGGAACACGGGGCGGCGGCGCAAGAATACCTGTTTATGTTTCTCTCAGTTGCCGTAGGCGCCTTCGGCGTCTTCATCGCATGGTATTTCTTCATCCGGCGCCCTGAGGCCGCGGATCGTATTGTGCAGACTGTACCGGGCGTGCAGCGGCTGCTTTACAACAAGTATTACGTGGACGAAGTCTATAACGCCGTGTTCGTCGATGGCTTTGCGAAGGGTGGCGGCACCGCGCTGGGCCGCTTTGACGCGCGCATCGTGGACGGAGGCGTGAACGGCTCCGCTTGGTTGACGCTGCTCACCTCGCGCCTGTCAATCTGGTGGGACACGTGGGTGATCGATGGCGCGGTGCGGCTGAGTTCGTTCACAGTGAAGGTGCTTTCCTACCCCGTCCGGCTGTTGCAGACGGGCTTGGTGCAAGTCTACGCATTATTTATCGTGTTCGGAGTGTTGATTTTTTTCAGCTATTACTTAATACGCTGACTTCCGATTCCGGCTGGCCCTTGCCAGTCCAGAGATCGCTTGACAGAGGGACTCACAGAGAATGTTCAACAATCACATCTTGAGCATCGTGCTCTTCCTGCCGCTGGCGGGCGCGATTTTGCTGCTTTTCGTGCCGAAGGAGCAGAAGAACCTGATCCGCTGGCTGGCCAATTTGATCGCTCTGGCCGGCTTCGTGGTCTCTCTGCCGTTAGCGTTCTGGTTTGACAGCTCCAAAGACGGCTTCCAGTTCGTGGAAAAGGCCATTTGGATTCCGTCCATCGGCGCCAACTACGCGCTCGGCATCGACGGCATCAGCCTGCTGCTGATCATGCTGACTACGCTACTGGGCTCCATCGCCATCCTGTCGTCTTGGACAGCCATTGAAGACCGCGTGAAGGAATACTACGTCTTCATGCTGACCCTCCAATCTGGGATGCTCGGCGTATTCATGGCTCTGGATTTCTTCCTGTTTTACGTGTTTTGGGAAGTCATGCTGGTCCCGATGTACTTTCTCATTGGAATCTGGGGAGGTCCACGCAAGCTCTACGCCGCAATCAAGTTCTTCATCTACACGCTGGTCGGTTCGGTACTGATGCTCCTCGGTATCCTGATGCTGTACTTCTGGAATCACACGCAGACGGGCATCTACACGTTCGACATTCCTGCGCTCCAGCAACTGACGATGCCGACGAATATACAGATCTGGGTGTTTTTGGCGTTCTTCGTCGGTTTCGCCATCAAAGTGCCGATGTTCCCGTTCCACACCTGGCTTCCTGACGCGCACGTGGAAGCGCCCACCGCCGGCTCGGTCATACTGGCTGGCGTTCTGCTGAAAATGGGAACATATGGTTTCCTGCGATTCTCATTGCCCATGCTGCCGAATGCATCAAGCGATTCCCGCATTGTCCGCGCCATGATCTTCCTGTCGATTGTCGCTATTATTTACGGCGCGCTGGTCAGCCTAATGCAGAAGGATATGAAGAGGCTGGTGGCCTATTCTTCAGTCAGCCACCTGGGATTCTGTACTCTCGGTCTGTTCGCCCTGAATCCGAACGGCGTGGCCGGCAGCATCATTCAGCAGGTCAATCACGGCATCTCGACCGGCGCACTCTTCTTGATCGTCGGACTCATTTACGAGCGGCGGCACACCCGCGAAATTTCGGAGTTTGGCGGTATCTCGACCGTCATGCCCGTATTCGCCACCTTCTTTATGATTATGATGATGTCTTCCCTGGGTCTTCCGACCTTGAACGGCTTCATTGGCGAGTTCGTCATCTTGCAGGGAGCGTTCGAGGAGAGCAAGGTTTGGGCCGCATTCGCCGTCGCGGGGATCATTCTCGGCGCAGCTTACCTACTATGGCTGTATCAGCGGACTATGTTCGGAACCCTGAACAATCCCAAGAACGAGAAGTTGAAGGATCTCAACTTCCGTGAGGTGATGACGCTGGTTCCGCTCGTCATCTGGGCTTTCTGGATCGGACTGTATCCGAAGCCATTCTTCAAAGTTCTAGAGAGACCGGTTGCCAACATCATTCAACGTGTGCGGCCGGATTATTACGCAGCGCACCCTGAGGCGTTCGGAGGTCCCGGGGCCTCCAGGACGGCTACTCCCATCCCTGCATCCCCAATAGCCGCCACCGCTCCGGCAGCTATCCAGACTGGCACGCCGGCTACGGAGGGCGGACGATAATATATGAACGAATATTTCACGCCGGGCGATTTCCTGGTATTGAAACCCGTCATTCTGCTCGTCCTCTTCGGAATGGGCGTCATGCTGACGGACCTGCTACTGGAAAAGCACAATAAGTACTTCAATGCCGTTACGGCTCTCGTCGGTGTCGGCTTCGCATCCGTCGCGATGTGGATGATTCAGTCGCAAATGAATCGCGATGGCGCCGGCGTCTATGAGGCGTTTCGTGGCGCAATCGTTCTCGATAGCTTTAGCATCTTCTTCACCTGGATATTCCTGATCTCCACGGCCATCACCATCATCATCTCCATCCGGTACCTGGAGATTGAAGAAGAAAACCACGGCGAGCACTACGCGATTATCCTTTTCGCCACAGCCGGAATGATCCTGCTGGCCACCGGCATGGACCTGATCACGCTGTTCGTCTCCCTCGAGCTGATGGTCATTTCCATATACATTCTCACCGGTTTTCTGAAGCGTGACCGGCGCTCCAACGAGGCCGCGCTCAAGTACCTGCTCCTGGGAGCATTTTCAAGCGGCATCCTGGCATATGGAATGTCGCTACTGTACGGCATCAGCAACTCAACGAATCTCGTGGAGATTCAGTCCAAGCTAGCGCAGCGGCCTGCGGGTGATCCGCTGGTTATGATGGCGGTGGTGACGCTCGCGGCAGGATTGTTCTTCAAAATCGGCGCGGTCCCCTTCCATCAATGGTTGCCTGACGTTTACGAAGGCGCGCCGCACCCTACAACTGCTTTTATGTCTGTCGGACCAAAAGCCGCAGCATTCGCGTTGTTTTTGCGGATTTTTATGGTGCCGCTCGGGCCTGTACGCGATCAATGGCTGCCATTATTGATTGGTGTCTCCATTGCCACCATGACGCTTGGCAATCTCGCTGCTATCAGCCAGTCGAATATCAAACGGCTGCTTGGCTACTCGGCTATATCGCATGTTGGGTATCTAATGTTAGGGCTGGTCTCAGGCAACGATACAGGACTGAAAGGCATCTCGATTTACCTGTTGGTGTACGCCTTCATGAATCTTGGCGCTTTCACCGTGATTGTCGCGATGCGGCGCCGCGACCTGATCGGCGATGAGATAGACGACATGGCGGGATTGATGTACAAGAGCCCGACTGCCGCCGTATTGATGGTGATCTTTCTTCTCTCGCTTGCCGGTATTCCGCCGACCGCCGGTTTCCTCGGAAAGTATTTCATCTTTCTTTCCCTGTTGGAAACGGGGCACTATACGCTGGCTGTCATCGCAGTCCTCTATGTCGCGGTCGCGCTCTACTATTACTTCCGAATCGTAAGCGTGATGTTCATGCGCGAGCCGATCGATAAAGAACTGCCCAGCATGTCTCCAGGAATCCGCGTGGCGCTGGGCGTGACCGCCGCTATGACGCTGATCATCGGAATCTACCCAAATCCGTTCATCGAATTCGCCAATCGCACCGTTCTCGCAGTCATGCGATAATGACCGTAGACAGCACTAGGAAGGCACGGCTTCAGCGGTACCGTTGAGGTTCAGTCTCTCAGCGGCTGACCAATGCCTTAGGAAGGGAGTGCTGCTGGGCATTCTCAGGTGCGGCACTATGGCGGCTCCCCGGAAACCTTTGTGGTCCCAGATCAGCGACTACGCCTCGATCGGCTTCATGTTCCCCGCTTGCGTCGTCGTAGGATACCTGTCTGGATTGGCGCTTGACCGAGTCTTTCACACCTCGTTTCTCTACATCGTTTTCCTTCTCTTGGGAATCGCCGCTGCGTTCGTCGAGCTGATTCGGATTGTGAACCGAAATTCGAAGTGACTTCATGGAAACGGCCTCCGGCGCAACCAACGCACCTGACCCAATTCCTCTACCTCCGGATCAGGAAAAGTTTTTGTCCGGCTCCGGACGCCGCATGTATCGATTCATGTTGGTGCTCGGCGTAACGGGTACGGCAGTTTGCTGGGTCTGGTACGGCTGGCGATGGGCAGCGGGCTTCGCTGTGGGTTCGGCGCTCTCGGCGTTGAACTTTCATTGGATGTACCGCGCGATTGACTCCATAACACGCTCGTTCCTGCCTCAAGGCCGCGATGAAAATAACTCTCCTGTGAGGCCGCCTGGTGCGGCAGGCAGCGCCCTCCGAATCATGCTTCGGTACGCGTTGATAGGAGCAGCGGGCTATGCTATATTCGTGAGTTCGTTTATCAGCCTGGAAGCATTCTTTGCCGGACTGTTTTTGTTTGTCGGCGCGGTTTTAGTAGAGGTGTGCTACGAACTCTGGCGCGGGCTCAGCAGTCCATAAAACCGTAGGATCAAGAATCAAACGATGGAACACCACGAGCTCTGGTTTACCGCATTTCTGAACCGCATTTTTGGCCCAGCTGTCACAAGCGTTTTGCAAGCCATCGGCATCACTCCTCAGTTACCGGAACATCCCATCAGTAATTTCTTTGCCATGGAGATTCTGGTGGTGGTGTTTCTGATAGTGTTTCTGGGATGGTTGCGAACGAGGCTGTCTTCTGACCGCCCTGGTCATGTTCAGCAAGTGATCGAACTGATCGTGGGCGGGTTGCAGACGCAGGGTGAGGAAATCATCGGCCATGGCAGCCGGCACTTCATACCCCTGCTTTTCACATTGGTGCTCTTTATTTTCCCGAGCAACGTTCTTGGCGAGATACCCGGCTTCGAAACTCCCACGGCCTTTATCCAAGTTACGCTCGGGTGTGCACTGGTTGCGTTCTGCTATTACAACTTCTGGGGTTTCCGCCATCACGGAGCCGGCGGCTATCTGAAGACTTTCCTCGGACCAGTTTTCTGGCTGGCTCCGCTGATGTTCCTCATTGAGTTGATCAGCCACATGGCTCGCGCGCTTTCGCTCTCTGTCCGACTCTATGCGAACATGCTGGCGGGAGAAAACATCACAGCCGTCTTCTTCTCCCTTATTCCAGTCGGCGTTCCCGCCGTATTCATGGGCATACATATTGCGGTGGGCGCGCTCCAGACATTCATTTTTATACTTTTGACGACGGTTTATTTGTCCGGAGCCGTTTCCGAAGGCCATTAGACTGGTTCAGCCATTATCATTTTTGCCTCAGCGTGAGGCTTCACTGTAAGAGGGGGTGTGGAGCAACCACCCACTGGGGCAAGTTCATACAACAAGGAGAGAGTAAATGAAGAAACTGCAACGAACCTTATGGGGACTGATCCTGTTTGCGTCGGCGGCTCCCGCTTTCGCGCAGGAAGCTGCCGCAGCGGCACCTTCCGCTCAGATGTGGGTGGTAATTACCTCAGGCTTCGCAATGGCGATAGCGTCCGCATTCTGCGGGCTGGCCCAGGGAAAGGCCACGGCTTCGGCCGTCGAAGGCATGGCAAGAAATCCTGGCGCTGCCAAAGCAATTCAAACCGCGCTGATTCTGGGTCTGGCGTTAATTGAATCGCTGGCGCTCTATACACTCGTGATCATTTTTGCGAAAGTGACAGTCTAGAATTCAGGGATGGAACTGAGGGACTCTTCGGAGTCCCTTTTTTTGTCTGGAACCCTCAGTTCGGCCATTGAGCCAAGCAGTAAGCTCACCTGGTGGCAGCCGGCGCAGGCTCTTCCATCGCATTGCCGGTCGCGACCATCTTGCCGCCCCGCAGCACTTTGAGGCGAGTGCCTCGCCAGACGATTTCACCTCCAAAGAACGCCCAGCACCAGATACCAAAGCTCAGCAGGTCTTCGATAGGCAAAAGCCACCAGAATTTGCGCAGAGTGGAATCGCGAAGCAAACTCCATCCGACCTTCCAGGCAAGAGCGAACCGGGCGACGATGCATAGCGCCGTCATTGCGAGCACATACGTTCTCGCTTGCGGTGCAAGCGCCACCGCCAGAAGCGCCAGAGGCAGAGAATGTGTGAACACCTGGCCAACGTAGCCCGCCGGCCGCGAGCACTTTGAACTTCGCTCCCAGCGCAAACGGTGCGCCAGCGACTCGCTCATCGTGTGTCCCCCGAAGAGATGATCCGGAATAACATGGGTCAGGACCACGCCATACCCCGCTTTGGCCACGGTCTCGCCCAGGACAAAATCGTCGGCCAGGTAGTCTCGCAAAATCCTAAATCCACCAATCTCCTCCAACTGCTGCTTTCGGATGACCATCGTGGGCCCTAATGCAAACTCCATCCCGATCAGCAGCCACGCGGAAAGAACGCCCGGGAGAAACTGCGTATTCATCCCCAATGCTTCCATAACTGACCAGACGGAGTTTGAAGGCACGCCCCGGGAAAGACACGTTGTCATTCCCACACTCGGACCGGCGAACGGCGCCACCACTCCTTTGAGGTATTCCGGCCCAACGCGCACGTCGCTATCGCTGATGATGAATATGTCATAGCGAGCCGCTTTGGCCATCTCTTCAAGACCATGCACTTTCGCGTTGAGATATCGCGGAGGTCCGGTTACGAGCAAACGAATCGGCAGGGAGGGAAACTGTTGCTGTAGCTTGCGTACCACAGCCACGGACGGATCCGATTCGTGCCGTACGGAAAAAAGAATTTCGTAGACAGGATAAGTTTGGGTGCAGAAACTCTCGAGATTGCGCTCCAATTTCCGGTCCAGGCCGTAGAGCGGCTTGAGGAGTGAAACGGGCGGCGTGAAGCCGACGGACCCAAGAGGCTTTGTTCGCTGAAATTTACAGGCTGCGTATAGCGCAATCAGAGTGTAGCAAGTTGCGCCCACAACCATCCCGATCAGAAGCGCCGTCAGTCCCCATGAAAATACAGCCAAGCTCGACCTCTACTCTGCCGGGCGGGCCGGCGCAGGATGATTCCCTTAATGTATACCCGGAAACAGCCAAGTGGAACTGCGCAGATGTGAATGCATGAGATAGTAAACAGGTCACGCTGAAAGTATTGCAGCCATGAGCCTTTGTTCGCTACTATCAAGATGGTTCGTGACCAGCCGTAGAGCTTCCGGCAGTTCACTCCCGTGGATTTAAGCCCATGCCAGCCGACGACACCATCGTACGAACAGATATGGCGCAAAAATCCAGTTTTGCCTCCGGCGTGATCGCATTCGGCGTCATTATGGGGATTTGCTATTTTGCCGCCTCGGTGATCGAAACGACGCTGGTGTCAATCATCCTGGCGATCTTTCTCGACCCCTTGGTCGAAGCTCTCGTGCGGCTTCGCTTTCCGAGAGCTCTCGCGGCATTTATCGTGGTAGTACTTCTGGTCACCTTCCTCGGCATCGCTTCCGTCTTTCTGTACAACCGCGTGCAGGATTTTGCCAGCGATCTGCCTCGGTACTCAAACACGATCCGCACCGCTGTAATGAATGTGCGCCGCCGTATCGAGCAGTTCCGGCGTCAAACGGAGCAAGTAATACCCCGCTCTCCGGAACGTGTTCAGACGGTCACGATGGCGGAACCGTCGATTATGTCGAGATATCTTTTCCCTGGCGTTGAAACGGCCGCGACCGCTTTGCTGATGATTACATTCATCCCGTTCCTGGTCTTCTTCATGCTTTCCTGGAAGGAGCACCTCCGCCGTACTGCCGTCGAAGCTTTCAGCGAGGCCGACCAACCCGGTGTCGCCAACGGGCTGAGGGGCATCGCCTCAACAATGCGCGGCTATTTGGTGGGAAACATCGTGGTGGGACTGATACTCTCGGCAGCCTCCGCTCTGTTGTTTTTCATTCTCGGACTGCAGTTCCGAATCGTGCTTGGATTGCTCAGCGGGTTTTTGAGCCTGATTCCATATTTGGGAGTGCTGCTGGCAATTGCTGGACCTGTAGTCGTCGCGCTTCCATACATCCATACAGTGCCGCCATACATCGTTCTGATCGGAACCCTAATTGCGTTCCATGTCATCGCGCTCAACGTATTGTTCCCCAAAATCGTTGGATCGCGGGTGAACATGAATCCTGTCGCGGTGACGTTGGCACTCCTCGTTTGGGGCTGGATGTGGGGCGCTATGGGCCTGATCCTGGCGGTCCCCATTGCCGCCGCCGCTAAGGCCGTCTGCGACAATTTCCCGGGGCTCAAAAAGTACGGCAGCCTGCTGGGCGAGTAGCGGCAGCTTTCAGCGTCGAGCGGTCAGCCCGGCGATTGGTCGCTGGATGCTGATTGCTGAAGGCTGAGTGCCGACCGCTGCTTTCACTTCCCTTCCCACTCCGTCGCCGCGAAGATCTCATCCATGATCTTATAAAATTGATCGACATGCTTTTTTTCGATGATCAGAGGCGGTAAGAACCGCAGAACGGTGTCATGCGTGCTGTTGATGATGAGCCCGCGGTCGAGCGCCAATTGCACGAATGAGCGGCTGGGCATGGCGAGGTCAATCGCCAACATCAGCCCGCGCCCGCGCACGTCGCGAATAAACGGATATTTCTTCTTCAGCGCCAGCAGCTTCTTGCGCATGTATTCGCCGGTCTTGCGGACGTTCTTCAGGATCTTTTCCTTCTCAATTACATCCAGGAATTCAAGAGCCACGCGACAGATTAGCGGCCCGCCGCCGAAGGTGGTACCGTGCATGCCCGCCGTCAACCCGGAAGCCACCTCTTCCCTGGCCAGAATGACGCCGAGCGGCAGACCTCCGGCAATGGGCTTTGCCAGCGCGACAATGTCAGGCTGAGCGCCAAGCGATTTTGACGCCAGGTATTCTCCTGTACGGCCCAGTCCGCTCTGAATTTCGTCCATGATCAGCAGCGCATTCACTTGCCGCGCCAGCTTTGCCGCTGTTTGCATGAACTCCCGGCTGACCTCAAAGATGCCGCCCTCGCCCTGGACCGGCTCCAGGATCAGCGCGCAGGTATTCTCATTGACGCGCATCTGTAGCTGCTTGACGTCGTTCAGAGGAACAAAGTGGAACCCGGGCACTAAGGGCTCGAAATCTTTGCGATACTTCTCCTGACCTGTCGCGGAGAGCGCGCCAATCGTGCGGCCGTGAAATGAATTATCCAGCGCCACCACTTCGAATTTGCCCTTGCCGTGATGCGCGGCGTATCCGCGCGCCAGCTTAATGGCGCCCTCAATCGCCTCCGTGCCGCTATTGCAGAAGAAAGCGCGATCCATTCCAGTGACTTTCGCCAGCCGCTCCGCCAACAACCCCTGATAACGATGGTAGTAAAGGTTCGAAGCGTGAATCAGCTTGCCGGCCTGATCCCGTATCACTTTCGTCAAGCGCGGATGCGCATGTCCTAGGGCGTTCACGCCCAGGCCGGAGACAAAGTCCAGGTACTTCTTCCCGTTCACGTCCCATACCCAACAGCCTTTGCCGCGCTCCAAGATCAATGGCGCGCGAGCGTAAGTCTGGATGAGATACTTTTTTTCGAGTTCGATCACGTCTGTTTTCATAAGCTCTCCTGAACAGGTACTACGACGAGCGATGTCGGCAGTACGCCCGCTTGAAAGCTTTCATTGTCGTTGAATTCGGTTTTGCGCTCAAGGTACTTGCGTGGTGTTACAATTCGCTGTTTGGATTTTCGCGTCTAAGAAGTCACATGGAACTCGAGTTTCTCGAATCTGTTGAAGAAGCACTCAGCGAAAATTGGCAGCCCGTTTCGACGGCGGCGCTTACCGGCTGGTTAGTTTTCTACGCACTGTTCCTGGTCTATGCGGCAACACATTCCAATGGATTCCTCTTCATAGATAACGTAAACCTGATTGTGCACGAGTCTGGTCACCTGCTGTTCGGGTGGTTTGGCCGGACGCTCGGCCTGTGGGGCGGCACTCTGATGGAACTGCTGGTTCCATTCGCGCTGGCGTGTTATTTCGTACTCTGCCGCCAACCTGCTGCGTCCGCGTTCGCATCGTTCTTCTTCTTTGAAAACTTTCTTTACATCTCCGTCTACATGGCAGACGCCCGCGCTCAGGCACTGCCGCTCGTCGCCGTTGGCGACCCGGAACAGGGTGGTCACGATTGGTTCAACATCTTTTCCAGCTTGGGGCTGCTGCAACATGACACGGCGATTGCTCACGTCGTGAAGATATTAGGGTGGATAGGAATGATTGCAACGGTAGCATGGCTGTTCTTGCGCTGGAATGCCAGCCGCTCAAGAGGCGCTGAGGGGCGCAAAAGCATTGCTGGGGCGCTGCTAGACATTTTGGGCAAACTCATTGAGTATTGAAGTATGGAGATTCAATTCACAACCCAAATCTTCAAAGAAGGTCGGATGTACGTTGCTCACACTTCACAGTTGGACATCTCCTCTTGCGGCGGCACTAAGGAAAAAGCGGTCAAGAACCTCAAGGAGGCGGTGCGACTGTTCCTGGAAGAGGCCGAAAGGATGGGGACACTGACACGAATCCTCGAAGAAGCTGGGTACTCCAGGCGCCGGGCAAAGCTGGAAGGCCCAAAGTTCGTCAGCCTCCAACAAGTCTCGATTCTTCTGCCCGCCCCACATGCAAAAACTCACTCCCGTCTCTTATAAGACGTTGGTATGCGTTTTTGAATCCGATGGTTTCCGCTGCGTCAGGGAAGAAGGGGATCATATGGTCTTCACGAAACCAGGCGTAATTCGGCCCGTTGTCATACCGAAATATTCATGGTACCCGTCTTTATCATCAAGAACAATTTGCGCACGGCCGGAATGTCGCGAGAGCGATATTTCGAACTGCTTGACAGATAGACAAGGGGCACCAACTCTCGTCGATTCTCTGGACTAAAAGTTGCGCCGCGACAACAAACCGGGTGACAATTCGAAGGATGGACCGACGAATTCAGCCAGCCAAGAACATTTCCGGCGGGCTTCGCCTGCCCGGTGATAAATCCATTTCGCACCGGTACGCCATGCTGGGTGCCATCGCCGAAGGCGAAACCGTCATTCGCAACTATTCGACTGGCGCGGACTGTGCCTCGACGCTGAGATGCCTGCAACAACTGGGCGTAGAAATCTACAGGAAACAGGTGAAGCCGGAAATTGGCGAGCCGTTTGAGCAGTTGCATATCAGAGGCCGCGGCTTGCGTGGACTCGAACCCTCGCGTGAAACGCTGGATGCGGGCAACTCCGGCTCGACGATACGAATGTTGAGCGGCTTGCTGGCCGGGCATTCTTTCGACACCTCCATCACCGGCGATGAGTCCTTGCAGCGCCGGCCCATGAAACGGGTGATGGAGCCGCTGTCCCAAATGGGCGCGCGTTTCGAAGCTCGCGACGGAAACTATCCGCCCCTGAGAATTCACGGCACAAAGCTCAGTGGCATACATTACGAATTGCCGGTGCCCAGCGCCCAGGTGAAGAGCTCGGTCCTGCTTGCCGGACTGTTGGCCGATGGAGAAACCACCGTCGTCGAACCTGTTCAAACCAGAGATCACACCGAGATCGCTCTACAGCAGTTCGGGGCCGACATCACTCGGCGGCGCAGATCCGCTACAGTCCGAGGAGGACGCGCTTTGAAGGCCAGGGGCTTGACTGTACCGGGAGACCTTTCTTCCGCGGCCTTTTTCATCTGCGCTGCGCTGCTGTTCCCCTCCTCCGATCTTTATCTCCACGATGTAGGACTCAACCCCACGCGAACCGCGCTTTTGGATTTCCTTTGCGGCATGGGGGCATCAGTAAAACTGCTGAATTTGGCCGAGGAATCCGGCGAGCTGATCGGAGACATTCACGTATCAGGCGGCAAGCTCACCGGTGGGCGCATTGAAGGGGAGATGGTCGCCGGTCTGATTGATGAAATTCCCATTCTCGCAGTGCTCGGCACACAAACGGAACAAGGTCTCAGCATCCGCGATGCGACCGAGCTGCGCGTCAAAGAAACGGATCGTATAGCCACAGTAGCGGACAATCTACTCCGCATGGGCGTCAGTGTGGAGGTCCGCCCCGATGGCTTGGACATTCCCGGACAACAACACTTATTAGGCGCGGAACTCGATTCGTTTGGCGATCATCGTATAGCGATGGCGTTCACCATCGCCGCACTCGCCGCCACAACTGAAAGCCTCCTACACCACAGCGACGCCGCCATCATTTCCTTCCCCGACTTCTTCGACCGTCTCGGTCATATCACGGAGCTGTAGCTGGGTGGGGCAAATGCCCCGTACTGACTGTTCCAGCACTAGTACCTCTAGGATTTTTAGGACTTGTTTGGGCTGGGTTGAAACGGTACGGTATATCTCAAGCAGCGTAGATGTCCGGAACTTCGTCAGAGGAAGACTGAATGATTAATCTCCGCCCTGCTCTGAATTCTTCTTCGTACGTTGAATGTTCGAATGCACTGCTAGCAGCGCTTCCTACCGAGCATCTCCTACGCATATTCCCGTATTTGCACCGTGTGGATCTGATACAAGGGCAGGTTATTCATGACGCCAGCCGCCCCATATCGCGCGTATATTTCCCAGAGAGCTGCCTTATTTCAGTGCTGGCTGAACTGGAAGACGGAAGCAGCGTCGAAATAGCGCAAGTGGGACAGACAGGGATGCTGGGGATCTATCTGGCTTTGGGGTCCAATCATGCCGGACACGAAGCGATTGTCTCGTTGTCTGGCACGGCTTTGCAGATGAGCGCGGAGACCTTCCTCGGCGAGTTTAAGCGCCCCGGTGTTTTCCAGAATCAAATACTAAAGTGTATCCAGCGGCAGCTATTCCTGATCGCTCAACATGTGGCGTGCAACCGCATTCATACTGTGGAGCAGCGAGTGGCATGGTTGCTGTTGAGCATTCATGACCAGGCGGGCGGTGCGGAATTCACGATGACACATGACTTCATGAGCCGCCTGCTGGGCAGCACCCGACCGGAAGTGGCGAAGGCGGCACATCAATTTCGAATCGCCGGGTATATACGATACACGAGGGGAAAAGTTTCTATAGTGGATCGTATCAGGCTAGAGGCGGCCGTCTGCGAGTGCTATCGCGTAGTGCGAGAAATATTCGCGCCGCAGAGGAAACTTCCGCGCGTGCATTCATGAAGCCCGAGACTGCGTTCGTGTCACTTCTGCAGATTCGATACCTCCGCGCAACGCTAACTTCTCCAACATCGAAAGTACCGGACTTGCAAAAAAATTCTGCGGCACAATTCCGGCCGCCCCGGCTTGCATGATGTGCAGCTTGTTCGCGTGCCGGCCTTCCGTGCAGTAGGAGACGGCAGGCAGCAGCGGAGCATTCTGCCGTACCAGCCGGAAGGCCGCGCGGCAGTCGCGCCCTCCAAACAAGCGGGTACACAGAAACAGGTCGTAGCTGCCTCCCTTCAGCAGCACTTCTAATTCCTCTATAGTCCACGCCGAGGTTAGCAATACCTGATCTTGCAGACGGCGGAAAAGATCCTCGTCACCTGGAGCATCACCTCTGAGGGCCAACACCCGCAGACGCTTCGGGTTGTCCATCTCAATCCCTCCCGCTAACCAAGTTAGCTGCAACACTGGGAGACAGTACATTCTTCTCCAGGCCCAGCACGTGTGTCTGTATTATTACTTACAGAAGGATGTGATAAGAGGTGTGGCAAGACCTAAGCAAAGCTTACACCTCTGTGCCTCTGTCGCCCTGCGCTCACGCCAAATTCGTCTTACAATTGGATTATGAGTACTCAAACGTTGGCTCAAGAACATAAGTTTCTAGCCGCCGGAGAATGGAAGACGTCTCCACATCCTGTTGAGATTCGCTCACCATACAACGGTGAAGTGGTCGGCATCACGTATGAAGCCTCGCCTGAGCAAGTGGAGCAAGCGGTACAGGCTGCTTCACAGGCGTTCCACCAAACCCGATCTCTGCCGACGTGGCGTCGCGCCGAGATACTCCAGAACATCGTGCAGGCGCTGAAAGCCCAGCAGGAAACGATCGCTCGCCTGATTGCGCTCGAGGCCGGCAAGCCCATCAAGATGGCCCGCGCTGAAGCTACGCGCGCCGTGCTCACGTTCACTGACGCGCTGGAAGAAAGCAAGCGAATCCGTGGTGAATGGCTACCGCTGGACCTCGATGCGAACTCCACCGGCCGCTTTGCACTGGTGCGGAGATTTCCAGTAGGTCCGGTGCTGGCGATCACGCCTTTTAACTTCCCTGTAAACTTGGTCGCTCACAAGCTCGCCCCGGCGCTGGCGTGTGGAGCCTCGGCCATCCTGAAACCACCGCCACAGGCGCCGCTTTCGACCATGGGGCTGGCCCGCATTGCACACGAAGCCGGTGCGCCTCCCGGAGCGGTCAATTCCCTGCTCTGCGGGATTCCCGAAGCTCAAGGCATGGTGGAGGATGATCGCCTGAAAGTGCTGTCGTTCACAGGTAGCGCAGCCGTGGGATGGGCGCTGAAAGCGAAGGCGGGAAAGAAACGAGTCGTCCTGGAGCTGGGAGGCAATGCCGGAGTGGCGATTCATTCGGATGCCAATCTCGATTTTGCTGCCGACCGATGCGTGATGGGCGGATTCGCCTATTCCGGACAGGTCTGCATCTCCGTGCAGCGGATCTACGTTCACCAACCGGCCTTTGATGAGTTCGCGTCGAAGCTGCTCGACCGCGTCAAGCGTCTGCGCCTGGGAGATCCCCTGTCCGAGCAAACCGATATGGGTCCGATGATTTCGGCTCAGGCGGCGCAGCGGGCGGAGGGCTGGATCCAGGATGCCGTGAATGCCGGCGCGCATCTGCTGGCCGGCGGCGAACGCGACGGCTCATTCCTGCAGCCGACGGTTCTGACCCGGACCAAGCCTGAGATGAACGTGTGCGCGGAAGAGGTATTTGCGCCCGTTGTTACTCTGGAAAGCTACGACAACATCGAAGATGCGCTCGCCCGGATCAATGACTCCCCTTACGGGCTGCAAGCTGGAGTCTTCACCAACGACATGCGCGCCATCATGCAGGCCTTCGAAAAACTCGAGGCGGGCGGCATCATCGTCAACGATGTTCCAACGTATCGCGCTGATCCTATGCCGTACGGCGGGACAAAAGACTCCGGCATAGGTCGCGAAGGCGTGCGCTACGCGATTCAGGAGTTCACCGAGCCTCGCGTGCTGGTGGTTAACCCTTCCGGGGCGTAAACCGGTGTCAGCTTGCGAAGGTGCAACACGTATCCTGCTCGTCCGTGTCTGCAAGCCCTCAGGCTCACAGACACAGGACGACAGGCCAAAAACAGCAACGCAGTATTAGGAGCTACGGCGTGTGTAGTCGCGAGGACGGGAATAGGAATCACGGCTGCCAGCGTAGGTAGATCTAGGTCCAATTCTTTCTGGTTTGGGCCGCGCCTCGCTTACGTTGATTACGCGCCCACCCACTTCTTTTCCATTCAATCCCGCAATAGCCTTGGAGGCCTCTTCCTCATCGGGCATCTCCACGAAAGCAAACCCGCGGGAACGGCCCGTGTCGCGGTCGGTCATGATCCGGACGCGATCGATTTCGCCAAATTGCTCGAAAGCAGCTCGCAGTTCACTTTCTGTGGTCTGGAAGCTGATGTTACCGACGAACAGGTTTTTCATACTCTATTACTCTCCTTATACTCTCGTTGCGGTTGGGAATTGAATGGAATCGAAAGGCAGGTAGTTGCGCAGCCAAATCCGTCCACACACCATAATCCGCAATCTCGATGTACTTAGACTCTCACCACCGAGGGAATGAAACAATCCGGCAAATCATCTAGGGAGGAATCCTGATAGTTCCAGGACCATTTCCGTTAGTCAGTGAGAATGCGAATCGGGCCATGTCGTCACCGTTCGGCGGCTCGACCCGCCAGACCTCTTTATGATCACCAGATTCCACAGCCCCGGAATGAATGTGAAAATCCGGAGCACGCCGGGAGCGCTGGAAAAGCCGGTGGTTCGCAACATCTGCCCCAAATTCGCTTGCGTCTGAGGTTCTGGAAGAAGGCGCGTGCCGATCCAATACGTGAGCAATGCCCACACAAACCATGCAACCAAAGCAGCCAGTGTGCCGCCTAAGAGACCCCTCACTCCGACTCGCGAGAAGGAACTCAGTCCCATTGCCACACTTGCAAGAATCACCACCAACATCGCCTGTGCTGTGGCGCTGCGATCAGCTTCTACTTCCTCGTAAACGTGAGAATCAAGCCTGGCGGCCCGTATCATGCGGTCAAATATTGCGGACAATCAAGCCCCCTACATTCGAAATCGGGAATGGCGGATGGGATTGCGGAACTCCTCTTTACGGGCAGACGAGACGAATTGGTGGTTGCAGCTCGTCCTCGAATTTCCCCCTGGTTGCGCTACTCTGTGAGACGATACAAATAATTGTCTCTCGGATTCACCTTAAAATCATGTTTTCGCGGGTTTTAGGCATAACTCCGCGCTGCCAAACCGCTGATTTGAATCCAGCGCTTTGGCATGAGCTCGACGAGAAATCCTCCGGCAAATCCGACTCCCTGGACCAGAAAGGAAGCTCTTTAATCGTGCTGCCGAAAAAACATGTCAAATCATCAAACAAAAAAGAGTGAACCATGTGTGCCAGCGAATGTGACGCCTGGTATCACAATGAATGAGCTGGCGCCACATCGCAAGCCCAAAAATAGTGTTGCTCGTGACGCAGACGTCACGGGCAGTATGGAGGTCGTTCCAATGCGTAGCATATTTCCAACCATTTTCCTCTCCGGGCTTTTGGTTCTAACAACAGGAGCTTGGAGTTCGGAAGAAGCACAAGAAAACACTGCCGGGCCAGAAAAACAGGAGCCACAACGAGCCGGCGAACAAGCTGAAAAGCTTGCGGAAGCTGCCGAAGTGTTCCAGGAAATCATGAGGACACCGGACAAGGGCATTCCACAGGAACTATTTGAAGATGCTGATTGCGTCGGCATATTCCCTAGCGTGACGAAGGCGGCTCTCATTGTGGGCGGAAGGCACGGGGACGGTTTCGTGACCTGCCGTAGGCAGGGTGGCGGTTGGGGACCTCCAGCCGCCTATGAGATCTCGGGCGGAAGTTGGGGTTTTCAGGCAGGCGTATCTCAGACGGATTTAGTCATGTTGATTATGAACCGGGATGGAATGGAAGATCTACTGGATGACAAGTTCACACTGGGCGGAAATGCTTCTGTGGCTGCAGGGCCGGTCGGGCGTACGGTAAGTGCCAACACCGATATTAAGATGGCCGCTAAGATTCTGACTTACTCGCGTTCTCGTGGCGTGTTTGGTGGGTTGGCGTTGGAAGGTGCTGTTGTTAAGGCTGACAAGGACGATAATCGTGAGCTGTATGGCAAAGCTGTCTCTGCGAGGGAGCTCTTGCTAGCCGGCAACATCACTCCACCGCCTGCCGCTCATCCTCTAATACGAGCGCTGGAGCAGTATTCGGCGAAGCATGAAGCGAGAAAGTAAGTAGTCATCTTGAGCGTTTGAGTTCGCAGCGCAAGGAGGCCGCGCTGCAAGAGCAGGACGGCCCGAGCTAAGCTAAATCCAGCGGTGTGCGACATAAGTTCGCCAATGCCTCTCGACAGTTATAGTGCAACTCAAAGTGGAGCCGATACTAATCGGCTCCACCGTCCATCCATCTCGCATCCAGGTAGCTGCGGCGCAGGGTCGCGCCCAACTCTGCCAATCATCCGTGCTCTTGAAAATACCCCCACACACCCAGGGGAACTCGCCAGATCGGAATCGACTGGCCGCCATGTTTCGCCGCTATTAGGGGTTTTGAAAACCCCGGTCGGAGTACCTGCGTAAATAGTGCAGCAATGCGCGGAGCAACGGCCAAAAGTTTCCGTGCCCCCGCTTCCTGACAAAATGGGAACAGAAACGCCACAGATCGTGCTTCTGTGGGAAGTGGTCTCATGCAAGTCATTGAGCTTCAATGACTGTATTGGTGCGGATGAGAGGACTCGAACCTCCACGCCCTTGCGGGCACTAGAACCTGAATCTATAAATGGGGCAAAAGCACGGGAGCGCACGAAAATGCAGCACAGCGAAATTCACCAATGTTTATCGGGGTTTCAGCGCAACGTCTCGCTGCAACGCGGCGCAGCGGAGCGCACCAAACCCGAAACGCAACTGACACCAGAACTGACACCGGGGAACCGGGGGACAGGGCCACATGGGGGTAGGGTCCCCCGCATCTCAATAGGCATATAGGGCTATGGGAACCCTGTTCCTCTCTCGAATTCATTGCCCGCCTTTTTTCCAAAAAAAAAATTCAGAAAATTTTCGTTTGGTAGAATAGGGACATGAAAACAGCAAGGCTCACGGGCAGGCAGGAATTGTTTGCGCAGCACTACGCCTTGACAGGCAATGGAACGCTGGCCGCAATCAGGAGCGGATGTCCTCGGCGCTCCGCCCACACGCGAGCATACAAGTGGGTTAGAAAGGGTGAGATTCAGGATCGCATTCAAGAACTCCGAGAGGAAGCCTTCTCGGAATTAAGGCATGATGTTTCAGAGACATTGTACCGCTCCGTCATGCTGGTGCTGCGCAGCGGACTTCATTATGCGCAGGCGCGACGCGCCGTGGCATGTATGAACCGGCTGGGCGTGTATGAATACACGAGCCGGGTAAAAAAAGAAATCGAAGAGATTGAGGAACGGTTTGGGGTCCCATTCGAGGAAATCTTAGATGCCATGTGGGAAGCACAGTTCGCGGCAGAAATGGCGTACGCGAAATAAGCCGCTGGAATAGGTGATTGGGGGTTGGCTCTCTCGGTTTTTAATTCCCGCCGTATTGGGCGGATGAGACCTGTCTGGAGAGCTTGGGCGGATCAAGGAGGCTCTGTTTCTGCGGGCGAATATCGAACTACGGGAACTGCACAAAGATGCACCTGAAAGCGATGCGAAGCTCCAGAGCCAACTTTTTAGTTGACAAAAAATCCAGTGAGTTTATAGTGAGGATGGAAGAGGGGAATCCGGCGGAAGTGGAGCCGCATCTCCAAACCAGGATTGATCGTTAGTTTGTAGGGACAACCAAGACCCCGGGGAACCGGGAAAATCAAGGCCCCTGAGAATCGCAAGTACGGTTCTCAGGGGCTTTTCGCATTTCTGGAGACAAGTGGAAAGCAGCAACAACTCGCATTCAGCAAAAGGAGCACAACGCATGGAGCAGATTTTGGTATCGCGTTTGGACGCTGCAAAGGCATTGAGCATTTCGGTTCGGAACCTTGACTACATGATCGCGCAAGGGAAGATCCCGGCGCGGAAATTGGGAAAGAGAACCCTAATTCCGAGGGTAGCTCTGGAAAAGTTTGCCCGTAGCCCAGAGACGGCGGGGAACGGGGGCGGGCAATGAGGCGCGAAGAATTGGAAGGGTTGACGCTCGAAGAATTGCACCGGCTGGCGCTCGAACGATGCACGCCGCAATTTCGCAAGCGCGCTGCGGGATTTATGGCGGGCCATCGGCGGTTCTTGCTGGCTCTCTTGGAACGCAGCGGCGGGCCGGGAAAAAATCGGCCGTACTCACAAAACACAGCAGGCGAGCCATGAGCGCGGCGACGATCCCGGAACTGCTACTGCAGGCCGGCGCGGAGTTGCGCGGAAACAGCCGGTTCGACTGCCCGGAATGCCACGCGCGGCGGACTGGAAGTTACAACGCTGAAGTTTTCCATTGCCACAAATGCGGCTGGAGCGGGAACGCCTGGACTCTGGCCCGCGAGCTTGGCATGGAGCAAAGGCGCGACACCCACGAAGAGCAGCGGCAACGTCAGATCGTTCGACGTGAGGCAGAGCAATTTACGGAGTGGGCGCGACAAAGGCGCATTGCGAGCGCAGCCCTTATACGAGACTTGGATCGCTACGAAGCTGAATGGCGGCGAATCGGTCAACAGCAACTCGCTGCCGGGCAGTCTGTCGGCGAGGAGGTGTTTACAAAACTGCAAGTGTTGGCGCAATGGCAGGAGCGCGCCGACGCACGTTATCAGCAGCTATGCGAATTCGAGCAAAACGCGGCGGAACTATACCGCGAATTTGCGGCTAGGGAGAATGCGGCATGAGTAACGATCTTTACGCGGCGCAAGCTGCCGTTGAAGGTGCAATTCAGAATGATCCTGTGTTGCTGGAAAAAATCACTCGGGATCACGAGTACCGGAATAAGCCAAACGTCGCTGCGGCGGCGCTGGTGGAAGCCGAAATTATTCCGGCGTTGGAATCGTTTCTGACGAAGTACCTTATATTGCCGGAAAAAGCCGCTCTACCCCTAGCGTGCTGGACGGTTGCAACGTATCTATACAAATGTTTCGACTCGTTCCCGTACCTTAGCATCGTCTCGCCCGCAAAGAGGTGCGGTAAGACTCGCTTGGCTGAAGTGCTCGGCTGTGTGGCGCTGAATCCCGTCCTGACAACCGGAATCAGTGAGGCGGCACTGTTCCGGCTGGTGGACAAGGGCGGCTGCACGCTGCTGCTAGATGAAGCGGAGGCTCTGAAAGAGAAGAGAAACGAACGATCACAGGCAATCGTCAGCATCCTGAATGCAGGATACCGGCAAGGTGCCTCTGTGTACCGATGCGTTCCACCCAAACATGAATTGCAGCCCTTCAGCGTTTACGGGCCGAAGGCCGTCATCGCCATCGGCTCGCTGCCGGATACCGTGTTCGATAGAAGCATTGTCATCAGAATGCGGCGGCGCAAAAACGGGGAACCCGTTGGACGGTTTCTTTCTCGAAAGGCAAAAACGGAGTCGGACCCCATGCGAGCGGCGCTGGCGTCAATGGCCGTCCGTCGAGCGGCGGACGTGTCACAGGTGTATTCACAATTGCCTGAGATGGATGATTTGAGCGACCGCAATGAAGAAATCTGGCAGTCGTTGTTTGCCGTGTGTGCGGTACTCGCGCCGGGCCGGATAGCGGAACTGAGACAGGCAGCGGTTGCCCTCAGCAAAGGAAAGGCAGAGTCAGACACCGATGATTCCTTGCCGCTGAAACTGCTGGCAGATATTGGAGAGCTGCTGGCTGCCTTTGACGAGAAGGTTCCGTCAGAAGAACTGGTTTCAAAGCTGAAAGCACTGCCGGTATCGCCCTGGAATGAGCCGGGGCGGGAGTTGACGCAAAACAAACTGGCCCGGATGCTGAAGCACTTTGGCCCGGAGCCTAGAGGCGTTCGCGTCGGAGATAAGACACCGAAGGGCTACTTAAAAGCGGAATTGGAAGAGGCTATTTCCCTCTATGTCGGTTCTGAAAGTGCAACAAGCGCCACAAACCAATAATGACGCTGGTTTCAAGCACTTTTCGCAACCGCAACACGGCGGCTCTGTTGCACTTTGAAAAAATGCGTTTTGGTCAACGCTGACGGGCCTTGTGGCGGATGTTGCGGTTTGAAACGTTGTAGTGAGGGTTAGCGGGCATATGAACGACGTAGTGGAACGGGCACTGAAGGCGCTTCGGGATGCCGGATTCGGCACGCAGCAAACGGAGGCGTCAGCACAAGCCGCAACCGTTTTAATCACTCTGGAGCCGGAGCGGAAAGAACGTGCACTTGAGCGCACAGATCAAATCAAAAACCGGACCGGCTGCCCTGGCCCGGAGCACTGTGGCGGGTGCTATGCGATTTCCGGCGGCCGGTACATTCATCCGCCCCGAATTTCCCACGAAGTTAAGGAATGGTTCGAGCGATGGAAGCCACAGGGGAAGGTGCAATGAGCATGCTTGACAAAGCCGATGTCGTTATAGATGGGCTACCGCTACCAAACAGGCATGAAATTGCTGGGGGACTGATCTGGTCTACGGAAACATGCCGCCCCAGTTCAGGATTGGGATGGAGGAGAACGCGTTGCCGCCGGCTGTATTAAACCTAAGTCCAAGCGCTGACATTCTCGTGGTATCGCTTTCGACGTACAAGGTCCCGAGAGTGTTGGCGAAGGCAGGGAAGCGGTCTGCAAGTACGAAGGCAGTCTGACCTCCAGGCGGCAGGGTAATGACTATGCGATCTATCACAACCCCTCTAAGAGTGAAAGCCGTGATCGTAATCCGGCTACTGAGATTCGATGCCGGATTGACCAGCGCCATAGCAGTAACAAAGCCCTGAATGTTGTCGAAGGGCATATAGAACTTGTAATCGTCATACGCACTTAGTGGCACAAGTGCTTCGTAATCTGGGCGTCCGGGTACTCGTTGGCGAAAGATTGCATAGCCTCCCATCCGCGCTCCCGTGGAATCGTAATCGAGGGAAGCCCAACCTACGCGAGTGTCCGGAGTAGAGTCGAAAAGAGCAAAGTTGAAGCTGGCATTAGGACCCAAGAAGCCTACGGCGGCTGACGTTGTGACCATGTTCAAGTCTGGATAATCGCGGAACGTAACGGCCAAGGGCCTCCCATCCTGCCCGTAAAAACGCAGCCTAAAATCCACCCTTGCACTTCCCATATTCAAAATCACGATCACCGTTTCCCAGCCGCCACCGGTAGCAATGTGCGGAAATACTTGATCTGTGGGGCCGACAAACACTTGTTTTCGATAGGCTCCGCGATAAGAACCGATGATAGTGTTCTTTTCTTCTGGCGCAGCCTGCACAGATATCCCCTGAGAATGTGCGGGAACCGACGCAAACAACAGCAGCACAGCAATCAGCATATGTCGCATGAGAATTCTCCTCTCGCATTTGATTTCCCTCGCAGAACAACATCAGCGGGCAAGTGACGACTATAGTGTGTCACTCTTTAGTCGTCAATAACGAAATGATGTCTGCCTATGGGCAGGCTGAAGCGTACCGATGAGACGGAGAGGTTATCCACGCCGGAACTTGCTTTTGGTTTTGTTGTGCGGGCAATCCGGCGCAAGCAGGGAAAATCTCAACAATGGTTAGCCGACAAGAGCGGATACCATCGGACGTACATCGGCTTGCTGGAAAATGGGCAGAAGAGTCCTTCCCTTCGCACGATTTTCAATATCTCTGCAACGCTAAGCGTGAAACCCTCGAAAGTTCTGCTACAAATCGAACGCGCACTGGATCGAGCACGGACGGTTAAGAAAGGCTGATTCCGGCTTCCGGCCTGTTTCAAGAACCCGGAATAATTGCGAAAGCAGTATAACACCATTGTAGGGATCGCAGCCCGAAAGGGTTTTAGCGTGATCTGCGAAATTTCCGCTTGACATCCATCTCTCTGTATGTAACCATTGGCTACATGAACCCGGAAGAACTTAGAGTGATTCGCGACAAGCTGGGAATGACTCAGGAACAGCTCGCGTCCGCCCTCGGAGTCCACAGGGTTGCCGTTGCGCGTTGGGAGACTGGCACCCGCAAAATTCCCTCTATGCTTGCGTTGGCGTTGCACACGCTCGCTCAGGGGCACAGAAAGACTTTGAAACGACGTGCTACGGCTGGAAAGGAACCGAAAAAACATGGCTAAGAAGGAAGCGAAGAAAATACGCGGAATTTACGAGAAGGTGCCCGGCTCGGATGTTTGGTGGGTTCGCTATGCCGATGCTACGGGGCGGATTCATCGGGAGAAGGCCGGGTTAAAAGAAGCGGCAAAGACTCTATACCGCAAGCGCAAAACGGAAGTGCTCCAACGGAAGAAATTGCCCGAGAAGTTGCGGCACGTGCATGTTTCCTTCAGCAAAATGGCAGATGAGGCGCTCGAACACTGCGAGGCGCGCAAGGTGCCGGAAGCGTACCGCATTGACTGCTGGCACATGGCAACCCTGAAAGACTGGTTTGGCGAGCGTGCGGCGGCGGATATTCTGCCTCACGATATTGAACGCAAGCTCCACGCCCTTGCCGAAGACGGACGCAAGCCCGCAACCCTGAACCGCTACCGTGCGCTTCTGAGCTTGGTTTTCTCATTGGCGATACGCAATGGCAAGGTGTCCTCGAATCCTGTCCGGCAGGTGAAGCCGCTCACCGAAAACAACGAGCGGGTGCGCTTCCTGGATGAGAAAGAAGAAACCGCGCTGCGGGAGAAGATCAAAGAGGTTTGCCCGGAGCGGGAGCCGGAGTTTGAGCTTGCCCTTCACACTGGCATGAGACGCGGGGAACAATACGGGCTGCGCTGGCAGGACGTAGACCTGAAGCGCGGCATCATCACCATTGCCCGGAGCAAGCACGGGGAAGCCCGGCACGTCCATATTAACTCTGCGGCAAAGGCTGCGCTTCTGAAGCTGCGGGAGCTTCACGGCGCAATCGGGCACGTCTGCCCCGGCTCTGACGGCGCTCCGATTCACGACAGGCAGGATTGGTTCAACGAGTGTCTGACCGCAGCAAAGATTGCAAACTTCCGCTGGCACGATCTACGGCATACCTTCGCCAGTCGTCTTGTTATGGCTGCGGTTCCCTTGCGGGCCGTCCAGGTGCTTATGGGACACAAGCGGATTGAAACGACTCTGCGGTATTCCCACCTTGGAGAGGCCCACTTGCAAGAGGCAGTCGAGAGACTGACGGCGGGAGCAACTGGCACCAAAACTGACACCGGCGAAAAACAGGTATTTGAAACTGTGGCGGCAGTTGGAGCGTAAATACTGTGGAATCAATTGGTGCGGATGAGAGGACTCGAACCTCCACGCCCGTTAGGGCACTAGAACCTGAATCTAGCGCGTCTGCCAGTTCCGCCACATCCGCGGGATAGGGCAAATTGTATTCTGTCAATCACAAGAGAGCTTGTCAATTGCCCGCCAAACACTCCGGTCTGTGTAGCAATGCACGCTCCGAGTACGTTTGACACTGCGCCGGGAAAGATGTTACTTATAATGGCATCTCTTCGAAATGTGGGCCTGTGGCGCAGTTGGGAGCGCGCTTCAATGGCATTGAAGAGGTCGCGGGTTCGACTCCCGCCAGGTCCACCATTGATTCAATACCGTGTTACTCCGCTCGTAAGAGGACGCATTCATGATACCCGCCGTTCAGGACTTTATCGAAGAAACACGCCGCTACTACACTATTGCTGAGAAAGCATTGGATCAAGTCTCTGATGAGGCTCTCAACCGCGTGCTTGCGCCCAATGGCAATTCGGTTGCGATGCTCGTACGGCACGTCAGCGGCAATCTGATCTCGCGTTTCACGGACTTCCTCACAACGGACGGGGAAAAGCCCTGGCGCGACCGTGACTTGGAGTTCCAAACCCGAGAATACTCCCGGCAAGAAACTCGTGAGTTATGGGAGAAGGGTTGGCAGACCTTGGAAAACGCGCTGGCCTCGCTCACACAGGACGACTTGGAAAAAACTGTAACCATCCGCGGCAGTGCGCTGACCGTCCGAGCCGCGCTGCTCCGCTCCCTGGCGCATATTGCCTACCACGCCGGGCAAATCGTGCTGCTCGCACGCATCCTTGCTTATGACGAATGGAAATGGATCAGCATCCCGAAGGGGATGTCCGAAAAACGCAACGAGAATCCCATTCGCGAGAAAAGCCCCATTACACGCTGATTCTGATCAGCGTCAGTATTGTGTTCCATAGCTCCTTTGGTGTCCAGGGCAAGGGTGGTGTACCCACCATGCTAGAATCTATTCTTAATCCAAATCAGCCATGGACGGGGAGAACTGAATGACTACACGCAATCCGTATCTTCTGCCGGGCAATGTTGACCCGATTCACTACAACATTGAACTCCGGCCCGATCTTACGAAGTTCACGTTCTCGGGCTCTGAAACTATTCAGGTCGCTATCAAAGAGCCAACGGCGCGGGTCACTCTTCATGCCCTGGAGCTGAAGGTCAAGAAAGCGGAGGTTCGGCCCGCAGGGGGCGATTGGGTGCGGTCCAAGCGAATCACCCGCAGCAAGAAGATGGAGAGTATTATTATCGATTTCGGCCGGCAACTCGAAGTTGGCGAGGCACAGCTTCGGCTGGAGTTTTCCGGTGAGCTGAACGACAAGATGCACGGCTTCTACCGTACGTCCTATCTCATGAACGGACAGAAGACCTGGGGCGCCGCAACGCAATTCGAGGCTACTGACGCCCGTCGCGCTTTCCCCTGCTGGGATGAGCCCGCGCGCAAAGCTACCTTCAGCATCACGCTTACGGTGCCGGATCACCTCACGGCGCTGTCTAATATGCCGCCGCGTGAGGAGACCAGACTGGGCAATGGATGGAAGCGAATCGCTTTTGAAAAGACTCCGGTGATGTCCACTTATCTGGTTGCGGTGGTGATTGCTGACCTGGAATATCTGGAAGCCACCGATCGCAACGGCATTCCAATCCGCGTGTGGACCAATCCTGGAAAGCGCGATCATGGGCAGTTCGCGCTGGAAGCCGCGCTGCACACATTGCCATATTTCGCAGAATGGTTTGGTGTGCCGTATGTCTTTCCGAAGCTGGACATGGTGGCGTTGCCCGACTTCGCCGCGGGTGCTATGGAGAACTGGGGGCTGGTTACGTACCGCGAAACGGCGCTGTTGATTGATCCGCAGAATTCTTCCGCATCGGCGCGGCAGCGCGTAGCTGAAGTGGTAGACCATGAACTCGCGCACCAGTGGTTCGGCAACTACACAACTATGAAGTGGTGGACGGATCTGTGGTTGAACGAGGGCTTCGCGTCCTACATGGGACCCAAAGCCTCCGACCACCACTTCCCTGAGTGGGACACCTGGACGCAGTTCGTGGCGCAGCGGTACATGTCAGCGCTTCACGAAGATGCGCTGAAGAGCACTCATCCCGTGGAGGTGCCGGTCAAAAATCCATACGAGATTCGCGAGGTCTTTGACGCCATTTCCTACAGCAAGGGATCGGTCATCAACCGCATGCTGGAGCACTACCTCGGGGAGGAAGATCTGCGCAAGGGACTTAAGCACTATCTGACGACCCACTCCTTTGGAAACGCCACCACGGGCGACCTCTGGCACGCAATCGAAGAGACCTCCGGCAAGCCCGTGACAGCCATGATGGCCAGCTACACGCGCCAGGCGGGTTATCCGGTGTTGATAATTGATTCCAAGAAGAAGCGCGATCGAGTTGAGTACCGGCTGGAGCAGCGCCGCTTTGTAGTCGACGGCACCAAAGAGCCGAAGCGGATGCTGTGGCAGATCCCTGTGGGTGTGCTGACTTCAGACTCCGTACAGCCCGCCTTCGAGTATATGGAAGGCGCGCGCCACAAACTGAGCGTATTCACGAACGGCGCCGGCGATGGAGCGTCCGATAAGTGGGTGAAGTTCAATCCCGGTCAAAGCGGTTTCTACCGCGTGGCTTATCCCCCAGACATGTGGCAGAGCCTGGCGCGCGCCGTAAAGGCCGGAGCGATGCCCACCGTCGACCGGCTTGGAATTCTGGACGACGCCTTCGCGCTCGCGCGAGCCGGGTACATTGATACTTCCACGGCGCTCTCTGTTTTGATGGCATACGATTCCGAACAGGATTTCAGCGTCTGGACCATTATTTCGGGTGTCTTTCACACGCTCGATAACCTGCTCTCCCCTGAACCGGAGCGTGAACCGCTTAATGAAGCGGCACGGAACTTCTTCCACACCATCGCGTCATCGAAGGGGTGGAACAAGCAAGCCGGAGACGGGCATCTCGACGTGATGCTTCGGTCGCTGGCTCTGCGGAACCTGGGCGGATACGGTGATCGCGCCACGATCGACGAAGCAAGAAACCGTTTTGAGCAATTCCGGAATCAAGGGTCGCTTGATCCCGATCTGAGGCAGGCCGTCTACACATTGGTAGCCGAAAACGGGGACGAAAAGGAGTATCGGGACCTGCTGGAGATTTACAACGGCACTCAACTGCACGAGGAGAGAGTTCGAGTCCTCAACGCCGCCGGAAACTGCAAGCAGGAACCGGTACTGAGGCAACTGCTGGATTTTTCACTGTCGGAAGGCGTGCGATCACAAGATACCCCCATCGTGATGGCGAGCGCTGCGAATCACCCGCTGGGCAGAAATCTTGCATGGGAGTTCTTCAAGCAGCACTGGAATACGTTTGTCGACCGGTACAACGGAGGCGGCATCGGCCTGCTCTCCAGAATCATCGGAATCGCCAGCGGCTTTACTCAAAGCCAAGAATTAGCTGACGTAGAGAGCTTCTTCCAGGCGCACCGCGTGCCGGGCACCGAACGGGCCGTTAAGAAAACTATAGAGATATTGCGGTCCAATGTGGCCTGGCGGGAGCGGTCACGAAGCGAAATCCTGGCGTACTTCGCAGAACAGAAAACACCAGCAACGACATCATAACAGTCTCTCGACGGTAAAGAAAAAATAGCCACGGCACGCTGCCGTGCTGTGGCTATTCTCTGTCCGCGAAAGGAATACTACAAGTCTCCGGCGCCGTATTCCGGCACGTACTCGCCCCACGGTTTGTAGCCGGCCGGGAACTGCCAGCCGACGCCGTCTTTGCTAAACTTCTTCGCGAATTCAGCATCAAAGAACACCGGCTTGCCACCGACGACCGTCATTTGCGGCTTGATGGAAGGAATTTCCGCAATCGGCACCGTCAAATAATCCTTGTCAAGCACCACAAAATCAGCCATTTTGCCGACTTCGAGCGAACCGAGGTCGTTCTCCTTCATAACGTACTCGGCGGCCCATTTCGTCCACATCTTCAGGACTACTTCGCGACCGAGCGCCTCCTCGGGGTTCACCTTCATGCCTTCGCCGATATCGCGAGTCATAAGGATTGTCCAGACATAACCGACATTCGTATACCGCTCCATCTGACCTACAACTTTCACGCCGGAATCCAGCCAAGTCTTCACCGGCTGCATGAATGGCAGAACCTTGGGACCATAATCGGCCACGTAATCTCGCGTACGGAACAAGCGCGGTGGATGTACGCTCACGATGATGTCGTACTTCTTCAGGCCCGCGATGATGTCCGGCTGTTGGCCCATCGCTTCCGCGTGCTCCACCGTGAGGCGGCGTTTCCGCATGTCTTCGACAGACAACCCCTGCTCCTTTACGACAGAGTCAACCATGTTAATGAAGCTACGAACGCCATGGCTTGCGACGCCGTGAATACCGGCCAGCCGCCAGCCCGCGCCCAGCGCGTTCTTCAGAGTATCGTAATAGAGCATGCCAGGTTGCGGGCACATCTCGCGCGCTTTAATCTCCGCCGGAGCGGGCACGTCCGGGCCGAGGCACCCCTGCGGGAAGCTGGAGTCCCACAACTCGCTGGCGACACCGTTAATCCACAGATAATCGCCGCCGAGATTGGTCAAGTTCCCCGTCATTTGATAGATCTGCCGTACCGTCTTCTGATCGCGCGGACGGCGGTGCCCTTCGAGCAGCAGCCCGAAACGGATCGGCGCAGCATTTTCGCGGTTGAGCAACGTATAAGTATCCACCAGCCTGGGATGGGTCATACGCGAACTAAAAGTGGTTATCCCGTGGGAGGCGGCCTTCTGCATGGTGCGACGCATCATATCGGCCAACAGGCTGATGGGCTGCGAGCCCCACCAGATTTCCCATTGCAACGCGACTTGCCCTTCCACACCGATCACTCCTTTGCCGCCAGACTTGGGTACATCGGGCAGCGTGGATTCATAGTAATCGTCTAGATCGGGGAAATAGTTCTGCATGGTTTTCCACGCGGCGCTGTTGATCGTCGCGCGACTGGCCACCTGAACGATTACTGGGTGATTCGGGGCTATGCGGTCGAGGCGCTCGCGAGGCTCGAAGTTGCCCAGCGTGACCCAGCTAAATACGCGAGAGGCGTCAACCTTTTCCTTTTCATTGGGGCGTATGGTAACGTGGACCCACTCGCCTGGTTTCACTTTCTTCACCGAGTCCGTGATGGCGTTTTCCACCTTGAGACGCGTCGCTTCAATGTCTCTGCCGGCCTCTACACTGACGTTGATGGCGGCGCCCTTCAGGCCCATCTCGGTAGCTACTTGCCTATCGCCGAAGATATGCACGTGGCTCTCGACAATTCCCGGGATGATCGTCATGCCCGCCATGTCATAAACGGTGGTACGAGAATCCGCCATGGCGCGAATCCTTGTGGCGTCCCCGAGCGCCATGATGCGGTCCTTCTTTACGGCCATGGCCTGATAAATGCGACCGGGATTGTTGTTGTACCCAGCGTCGTCTACGCTGATGATTTTGGCGTTCACGATGATCATGTCCGCGTAGCCATTTTGGGCGACTTCGGGCGGAAGCGTCTGGGCGCTCATAATACGTGGCGCGGCAAGCAGCACGGCGAGCGCGAAACCTAGGAACGTCCATCGAGTTCTCATAAACCTCTGCTCCTCTAGTTAGAAATGACAAGCGAGCCTTTGCGGGCGCGCGTACAAGAAACCCTACATTATCACTTCATCGCGTGGTGTCAAAATATTCATAGCGGCTGCGACGGTTTGGCGAACTCCACTCCCTGTCCGGCGCCAGCGGATTCAGCTCGTTCTTGAAGACGAACTTCATCCAACAACTAGATGAAAGGGGCGAGCAAAATATGGATAGCTGCCACGAGAACCGCTAACAACACCGTTGCTACGATGCCGATTCGGATCATATCTTTCAGCGATGCCTCTCCGCTAGCGAAGGCTACGGCCACCGCAGGCCCGGACCACGGCAACATGGTACCTGTAGCCATTTGGGGAATCAATATTGCCATCGAGCCAGGATTCAAGCCAACTAATTGGGCAGCTGGGATTAACACGGTTCCGAACAATGCCGTCACAGCAGAGGCGGTGACCGTATTCGCTGCTACCGCCACCAGGAAGGCGGTCCCAAACGGCAGCGAATAACGCCCAAGGCCTAGCCCGGCGATGAGGCCCTCGGCGAATTTGATAAAGCCAAACTCGGCCAGGGCAGCCGTGATGGCCACGGCCGAGGTGGTCATCAGCATAACGTTCCAGGGGGCGTGCTCTGTCACTTCCCGCCACGTCAACAGAAAGTCGCCTTTCCGACAATTCACCGGAATGCTGAACATGAGCAGTAACATAATGGGGGGCACGACATAGAGGGAAAGGGCCGTGGTGATCCATTGCGTGAGCGAGTGTTGCCTGCCCAATACCAGCTCAGCCAAAGTAGGGAGGATGAACAGGGTGATCATTGTCAGGAAAACGAAAAGAGTGGCGCGTTCGGCAGGGGAAAGAGGCCCCAACTTTTTGCGCTCCTCATCAATGAACCGGCGTCCGCCAGGAAGTTGTGGAACCTCGGGTCGTAAGAACGCCGCCAGAACAAAGTAAAACATAGTAAGACTTGCCAGGAACACCGGGATACCCACCGTCAGCCAGTTCACAAAACCGAGGCTCCGTCCGGTCAATGTTTGCAGCAGGCCGGCGCTGAGCACATTGTAAGGAGTTCCCACCACGGTTGCTGTACCGCCGGCTACGGCCCCATACAAACACGCCAGCGACATGAACGTGGCCAAATTGGTCTTTTGTGAATTCGGGATTCCCCCAACCGTCCGGATGTAGTAAACCAGAGATAGTCCCACGGGCATCATCATGGCTACCGTGGCGGTGTCGGAAATAAACATCGAGCAGACAGCCGTCGCCAGCATAAAGCCAAAAATCAGGCGATATATATTGCCGCCGATCAAGCGGCGGGCGAGAAACCACAGGGCAAAACGTTTCGCCAAACCGTGGCGCTGGATGACGTAGCCCAGCAGAACTGTACCCATCAGCCAGAAAAAAATAGGCTGACCGTACAGCCCTATGGTTCTGTTTACATTCATTAGGCCAAGGCTGGGAAACAACACCAGGGGCAGCAAAGCGGCGATGGCCCAGGGAAGCGGCTCGACCATCCACCACATGATCATCCAGCCGAAGATCGCCAGCACGGCGCGGCCTTGGGTGGACAAACCTTCGTAGGGGGCCACATAGAGGAGCAGGAAAACCAAAGGCCCGGAGGCAAACTTTAGCAGCAAGGTGCCCACATTACGCTCAACCGTACCCGTGGCAGAGCTAGCGGGAACAGGTTCAGTGCGAATGGACAACTTATCTTCCACTGGGGGACCGGCATGCATATCCTGGAAAACACTCCAAGCTTTCGGAGATGGCGAAACACGCAGCAGGGCGGCTGCGATCAGTCCTCAATGGGAGGATTTTCATTTGAAGAACCTTTCTGGAAGTAGGCGGGTATAAGAACTCCGCCTTCCAAGCATTAAATTCAGAGCGCCGGTCCCTGCTGCTTTTACTCTTCGATTGCAGGACTTTCTTCGTCCAGAAACTTCTTGCCGCAATAGGGACACAGGAGGGGTATACCCTTATGGCGTAATTCCTCCCAGTGGCACTGAAAACGTCCTTTGCACTCCGGGCACGTCGCCCAAAAAATCCTGACCATTGGTATATCTCCGCGAGTGATTACGGGAAACCGCCTGCTTCCGCGCGCCAAATATTTCCTAAACGCTGCGGCGCGAATCGAGAAACGTCGGTAATGCCTCCAGTTTTCGGGCGTCAATGTAATCGTCCAAAACATACTTCTGGAGTGCCTGCGCAGGCACGCGGATGCGCGCGGCGAAGGGCCTGCCGATGGGCACGGTGGCGTCGATCAGCAGCTTGTCCGTCATGATGTAGTCCGTCTGCGACGGGTCTAACGTATTCCCCTTCACGTTCTTGATGATGTCCACCGACTCGCGGGCCTGCGTGCGCGTGGCGACCGCGAACATTACCTCCTGCTCGTTAAACGGGTCAATGTCGGCGTCCACAACGACGATGTTCTTGATGAAATCAATCGTGCCGAACGCGGCCAGCGCCGCTTGCTTGCTCTCTCCCGGAACTTTCTTGTCTATAGAGATGTAGCAGTTAAACCGGCAACTGCCCGAAGGCGCGAAATGCACCGCCTTCAGCGTCGGCACCACACCTTTGATGACGTTGTAAAGCGATCCCTCCTTGGGAATACCGCCCAAGAACCAGTTGTCGCGGTGACCGACAAAGATGTGTTGGAAATGAGCCTGGCGGCGGTGTGAAATCGCTGTCACGTGGATCACCGGGCGAAGCCTCTGCGGGCCGTAGTAACCTGTAAACTCGCCAAACGGAGCTTCCACCTCTTTTTCGCCGGGATAGATTTCGCCTTCGACGACCATATCTGCGTCGGCCGGAACCATGAACTTGTCGCCCCAGGTCTCCGACTCCACCACTCGCAGCGCACGGCCGGCGATCCCCCCGATGATGGAGTAATCATCTTTCCCAAATGCCTCAACGTTTAGAGCGCCCAGGTAAAACGCCGGATGATGGCTGACCACAACCACGACGGGCGTTGGCTGCTTGCGAGATTCATAGATGCGGTTCAGTTGCCAATTGTGACGGGGGCTCATGTGGATTCCTAGCTTGCGCGGCCCTTTATACATGTTGCGCAGGAACGCCACATTGTAAAAACCCTCGTCGGGATGTCGCATGACTGGCGTCATGTCAATGTAGGGTGCGGGGTCCATCTCATGATGGCGAACGATGGGATACTTGCTCAGATCGCACTGCTCGCCGCGCTCGACCACTTCCTTAATAGGCGCTTCGGCCCGCGAAATACGTATCGGCGTGATGGGGTTCTCCAGCCGCCGCGCATACTCAAGACTCAGCTCCATTCCCGCCTGTTCCGGTTTCAAGCCCATTGCGACGGCGCAGCGCTCCCGGCTGGCGTAGATGTTGCTCAACAGAGGCATGGACGCGTTGCGGCCTTCAACGTCTGTCGGATTTTCAAATACCAGCAGCGGGAATTTCCCGCGGTTCTCAAGATGTTTGAGAATCGCGGAAACCTCGAATTTCGCCGGTTCCACGGGTCGGCTGACGCGGATGACTTCATTCGGAAAATTCTTTTCCATCATTTGAATGAAGCTGCTAAGCGACAACTCCGCCAACCCCGGCTTATCAGACGGTGCAACAGTAGTGCTCATGCCCAACCTTTCATTGCTGTATCTGTCCCCTCTGCCGCCTAATTATCTCCCGAACGCGATCTTCTTAACGTAAGCCGATCATCGGCCAATAAACAGCTACCAGGCCGAGCAGGATAAAAAATTCAATGATGGTGAGCCAGAGGCCCACTTTGAACATGTCCTTGGTGCCAAAATATCCATAGGAATATCCCACCACCATGACGCCGGACTGGTAAATAAAGATTTTCGCACCGGCCCCGAAAACCCACAGCATTCCCAGGATGAGCGGGCTCATGTTGTGCGAGAGCGCAAACTGCATGATCATCGGCGTGGAGGTGCCCAGCATGGATATTTCGCTGGCCAGGAACAAATGGTATGCGAATGCGGTCCAGTAAAGGACGATAGCGGCACTGAAGGTACCTGTGATCAGCGGCGACATCCAGTTGAACATGGCGTTCGTCAGCACATCCAGTGATTTGGTAGCGACCAGCACCTGGCCCATGCTGATGGCCGCAGCCACAAAAAACACCGGCAGGTAATTCACTTTTTTCAGATCTTCCACGTTCAGCACTCCGATGCCGGGCAACACGGCAAGCAGTCCAATGCCCAAGCCCACCATAGCGGCGGGCATTTCATGCTTTGTGTCCGTCAGCCACAGACCCAGGGCCGCGACCAGCAGGAGCGCCGCTTTCTTTTCGTCGATGCTCCAGCGGCCCATCTTGGCGAGCTCTTGCCGGAAATAGGATGCCCCCCCGGGCAATTGCTCGACTTCCGGGGGATACAGCCATAGCGCCAGCCGCCATGCGACAAAAATCGTGATGATGCCGCAGGGCAGAAAGGCGTAGGCCCACCCCCCCCAGGACACCTGGATCTGCGCAATTTGCTCCATTAGGCCCTTGGCGGTCAGCGCGGAAGCTCCCGCCAGGATCATCTTGTCGAAGATGTTAGCAACGTAGGTCAGAATCATGAACATCCCGCGGCCGATGTTACTTCCCTTCCCGACGCCCAGGATTTCCATCAGCCCCATGCCAATGGCCGCCACGATCACCAGTCGCGAGATAGCCGATGGAACGAAATACGTCAGTACATAATTGACAATAATCAGTCCCAGCAGGATGCGCGCGTAGCTGTTGCCCACCGTAAGCATGATCATGAAGGCGATGCGCCGCGCCAGCCCAGTCTTCATGGCCATCATGCCGATCAGCATAGCCCCGAACAGGAACCAGGTGGTGTCGTTGGCAAAACCGCTGAATGCCACCGGGAACCTGACGACCTCCAGAAACCAATAGAGGAAACATCCGAGAAAACCGGTAATGGCATGATCGAAAGCCTCGGTGATCCAGCCCAGGATCATGAAGGTGGTGATTGCCAGAGCGTGCTGCACCGTCGCCTCAAGCCCCAGCGGTACGAACCAAAACCCCAGAGGTATGAGCACCGCCAAAGCGCGGCCGGCTAGCTTCAGTTTAGAACTGGCCGCCGGCGTTGCCTCGACTACAGGTGGAGGTGCTGTTTGTACCGATTGTCCTACCATTGCGAGCCTCGTACTTCCGGGACCGGCAGCGGCTCCACGGCGCTTCGGGAATTTGCAAAATCGAGGAATTATAAACTAAACCACCGTATAGTAAAACGTGTTTCAGCGACCAGTCACCGTATGCATTGCGAGCCTCACTGGTCAGAGCGGGCGCGTGCGCGCCTCTCCCGCGTATTCTTTGAATCCGCTGCCTTCCTGGCACTCTAAATCCCTGATACACCACAGTTCGCCATCAAACCGGGCATTCATGTGGGCATGATAGATCGCCCAGCATTCAATGCGTGAGACGTACCTACTCCATCGTCTAAGAAAAGAGGTATCATTTACATGTACATGGCTACATGTACATGGCGGGCGGCTGGCGGTCCTTCTCCAAATTTATCTGAATTCGGTTGGCGCTCAACTCAACGCCGGCTGCAATCTGACGCTTTGAGGGGTAACCATGCTCATCAAGAAACCGGCTGATTTAAAGTATTCGGATATCACTCCGAAGAGCATCTACGTTGATCGGCGCAAGTTTCTTGCCGGTGCTGCGGGCGTGGGAGCGGCAATGCTCGGCGGCCGCGTGGTGCTCGACGTGATTTCGCCGCGAACTACAGCGCTGGCGGGGACAAAGCTGAGCGGCTATAGTAAAAGCCCGCTGAGTACGAATGAACCGCGGACCCCCTATAACGACGTAACGCAATACAACAATTTCTACGAGTTCGGGTCGGATAAAGACGATCCGGCCGTGAACGCTAAGAATTTCAGGACGTCTCCCTGGACCGTGTCCGTAGAAGGCAATGTGACCAAGCCTCAGAAGTTCGATATGGACGCCATCCTAAAAATGGCTCCGCTGGAAGAGCGAATCTACCGGCTCCGGTGCGTTGAGGCATGGTCCATCGTGGTGCCCTGGATCGGTTTTCCGCTGAGCGCTTTGCTACAGAAAGTGGAACCCACTCCGAAAGCGAAATTCGTCGCGTTCGAGACTTTCTACGATCCCAAGCAGATGCCCAAGGCGCGGGGGACGGGCATCGAGTTTCCGTATCGCGAGGGGCTGCGTCTGGACGAGGCCATGCATCCGCTGACGCTGGTTTGTGTGGGCATGTACGGAGAAACCCTTCCGCCGCAGGATGGCGCTCCTGTCCGGCTAATCGTGCCGTGGAAATATGGGTTCAAGAGCATCAAGTCAATCGTGAAAATCACGTTGGTGGAAAAGCAGCCTCGCACCACGTGGAACATGGCGGCGCCGAATGAGTACGGGTTCTATTCCAACGTAAACCCCAAGGTGGACCATCCGCGCTGGAGCCAAGCCAAAGAGCGGCGATTGGGCGAATTTCTCAAACGCCCCACCCTGCCATTCAACGGCTACGCCGATCAGGTCGAGAACCTTTACTCGGGAATGGATTTGCGGAAATACTTCTAACAATTCGCGGTGATATGAGATCGTTACTCACGAGCAAATGGACGAAGGCGGTTGTTTTCATGCTCTGCCTGGTGCCCGCCGCACGATTGGGGTGGAAAGCCTTCCATGGTGGGCTGGGCCCAAATCCCATCGAGTTCATCACGCATGAGACGGGTGACTGGATCCTCATTTTTCTCGTTCTGACGCTGGCGATCACTCCGGCACGCAAGCTGCTCGGATTCCCTGACCTGATCCGGTTCCGCCGCATGGTCGGATTGTTCGCCTTCTTTTATTCTTTCCTACATTTCGGCACATGGATCGGGCTCGATAAGTTTTTCGATTGGCCGGAAATGGTGGCAGACGTTGCCAAGCGCCGCTACATCACGGTGGGTTTCACTGGGTTTCTGTTGATGATTCCTCTCGCCGTCACTTCAACCGCCGGATGGGTTCGGCGGCTGGGCGGCAAGCGATGGCAGGCACTGCACCGGCTAATTTATCTGACCGCCGTCGCCGGCGTTGTTCATTATTACTGGTTGGTGAAATCCGACGTGCGAAAACCGGTAATGTATGGCTCTATGGTGTTCCTGCTGTTGGCCTACCGCGTCACGGTGCGCCTGCAAGAGCGGCGCAGACGAGCCGCCGGACAGGCTCGCTCGCTCGTGTCTACTGCCTCCTAAAACAACGGCGTCTCACCAAACGCCTATAGAGTTGCGCGTCACTATCCCCGCTGCTGCTACCGTGATACGATGTTGAACTGCTGTTGAGATGGTGAGCCTGTCTGTTTGTCTGAGTTCTCACACGTCACTGCGGGTAACACATGGCGCAAGAGGATCGAAACCCGACCATTTTGGGGATCTCCGGCGGCAATCACGATGCTGCGGCCGCTATCTTGAAGGGCGGCGAGTTGACTGCTGCTGTCGAGGAGGAAAAACTCGTTCGCATCCGGCGAATGCGCGGCTTGCCCGTTCAGGCGATCCAGTATTGTCTGCAAGCATCCAACGTCAACCCGGATCAGATTGATCACATTGCTCTGGCTCGTCCGCTGTATCAAGGACCCGATGAGCGCGAACCGGGCGAATCATGGATTCCCAAACATCTCAAGGAGGAGTTCCCGTCCGCGAGAGTCGTGGTGCTAGACCATCATCTCTGTCACGCCGCCGCCGCTTACTTTCCTTCCCCATTCGAAGAGGCTGGAGTTCTGACCCTCGATGAAAACGGCGACATGAAAACGGGCAGTCTGTCGATTGCGCGCGGATCGATGCTGGAACCACTCGAAGACTCATACTTCCCCGATTCGCTGGGCCATATCTTCAGCAGCGTGGCGCGGCTGGTGGGCTTTGCCGGTGTCGGAGACGAGCACAAGCTGCAATGGCTCAGCACGTGGGGCAAGCCGGCTTACGCCGGCGTATTTCGCCAGATCGTAAGGCGCGAACGGGATTCCTTGCTTGACCTTGACCAGACTTATTTCCACGCACGCCGGAATGGCCGCGGCGGTTTCGCTGAGAAGTTCTTCCAGGCCGCCGGTATTGATCCCACGCAACGGCTCAGCGATGAGGTACAAGCCGATCTGGCAGCCAGCATCCAGCAGGTCATGGAAGAAAAGGTGGAGGAGATCTGCTGCCGTTTATCTGCGCGCGGCGATGTCGAGAATCTCTGTCTGGCGGGTGGGCTGGCGCTGAACTCACTGATGGTGGAGAAACTGGAGAGCAGTGGATTGTTCGCTGGAATTTTTGTGCAACCCGCCGCCGGCAACGCCGGTAACGCGCTGGGGGCGGCGCTTTACTGCGCTCACACGATGCTGGGCCTGCCGCGACGCTCCCGTCTGGAACATCTCTACTACGGCCCGGAATACTCCGTCGGCGAAATCAAAGACGTATTGGAAAATTGCAAGCTTCGTTTCCGGTATCTCCGCAGCCGCGATGAGGTCGTGAAGGCTGCCGTAGAAATTCTGGAACAGAATCGCATCCTGGGCTGGTTCCAGGGACGCGCAGAGTTTGGGCCGCGAGCGTTGGGCTCGCGCAGCATTCTCGCCTCCCCGTTGGGACCTTACGTCAACGAGAACCTGAACCAGTATGTAAAACATCGGGAGAAGTTCCGGCCTTTTGCCGCTTCAGTCGTCGAGGAGCGTGCAGCCGAATTTTTCGAGTTCGGGCCTATGGCGCGTTTCCTCGCCACTGTTGGCCGGGTAAAGCCTGAGCACCTGAAAGCGTTCGCGTCGAACGTGCTCGCCAATCGCCCATCAGAGAGTGGCGGTGGCGCCGAGCCCGCCTCGCGCATCCGGGTCCACACGGTCAGCCGCAACACAAACCCGCTCTTCTGGGAACTGCTCAGTGCATTCGACCGGAAATGCGGCATTCCTGTGCTGTTCAACACCTCTTTTAACCTCTTCGGGGAACCGCTGGTCTGCTCGCCGCGCGACGCAGTCCGCAGCTTCTACTGCTCGGGCATCGACGACATGATCATCGGCAACTTCTTGCTGCATAAATAAGGAAGGAAAACATTCGGTACGCAGAATGGCCAAACGGGAAATCACAATCGCTCACAGTCCGGACTCCGATGACGCATTCATGTTCTATGCCCTGGCGACAAACAAGGCGGAATCGCCGAATCTCGCCTACAGGCACCACCTCAACGATATCGAGACACTAAACCGTGAGGCCAAAGACGGCATCTGGGACGTCACTGCCATTTCCTTTGCTGCTCTGCCGTACATCACCGAGCATTACGCGCTGATGCCGTGCGGAGGCAGCATGGGCGACGGATATGGCCCGATCGTCGTCAGCAACCAGAATCTTACGCCGGATCAGTTGCGCGGGAAGCGGATCGCTATCCCCGGCACGATGACTTCCGCTTATCTAACCATGAAGCTGTACCAGCCGGAGTTCGTCCCCGTGATTACACGATTTGACGAAATCAGTCAGGCGGTGAAAGACCGGAAAGTGGACGCGGGATTGTTGATTCATGAGGGCCAGCTCACCTTTGGCCGCGACGGCTTTTACCGTGTCGTCGATCTCGGTCGCTGGTGGAAGGACCTTTACGACCTGCCGCTCCCGCTAGGAGGCAACGCCATCCGCAAGAACTTGCGCGGCGACCTTGCAAACGAAATTAGTGATGCACTCCGCCGCAGCGTGAAATACGCCATGGATCACCGCCCCCAAGCCCTATCTTACGCGCTGCAGTTTGCCCGAGACATGGACCCAGAACTCGCCGACCGTTTCGTTGGAATGTATGTCAACGACTACACGCTCGATTACGGCGACAATGGACGCGAAGCAATCGAAAAGTTCCTGCAACTAGGATACGAAAAGGGCTTCATCCCCGTTCAACCGAAAGTGGAATTCCTCTGAGCAACTGCCCGATGTGGGAAACCGTAGAGTGCGACCCGTTAGAGTCGCTCGGCCAAGATTCTAGCGGAACGTGTAACCGACGCCAAACTTCACCTCGGGGCTGTGCAACGCGCCCACCTTGAACTCGGCGAAAAATCCTTGCCGGTGCGCCAGCCCCAAAAGAATATTGAAGCCACCCTCGGCGTCCGTGTCGTCACGGCCCCTGCGATCATCGGCAAAGCGAATGATGTTCAGCGCGGGGCCTGCACCCACATAGACCTGCCACTCGGAACGCGGCAGCGGAAACCAGTAAGTGAATTCGCCGTTCAGCCCCACCAGGGTCCGGTTATCTCCGATCCCGATCTCCACGTTGGGGCGGAACCAAAGCCGTTCGACCAGTGGTCCCACTCCGACATGGCCGCCAAAATAAAACTGGTCAGGATCGATGCTAACGCCTCCACGGATTCCAACACCTTCTTGCGCCCAAAGCGGGTGCGCTCCAATCGCGAAAAGCAAAATGACACCGAGCACGTAATTCCTCATCGCTAGCTCCTCGCTCCGAAGATGCAACCGCTAACATCGTACACCACACTCACAATCTCCCGCTTACGTCGTAGAGGTATCGTTCTCCGATTGTCGACACCTCGATCGTCTTATCGACCTTTTGCACATGAATTATCTTCGACTGCGAGGCAGGGTTTGCCGCATTCAGAATCGCTTTTGGCGGAGAAAGCGAAAAGACAATTAACCTATCGTCATATTTTTGTTGACTAGAGTAAATAGTAGTGCACCAAGCAAGTGTTCCATCGTCTGCAATTCCCGTAATGCCCATGTTGGCCCGCATCTTTTGGTTTATCAATACGGTGCCATCCGGAGCGAACACATAAAATCCCCCTTTGCATCCGCCGGGCGAACCCCAGTCACTAATGACGGCATGCCCCGTGTCCGCAACGCTTCCGTCTCGTGGTCTTTCGATTTCAGCCTGCCAAAGCAACTCGCCCTCGCAGATTCTCACGACTCTATTATTTGGCTGTCCTGCCTCAATGTCGGAGGACAAAGGCACTGTCTGCCCTGAAGTGTCAGCCGTCAACCGACCAAGCCGTGGCACGATTCGCCACGAAATCTGTTGTCCCGCGCGAAGCATGACCACACGACCACTGGCGGTTTGGAAAATGCGTCCCCAGCCCAAAATTAAGTTCCCGGCTCGCGAGCTTGTAAAATGGCCGAAGAACCCAATGGACCGGATTTGCAGCATCCCCGCTTGGAATTCGATTTGGATCATCCGCTCTACTCTACTTTCAAGAATCGCAATTTTACTCCACATCGATCTCTGCAGCGCAAGTTTAGTAACGTCGCGCATCGCGTCATCGCTGCCGCAGTGTATACTGATTCGTGGGAGGGCCATCGCAGTTCACACATCAATGCATGACCAACCCGGAACGTGTCGCCCGGCTTAAAGAGACCCTCGACCGGCGCATTGTCATCCTCGACGGCGCGCTGGGCACCGTTATTCAAGCCTTCCACCTCACTGAAGCGGATTATCGCGGCAAGGAGTTCGCGCAACATCCGAGAGAGTTGCGGCTCAACGCCGACGTACTCAATGTTACTCAGCCTCACATCATCGAAGACATACACCGGCAATATCTCGAGGCCGGCGCCGATATCATCGAAACCAACACGTTCAACTCCAACGCCATTTCACAGGGCGAATACGGGCTGGAAAGCCGCGTCGGTGAAATGAACGTCGCCGGGGCACAGTGCGCCCGGCGCGCCGGTTGGAGACATCCGTAAGGCTTGGGCAACGGCTTGCAAGAATGCCGGGGTCAAGAAACTGTTCCATGATCTGCGGCGAACCAGGGCGCGTGATATGCGCCGGGCCGGTGTCCCAGAAGACGTTTGCATGATGGTTCTGGGTCATCGTACCCGCTCCATCTTCACCCGGTACGACATCGTAGACGAGCGAGACCAGCAGGAGGCCTTGCTCAAGACCCAGCAGTATCTACAGGCCGTAGCAAAGCAACAGGAGCAACAACAGACCGTCATTGCGATCCAGCAAGAGGCGGTCGGGAGAACCAGCTAGCCAATGCGAGAAACTACACAGAAGCTACACAGGTGCACCAAATAATGGTGCAACACACCTTTTCGCCATCATCTCTAACTCTTTGGTTCTGCAAGGAGATGTATGGCGCGCCTGAGAGGATTCGAACCTCCGACCTTTGGTTCCGGAGACCAACGCTCTATCCAGACTGAGCTACAGGCGCGTGGTTTTAGTTTAAGCGAGTTACGGGAGTTTCGCAACGGTCCAGGTCCTTTTCTACTGCATACTGGCTGCATATTAGCCGTTCGAGCCCTTCCATGGCCTTTCTTGCCGACTCCGGGACCGCTTTGACGTAGTGATTCATCGTGGTCTGGAAATCGGCGTGCCGCATTATCGCCTGGACAACCTTCGGGTCAACGCCCATCTCGTTCAGGTTTGTCGCAAGCCCACGGCGGAAGGCATGGAAGCCGTGCCAGCCAATACCCAGTTTTTCGAGTAGGGGCCGGATGGTCCGCTTGGCAAAGTTGTCCAGGTTCAGCGGAGTCCCCCTGCTTGATCTGAACATCAGACCTTCGGCGCGACCGTTCAGGTGCTCTGAGAGAATCGCGGCCAGCGGAGCAATCACCGGAACCGGGGACTTGCTCTTGACGGATTTCGGATCGGTAAGCTGTGTCCGCCAAGCCGATTGCTCGACCCATAAGGCACCGTCCCGCCAAGACTCCCACCGGAGCGCCGCGACTTCGCCCTTCCGCAAGCCCGTGTAGGCGAACACCGCGATAATGGCTCTGGCTGGCCCGATCAAGTTGCGGAGCATCCTCGTGATCTCTTCCAGCGAGTAGGCACCCGTCTCTTCCGGCGGCCGGAGCTTGCTGCTCGGGATTCGGACTTCCCGAACAGGATTCCCGGTGTCGAGCACGCCCAAGCGGATCGCCTCAGAGAAAATTCCGCTCAGGATGCTCTTGCAGTGGCGAACGGTGTTTCGGCCCAAGTTCCGCCTCACGAGTTCCCTCATGACACGCTCGCCGTCGCTGGTTCGGAAATCCCGCAACCGAATCTGCCCGCACACAGGCTCCAAGTGCTTCTTCCAGTTGCATTCATAGGAAGGGCGCACCGAGGGCTTGAGTTGGGAGACGTGATGCGGAAAGAAGTGCTCCTTCACAAACCCGGCAATGGTCATCGTGCTTTCCGGGTTGTAGTGCGGCGAGTTGACTTGGAGCCGTTCGAGCATTTCATCTCGCAGCGGCTCGACTGATTTTTTGGAACGATATTCGGAGACCCTCGCAAGCTTCTTTGCGCGTTGACGCCGCACAATCTGCCCACTTTCTCCGATTTCGTCCTGGTAAAACCGAACGTACCAATATCCAGCGTCCTTGAAGATATGACCTTCTTGCCGGCGAGTCTTCATTTTGTTTCCTCCTTTCGAGACTCGCCCCTGTACCCTATTCGGCGGAGCGCAAGGTGACGCACGAATTCAGCCATCGTAGTACCCCTCTGTTCTGCGTAGTTTTGCAGGCTACGATGCTCGCCCGGTGTCAGGCGGATCATGACCCACTTGCTATGCCGGTGTTCGGGATTCTTCTTAGGCCGTCCTGCTTTTCTTCGCCCCATGTTATTATTGATAAACCGAAATAGGATGCCTTGTCAAGCGGTTTCTTGTTCTACCTTCCGGCTTGGAATTAGCCCCGCTTTTTCGGCGACCAAACCACGCCTCCAGGTCCGGCGAGCCCCATTCAAAACGGACGTATCTCCCAAGCCGGACGCAAGGGATAGGGTCTCCGCTCCGATTGCGAACACAATCCCGTACCCAGGACTCCGGCACGCTCCATCGCCTTGCCAGTTCCGGGGAGTCAATTAGCTCAGGCTGTCCAGCGAGCGGAACCGGGACAATAGAGCCGTTGCTCTGGGCCATCGCCACGCGCATCTGTAGCAGCGTGTCCAACTCGGCGAGCTTGCCCCGCAACGCCGGGACCGCTTCCAAGGGCAGCGTGGACACCTTTTCCGGCTGCTCCAGCAACTCGCTCAACTTCGGGATTGAGTTCATACTCATGCTTTTCGGTCCAAGCTCAAGGCCGTTCTTTAGACGTTGCCGCAGCCGGTTCGTCAAGACATTCACTGGCACGACATCCAGTTCCACGAGTGACGGTCTGTGTGAAGCTTCACAGGCAGATTCCTCGCAGCATCGGAAGCTTCTATCCCGGCTTGCCAAACTTCCCGCCGCAATGGGGGCACATCTGCCGCCGCAGCCAGCTTTGAAACTTGGTTCTCTCGCGGAGGCGCTTTTCCCTCGTCCGGCGACGCTTGTCGGCTTTTAGGCAATCGGGATGGAAGTCACGCGGTTCCCCGCCCACCAGTGGCTCGCCGCAGCCCCGGCAAAAATAACGGGCAGAAAAATCGCCCTGGGGATAATTCATATTCCACACCTTGCCGTCATCCGCTACATCTCAGTCGCCACGTCGGGTCCTTCCCTTGGCGATTCGGAATGCACTCACCGCGCTCGCACCAGAAACCCTGGCCGCATCGAATCCGTGCTTATAGGCCCGCGCCTCCATAATGTCCTCGATGCTGATGCGGACAATTCCGCGCTGCTTAGCGATGTTCTCCCGCTTGCGGTTTAATTCCTCGACCGTTGGGTGTTTTCTTGACAAACCCTCAGCCCTCCTCTGGTAATTCGCCAATCTGTGCTTTAGCTTTCCACCGCGCCATGTTCGCCGCGTGCTCCACGGCCCCTTGCGCCTCGGCCAACTCCGACAACCGGCGTTGCCAGAACCCCTCCAGAAAATTCCGGTACGGATACCGCTCCGTCCGCGCACTGTCCGTCTGGAGATAATCCAACCACGCGGGGCGAAAGAACGGCCCGTCGGTGCGGTCCTTCTCCTGAATCTCGGCTTCCATCCCCGGAGTCGGCCCTTGGTTCTTCCGCTTGTCCTTGCTGTACGTCCACCGCTTCCCGGACTCCCTGCCGGTTTTCTCCATCCAGGAAATTACATCCTGGTTCATGTCTATGACGGGATGCCCAGTTCTGGACTTTGTAAAAGAAGAATGGGGTCCCCGCTTTTGCGGGGGCTTTTTCCTGGGATTGCTTCCACCATTTTTGAAATTGGTTTCCCCCTCACACTCCCCCTTCATAATAAATTCTTGTTCTTGTTCCTGTTCCTGGTAATTCTCCTGCTCTTGTTCTTTGCTTCGAATGGGCTTCGCGGAGTTATTCGTACCCCTTCGATGGGGCTTCGAGAGGGGTTCTGCGAGATTTGCTACCCCTTCGGATGGGGTATCTTCTCCTCCGTTAAACCCTCCGTGGCGGTCAGACTCCGTCTCGATTTCAAGATTGAAATCGTCGGCGTACCGCTCCAGGAATAAGTTGACAAGTTTCTTGCTCCTGATCTGTTGAAGTTCTCTCTCGATACCGACTCGCTGCTTGTCGCCTGCCTTCAACCTTTGCCCGACCTTCAACGTTTGCCCGATCTGAATCCGGGCCATTTCCGGTATCCACACATACTCGCTTTCGGCATCGTAGTGAGCAAACCCTAAATCAGAGAGGATTTTCAAAGCCTTCGAAACTTCCTCTTTGTCCTTCCCGACCTCGTGGCAGAGCGTTGGGAGTGCGAGGTAGTAGAGGCCCAACATATTTGCTGCCGGGCAGGTCATTAAGTAGAGGGCGACCAGTTGAACTCCCTCTCCCGCACGGCGGAGCTTTTTACCGGTCTCGTCAATCCAAAACAGTGGAGAAATCATCGCGTAGTTACGCATTAAAGCACCTCGACGTATGATCGGTTGCCTTGGAGCATCGCAACGCACTCCATCACTTGCCTCTACCCTCGCGGTGCGCTTCACGATCCTTTAAGAAACGTTGAACGTCCTCCAGTCGGAAGATGCGTACCCCGGAGGGAGTTCGGAGCGCCTTCATTTTCCCCGATCGTTCCAATGCCCTTACCGATGCCGGCGTGAGGCGCAGAATTTTAGCGGCTTCGGAAGTTGTCAAAAATATCGTGTGCTGCATGAGGCAAGCGTATTCCTCTTGCAACGGATTGCATTCGGAAGTTTGGGGGCAGGTAAAGGCAGGAATTACCGGGGGATGTCAAATCTGGTTGCGAGTTCAGAGAAAGCTACCGCAAGGTCACGAACCGAGCGGGCATCCTTCTGACGGTCCGGCCAGAACCTTGCGGCTATGTCTGCCAACTTCAGACCGCGTTTCCCGCGTTTCCGCAGATCAATAGCCTGGAACATCAACGCGTAATACTCTCTGTCGAGGGAAATCTTTTTATCAGGTTTCTCAGCAAGCTGGAAGTGGGGCGAGTGGATGGCCAAATGCTTATCTACCTCCCGCAACACGTCTTCCTTGTTAGCCGGGAGCGAGATTTCTACCAAGAGTTGGTGGTTGGATTTTTTACTGACATGCATCTCTCGTTTTTGTCCATGCTTGCGAGACGTAAGCATGGTGCCGTCTCGACGTTTCTTCATGCTGTGCCAGACTGCGCCACCGATAAACGCTAGAACAATCCCTTTTCCAATTTCCGGTCTAATTTCCAGGACTAAGGTTTCGGTGAGTTTCAAATGACGAATCACTACTGGCCACGCCCAAGGGCTCGTCATATCATGCTCTAGCGGCACTTCTATGGAGGGAGGTACAGGGAAGCGCATCTTCCAGCGACGCGTGAAGTTTTCCAGTTCGGGTAACGCGTCCTTTCGGTGCCTGGAGAAAAGTATTTCCACCGCAGTTTTCCCCGTTCCTGGTGTGTAATAGCGAGAACGAAGAGCCTTGCTCGTAATGCACTCCAATTCAGTCATCGTCCGATGGACGCCCCTCTGGAATCTCTCTGTACCACGCGGCTTTGCTCTCTTGCCTGCCCGGAAAACCTCTGCGTGGTAAGACCCTTTCTTGCGATCTCCTCTCCGCCTGGGAACCACCCCTGTACGCTCTAGCTGCGAGAAGCTTTCTAGATCCAGGCTGCCCCATTCAAACTTTAGGTCGGACTGCTCGGCAGATAGTTTTATCTCACCGAATTGCAACCCCTTATACGCTCGCAACATTGCCTGAGCTGCATGTGCTTTGTGCCGTCGCCACTCCCGCTGGTTATCTGTCAGCCCTGGCTTCCATGGCCTGAGCTTGGAATCCTTACGCCAAAGCCTAAGAAGACGGGCCACTGATTTCCGGTATTTCGGAGATCGCCGAAGGACTTGCCAGAAAAGCCAGCGAATATCCTCGATTCTGTACCCGATTTGTTTCTGGGTTTGCTTGGCCAATCCCGTCTCCCGCGCCGGTTCCCGAATAAAAATAGACCGGCAGCAGGCGGCTTGGGGATGCAGTCACTTTTCAGTGCGTTGACCTATACTCCGCCGCCGCCGATAGTTGGGCGATCAATCAAATTCAATAAAGAGTGCAAGGTATTTCTCAATGCGTTTGTTGGTCCAATCGGCAGCCGCCGACAGCACAAACTTATGGAGTATGTATTCGGTGATATCGTCCTCGCAGAATGTAACTGTTCCCTCGCCCTCGTTTTCCGCCTCCCACTCCATTCCGTTGTCAGTCTGGAGCCAAATGGCTTGCTTTTGTAAAGCATCCAGTCCCTCAACTTCGCCCCCGATAAACGTGCTGATGGTCTCAAGGTAGGCATCCCACATTACCGATTGCTGAAACTGGACTTGGACGCACACCTCATCCCAGACATTCTTGAGAATGGAGCCATCTCCTGACTGCATACCTTCGGTCATCTTTTGGAGGGCGACAATGACTTTCCGAGAGACGCGCCTGCATTCCCTTTCCGCAATGTCGGCGATGATCTTGTCCCGGTGGTCCATGATCGGTTGCCCCACGCTTACCAGATTGTTGGGTCATTTGGACGGAAAGGATAGCCGACCCTTTGAAGCACATTGTACGCATTCCCCGAGAGGAAGGAAATGTTCTCACAAGCGGCGGGCTGAGTCTGCGATTCTGCCCCTCTCCCCAAGCTACCGTCCAGTTCTGGACTCCAGCAGGGCATGGTGCCCCTCGCCAATTCAGGTCGGGAAAGTCCCTAACTCGCCGTATCCACTGCCAGCCAGCAAATCAGCTTGATGTCTTGCGGCTCGATGGGAGGCAGAGGATCAGGGGCTTTGAAAGGCTCCAGGCCGAGGCGTTTCACGGTCTCGGCAACCGCTATGGAGGCCGCTGTACCGTCTGGTGATTCCATTGCCTCCCGGATTTGCTTCTCGATTCGGTTGCCCCACGGGGCTTCTATGGCTTCCACTAAGCGATCTATTTCCTCTTGCGTCATTCCTACTGGAGGATATTTTCTGAGGTGTTCGGCGGCTTTCCGCAAGGCTGGGCGCACCTTGGGTTGTAAGTTGGCCGGGTCGGTCGCAAATGTCCATTCGTCAAAAATGTCCCGCCGACGGACCGATCAAGTCGTATAGCCTGTGGTCCTCATCGGAGTAGGCAAAGGGAGATTGATTCCTTGCTCTAGTTTTCTTCGCCATCCCCACTTTAGTTCGGTTAGGTACCAATGGGACGCGATTCTCGATTTTGCTTCGGACTGATTCCAGAACGCGCCGTAACTGATCCACAAGCTCGTAGCATTGCTCCTCGAATTTTGGTTCTGAGGCCTTCGGAAAATTAATTTCCGCACTCACACGCAAGGCGTCACGAGCGTCTGGTCCAAGGTCGGCGAGACAATAACGTGCCCGATTCTTCAGACCGATTAACTCACCGATCATTGTTGTCCTGGACGTGTCGGAGAACTTCACCGCTTCTGCAATCAGGATATCCAATGTTTCGAGCAATGCTCCCTTGGTTGAAAGCTCGCGCCTCGCACCATCGTCAACTATCCTAGAATCGCCCCACGCTAGCCATTCGCGCCCTCCTGTACCCCGCATACCAGGTCTCCTTTCCGAAAAGAAAACCATGCAATCGAACCAAACTTCTTGCCCCAAATCGACAGACCTAAGCAGTTTCAGGAAGCATCTGATCCGGTGTACACTTCTCTGCGCTTGGTCTGATGTGATTATAGCTTAGCAGCCGCCCAAGAAGTCGATCATTGGGGAGAGGCAGACCGTTCAGGAAACGACTCAGTTCGGCAGTGGGTCATTAGCTTATGACCGACAGCATTGAAGTAAACGAAACCCCAGTCTTCTATGCGCACAGTCGCGAAGGCTTGCCCCCTGCGAACTGGGACAAGTTGAATGAACATCTCCTTCGTGTTGCGAAACTTGCCGGTCAATTCGCGGAGGCGTTTCAGTCTCGCGAGTGGGGCTACTGCGCGGGACTCTGGCACGATCTTGGCAAGTACCAGGTTGAATTTCAACGGAAACTGCTGGGGGCGCGGGAATCGGTCGAACACTCTGGCGCGGGGGCCGCTCTCGCAATTCAAAAAAACAAGAGTTTGGGAGAACCGCTAGCCTTTGTAATTGCGGCTCACCACGCTGGACTCGCCAATCCTATTTCGTCCGAGCCGAGTGCCCCGAAACCACTAAAGGAGCGACTAAAAGAAAACGCTAAGGTACTCGAAAAAATAACCCCAATGATCCCTGCCGAAATAGCAGACGGTCCAATGCCCCAGCTTCCCGCGTTCCTTTTGGCCCACTCCGGGTTGCTACCCGAGGAGCGTTTTGAGCTTTGTCGAACATCTGAATTCTGGACCCGTTTCTTGTTCTCAGCCTTAGTGGACGCCGACCGCCTAGATACAGAGGAATTCTGTGATCCGGCGAAGTCCGCTCTTCGAAGCCGATTCTCTCTCATAGGCACGCTTCGGGAAAAACTAGACTCATTCATTGACAAAGAGATGGCCGGTCTCACCGCTCTCGGAAAATCCAGCCAACTGAACCTAGCGCGCGCACACATCCTCAATGCATGCCGAACAGCCGCCATGTTGGAGCCAGGCATTTCCAGCCTCACCGTTCCAACGGGCGGGGGGAAGACCTTGTCAGGGATGTCGTTCGCGCTTGGTCACGCCGAGCGGTGGGGACATCGGCGAGTCATCGTGGTTATACCATATACCAGCATCATCGAGCAGAACGCCGACGTTTATAGGCGAGCCCTTGGAGCCGAGAACGTCGTGGAGCATCACTCCAACCTTGATCCAGAGAAAGCAAAGCGCCAGTACGGCCAGGAATTTACAGACAGGAACGAACTCGCCTGCGAAAACTGGGACGCTCCCATCATTGTCACAACAACAGTTCAATTTTTCGAATCCCTGTTCTCGAATCATCCTTCACGCTGCCGCAAACTCCACAACATTGCGCGAAGCGTGATTATCCTGGACGAGGTTCAATCCTTGCCGCCTGGATTCCTCCTCAGTATCGTCGATGCGCTCAACGCACTGGTGACCCACTATGGGTGTACGGTTGTCCTATCCACGGCGACTCCTCCAGCCCTTGCCGCGAGAATCGGTTTTGAAAAGGGACTCCACGGAATTCGAGAGATCGTTGCGAATCCCAAGGAATTGGCGCAGAAACTGAAGCGAGTAGAATATTTCTGGCCGGACCTTCAGGCTCCCGCGATGACGTGGGAGCAACTCACTAGCAACCTGTTGGACCATCAGCAAGTTCTGGCCATAGTGCATAAACGAGACGACGCTCGCAATCTGGCCCAGCAGCTTTATAAATCCGATCCCGACACCCCTGTTTTCCATCTCTCGGCCTTAATGTGCGCGGCGCATCGCTCGGCAAAGTTAGCGGAGATCAAAGGAACACGCACGCAAGGAAGCCCCTGCCGTGTCGTATCAACGCAATTGGTGGAGGCCGGAGTGGATTTGGATTTTCCTATTGTGTACCGCGCGCTCGGTGGGCTGGACAGCATGGTGCAGGCCGCTGGCAGGTGCAACCGGGAAGGTCGCCGCGATAAGGGTCAGGTCGTAATTTTCCGGGCTGAGTCATCTCCCCCGCCCGGCACTCCAAAGCAGGCTTTGGGTGTTATGGAAGCCATGCTGCAAGAGGCTGGAGGGACTCTTGACCCAGCCGATCCTGAATTGTTCGAAAAATATTTCAGGATGCTCTATTTTACGAAGGACCTCGACATGAAGCACATCCAGACACTCCGCCAGGAGTTCAACTTCGCCTCCGTAGGACGTGAGTTCCGGCTGATAGAGGATGGCTTTACCAAATCTATCGTTGTTCCTTACGAAGGGGTAGCCGAACACCTGCTGCGTCTCCGCACTGAGGGGCCGAGGCGGGAGACACTACGCAATCTTCAGAGGTTCACCGTGAATGTTTACCCCAATGCCTTTGACAAGCTAACCAAAGCAGGAGCGTTGGAAGAAGTAACAGAAAGTATATTCACCCTCTCTAAGCCTTACGAGAAGTACTATGACAAGAGATTCGGTTTGACAATTGGTGACGAGCTGTACGCCGACCCTGCGGCCCTCATGGCTTGAACACGCTTTAGCAAGAAACAGCCGATCACGAAATTAGAAAGGAGAGAGCAATGACAGTGCCTAGAAGCCCCACAATGCGATTGCGCGCTCGCGGTCTTCTCGCATGTTTTACTCGACCGGAGCTTAAGGTCGAGAGAGTGTCTTATCCGGTCATGACGCCCTCCGCTGCCCGTGGAATTATCGAGGCAGTTCTTTGGAAACCTGCTATCGCTTGGCACGTTGAACGAATCCATGTGCTCAAGGAAATCAAGTTCACAGCCTTCCGGCGAAATGAAGTGAATAGTAAAGCATCCCTTCCCACAGCAACTACAGTTCAGAACGGCGGGCCAGTGCGCTTCTACTTCGCTGACGAAGACAGGGCACAACGCAATACCGTGGCGCTCTCGGACGTGGACTATTTGATCGAATCCCATTTCACAATGACCCGCGCCGCAGGCTCCGATGACAATATGAACAAGTTCGTGGATATGTTCAACCGGAGGGTCGAGAAGGGTCAGCATTTTCACCAGCCCTATTTGGGATGCCGCGAGTTCGTGGCCGAGGTGTTGTCCCCGGAAGGTTCTCCCCCGCCCATCCGCGAATCTCGTGATCTTGGTTTGATGCTTTGGGATATCCGCTTCTCTGAGGATGGAAACAGTCCCGTGTTCTTTCCGGCCACACTGGACAAAGGAGTTCTCGAAGTGCCCGCCAATCCAGAAGCCGCGCTCATGGTTGCAGCCCAAAGTAAGGGAGGTGAACAATGATCCTTCAGGCGTTGTTCCAGCTTGCTCAAAGAGAAGGTCTGATGGAGGACCCCGACTTCGAGTCGAAGGAAGTGCCGTGGATCGTGCGAGTATCCAAAAATGGGAAGTTGCTGGGAAAACCAACTGATACGCGCTATTTAATCCCTGCGGAGGGAAAGAAGAAGCCGATCCAGAAGGCGAAGCGTTTCCAGATTCCGAGACGCCCAACGGGAAGGTCTGGAACGAAGGCACCGCCAGCCTTTCTGGTTGATAACGTCAAATACGTCTTCGGCCTTCCTACTAAGGACAAACCCTTTCCCGCTGAGGAGGGCAGAGAAAAGTCCGGCTGGTTTCTTGAAATGGTTGCGAAATGTGCTCAGGAAACGAATGATGAGGCAGCACGGGCAGTCAGCAGTTTCCTTGAGGACGTAGCGCAGGGTCGGACTGTCATTGCGCTGCCGGATGACTGCCGCTCGAATGACCTGATCGCGTTCGCGCTCGGCACCGATCCTGAACTTGTGCACCAGAGGCCTGATGTCCGCGCGTATTGGAAACGCCTTCGCGACAATCAAGATGGCGACGAAACATCTAAAAGGCAATGTCTCGTCACTGGCAAACAAGCTCGCGCAGCCGAATTGTTTGAACTTATTAAAAGGCTACCTGGCGGAACAACGAGCGGCGTTGCTTTGGTTTCGTTCAACAAGAGCGCTTTCGAGTCCTACGGGTGGAAAGGCAACGACAACGCGACTGTTTCCCGAGAAGCTGCTGAGGCATGCGCGACTGCCTTGAATCGTCTGCTCGATTCCGACTATCCAGACCCGCTCCAGGACGGTCAAACCCTACCGCGCAGGAATCTGAAGCTCAGTTCAGACACCGCCGTCTGTTACTGGACGGCAAAGCCGAGCGGGGAAGAATTCTGCTCAGCTATTGGTGGAATGCTTGAAGGCAGGGCCGAGGAGGTCGCGGAACTTTACCAATCAATCTGGTATGGTAAGCAACCGCACATTGAGGACCCCTCCGCCTTTTACGCCCTCACGCTGAGCGGCTCCCAAGGGCGGGCGATCGTGCGCGACTGGTTCGAATCCAGCGTGGCGAAAGTAGCTCATAACCTCACAGATTATTTCAAGGACCTGATGATAGTACGCAACGCCTCAGGAAAGGATGATGGGATGCCGGAACCATTCCCGATCAGGCTAATTCTGCAATCCCTAGCGACCCAAGGGAAAGACGACAACATTCCGCCGCCCTTCGTCGGGCAGCTTGTCAAATCGGCTTTGCATGGCAGCCCGTTGCCTTTCTCATTTCTGCAACGCGCGGTGGAGCGGGCGCGAGCCGAAATCGGGGAGGAAGGCAAAGAGGGAATCAAGGGCTTCGAGGCGAGGCGCAGAGCGGATGCCCGTGCCGCTCTCATCAAAGCTGTTTTGAACCGCCGCAAGAGAATTTCTCCACAGACCATGAATTATCAGGAGGTACAACCCGACATGGACCCTACGAACACCAGTGAAGGCTACACGCTGGGCCGATTGATGGCTGTCCTGGAACGCATTCAGCAAGAGGCCATCGGCGATGTAAATGCTTCGGTGGTGGACCGCTATTTCAGCGGCGCTTCCGCCAACCCCAAAACCGTTTTCGTTCGTCTCTTGAAGAATGCTCGCCATCACGTTTCCAAAGCCAAGGATGACAGCAAAAGAGCAGGAATTGTTTTTCTCATGGACAAACTCCTGGACGAACTGACTAGCCAGTTTGATCCCAAGCGCAATGGGTTTCCAGCCTATCTGGACCTAGAACAGCAGGGCCTCTTTGTCCTGGGTTATCACCACATGAGGAAATGGCTCTGGATGTCGAAGGAGGAGCGAGCGGCATGGGAACAGAATCACCGCGAAGCCCCAAAGGCATTCCTCTGGGCCAAAGAAAGCTAACAAGGAACCGATCACATTCGTTAATACACAAGGAGATAGCGAACATGGAGCCAATTAAACATCGTTACGATTTTGTCCTGTTATTCGACGTGAAAGATGGCAACCCCAACGGCGATCCTGACGCGGGAAACTCGCCGCGTATTGACCCCGAAACAGGCCACGGTTTGGTGACCGATGTCTGTCTGAAGCGAAAAATTCGAAACTATGTCTGCCTCGCCAAAGCCGCAAATGGCAACCCTGAGCCGGGCTACGACATTTACGTCAAGGAAAAAGCTGTTCTCAATCGGCAGCACCAAAGAGCCTATGCCGCTTTGAAGCTCAATCCCGAAAGTAAGGGAAAAGAGAAAGCTGGCCAAATTTCGGAGACACGTGCTTGGATGTGCCAGACATTTTTCGATATCCGAATGTTCGGGGCAGTCATGACGTTAGATATCAACTGCGGCCAAGTGCGAGGACCAGTCCAAATGGCATTCGCTCGCTCGGTTGATCCCATCGTTTCGCTTGAGCAGTCCATCACTCGCATGGCTGTGGCTACGGAGCGAGAAGCGGAAAAACAGAGTGGTGATAACCGCACGATGGGCCGCAAGGAAATCGTGCCCTACGGTCTTTACGTAGCCCACGGGTTTATCTCGCCAAACTTGGCGGCTGACACCGGCTTTTCCGATGAAGACCTTGATCTCTTGTGGCGAGCGTTAGGAAGAAAAGAAGGCGACGGCGGCATGTTCGAGCATGACCGTTCAGCAGCACGGGGTGAAATGGCATCGCGGAGACTGATCGCTTTTGAGCACGAGAGCATGTTGGGGAATGCTCCAGCCCACGCTCTTTTTGCAAGACTGAAGATAGCGCGGAAGGACCCCGCGAAACCGGCCCGCTCCCATTCGGATTACGAGGTCACGCTGGACAAGGACAATCTTCCCCCCGGAATCACTGTACATGAGTTGCTGTGAGGCATGGCGATGTACGACGAAGACGATCTTCTGCCCATCTCGGCATTACAACACCTCGCTTTTTGTGAGCGCCAATGGGCGCTGATCCACTTGGAGGGTGCATGGGCGGAAAACCGCCTGACCGTGGAAGGACATCATCTGCATGACCGGGCGCACCGGCCCGAGACCGAATCGCGCCGCGATCTCCGCATTGCCAGAGGCCTGCGACTGCGATCTCTCCGGCTGGGGCTTTCAGGAATTGCAGATGTTGTCGAATTTCACCGTATTGGAAATGACTCAACAGCGGCGGGTGTCAGCCTGTCCGAAGTGACAGGTCTGTGGCAGCCCAGGCCAGTGGAATATAAGAGGGGCAGACCCAAGCTGGGTCCGTACGATGAGATTCAACTGTGTGCCCAGGCATTGTGCCTCGAAGAAATGCTTGGAATTTCCATTCCCGCTGGCGATCTGTTCTACGGTGAACCTCGCCAACGGTCAGAGGTGGTCTTTAGCCCGGATCTGCGCGAAAAAACAGAAAGCCTAACGGCCCGCCTGCATGAGTTAACTTTGAGTGGCAAGACTCCTTTGGCCCGCTACGAAAAGAAGTGCGATAGCTGCTCGCTTTACGAACTGTGCTTGCCGAAGGGGTTGGGCAGAACACACACCGTCGCAGATTATCTTTTCGAAGCAATCTCTCAGCATGAGGGCAAGGAACCTTAGCCGTGCGCCAGCTCTTGAATACGCTTTTTATAACGACACAGGGCGCTTATCTGTCGCGTGACGGAGAGGCGGTTCTGGTTCGTGTGGAACACGAAAACAAGTTGCGTGTCCCGATTCACACGCTTGGAGGCATTGTTTGTTTTGGCCAAGTTTCGTGCAGCCCGCCGTTAATGGAGTTGTGCGGAGATCGCAAAGTCGCCATATCTTTCCTAAGTGAACAGGGCCGCTTCTATGCCCGTGTGCAGGGTCCAGTCTCCGGAAACGTTCTCTTGCGACGTGAGCAGTACCGACGAGCCGACAGTCAGAGCGGCTCCTCAGAAATCGCCCGCTCCATTGTCGTAGCGAAGATTGCTAACTGCCGCGCCGTACTGCTCAGGGTCGTTAGAGACCGTCCCACGGAACCGGAGGTTGCGGTTCTTGAAGCGGCATCCAAGCGCATGGCTTGGCTTCTGAATGAATTGCGGGAACCGGCACCCTTGGAGGTTGTTCGGGGAAGGGAAGGAGACGCGGCGAGAACTTACTTTGAAGTCTTCGATCACCTTGTTACGGCCCAGAAGGAGGATTTCTTCTTCCGGGAACGAAGTCGAAGGCCGCCGCTCGATAATGTGAATGCGTTGCTTTCCTTTGTATACACGCTTCTCGCCCACGATGTCACCGCCGCATTGGAAACGGTCGGCCTCGACCCAGCGGTCGGATACCTGCATCGTGACCGGCCTGGCCGACCCAGTCTCGCTCTTGATCTTATGGAAGAGTTTCGACCAATCCTTGCCGACCGCATCGTGCTTTCACTGGTAAACCGGCAGCAAGTTCGAGGAAAAGGGTTCCGCAAGACTGAAAGCGGCGCTGTCGCGATGGACGATGCTACACGCAAGGAAGTCTTGGTGGCTTATCAGAAGAGAAAACAGGAAGAAATCCTGCATCCATTCCTGAACGAGAAACTTGCTGTAGGGCTCCTTCCGCACGTGCAGGCCATGCTGCTCGCGCGGCACCTACGAGGGGACTTGGACGGCTATCCACCCTTTTTCTGGAAATGAGGCGCACCGATGCTTGTTGTCGTGACTTACGACGTGAATACGGAAACCCCGGAGAGTCGCAGACGACTCCGGCGCATTGCGAAGAAGTGTCAGAGCTTCGGCCAGCGTGTTCAGAAGTCGGTATTCGAATGTTTGGTGGACCCAGCCAAGTGGACACAACTTCGGCAGGGCTTGATTGACGAAATAAATCCCGAGCAGGACAGCCTGCGGTTCTACTTCCTTGGCAAGAATTGGAAACGTCGGATCGAGCACGCCGGTGCAAAACAACCATACGATCCCGAAGGATTTCTTATGGTCTGATCGAGCTTCCGCGAACCCTCGGTGACCAGACTTTCTCCGGGAGGTTCGCGCTGCCTCGAAGCATCTGATGCACAACAGTTTTGGATGTTTGTTCTTTGACAACTCAACCAAGATTCACTTTCAGGGTGATGGCTTCGCGGACTATCGGTTTTTCGTTTTTTGGAATCAACGCATTAGATAAGGTTCGTCGCTCCCCGCGCGGGAGCGTGGATTGAAACGCAGAACTCCGCGATGTCACGCAAGCATTGTCGTCGCTCCCCGCGCGGGAGCGTGGATTGAAACTCTGACCAGCAACCCAGTATGCGCCTCACTATAGGTCGCTCCCCGCGCGGGAGCGTGGATTGAAACCCCTCCGGCAGCGCCGGTTTGCGATCCGGCGGCAGTCGCTCCCCGCGCGGGAGCGTGGATTGAAACTGAGGCCGCTTGGTGAGCAGCAGCCAGTCGAGGTCGCTCCCCGCGCGGGAGCGTGGATTGAAACTGATCCCCCCAGGACTAAAGCCCTGGGCTACCGTCGCTCCCCGCGCGGGAGCGTGGATTGAAACTGCCCGCAACTGGTCGGCGGGATTGAAGAGGCCGGTCGCTCCCCGCGCGGGAGCGTGGATTGAAACGATCCGATTGATTCCGTCCAGTCCGGCCGAGTCGTCGCTCCCCGCGCGGGAGCGTGGATTGAAACCCAGTAATGGTCGCCGCTGCTACCGTGACGT
>JACPPJ010000072.1 GCA_016191085.1 Acidobacteriota bacterium | reverse complement strand
CGACGGTGTGTGAGAGACAGCGAACCGGGTAGCAGATCGGGCGGAAGCTCGAACCGGCGAAGCAACTGAAACTTCCGCTGCCGCAACCGGGCTGCCTGAGATCCCTTAGGCTTGATCTTCATATGCATGTGTTAATAGATGCATAAATGCCAAGTCAATAGCTTTCCAAAGGAAAGCGAAAATAGAAATTAACTGAAATGATTCCCGGAATCCGCCCTATCAGCCGCCCTCCGGCCCTTTCATGTACCCTACTTATCCGAGATTCCGAAATTGCTGATCGGTTCAGTAGGCGACTGACAGTTTTCAAGTTTTGGAGCGATCTCGCCAGGAGGCGATGAACTGGGAAGGAGTCTGATAGTTCAAAGTCTGGTCAGGGCGGACGGTATTGTAGACGCGCTCCCAATTTTGGAGTTCGCGGTTGAGCATCGCGAGTTGAAGCGAGCGGGGCGTGAACCTTGTAAAATTCCTCAGTGTGGGTGCGGTTGGCGCGTTTCACGGCGCTGAATTTACGCGCACTGAGCTTTCTTTTCCCGCTTACCGCCGCCTCTTAATCGAGTCCAGATCAAACGTTCACGGCAGTTAAAACTCGAACTGTATTCCGGCAACGCCGATCGCGCCAGCAGTTCGAAATCCGCTCTCGAAATAACTCTGATTGAACGCGTTATCCACTTTGGCGAGAAACCGAATAGCTTTGAACTCCGCCAGCGGCATGCGGTAACTGAACGCGCCCCCTACCCTCTTGATTCCTTCGAATTTGTAAGCGCGCGTGGTGGTAGCGAAAACCGGCGCCAAGTAATCGCTTGATGCTAGGAACGTCAGGTTTACAAACATGCGCTGAGAAAAACGCGCCGTGAGCAACGCTGAGAACTGGTGATCGGGTGTCAGGAAGCTGCGCAGAATACCAGTCACGGCGGGCGTCCGTTCGATTGCATCAGTAAATGTATACGCGACAGACACGCCGAGCGAATTACTGGCCGAGATGCTGGAGCTGAACTCCACGCCACGCGCCAAGCCACCCCGGGTGTTGCGGTATCCACCGAAACGTCCGAACGGATCCGTAGCGGGATTGATACCGCCTGAGAAGTTGAACTCAATGATGTCCTGTAAGCTCGTGTAGAAATAAGCCGCCGATGTGCGCACGCGTTCATGCAAGAACGACTGATCTACGCCAGCATCAAATGATATGGAATGCTCCGGCTGCAATCTGGGATCGCCATACACAGAATAGCCAAAAACCGAGTCATAGGCGGCACCGAACCGTTCAAATAAAGATGGCGACCGGTAGCCGCGACCCACGTGCGCTCGCAATTTTGTGCCGCTCTGCCGAAACAAATACGACATAGATCCGTCGCCTGTATACGCGGTTGGCGGCGGTGCGATTGGCGCGTTGCTATAGGGAGACGCAGCTACGGGAGAAAATCGGGGGCGCTGCAATGAAAAGTTTTGCATTCTGAATGCACCGGAGATTTGCATGCGACTGCCGAAAAGCCCCTGCTGGTCCTGAATGAAAAACGAATTGCTGCGCTGTGTGACATCGGCAGAGGAGGCGGCGGGGTTGGCACTATCCAGAAAAAACGCCTCAAAGTGCTCATCTTCAAATTCATACCCGCCACTCAGGAGGTTCGCAGGGATGGCTTGATAATCAAGGCGGGCATTCAAGGTATGAATGCGCCCGTTATAGTCAGAGCGCGTGCTACCTTCTGGCTGGAATCCCGCGCCTGCTGGGCCATTCGCGAATACGGGAGTCGTTGCCAAGCCCTGGTAGCTGATCGAATATCCCAGTGATGACGATGGATGCCCGGAGAGAATCATCGCACCGGAGAGGAATCTCCCCGCGCGGATGCTGTCGGGATCATCTGAAGATGGTATGAAGTTGGCGTTGCCGGCCGCCAACTGAGACTTAGGCGTGCCCGTTTCATACCGGTGCCGCTCTGACTGAGATAGCGCGATTGCATCAATAATGCCGGAGGGCGGCAGCACCCCAACGCTCGTGGGACTCGACTTCAATTTTACAAACGAATCGCCGCCGTAGAATCGCGCGATCAGTTGAGTGCCAGGCGTCAAGCTGACGCTGAGGCGTCCTTGGCCGCTGGTGTTCCGTGCGGGAGTGTCTCCGTCGATCCCACTCGTCACGTTCAGGTGTATCAATCCAGCGCTGTATTGAAATCGATTCTCCTTCCATCCGCCCGCAAATTGTGTCCGCCCGCGAAACAATCCCAGAGAGCCACCCTCCAGCAGCACGCTCCCACGAGCGCGTCCGCCGCCTTGATCCGTAATAACGTTCACCACGCCGCCAATTGCATTTGTCCCGTAGAGGGATGAGCCAGCGCCCCGCAAGATTTCAATACGATCAGCGTCTGTAACAAGCATATCCAAAAGAACGCCGGAGGCGTCCGCCTGAGCTGACGAGGCGTCACGCAATCGCAGGCCATCAACCAGAATCCCGGTATCTTGGTTGCGAAGTCCGCGGAACCGGATTCCTGTGAATCCTCCTGGACCATCGAGTTGCTGAACCCGGATTCCCGGACTCGTTCGCAGGAGTTCCGGGACGGAAAATTCGTTCCTTTCATCAATCTCCTGCCTGTCGATTACCGTGACAGTTTTCGACAACTCATCGTATATCTGCGGTGTGCTGGAAGCGGTCACCACGACCGATTGCTGCACGCCTGCTAAGCGAAGAGAAATATCCAGGTTCGTGTTTCGACCAACATGAACATCACTCGTGACGAAGCGATCGAATCCCGGCGCCTCTGCCTGAATGATGTAATCGCCTGCGGGGAGAGCATCGAAACGATAGAATCCACTCTCATCAGCGGTTGTCCTGCTGACTATCGCCCCATCGCGCAAAAAAAGCGTGATGGCAGCACTGGCCACCGCCTTACCTTGGGGGTCTTTGACGGTACCGTCGATGGAAGGCGTGTTCTGGGCCGCGTTAGTATAGGATGCTGCAAATAACAGTACGATGGCGAGGAAAAGAGTGGCGCATTTAATCATGATTTCAGAATTCTCCCTTTTTATGTCAACTGATGGAACGTCGGCAATAACGAGGAACTAAGCCTTCGTCATAGCCGCTGCCAACACTTTCAATAGGAGAGCGATGAAATCCGATGGGCGGAAGAACTGAACAGCGAAGTTTCAGTTTGTCGGGCACCATGCGCTCTCATGCGAAGCGTGGCGTTAGCACATGCCCGAGGCAGGTCTCCTGACTCGCAGGTCATAGCGAACCGGCAGCCTTCCCATCCAGAGGGACAGTGGCCCAAAATGCCGGTGCGCTCGCTGCTCACAGTGGCGCGACCGTGCGGGAATTTCGCCCGCTTCCCTTTTCACCCGCCGCTTTAAGGCGAGCACCTCGTGAACAGCCTTTATGTATCACATTGAAGGACTCAAGTCAAAACCCAAGTAGTTGTTGGTGTTTTTTCTAGTCAAGCTACTGACGCGATCTGCGGCTCTATACTCTTAAGGGGAAGGAAGGCTTAGAATGCGGCGCTATCCGGCATCACCAGCAGACGGGAGATGCGGCAGAGCGAAGAGTTCCGCGCATCCGCAGCAACATGCCGCGAGGCACGATTCCAGCTAATTAGCTATGCTTTGGCAGGATAATAGAAGATATACTCGGTCGCCTCACTTGAAGAACCAACGCACCACGCTGTACTCGGCGGCCGCCATTTGCTTCGGCATTTCGACGTGCCCATAGTGTGTTAGCGGCGGATCCCATACAATAAGGCGTATCTTTGCATCAGGGTTCTTGGCTCGATACTCTGTGGCGTAGAAAACCTCGACAGATTTCATGGGATCTTCGGGCACCCAGTGGTTACGGTCAAAATGCGCCACCGTCCAAACCATCTGCTTATACCCATCCATGCGCGTGTAGTGAGTCATGAATAGATCCTTGCTCACATCTTCCAGATTTATTCCCCAAGGGTTTCCGGATTTCTTGAGCAGGCTCTCGATCTCAACTTCGACTCGACCCTTCTGATCAATTTCTCCCCCGTGCTCCAGGTCCTGGATTTGTTGTTTGAAGTTGGCGCGGCGCCGGCCCTCCACTTCCAGCCAGCGCTCCGCGATCTGGCGATGCGACATGCCGGGCTCGTACAAGGGATTCAGGAATCCACTGTAGCCGCGGCTGTAGCCGTCGGGATCGCGGCGGGAGAGCATGTGGAGCGGAACGGGCTTGCCGCCGCTTCGCGCTGCTGCCCCGCCTCCGGCAGCGGAGCCCGCTCCGCCCTGGTTTTCTTTCACTTCACGGACATTGTCCATCCGCGCCGGGCCACCGCTTCCCCACCCCATGTAACGGCCCTTCAAACGCGCGCCCAGTTCGGGATCCTCGTTAGCAAGCATCGATATCTCCCCCGACGTCGAGTGGCCGATCATGAGAATGTCGCCTTGTGTGTGCTTCACGATCAGAGCCTTGACGCCCTGTAGCACGACTGCATTGGTCAGCAGGCAGTTCCGAATCTCGTACTCCTCCATGGAGAGTTCGCGGTCGAGCAGATAAGCAGGTTGGCGCTTGATGCTCTGAATCGGCTCCTCCCAGCCGCCGTACTTGAAGTTGCCGGGGATGGTGATAATCATGACGTTCAGTTTCTGCGCGAGATACTGAGCCCATCCTGGGCGGTTCTTCAGATCAACGTAGAATTCGTAAAGGTTGGCGGCGCCGCCGTTCATGATAATGAACCAGGGATACTTCTTGGCATCGGGATCGAGGCTGGTGAGCCGCAGGCCACCAATATCCCAATCGAGGTTGTATCGCTTGTAGCGCTCCACGATCCAGTCGGCCTTGTAGCCGAGCGTTTGAGCGGGGATTTTCACCAATTCGCGCGGATCGAAAGCGCCTTCGGGCGCCTTCAATGCAAGCTCGGTTACAGTCTTGCCGCCGTCGGGCAGATCGAACCCGTTGCCGAGTGCTCGAAAGTCCTCTTCCGGTAGCGTGACGTAGACGGATTTGCCGTCATCGAGCAGGTCCCAGATCTTTTGCTCCAGTTTGCCGCGAAGATCGGCAGCCGGCGTTGCGCTCGCCGCGGCACGTTTCTCTTCACTACGTAAATGCTGCATCGGCAGAATCACTGCGGCAACAAGCACGACAACGCGAACCAGCATCATCGCGAACCCTTTTTTCGTCATGTAAGCCCCCTACTCGCCTTCAACAATTGTAATTGTAGGTAACGCTGGAAGACTTCGTATGATTATATGACAGGATTTCAAACGCAACATCATATTTGCAGCCCACAACCACCAACAGACAAGCTTTGGCATCAAAACACAAACGGCCGGCGATTTCCTTCGGAATCCAGCGGCAGGCGGCGCGAACCCGAGTTCGGGTCGGGTAGTGAATGCTGGGCGCTGCGGGAGGAACTGATCATGTTAGCACGCCAGAATTAGCACAAATGTGTTAATCTACTAAGACTAGACTCTTGACACGAGCGTTCCAAGCGTGAACAATCTCTACGAGATCAATCAGCGGAGGGGCCATATGGATGCGAAGCAACCTGGGCGCAGGCGATTTCTGAAAAGTGGGGCAGCGCTCGCCGGTTTGGCTGTGAGCGGAATACGGCCAGCGGCCGGTCAGACGCCGGGAGCTTCCCCCGATGTGGTACATAAGGAAAGAGCCGCTTACGGTCAACCCTCGCGGTTCGAAGCCGCGTCACGCATCCCGGCAGGTCCGAATCCTGGGTCCCGGACGCCCCTGCAGGATGTGGTGGGAATCATCGCCGCGAACGGACTGCATTTCGTGCAAAGTTCCTACTCGGGGGACAACATTGATCCTCGAAAGCATCGTCTGCTGATCCATGGCATGGTGCACCGCCCTCTGATTTTTTCCCTCGAGGACCTGAAGCGCTTGCCGTCTGTGTCGCGGATTCATTTTGTGGAATGTACTGGAAATACCTCGCCGGTTACGCCGTCGCTCACGACCATCCGGGGTGGCATTGGAGACGGCACGGGAAAAGGCAGCGAGTGGATAGACGAGTTGCATCAGTCCGTCCAGCAGACGCACGGCAAGATGGGGTGCGCCTGGTATACGGGCGTGCTGCTGTCGGTGCTGCTCCGGGAGGCTGGCGTCAAGCCGGAGGCTGGTTGGCTGCTGTTGGAAGGGGCGGAACCAGGGCACCTATCCAGGAGCATTCCGCTAGCGAAAGGTATGGACGACGTCCTGGTCGCCTACGGACAAAATGGCGAAGCGATCCGTCCGGAGCAGGGATATCCTTTCCGTACGGTCGTTCCCGGCTTTGAGGGCAACATCAATATCAAATGGCTGCGGCGCGTCAAGGTGATTGACCAGCCTCATATGGTCAAAGAGGAAATCAACAATTACACCAGCCTGCGGCTGGACGGCAAAGCGCGCTGGTTCCAGCTGGAGATGCCTGTGAAATCCGTCATTACTTTTCCTTCCAGCGGCCAACGGTTGCCCGGCCCGGGATTTTACAACATCACTGGCTTGGCGTGGTCAGGTCGGGGCGCCATCCGCAAGGTGGAAGTGTCCGTCGACAGCGGCCGCACCTGGAAGGACGCCCAGTTGGAAGATCCAGTAGTTCGCATGGCCTGGACCCGGTTTCATTTTCCCTGGACGTGGAATGGCGAAGCGACACGGGTCCTGTCGCGTTCGACCGATGAACAGGGCGATGTCCAGCCGACGCTGGCCGAGTTCAGCAAAGTCTGGGGAGTTAACCTGGAGTACTGGCGAAAAACAACGAATTTCGTCAATCACTTCAACGTCATTCAACCCTGGAAGATCAACGGTGATGGGAGCGTTCAGAATGCGATGCTTGGCTAATCTGCTCGTGCCGGCGATTATGGCCCTGTCGGGCGGTCTTGTTACACTAGCTCAAACGCCCCCTTATAATGTGGGCCGGCCAGCAACGGATCAAGAAATTCGGGCTTGGGACATCGCCATCGGCCCTGAGGGTGAGGAGCTTCCGCCGGGCAGCGGAACGTCCAAGGAAGGGGCGAAGATTTATGCGCAGCGGTGCGCCAGCTGCCACGGGCCAACTGCAGCCGAGGGCAAGTTCATTCATGGCCCTCTGCTCGGAGGCCGGGAGACGCTCACGACCCTGTACCCGCTGAAGACCCTGGGGAGCTACTGGCCGTTTGCGACAGGGATCTGGGATTATATTCGTCGCGGAATGCCTCCGGGAGGCGAGGGATCGCTTACGACAGACGAGGTCTATCATCTGACCGCTTTTCTGTTGTATCGCAACGGCATCATTAAAGAAACCGACGTCCTCAACGAGAAGAATCTGCCAAAAATTCAGATGCCAAATCGAAACGGATTCGTTCCCGCAAAGCCGGAATGGAAACCGGGCGAAAAGCGGCCACATGGTCTGTATCCGTGATCCCAGGCAATTTTCGGTTGAGCTTAGTCTTGGAATCTGAACGAAGTCGGCGAATAGTAAGTCAGGGAGGGGGTTTATGGGCTCAAAGCAATCTAGCCGCAGGCGGTTCCTGAAGGGTGGAGCTGCCTTGGCAGGGCTGGCCATAGGGGGAATCCCCCGAGCGATCGCCCAGGTCCCGCGAGTAGAAAAAGCCGATGCGCCTCCAGGAGATTCCCGCGCCTATGGCCATCGCTCCCGTTTCGACACCTCCAAACGCCTGGACGATACCCACGCTCCTCACGGGATGACGACGCCGATCCAGGATACGACCGGCATCATCACACCAAATGGTCTCCATTTCGTGATGGACCACGATCACATGGAGCGCCCAGACATAGATCCCAAGCAACATCGCCTGCTGATTCACGGTCAGGTGGATCGTCCACTGAGCTTCACTCTCGAGGAGTTGAAGACCTTGCCTTCCGTCTCCAAAATCTACTTCATTGAATGCAACGGGAATAGCCAGCCTCCCCGCGGGCCGGGTAAGGACAGTGTCCAGGACGTGCACGGCAGGATCAGTTGCAGCGAGTGGACGGGGGTACCGCTGGCCTTGCTGCTCCGCGAAGCTGGCCTGAAAGCAGGGGCAACTTGGCTAGTAGCCGAAGGGGCGGATGCGAAGAGGTATGCCATGGGCATTCCGCTGACGAAGGGGATGGAAGATGTTCTTGTTGCGTACGGGCAAAATGGTGAGCCGGTGCGTCCCGAACAGGGTTATCCCTTGCGGCTGATTATCCCGGGCTTCGAGGGCAACATCAGCATCAAGTGGCTGCGGCGCATCAAGGTTGTGGACCAGCTCTACGTGCCGAGACACCAGGCCACCAATGCCGAGTTGATGCCCAATGGGAAAGCCTTGTGGTTCAATTTCCAGATTGGCGCGAAATCGGTCATTACGCGCCCCTCAGGAGGACAGAAGTTGCCGGGGCCCGGGTTCTATGAGATCACGGGCCTAGCCTGGTCCGGCGGAGGTGCTGTGCACCGTGTCGAAGTGTCCACCGACGGCGGAAAGAGTTGGAAAGACGCCGAACTGCAGCAGCCGGTCCTTCCCATGGCGTGGACGCGCTTTCGATCCCCCTGGACTTGGAATGGCCAAGAGGCAGTGCTCCAATCCCGCTGCACGGATGAGCGGGGAGAGGTGCAACCGACCCTCGCCCAACTCCGGGAAGTTTGGGGCATCAATTCAGACTTCTATTTTCAGGATCACTTCAACGGTATCCAGCCTTGGAAGGTGACTCCGGATGGGGTGGTTCACAATGCACTATTATTGTCGTAATCTTCTGGTGCTCACGCTGGCCCTGACTGGCGCTGCGGCGGTGGCACAAGGACCTGCCTATCAACGGGGTCGCAACGCGACGGAAGAAGAAATCCGAGCTTGGGACATTTCCATCGGACCGGACGGCAAGGAGCTCCCGCCCGGGAGCGGGACCGCCACGGAGGGCGCGCAGATCTATGCCCAGAAGTGCGCGGCCTGCCACGGAAAGACCGGCGCCGAAATCCATCCGGCAAAATTGACCCATATGGGCGGCGCTCCGGGGCCGCTGGTGGGAGGGGTTGGCACGCTCAGCAGCAGTAAGCCGGTGAAGACTGTCGGGAGTTTCTGGCCCTATGCAACGATCCTTTGGGACTATATCAGGCGCGGCATGCCCGAATTTCGGCCAGGAACGCTCACCGTAAACGAGGTATATGCGTTGACCGCCTTTTTACTTTTTCAAAACGGCATCATCAAAGAGAAAGATGTCATGGATGCCAACAGCCTGCCCAAGGTCCAAATGCCGAATCGCGATGGGTTTGTTCCTCCCAAACCTGAGTGGAAACCCGGAATGAAGAGACCGTTGGGGTATTATCCCTGAGCGGTTGGGGGCTGCGGAGTACCGCTAATTGCGGCCGCGGCTCAGTCAAAAAATTTCTGGAAAGTAAAAGGTGAGCACTGCATTCAGACGCATGTCGGCGATGATCAGTTCTTTGTTCTTGGGATCCAGAACCACTCCGCGCGGTTTCTTCAAAGTGGATTTAGGCCCCCCGACGAGCCTCCACCGAGGCTGAACATCACCATCATCATCCAGGCTCCACACCCCCACAAACACTCCTTCCGGTTCCATCTCTTCGAGTTCCCCCGGCTGCGTGGCAACCACGAGCCGACGCGGAGGGTAGATCTCCATCTGGTTGATTCGGATGATGCCGGATTTCGGACCCCGAATGATTCGAAGCGGTTTCACATTTCCGTGGGCAGTTCTCGGAAAAATTAGCAGACCACCCGTGCGCGTTCGCTGCGATCCAGTGAGCCCGACGACGACAAGGTTGTTGACGGGATCCACAGCAACGGCTCCCGATCCTTCTAGCTGGGTATCCGGCCCCTCGATGACCCGGAGCGGTGCCGCATCTCCCGTCGCCTTCCGCGCATAGACCAGGATCTGCCCCCCTCGCTTAGCGGGCACAAATATCTCGTCGTGGACGACGTCTACATCCAGCCGGTCCACCCCGTCCAGCAGCGTTTTGGGGCCCTGAATAATTCGGATCGGAGCCTGCTCTCCGTCCGCACCTCCGCGGAATACCAGGACTGCCTCGGCGTGCCCATTGGCGACAAGAATTTCGTCGTTGACTGCATCATATCGAATATCATGCAAGGACCGGCTGAGCAAAGTCGCTTGTCCGGCAATGGAACGGGTCGGGGCTGCACCCCCCTTCGCCAGCCTGGCGAAAGCCGCGATCTGCGGGTGAGCCACTCAGTTCGGGACCAGTATTTCCTGCCGCTTGCTATCATAGCCCACGGCGCCAGGGTTCCCGATCATCTGGTTCAACTCGTCGGCTGGCCCGCCTCGGATGGTTCGCAGAGGCGCCACATCGCCGTCGGCTATCAGAGGGTAGACTGTAGCGCTGTGGTTGCCAAAGTTGGACACCCACAATTCCTGATGCTTTAGATCCACAGCCACTGCGCTCGGGTTCCGAATTCCGGTCTTGGAACCTTTAATGATCCGGGTGGGTTTCGCATTTCCATGGTCGGTCACTTTGAACACAAGAACTGAATCTCCCATGTCATTGGCGACATATAACTCGCCCCGCTCCTCATCGACCGCCATATGCGAGGGAACATTCAATTGCGTATTTGGCCCTTCAATAATGCGCAAGGGCGGCGTGTTTTCGTGCGCCTCCAGCGCATGGACGGTAATCGAGGCTGGCTCAAAACGGCCACTGCCGGGAATCTGCACCGGCGCGTCACCCGGATTCTTTCCAAAGTCCAGGTCGTGCGCGTTTCCGGCGTTGCTGACAAACAGAAGTTGGCGTTTCGTGTCCAACGTGATCCCCCGAGGCCCGTCCAACTGAGTCTGATTTCCTGCCAGCCGCCGTATCGGGAGATCGTCTCCCGAGGCATCCTTGCGATACACCAACACCATCTTGTCGTCCTCGATGGTGATGAACATCTCCTGCCGTTCCTCATCCACAGCAAGGCCGAAGCGGTTGCCCCGCACTTTGAGGTACCGATCCGGCTCGACATTGCCACGCTTTTCCTTGGAAAACACCGCCAAATAGCCCTGGGTATCGCCGTTGAGGATGTAGACATCCCTGGTTTTCGGATCAATATAGACGCCGCACATCATTTCGGCTTTTGTCACCGGCCCGCTGATGATCCGCCGTGGCTCGGTCATCTTGGCCTGCGCCGGGGTATTGTCGAGGCGGTTATATTCGAGAAGTTGAAACAAGTTCTCATCGGTTACCATCAACATGCCGCTTTCTGGCTCAATGGCGATGGCGCTGAAGGCTGGATTTGGATCCGCGAGAACGCGGAGCGGAGCACGGTCGATCGCCGCGCTAGGTTTGGATTCAGAAGAGGCGGTGGTGGCGTGGGCGCCTCTGGACTGCGTCGCCAGTAGCGCCTGTCGCCGCGGCATCGCCAAAGGCGCGGACGCGCTGGCGGGTACCCACTGGCACATTTCGCCAATCATTCCCGACATCGGTTCGATGGAGACTAACTGAGGATAGCCGGTAGGACGTCGTCCCGAGGAATCGACGCTGGAGTGCGGCGCAATCCTTCTCGCCCACGGAATCCCAAGCGCCACAACTGCCAGCACGGCCACCGACAACAGGAAACCCGCACGTAGTGGCACTCGGGATGAACAGGGCATGGCACATTTCTCCTCTTCATGGCGAATTTATGTCCGATGCGTATCAGCACCAGAACGCGACCGCCAAAAAAAGGAACTCTCGGAATAAGAGAGTTCCCTCCAGCAAATCACCGGGGTTCAGAAGATCAGCTTCAAACCGAACTGAAGCTGCCTGGAAGTGGTCACCGTTCTGCGAATCCCTCTCGCACTAGGGACCAGCCCTCCGGTCCGAGTGAAGATTTGGTTGCCGGCATCGGTTCCCGGAGAAGAGAAATTGGCTCGATTCAGCATATTGAAGGCCTCCGCCCTGATCTGTAGTCGCCATCGTTCGCCCAAACGGGTGTTCTTGGTGAGGCCCATATCCCACTGGGCCAACCCAGGTCCAATAAGCGTATTTCGGCCATAGTTGCCGAGCTCTCCCGGCCCGGGCGGCAAGAAGGCATCCAGCGTAAAGTAATCGTTGGGACCGCCGAGTATGATTTGCTCAGACGTCCAGCCAGGCTTCAGGTTGGGTGATACCCGGCTGATATAGTGCTGCTGTCGGGCGGGTGTCTGTGCCGCCACTCCAAACGGTTGCCCATCCTGAAGGGTGACGATCCCCGTCATCTGCCATCCAGAAAGGACGCTGCCGGCCCACCCGCTCACACCTCGACCCAAGGGCAAGTCATAGGAGTAACTCGCAGTGAAAACATTCTGCAAATGATATCCGCTAAGACCCTTGTTTACACTGAGGTCGTAAGGATACTTCGTGGTGCCGGAACCACCCACACTACCCGAAGCTCCTTGCTCGTTCCCATCGGTTTCGTTGGTGGCTCTAGAGAAAGTATAGGAAACCTGCGCCTGCAAACCAGCGGAGAACCTGCGCTGCAAGACGGCGGTGAAACCATTGTACCAGGAATCGGAATCAGTGGTTATGTACCGTATGGCCTGGTATGCCGGGTTGGGCTTGTAATTGTTTGGGAGTTCCGCCGGCATCTCCAGAGTGAGGCCGTTAAATTTGTACTGCGCCATGTTGTAATTGCTCATAGTCGTCAGGTTGAAACCCCGGCGGCCGCTGTAGCCGAGAGTCACTACATTATTGGCGCCGATCTGATGCTGAATGTTTAGGCTGTACTGTAACGCCTGAGGGGACTGCGTATTATCGAAAGGCAGTGCGTAGACAGACACGGCACTGAGATTTCGCGGGCCCACGATGGCGCCGGGAGCTATTCCGGCCGCTGCAACTGCCGCTAGACCGTTGGGAAAGTTAGTGGGATTGGTAATCTCAAGATCCGGGGCAATGGTTGGACTACGTAAAAGAGGCGACGTGTACATGGAAGGATCTACCGGGACGTAAAATAGTCCAATGCCGCCGCGGACCGATGTATTTCCGCTCTGGAATGGGCTCCAGGCAAAACCGAACCGCGGGCTGAAGTTCACCCAGGATTTGTTTTTCCAGAAAGGATCTCCTAGGGTGGGCGTAGGATCGCTAAGGTAACGCACATTTTCAATAATGCCGTTGACCTCCTTGGCGACCGTGTACGGCTCCCACCGTATGCCCAGATTCAGTGTCAGATTCGACTTGACCCGCCAGTCATCTTGCATGTATAGAGCCATGAACCACTGGCGCGCTCCGCGACGGTGGTTGGCGACCTGTGGAGGTGTGCCATTGAAAGTGGCAGGTGTCCCCCTTAGAAATGCTGCCAGATTTGAAAAGCTCCAGTCTCCATACGGAAAGTGCCCAAATACTGGATTAAACTGCAACCGTTCCAGCATGCCGCCAAACTGTAACGAATGGCTTCCCAGATTCAGGTTTACATCATCATTAGCCCCAAATCGGTTGGTGGTATAACGCGATCCGGGGTCCTGTACTCCCCCGCCGATAAGAGTGATTCCGCTCCCGGGGGTTACTCTCGCCTGTGTTTGGCCGGGCACGCCAACCGTGCCGGGCTCGGCTGGAGGTACGCTCTGGCCCACAACGGGTGCCGCGCGGTTGAAATAGAGGCGAATACCGTTAAGAAGGCGCGGCGAAAAGATGTGCGTCTCCGACACGGTCGTCAGCCGTGTTCCCATCGTCCCGATACCAAAGTAGTCAGGGAAACCCAGGGAAGTCGCGCGCTCCGCATTGTTTCCGGTGAATCGGACGAATAGGGAATCGCTTTCGGAGAGCTGGTAATCAACGCGCGCTTGCCCAAAGTCCTCTCGCGTAGGTTCTGAGGTCTGGAAGATGAATTCGGCTGTTCCGTCCCCAAAGTTGCGCGCGCCGGGAGTCGGCAGCGGATACATCCGCAAGAACGGAGCGACAGTCGCGGCAATCTGAATCGGCGCCGCTTGGCCTGGAACGATGCCCTGTCTGGCGTTCCCATCCGGGACAATGGAAATCTTCGTCTTGGTCAATGATTCACGCAGCCCTTCATAGGCCATAAAAAAGAAGGCCTTGTCGCGAACTACGGGCCCGCCGAGGGTGGCGCCAAAGTGGTTGCGTCGGAAGGGGGGCAGGCGCGGATCGCTTGGAGTGCGTTGGCGGTCAAAAAAATTCCGGGCGTCGAGCGCGCTGTTGCGTAGAAATTCATATGCACCACCGTGCCATTCATTGGTGCCCGACTTTGTGACGGCGTTGAAGACCCCTCCCATGGCCCGGCCATACTGCGCATTGAAGGTGGACGTCAGCATTTGAAATTCCTGCACTGTCTCGACTCCAGTCAGAGCGCCCGTGGGCCCCGCCGGCACGTGGCGAAAGTAATCGTTGATATAGGTGCCATCCAGCAGATACGAGTTGTCCTCTCCGCGCATACCGGAGATACTCAGTCGTTTGGCAAAACCAAATTCGGCGCTGCCTCCTCTGCCGTTGTTACTCTGCACTGTGCCGGGATTCAATAAGATTAACTGCGAGACATCGCGGCCATTGAGTGGCAAATCACGTATGGTTCGGTCATCCACCAGATAGCTGACGGACGACTCCGTAGTCTGCACCAGCGGCGCTTCACCAGTCACTTCTACTCGTTCGGTGACTTGCCCTACGGCCAGTTCAAAGTTCACAATCGCTTCGCGGCCCACCGTGAGTTGTATCCCGGTGCGCACTTCCGTTTGAAATCCCTGCACGCCGGCCGTTACACGGTACTTGCCCGGAATTAGCGATGGGGCAGAGTAGCGCCCTGCGCTGTCGGACTGCAACGTACGGCTGACGCCGGTGTCCTCATTGAGGATGACCACTTGGGCCGCCGGGATAGTTGCACCCGAGCTGTCAAGAACTTTGCCGGAGATCGTCCCCGTGGTTATCTGGCCGAAAACACACACGATTGAGAAAAATATCAATCCAGCCAACCCCACACTGATCCTTGCTTTCATCCTTTCTCTCCTCCTCAACTCGTCCGAACAATTCTGCGATCCCGGCAACCCTCAGTTGCTGAAAATATCGCGTTGCCAAAGATTCTTCTGAAAGTCTGTTGCCAAAGATTTTTCTGACTGTCTAAGGTAGTATAGATGCCGTTCAATGGATGTCAAGGCCAAATGAGAGCTAAGAGGCTCACAGGGCTGCGATTTCTGGACTATTTAAGGAGACGTGCATGGCTCTGATATCCCGTTTACCCAACAAGACATTTCGATTCTATAGCTTCGTTGTTCTTATCGCGATCGCCGGATTTTTGGTGATCCACAGTTACAGCAGGCAGTCAGAACCTCCAAGTGCAGGTGGTGATGCTAAGTTGGTATCGGTACAGCCGCTGCCCGAGATGGATGCGGCGATGTGCGAGTGGGTTCCCGCCAGCGCCCGCACTTCCCTTCTGATTTGGCAGCGCGATGCGGGCCCGCGAGCTGCGGCGAGCGACGTCTCCCGAGTTGCCGCCGCCAAGCGGCCTCCGATTCGGACTGTAGGCGACTCCTATTCCGTCTTTAGTGCCGTGGCGGTAGACCCGGTGCGGAATGAAGTGGTAATGACAGACGAGAATCTGTTCAGCATCCTGGTCTACGACCGCCTCGAAAACACTCCTCCCGGGGCCAGTCTGAGCGAGCCAAAGCGCATGATCCGTGGGTTGGAGACCATGTTGGAGTTTCAGTGCTCCCTCTATGTGGATCCGGCCAATGGGGATATTTACGCCGTCAACAACGACACCATGAACCGGCTGGTCGTCTTTTCGCGGGAGGCCCGGGGAAATGTCCCACCCAATCGCTTCTTGGAGACCCCTCATACCACTTTCGGAATCGCCGTCGATGAGAAGAGCCAGGAGTTGATGTTGACCATCCAGGATGACGCAGCGGTAGTCACGTACTCGAAGACAGCTAAAGGAAATGACCCGCCCCTCCGCTTGATTCAGGGTGACCAGACGCAGCTCGCCGATCCGCACGGAATCGCGATTGATCCTAAGAAGGACTTTGTCTACGTCAGCAACTGGGGAACAGTGAATTCCCGGAGGGTTCCGGCTGGGCAGCCCCGCCTGGCAGGAGAGAGCGGGGACCGGCTTGCGCATGAGAATGAACCGTTGGGACGCATTCACGCGGTACCTGGTTCGGGGAAATTTCTGCCTCCCTCTATTACTGTCTATTCTCGCGCCTCCAGCGGCAACACTCCCCCAATACAGGTCATCCAAGGCTCCCAGACCCAGTTGAACTGGCCCACAGCCCTTGCGATCGACCCTGAACGTGGCGAACTGTTCGTCGCGAATGATACAGGGGATTCCATCGTGGTTTTCAATGCCGCCGCTGAAGGGGACGCGGCCCCGATTCGCGTACTCAAGGGATCGAAGACCTTGATCAAGAATCCCACCGGCGTCTATTTCGATCAGAAGAACAACGAACTGTGGGTCACCAATTTCGGCAATCATACCGCCGCCGTGTTCAAGCCCACGGCATCGGGGGATACGCCGCCGCTGCGGGTGATCCGCAGCGCTCCGCTCTCCACACCGGCGCCTATGTTGGGCAACCCGCACGTCGTTGCCTTCGATAGCAAACGGGAAGAGATTCTTGTAGCCACCTGAGTGGCCCATCCCCAGATTGCGGCTTTCGCCAGGCTGGCGGAAGGAAATGTAAAGCCCAGACGGTCTATTGCCGGACAAAATACTCTGATCACGCGCACCATTCATGATCTCGCGTATGATCCGGTGCGCGATGAAATTATCGTTCCACAATTGTTCGCACAGGCGATCCTCACGTTTCGCGGCGGCGCGGACGGAGATGAAGCGCCGATTCGCATCCTCCAAGGTCCAAAGACGCAGCTCAGCGATCCGGAGCGGTTGGCGCTCGATCCCGTTCACGGCGAAATATTTGTTCCGGCGATTGATCGGGTCCTGGTATTCCCCCGCGACGGGCAGGGCGATGTCGCTCCAATCCGAATTCTGGAGGGTCCGGACACCCAATTACGGGGCGAAGGCAACGTTGCTGTCGACCCTGTGCACAACCTCCTTTTCATGAATGGCGTCGCCCGGGTTCCTGGACGCGGCAGAATGGGACAGGTGCTGGTCTTCGACCGCACAGCCAGCGGAAATGCCAAACCCAAGGCGATCCTCCGCGGCCCCATGACCCAGATTGACAACCCGTACAAGATGGTTGTATACCCTCCCCGGAAGCTGCTCCTGGTCGGTATTCGTACTGAGCACGCCGCATCAGAGGATAGCTTCGTAGGCGTCTGGAGCATTTACGACACCGGCAATGTTTCGCCCCGGTGGACGATCGGCGGGCCGAAGGGGATTTTGCGACAGCCCCGGGGAATCACGCTCGACCCCAAGAACAAGAACGTGATCATAGCGGACAAATACCTAAATTCTGTGTTCACATTCTCTTTTCCGGAGGTTTTCTAACATGCGACCAGGACATTTTGCCAAACTCCACTCCTGCAAAAGTGCATAGAAGATGCCTGATCGACATGTAGCTGGACGTGACCGCTCGATTATTTCCAGAATTCTCCCCTGGCTCGGGCATCCACTGCCACCGCACGCCCGGAGAGAGCGCGTGCAGCACGCGGCTATGGCCATCTACAGCGCCTTCTGCGATCTCTTGCGGGTGCTCATGTTCCGTCGGTAATGACGTTGACATGACGTACCGAAGCTCGCGACCTGATATCGCGCACAGCGTGTGCAGGATGTAGCGGACATGGTGCGCGACTTCACAAAGTGGAAAGACGCTCCGGTTCTTTGAACCATTTTGCCGCATCCGCGTCGTACCATTCCATGGTTTTGCCTCCGATAGTATTACGCCCAAGCCGCGATTAGGGCCATTCGGATCGGTAACGGCGCATTACTACTTGCAATGCTGGCTCAGAAGCGTAAAATCAAGTCAGGTTTTGTCAGAATTGTCACTAAGTCGGCCTGCTGGGATGAGGAGTATGAATCCCCTGATAACTACGTCCCTCAGGAAAACGTATCAAGACGCGCAGATTGCTGCCACCAGTAATGAGCCCGTGTTGATTTTGGGCGAAACGGGTGTTGGCAAAGAAGTTCTAGCGCGATATATTCACTCACAGTCGCGCCGCTGTAACCAATCTTTTTTGCCGCTGAATTGTTCGGCCCTTCCGCCTCATTTGATTGAGAGCGAATTGTTTGGATACACCCAGGGGGCGTTTACCGGGGCATCTCACGACAAAAAGGGCATTCTGGAGCAGGCCGAGCATGGCACCGTGTTGCTTGATGAAATCGGCGACATGCCCCTAGACGTGCAGGCCAAGGTGCTTCGCGTCATCGAGACGGGTGAAATGTGGCCCGTTGGCTCCACTGCCTACCGGCGCATCGACGTGCGCTTCATCGCTGCAACGAATGCGGACGTGAAGCATTTGATCGAACAGCGACAGTTTCGTCGTGACCTGTATTATCGCCTCAACATCTTCCTGTATCAAATACCGCCATTACGGCATCAGCCGGAAGAGATTCCGCAGCTCGCGGATGCCATTTTTAATGGCGAGGTGACTCTTTCAACTCCCGTTCTGGAGCTGTTTTTCTGTTATTCCTGGCCTGGCAACATCCGGGAGCTGAAAAATGTGCTGATCTATGCGCGCTCCAGAGCCACGGGACGTGAGATATTGCTGGAGCACCTTCCGGCGGAACTCGTTCAGACATGCAAGCATCCTGCTGTGCTGCAGGGGCAGAGCCTGAAACAAAAATTGGAATGCTTCGAAGCTGTTGTGCTCAGGCACACTCTGCGGCGCTATCCCGACCCTGGGGATGCCGCAAAAAGTATCGGTATGGAACTCCGCACACTCTACCGCCGCATCAAGAAATTCGGAATCGTAGCCCACCCCCGTCAGTCGTCAGGTCTTTGACAAGATTGCCGCAGCGGCACTTCTAAGTCGTGACAATGTTGTCAACAATCTTAAACCTTGGCGTTCATCGCGCTCTTGCGTCAAATTCTCCGTTGTTACGTCGCCGCTGCCATTTTCCGTTTTGACAAAACCGTCACTGGGTCCGCTATCTCCATCTGCAACGTTTGTTCAACTCCTTTGATTGCATTACGGTCCGGGTGAGCGCTTATAGGTCCGACAGTTGCAAACAACAGCCGCGTTAGACATTCTAAGAGGAGCTCTGAGTTGCGCAAGGAGCGGTTAGCTGCGCTTGATCAGGAAAGCAGCATAGTGCTGCGTCCTCTGCGCGAGAGCGATATCGCGGCGATCATCGCGATTGACGAACGAACTTCAGGCAAGCCGAAGCCAGAGTATTGGCGCCGTAAGTTGACCCGGTATGTCCAGGAAGGGCAGTTTCAATCGGACGCTGACGGATCGGTGCTCGCCAGAGTGGCTGAAGCCGAGGGAACGGTGGTGGGCTTCATGGTCGGCGAGATTCGCCGTTGGGAGTTCGGCCTGCCTTATTGCGGCTGGATCACAGCATTAGGCACCGATCCGGATCGCCAGCGCCTTGGAATTGGCCGACGGCTGCTCGCTGAGCTGCTGGATTACTACCGCGAGAAAGGCCTTGAGGAAGTCCGCACGATTGTCGAATGGGCGGACGGCGACATATTGCAATTCTTTCATTCAATGGGCTTCGTACGCGGGCCCTTTGTCGAATTACAGAAATCACTCTGAGTCTGCCCTGCGGGGACGGAGGAACACAATGATGGAAGTTTTCCGGGATTGGTTCGAGCATCGCCACGATTACGCCAAGCAATGGCAGAAAAAGACCGGCGGCAAAGTCATGGGGTACTTCTGTACCTATGCGCCTGAAGAGATCATGTATGCGGCGGGCATCTTGCCGGTGCGTGTGTTGGGAGGGCATGAGCCTCAGGCCGTGACAGAGCCGCACATATTCGGCATGTTTTGCCCGTTTTGCCGCGACTGCCTGGCGCAAGGGCTGAAAGGCAATTTTAATTACCTGAACGGGATCATGATCTCTCAATCCTGTATCCACTTGCGGCAGGCCTTCACGAGCTGGCGTCTGCACGTCCCCGTTGAGTACAACTACTACTTACCGTTCCCGCACGGGGTGCAAAACCCACCGGTTTATAAATACCTCACCGCCGAGCTGAGAACGTTCCAGAAATCACTCGAGGACTGGCTAGGGTCAACAATCAGCGACACGGCGTTGGACCACGCGATCGACGTGTATAACACCAACCGCAGACTGCTGCGGGAGATTTTCGATCTGCGGCGCGGCACGCATCCACCCATCAGCGGACTTGACGCGATGTACCTGGCGCTTTCCTCGCAGATGGTGGACAAGGCCGAGCACAACGTGATGTTGGAAGAACTGCTGAAGCGCCTGAAAACGAAAGCGGTCTCCGGCAATGGCAACTCGCGTATCCGCCTCATGCTGATCGGCAGCGAGAATGACGACACGCAGTTCACCAATATGGTGGAAAGCCTGGGCGCGGACATCGTGATTGACGAGCACTGCACTGGAACCAGGTATTTCTGGAACGAGGTAATACCGCAGGAGGATCGCCTCGCAGCTATTGCCGCACGTTACATTGACCGGCCGCCATGCCCAGCGAAAGACTGGCCCGACCGGCGGCGCATACCGCATATTCTCAATTTGGCGAAAGATTACGGGGTACAGGGAGCGGTGTTGATCCAGCAGAAGTTCTGCGACCCCCATGAATTCGATATGCCTGCGATAGCGCAGGCTCTGAAAAAAGAGGGAATTCCATCCTACAACTTCGAGTTTGACGTTACTGTCCCGCTCGGTCCCTTCAAGATTCGCATGGAGGCGTTTCTGGAGATGCTGCGCGGAGAAGAACTATTCGTATAACGCCTGTTCAGCAGGGAGGAAATAAATGCCGCCAAAAAGCAACGGCCATTATCCAACGGAGCGTTTGAAGTGCTGGAATAAGGCCAAGGAAATTCGACTGAAATACTATGAAGATTACCGCACAGCCCACGACCGCGGAGGCCTGCGCTACGGCGGCGGCGCCTGGACGCTGGACGCCATTGTGAGAGGTTTTGGCGACGACGTTCACCTGCTGACGACGGAGCCGTATAGCGCCTCGATCGCCTTCCAAAAAGAGTTCTCGGCGCAATGCCTGGAAGCCGCTGAGGCCAAGGGATACTCGCGCGACCTCTGCGCTTATGTCCGCAATTATATAGGCGGCATCCTTCTGGACAAGTACGCCTTCGGCGGGCCTTTCCCGAAACTCGACTTCATCTTTCAGGAACAGCTCTGTTGCAGCCAGACGAAATGGTACCAGTTGGTCAGCGAGCTTGAGGGCGGCGTTCCGATGTACTCGGTGGACCTGTCGGTCGGGCCCTATAAGGATCTCAATGAGACGCGCACGCAGTACCTCGTAGACCAGATGCAAGAAGGCATCGAATGGCTTAAGAAAATCATCAAGCGGCCTTTCGATGAGGAAAAGATGATCCAAGCCATCTACGATGAGTGCCGCAGTACGTCGACGTGGGCAGAAGTGTGCTGTCTGAACAAGGCCACACCAGCGCCCTTGGATGAAAAATCCATGCACTCCCTCTACGTGCTCGCCACGTTGAAGAAGTCCAGCAAAGAAGTAGCGGATTTCTATGAGGAATTGCGCGATGAGGTCCAGGACCGAGTGGCGCGCGGGATCGCCGCCGTCCCAACGGAACGGTGCCGCGTCATTACGGACACGCAGCCGCCATGGGGCTTCCTCGATCTGTATCACTATCTGGAAAGCTACGGTTGTGTATCGGTGGGCTCGCTGTATGTCTTCGGGCTGGAGGGCAACTTCGAGGTCAAACCCGACGGCACCTGGGGACCGCGTACGACTCCGCAACAGATGGGGCTCAAGTTCAACAACCGCGAGGAGGCTCTGCGGTTCTACGCCGATTGGAATCTCAGCCGCCCGCAATGGCAACACTTCTACGGCCCGGAGTACAAGACTGAAATGCTACTCCGAATCGTGAAGGAGTGGAATCTGGATGGCGTAATCCTCCACTACAACCGCGGCTGCGAGGGACTGAGCGTCGGAATCGCCGAGAACCGCCTGGGTCTGCTCAAAGCGGGAGTCCCGGTCATGACGTATGAAGGCAACATGGCCGACGAGCGCGAGTTCGACGAAGGACGCGCTCACGCCAGAGTGGACGCGTTTATGGAGAATCTCGGACTCGAGCAACTCAGTGCCGCCGCACACGCATAGAAAAGGAGAATCGCATGATTACTGCTGGAATTGACATGGGAGCTAAGACGACCAAGGCTGTTATCCTGCGGGACGGCAACGTGATCGCCAGGGCTTTGACGTTTACCGGCTTCGACCAAAAGGAAGCTGCGGAAAAGGCGCTCGCCGATGCGTTGGCGCAGGCCGCATTGAACAGAAGCGACGTGGCGCGGACGTTTGCTACCGGTGTGGGTCGTCAACAGGCCTCCTTCGCCAACGGTTCCATGACCGAAATGGCCGCCGATACTAAAGGCAGTCTCTTACTCAATAACAAGCTGCGCACCGTCATTGATGTTGGCGCCGAAGAAGGCCGGGCGATGAAGTGCACTGCCGAGGGCAAGGTCACCGACTTTGCCGTCAACGAAAAATGCGCTGCCGGGGCGGGCAGCTTCGTAGAAGCCATGTCCCGCGCCTTGGAGCTGCCGCTCGAAAAAATGGGCGAGATGTCGCTGCGTTCCAAGAATGCTGTCGCGATGAATGCGCAATGCACGGTGTTTGCGGAATCCGAGGTGGTCTCGCTGGTGCACGCCAAGACGCCCAAAGAAGATATCGTCAGGGCGCTGCATGACGCTATTGCCAACCGCATTGTATCCATGGCGCGCCGCGTCGGCGTCGAAGAGTCCGTTGGCTTGGTCGGAGGCGTGGGTTACAACATAGGTTTCGTAGATGCGCTGCGACGTTGCCTGGAAGTCGAATCCGTTTGGGTTCCAGAGCAGCCTGAATACGTCGGCGCGATTGGAGCTGCTGTGGCGGCTGCCGAAGCTGCTTAGATTTCAAACACGACCGCAATATATCGGAGAGTCAAATGGCACAAGAATTCTGGAGATGGAAAGAGTACAACTGGCGTGACCCCGAGGAGAGCTGGAATAAAGCCAAGATGTTGACGGCCGGTGTTGACGTAGGCTCGGTCAGCACGCAGGCTGCTGTCATGGCTGATGGGCAACTCTGCGCATTTGCTAGCATGCGCACCGGCTCCGACAGCCCGGACAGCGCGCGCAAGGCCATGGATTGGGCGCTGCGGGAGACCGGTTTGACTCTCGATCGCATACGATACGTCATAGGCACCGGCTACGGCCGTGTCAACGTTCCTTTCGCGCACCGCACCATTACGGAAATCGCTTGCCACGCGCGCGGCGCGAACTTCATGTACGGCCCTAATGTGCGCACGGTTCTCGATATGGGCGGCCAGGACTGCAAAGCCATTCGTTGCGATGAAAAGGGGAAAGTCTCGGCGTTTCTCATGAACGACAAGTGCGCCGCTGGAACCGGACGCGGCATGGAGGTATTCGCAGATTTGCTGTCGGTCCCGCTCGAACAGATAGGAGATCTGTCTTACGAAGTGGATCAGGAACCACAGCCCGTCAGCAGCACGTGCGTGGTATTTGCGAAAACGGAAGCGGTTGGCTTGCTTCGCAAGGGATGGCCCAAGAACAATGTGCTGGCGGCTTACTGTTCCGCCATGGCTCACCGCGTTTACACACTATTGGAGCGCTTGGGCGTCGAAGGTGATTTTGGCATCACCGGAGGTATCGCGAAGAATAGCGGAGTGGTGAAGCGGCTTGAAAAAGAGCTCAATCTGAAGGCGCTGACTCCGCGTTATGACCCGCAGATTGCCGGCGCGGTGGGCGCGGCCTTGTTTGCTCATACACTGGCGCAAAAGGAAGCTACTGCATGATCGCCAATTATGGCTATAAGGATGGGTCCGGCGAATACTACATCTCTATGAACACGGACAAGTGTGACGGCTGCGGGGATTGCGTGACCGCTTGTCCAGCGGGCGTGTTGGAGATGATCGTCAACGATTACGACGAGAAGGTCGCCGCGGTTACCGATGCGCACCGCAAGAAGATCAAATACAGTTGCGCTCCTTGTAAGCCTGTTCAGGGTCGGCCGGTGCTTCCTTGTATCGCTGCCTGCCAGCCGCAAGTCATTCAACACTCGTGGTGAGTGAAGCGGCTGCGGGCGTTGCGGTGAAAGGGAAGGTACATGCGCACGGTTTCCATCACGCTTGATGGTCGCGACGTCCAGGCACCGCAGGGTAGGACCATTCTGCAGGCCGTGCGTGAGGCGGGATTGTATCTGCCCGCTCTGTGTTCTCATCCATCGTTGCCAAGCTCACCTCTGCCAGACTCGATTTCTCAGGTTTACCGCGGAAAAGAGATGATATGTCCTGATCTTCCGGATCCCACGCAGGGGTGTGGACTCTGCGCTGTGGAAACAGATGGCGAGGAGAGCCTCTCCCGCGCATGCTCAACGATGGTGCGGCCTGGACTATCCATACGCACCACCTCCGAGCAGCTAAACAAGTTGCGCCAGCAAAACTTATCGCGCATATTAGCGACTCATCCGCATGCCTGTCTGATGTGCGCGCAGAGACACGGTTGCAGCCGCACACAGTGCTCCAGCAATGTTCCTGAAAATGAGCGCTGCTGCGACAAGCTGGGTCATTGTGAGCTCGAGAAACTTGCCGATTACATTGGGATCGCCGCCAACACGCCTCGCTATCGCTTTGCCGATCTGCCTATTTTCCGTGACGAACCTCTTTACGCGCGCAATTATAACCTGTGCATCGGCTGTTTGCGCTGTATTCGCGCCTGCCAGCAGGTACGCGGTGTGGGCGCCATCGGATACGTCTGGGTTGGAGATAAAGCGGTAGTCGGAACGCGCGCTGCATCTCTGGGGGAGGCCGGTTGCAAATTCTGTGGCACGTGCGTCGAAGTATGTCCCACCGGTGCGTTGCGCGATAAATCGCCCTATTCGGACAAGGCTAAACCGCCGTGCCGCCAAGCATGTCCCGTTGACGTGGACATTCCTACTTACGTGCGTTTGATCGCGCAGGGCGACATGAAATCGTCCGCAGCGGTCATCCGGCAGAAATTGCCATTCGCGGCGACTCTAGGAAGAATCTGCAACCATCCGTGCGAAACCGCCTGCCGCCGATCGGAAGTCAATGATCCAATCGCCATTTGCAGCTTGAAGCGCTTTGTGGCGGATGCGGTGCCCGCCAATGGACCCCACAGGACAACGTGGGGCGCCAAACCGACAGGCCATGACGTCGCAATCATAGGCGCGGGTCCCTCCGGCCTGACGGCTGCATTTTACTTAGCTCAAAAAGGTCACTCAGTTCATGTTTTCGAGGCGCTACCCGAGGCGGGAGGGATGTTGCGGTACGGTCTCGCGGAGTATCGCTTGCCGACCCATGTCGTGAGAAGTGAGATCAATGCAATCTTGCGAACAGGAATCACTCTGCACGCGAACTCTCCCGTAACCTTGCCGGAGCTTCAACAGAATGGGTTTCAAGCCATCTATGTTGCCGCGGGAGCTTCAAGGAGCAAGCGAATCCCGCTGGAGGGCTCCGAGCTTCCGGGTGTGTACTGGGGATTGGAGTTTCTGCGAGCGGCTCGTTCGGGAGAGAAGATCGACTTGCGCCGTCCGGTGGTTGTTGTCGGCGGTGGAAACGTGGCGATGGACGTCGCTCGGACTGTGCTCCGCTTGGCCGGTGCTCCCGTCTACGTGGCCTGCCTCGAATCACGGCACGAAATGCCGGCGTTCGAGTCAGACATCGAGGAAGCCTTGGCCGAGGGAATTGTCATTGAGCCGTCCTGGGGGCCGAAGAGGATTGTGGGAAACGGTTCCATCCGGGCTATTGATTTCGTATCCTGTACCTCCGTTTTCAATGAGCAAAAGCAATTCGCGCCTGAGTTTGACCCGTCATATGGGATGCGATTGGAAGCTGGTTCAGTGATTTTGGCCATCGGCCAGACTACCGACCTGAGTTTTCTTAAAGCCTCGGATGCCGGAGCACATGCGGAATTTCCACCGGTGGCAACCAAAGGACCTGTAATTCAAGTCCGTGAAGACAGCCTCGCAACGTGTGTGCCGGGAGTATTCGCCGGTGGTGATGTCGCCGGGGGATTTCCTTCAGTGGCGACGGCCATCGCGATGGGCCGCAAAGCAGCAGCAGCCATTGACCGATATCTGGGCGGCGACGGTGAGATTGATGAGCCGTTGCCTGCTTTCCGCGCAGCATCCGATTGGCTCGGCACCGACGAGGAGTTTCCGGGCCGGAGGCGTACGCCCATGCCTGCGGTCGATGTGCTTTCCCGTGTAGAGGACTTCACTGAGGTAGCTCTCGGGTTTGATCGCTCCGCCGCCATGGCCGAAGCGCAGCGCTGTTTGCAGTGCACCTTGCGTGCCCGCATTGCTGCTGTACCGTTTCCTCCTGAGCTTTGGCTGGAATTAAACGCGGAATCCATTGGGACGGTTCCGGACTGCGAGGGCGTGATCCAATTGCTCAATAGCGCCAAAGAGGTCGTGCAAATCTCCGGGACCGCGAACATGCGGACGGCTCTCATGCAGCATCTGAACGCGGGGCAGGCGGCGTATTTCCTGTTCGAAGAAGAGAAGCTATACACCAAACGCGAGAGCGAGCTTTTGCAGACCTATCTGGGCAGTCACGGAAAGCTACCCAAAGGCAATGACCTGTCCGACGATTTGTTTTGAGGCGAGGCGATTATGCCATTACCCGCTGAAGTGAAAACAAAGCTTGCGGATCTGGAACGCCAAGGATGGCAGCGGCAGTTTACGACCGAGGAACCGCGACTGAGCGAAGCCGTCGAGTTGTACCGCGAACTGGGGTATGAGGTACGGCTAGAGCGAGCCTGCGAGGAGCTCCCTCTGCCCGAATGTACTCAGTGCTACGACACGTTCTGCGAGAAATACAAGACGATATTTACGCGACGAAAAGAAGACCGCCCGCATTGATCTGAATACAGCTCAAATATCCGGACCGAAGAAATCCCTTCAAAACGGAACGGATATAAGGAAGAGATCACCGTTTACGCGGATGCTCTATGATCACCCGGAGAGCCGCCGTCGCGTGACGGATTTCCTGAGCCGCTCATAACCCACTCCGCGGCTCTAGAGCATTTCTCCTGTTACTGTAGATCATAGCCGCAGTGGGCGAGCCAGGCGGAGGCGTTGTCGGGGGTGATCGTGGCAATGGCTTCGGAGATCGCCTGCTCGAGCGCGTCCACGGTGCGGGCCTTGAGAGAACGGAGTTTCTGTTTCACTTTGCTCCAGCAT
>JACPPJ010000068.1 GCA_016191085.1 Acidobacteriota bacterium | reverse complement strand
TTCTTCCGCGCATAGGAATAGCTCACACAAAACCCTTCTGCCAACTCCCGCAGGTCCCTAACTTCCGGTCGTAGCCTTCCAATAGCTTCCCACGCAAATCGTCCGAGTGCGCCTTCGCCATCTCCTTGTCTTGTCGCCAACTCTGACCCTTCCCTGGCCCAGCAGTTCCCAAAAACCGTAGAGCGATGCAAGACACGAATAAACGTCGCGCAGTTCCGAAACCGTTAGCTTCGCTGGCGTGGATTCTTCTATGGGCATGAACCATTTCTCCGCGTGACGCGTGCTGGCGCGAAAAGCATCCGGAAAAACCATGTTATGGTACTTACTTGCCTGTTTTAGTTTGCTTCAGACACGGCGGCGGCAACTCACTTGAAGAACAGACTCTTGCTGGCAATCATCTTATCGTTTGCTTTCCTTGGGCAACCTCCTGCCCAGGCGCAGGAGCTCGAACCTCCCGCGCTCTTTCACGAGGCCATGCGCCAGGTCAGAAACGGCAAGTACCGCCAGGCCATGGCCGCCTCCGAAGCGCTTCGAAACGATCCCGCGCCAAACCCGTTTCCATCGCTTCTGGCCGTTCAGGTCAATTGGGAGATGATTTACTGCGAGACCGGGCACATCAATTCCAAAGAAATCTGGAATGAAGCCGACATCAAGACAAGTCGGTACGATAACGGTTTTCTTCAAGCGGTTGATCAGACACTGGAATTGTCCCGCGAACTGCAAGCGAAAGCTGAAACGGCTGCGCAGGGCGCGCTCTACGCCGGATTGGCACGCGGCGCGCGGGCGCGGTTGTACGCCATTAGAAAGCAAAATATGCAGTCGGCATCCGAATCGAAGAAAATGCGCACTGACCTGCTCGAAGCCGTTTCCAAAGATCCTCAACTCGAAGCCGACGCGGCCCTCGGCCTTGGCGCCTACAATTATTACGCAGATGTACTCTCACCGATTCTGAAGTTTTTGCGGTTCTTCCTCCGCATTCCGGGCGGAAACCGGGAGAAGGGTTTACAACAACTCCATATAGCCGCTGCGAAATCATCACTGTGGCGCGAAGACGCTATGTTCGAACTCGGCCGCATATATGGAGTTCGGGAAAAGCGCCATTCGCGCGCATTCGCCCTGTTCCAACAGCTCGCCCGCCAGTATCCTGACAACCCTATTTACGCTTTATCCGCTGCGTTTCAGGCGGAGGCTGACGGGCAACGCACCACTGCTATTGAATACGTGCAGCGCGCGAAGGATGCCGCGGCGACAATCGAGGCAGATTGCGGCCCTAGACTAATGCAAGCGGCGCAAGGCGCTCTACAGCGCTTGCAAGCCGATCCCAAATAGATCAAAAGAACAGGTATTTACGCCACTTGGCGTCCGAGTTGCCGATGAGGCGCAGCAGATGGCGATTGGTGTGAAGATTGAATGGGCGAGGCTGCCGCAGGAGCTTCATGCCAGCGGCCTCAACCGTGCGATCTCCCTTGCGATTGTTACAGGCGTGACAACTTGCTACCAGATTTTCCCACGTGGATTTGCCGCCCTGCGAACGCGGAATCACATGATCCAGCGTCAGCTCAGACGCGGGCAGGATTTTCCCACAAAATTGGCAGGTGTGCCGGTCACGGATCAAGATGTTCTTCCGCGAGAGGGCGCGAGCCTGGTACGGAATGCGGCGAAACTCTAACAGCCGAATTACGGAAGGGACCGGAATCGCTATGCTGGTCGAGTGAACGTATCCCGCAGATTCCTCTTCGGCCAGCGCCACACCATTCAGAATTAGAATCAGCGCCCGGCGAACCGCACATACATTCACCGGCTCGTATGTAGCATTTAGTACCAGAACTGGAGAGTGCAGCATCTTTGCATTACCACAAATCCCCACTCACGTCATCAGCCCCGCCTCATAGGTTGAAGACCGCGGGAAATAATCACGAATAATTATATAACATCTACACTCCTGGGATGAACCCTGGCCAATGTAGTCACCCACACAGCCTGTGTCCCCGCGTCGATCAACGCGCGGGCGCAGGCGTTAGCCGTGGCGCCCGTGGTCATGACATCATCGACGAGCAGCACGCGCCGTCCCTTTACCGATTCAGCGCCCGGAACCTGAAATGCTCCGGCAACATTCTTACGCCGCTCAGCGGCGCGCAAGCCTGTCTGTGGCCGCGTGTCTCTGACGCGAACGCAGCCTCTCGCGCTTAACGAAATGCCATGCGCCCTCGATACATGCGCCGCCAGCAGCATGGATTGATTGAAGCCACGCTGCCGCTGCCTCTTTGAATGAAGGGGAACGGGAACTATCAAATCGAAGCGCTGCCGTTCAACTTCTGTTATTAGGCTGCCCAGCCAAGCTCCCAATGGCTTCGCGAGTGGCCGAAAGCCATCGTATTTCAGCAAATGTATGAGGCTGCGCAGCGTGCCTTCATACCAGCCGAAACTCCGTGCCTGCTCGAAAACGAAGGCGCCGCTCCGGCACACGGTGCAGATTGGGGTACCATGCAATACCGTCACATTCTGTAGGAACAGACCGCATTTAGCACATTTGGCGTCCGGACACGCACGGACAGAGTTCAGGCATTCAACGCAAACCGGAGTGCTACTGAAGTATTCGATAGAGCGCTGGCAAACACGGCACGAGGTGGGGAAAACAAGCGCAAACAGAGAGTCTGAAACAGCCCGGACGGACTGAATTAGAGCCGAGCGGAAGTTGCCTATTTGAGCAGAGCGGATGAGAGAGAAACCAGCCTCCGTTTCAGTATGCTTTTACCATCAGCAGCGTTTATTCGAGCAGCCCCATCTCTTGCTTCTCCTGGCACTCGATGCAATGGCGAGCCCACGGAACCGCGTCCAAACGCTTCGTCTGCATTTCGCCGCCGCAAGCTACACAGAAACCGTATCCGCCCGCCTTCACCCGCTGCAGCGCGTCCTGGACCAGTTGCAAGATGAACCGGTCATCATTACTCTTCTTAAACAGAAATTCCTTGGTATAAGAGCTGCTTGCCTTGTCGGCCGTGTCCTGAGTGGGTTCCTCATCAGCCCGGCGGCCGTCCTGCTCCGTCTTCGACACAGTGTCCAGCAATTGCTCTCGTCTTTCGACTAACCGTTTTTTGTAAAGTTCAATGCGCCTTTTATCCATTAATCATGTCCCGATCCAAGCAACTTAGTTCCCCTTTTACAAACTTTTAAACTTACCGCCATGTTATGCGAACTGTCAAGGCGGTATAACAAACCGGGCCAACCTTCGGCAGTCCATACGTATTATGTTAAAATCCACGAATCAAAGGTATGACTTATGAGCTTGCCGCAACATACCATGAGTGGCGAACCCGCGCCGTCCGGTGCTCATCCGAAGACCATCGTCGTCATGCCGGCTTATAACGCTGCAAACACTCTGGCCAAGACCTACTACAACATTCCGCCGAACGTGTACGATGAGATCATCCTGGTTGATGACGCGAGCTCGGACGGAACCTGGGCGGTCGCAAGTTCTTTACCCATTACAGCCATCCGCCACCGCAAGAACCGCGGCTACGGGGGAAATCAGAAGACGTGCTACACTCGCGCGCTGGAACACGGCGCTCAGATCGTAGTGATGCTGCACCCCGACTATCAGTACGATCCCACGATCGTCGGCGACCTAGTGCAGCCGCTTCGGTCTGGCGAAGCGGACGTGGTGTTAGCTTCGCGGCTCCTGGGCGACCCACTCAAAGGCGGCATGCCGCTTTGGAAATACATCGTCAACCGGATGTTGACACGTGTTGAGAACGTGGCGCTGGGCACGCACTTTTCGGAGTTCCACACCGGGTACCGCGCTTACACCCGCCGCGCGCTTGAGAGCATCAACTTTGAGGCCAATTCGGAAAACTTCTTATTCGACAACGAAATCATCGTACAACTGCTGCTCAAGGGCTTCCGATTTAAGGAAATTCCGGTCAGTACGCGCTACAGCTTCGATTGCTCTTCGGTGGGCGTTGGCCAGGGTTGTGTCTATGGATTGGGGATTCTGAAAACCATTGCGAAATACTTTGTACACCGTCTCGGAATTTACCGGTTCAAGCAGTTCCTCTAGCGCTCCCGCCGCGTGCCCTCTGTGCTTTTGCACCGGGCCTTTCGCAGCGCAGCCATCACCCCGAACATTCCGGTTATTCGAGTGCAGCGGATGCGGCGTGGTTTTCCTGTTTCCACTACCTTCAGAAGCCGAACTTGCCGCGTTCTACGATGAGGCATACTACGGTCCGGAGCGGAAGAAATTCCTATCTCTGATCGAAGTCGGCATTGCCAAATTCACATCCGCGAAGTTTGATTCCCTCCGGAAATTACTTCGACCGGGTGAGCGCATGCTGGATGTGGGCTGCGGTCGGGGAACGCTGCTGCGGCTCGCCCGCCAACGGGGTGCTGAAGCTTATGGCGTCGAACGGCAGGCGCCGGTCGGACATTCGGTGCCTGGTGTTATCTATAAGACATTGCCTGATTGCAATTTTCCCGGGAACCATTTTCAACTGGTAGTCCTCTGGCACGTACTGGAGCACCTCACGCAGCCGACACAGTGGCTGCATGAGATTTACCGCATTTTAAAACCGGGGGGGTGGCTCTCCGTGGCAGTCCCCAACTACGGCGGCGCACAGGCAAACGCATCCGGCCAACATTGGTTCCACCTGGATTTACCGCGCCATCTCTGGCATTTCCGCGAACCCACTCTCGAGCGCCTGCTAGGCAGTATTGGATTTTTAATCAGTCACCGCTCAACTTTGTCACTGGAGTACGACTGGTACGGAACACTCCAAAGCTGGTTAAACTCCGCGTTTGGCGACGACAACCATCTTTACTCGCTGCTCAAAGGAAACTCGCGTGAGCCGCGTACGCAGGATGCGCGGACGCTGGCTTTGGCATTCCTGCTGGCCGCCCCAGCCTTCGCGAGCGCGTTGTTAGACGCTGCGCGCGGCGCCGGCGGCACACTGACGTTCATTGCGCAAAAGCCCTCCCAGGAGACAACTCGTTAGATGGACCAGCGAGCCTCTCTTTTCGGATTTCCCGAGCAGCGCTCCTGGCGCAAGCTGCTCCCGTACGCGCTCCTATTAGGCGTGACGCTGGCGCTCTATGCCTCGACCCTATACTTTCACTTCGCCTGGGATGATACCGTTTACATCATTCAGAATTACCGCATTCACGGCTTGGCACTGCCGCAGCTCAAAGCCGTCTGGACTCAAACATACCTCGGACACTACGCGCCCATTCATCACACATTTCTCGCGCTGGTACATCGCGTCTCGGCGGAAAATCCCTTCGGCTATCACTTGGCGCAACTTGTTGTGCATGCAATCAGCGTCTGCCTGCTCTACTCCATCCTCGCGAAGATTGAGAGTCGCCGCATCGCTCTGCTGGCGAGTCTGCTCTTTGCCGTGCACCCCACCAACATCGAAACAGTGGCGTGGGTGTCTGAAAGTAAGAGCACGCTGGCATTCCTTTTCTTTCTGCTGTCGTTCCGATCGTTCCTACAGTGGCGGCGCGCGGAGCGTCAACGGGATCCGGCGCTATGCGCGGTATTCCTCGTCATTTCGTTGTTGGCGAAGATCAACACCGTGGTTGCGCCGGCCGTGTTTGCGCTGTACGAGTACTGGCAGTCGGGATTACAGTTCCCGCGCAAACGGCTGCTGGGGATCGCCGGCCTGGCTTTCATCAGCGGACTATTCGTAATCGTGCACCTCGCCAGCTTTCATGGCTCGGCTTCAGTAGCGGAGAATGCATATTACGGCGGCCTCGCCGTACACCTGTTGAACCTTCCTTTCCTGGTGTTCTTTTATTTGCGCATGGTCGGTGTGCCGTATCCGCTGTCCGCATGGCACATGTTTCGCGTCTATGATCGCGTCACGTGGGAAGTTGTTATTGCATGGTTCGCGCTTGCGGGGTTGCTGTGGCTTCTGACCCGCCGCGCCAGTAGGCGCACCCAGTTCTGGAGCTTATGGTTCCTCGTGTTCCTGTTGCCGGTGCTTCAGATTGTGCCTTTTCCGATATGGGTAGCGGAACGGTACCTCTACATACCTGCAATCGGACTCTTTGTGCTGGCGAGCGGTGTAGTGGTTCAGGTTGCAGACAGTCTCTCGCGTCAGTGGCAGCGCGCAACGTGGCACGTGTTGTTGGCTGCCGTCCTCATCGCGTTTGCCTGGATGACGAGGCACCATCTGCCGGTGTGGAGAGATGATTTACATCTATGGGAAGCCACCATTAGCACGTGCCCCAGCTCTCCGTATTGCCACTTGAATCTGGGACTGTCGCTTTTGCAGGCCGGACAGATCGAGCGTGGTGTAAAGGAGCTGATTCGCGCGGTCGAGCTCAGGCCGTCTCCGCTATACTTGATCGCCCTCGGCGATGCATACACCCTGAGCCTGCGCGACTACCGTCAGGCTCTGATCGCATATAAACTCGCGCTCGATTCGCGTTCGTCTGCCTTGCACGCCGATTTTTACGCCAAGCTTGCGAGGCTGTTTATACGAATGGACAAACTCGATGAAGCCGAACGTGCCATTGAGACGGGACGGAAGCTGGATCCAAATGATCCCGCGATTCTGGTCGTGAAGGGCTTTCTCGAATGGAAACGCGGAAACTTGCAGGCCGCGCGAAACGATCTGGGAAGAGTGATGGCGATAACCGGTCAAACCTCGCCGGCAGGCGCCACACGCCTGCTCCAGCACTACTGGGGAAACTCGGCCGCCGTGGGACGTTTGATTGCCGACCTAAGGGCTGCACGTGGCAACGCACAACCAACCACACGTTGACACCGATTTTTGACTCCTAGAGCATTTTCACAATTGGTGTAGACCTGTAAGGGCATGACTTTAGTCATGCCGAAAAACGGCACCAAACGGTGCGGCTTCAGCCGCTGAGGGCTCGAACCCCAGGGCCTAAAGGCCGTGCTAATCTGCGCAGTTACGGCACGGCTGAAGCCGTGCCCTTACGAATCCTTCTCGGTCTGGTCTACAGTAATACTGAAAATGCTCTAAAACCAAGAACGCAAACAAAAAAGGAGGAGCTTTCGCTCCTCCCTATTGCGTTTCAAGCGGTCATTCCTCTTACATCGGGAGGAACGCGGTGAAGTCGCATCCAGTATCAGCGCCGGCAACCGTCGCGCCAGTGACGTCCTTGCCGACCTTGTTAGTCTGGTCGGTGCAGAACGTGGACTTGCCCGAAGAATCGGGCGAGACCGGTGTTGCCGCAACGGAAAAGGTACCGTTGGGCGAATCCGCCGCAGGCGTATTGATCGGCAAATATGTAAAAACATATCCGCTCTTTGTCGCAGGATCAACGCCCAGAGTGGAATCGATCAGGTCGGCGGCCGCGGAATCGGTCGGGTCGCCAGCCGCGGGCGGTCCCAGAGCGGCCAAGCCGCCTGCGAAGCCGACATTGTAAGTGGAAGAATACGTTACATTAGCAGTTGCGATGGTCCGCAACCCAGCGGCCGCTGATGCTTCATTAGCAGCCATTTTGGACTTTAACAGGTTCGGGACTGCAATGGCCGCAATGATCAGGATGATCGCCACGACGATGAGCAGCTCGATTAGTGAAAAACCTTTTTCGCTTTTCATAGGGCTCCCAGTTTGCTCCTCGAGATCTAGTGTGCACCGGCCTTGCGGCCTGCTTTCAGTATCGGCACAACTGTGGCAAGTATAAGGCCAAAATTTGCGCCTCGTCCACCGCTGGGCATAGTGCCTATGTTTCAGCAGCTTACGGGGACGGTTCCGCTAATATTGTGGCACTTAGACGCATGCTCCGCTGGTGAATGACAAATTATGTCGCCAAATACTGTTATTTTGCAGGGCACGCGAAACGCCTACCGGGTCAGTGCCGGGTCGATTTCAGTTGAGTCGTGTTACACTAACGCGGTCGTTGGCAAGTTGGTGTTCGAGGAAACTGCTTATGGAGTCTGTGCAGCCCGAAAAGAGTGGCGACGGGGATGTTCTTCGCGGAGGCGTTGAACTAGGGAGAGGGGATGCCGCGTGAACGGCCCCGTTCACGCGGGGAGATGGATGGATATTTGAGGGGTAGGCGGCCGGCCGCTAGGCGATAGGGAAGGCGGCCATAAGGCGACGGCTAGCGGTAAGCAATCGAAGGTCCAAACCGCCAGCCGTCTATGTGTTTCCATCGGTTTCCGTGCCGCCACGTATGTCCATGTGCGCGTCACGTTGTGTCTAGCTATTGGCGGGGCAGCGACTCGAATTCACCTTACAATTTCGAATCGAATCTTGACACAATAGTACGTATTTCGTAAAATTAATCTTGACTGTTCTGTATCTATTGCCATTTGAGAGGAGTGGTTCCATGGCATCCCCGACCCGAGATGTAGAAATCCTTGCGAATCAAGAGTATCAGTATGGCTTCGAGACTCTCATCGAAGCCGACACCTTGCCGCCCGGATTGAACGAGGAGATCATCCGAGTGATCTCGGCCAAGAAGCGGGAGCCTGAATGGCTGACCGAATGGCGGCTCAATGCCTATCGCCACTGGCTGAATATGAAGGACCCGGAATGGTCGAACGTGCATTTCCTTCCGGTGGATTTTCAGAGCATCGTCTATTACTCGGCGCCCAAGGTGCAGAAGGACGGTCCCAAGAGCCTAGAGGACGTAGACCCGGAGCTGCTGGCGATGTATGAGAAGCTCGGCGTCCCTTTGCGGGAGCGCGAACTGCTGGCGGGAGTCGCAGTGGATGCGGTGTTTGACAGCATCTCGGTCGCTACCACATTCAAGGAGAAACTTGGAAGTCTTGGGATCATTTTCTGCTCTTTTTCCGAGGCAGTCGAAAACCATCCCGAACTGGTGAGGAAGTACCTCGGCTCGGTGGTGCCCACCACGGATAACTTCTATGCTGCTCTGAATTCCGCCGTGTTCAGCGATGGGTCATTCTGTTACGTGCCCAAGGGCGTCCGCTGTCCCATGGAACTCTCCACCTACTTCCGCATCAACGCGAAAAACACCGGACAGTTTGAGCGCACGCTGATCATCGCCGACGAGGGCGCCTACGTCAGTTATCTGGAAGGCTGCACCGCCCCCATGCGCGACGAGAATCAGTTGCACGCCGCTGTGGTCGAGCTGATTGCGCACGACAACGCGCAGATCAAATACTCCACCGTGCAGAACTGGTACCCGGGCGACAAGGAAGGCCGCGGCGGAATCTTCAACTTCGTCACAAAACGCGGCAAGTGCCTGGGCGTGAACTCGAAAATTTCCTGGACGCAGGTGGAAACCGGGTCGGCTATCACCTGGAAGTACCCGAGCTGCATTCTGCAGGGGGACAACTCCATCGGCGAGTTCTACTCGGTGGCGCTGACCAACAACTATCAGCAGGCCGACACCGGCACCAAGATGATCCACATCGGGAAGAACACCCGCAGCACGATTGTGTCGAAGGGCATCTCCGCCGGGCACGGGCAGAACACCTATCGCGGAATGGTGAAGATATTGAAAGGCGCCGAGGGCGCGCGGAACTATTCGCAGTGCGACTCGCTGCTGATGGGCGACAAGTGCGGCGCGCATACCTTCCCGTACCTGGAGGTGAAAAACTCGACGGCGCAGGTGGAGCACGAAGCTTCGACCTCAAAGATTGGAGAAGATCAACTCTTTTATTGCCAGCAGCGGGGCATCTCCGCTGAAGACGCCGTTTCGATGATCGTCAACGGCTTTTGCAAGCAGGTGTTCAAGGAGCTTCCGATGGAGTTCGCGGTGGAAGCGCAAAAACTGCTGGGAGTGAGCCTGGAGGGAAGCGTTGGCTAATACAAGGAAGAGGCAACAGGGAACAGCGAACAGTACAAGCCCGCTGCTGGAGGTGCGCGATCTTCAGGCCAGCGTCAATAACGTGCCGATTCTGCGGGGCATCAATCTGCAAGTCAGAGCCGGCGAGGTCCACGCCATCATGGGGCCGAACGGCTCCGGGAAGAGCACCTTCGCGCATGTGCTCGCCGGGCGGGAGCATTACAATGTCACGGGCGGCGAAGTGCTATTCGAAGGCAAGGATCTGCTGGCGATGAAGCCTGAAGATCGCGCTCGGGAGGGAATTTTCCTGGCGTTCCAATACCCGGTGGAGATTCCCGGCGTCAGCAATATGTATTTCCTGCGGGCGGCGCTGAATGCGATCCGCAAATATCGCGGGTTGGAAGAACTCGACGCCGTTGACTTCCTCGAACTGGTCGGCAAGAAGATGAAGATGCTCGGTATGGACCAGGGCCTTCGCGACCGCCCCGTCAACGCTGGTTTCTCGGGCGGCGAAAAGAAGCGCAACGAGATTTTCCAGATGGCGGTGCTGGAGCCGAAACTGGCGATTCTGGACGAAACCGACTCGGGGTTGGACATTGACGCGTTGAAGGTCGTCGCGGAGGGGGTCAATTCCCTGCGCAGCCCGGACCGCGCCATCATCGCGGTGACGCATTACCAGCGGCTGCTGAATTACATTGTTCCCGATATGGTGCACGTACTAGCCAACGGCCAGATCGTCAAATCAGGCGGCAAGGAACTGGCGCTGGAACTGGAAGAGAAGGGCTATGCCTGGACTGACGACGCGGAGCGAACTGGGCAACCCGCGGAGAAGGCTGCTGAATGGCGCACGTAATCCAGGACGAAAGCCTGTACCTCTCCAACTATCGCGAACTGGAGAGGAGCCTCGGCGCGAGCGAGCCTGCCTGGCTGCGCCGCCTCCGCGAGGAATCCATTCAGACATTCACTGAACTAGGGTTTCCAACCACGCGCGAGGAGGACTGGAAGTACACCAACCTGGCGCCGGTGTCGGCGATCCCTTTTCAATCGGCAGCCAGCGAATCGGTGGCCCACGGTCATCCTACGCTCGAGGATCTGGAATCTGTTTTATGGGTGGGATCCAGTCACCTGGTGTTTGTAAACGGGCATTATTCCGAGGCGCTCTCGTGTATTGACGGCCTCCCCGAAGGCGTGAAAGTAAGGACGCTTTCCGCCGCGCTTGAAGGTGAAGGTGATCTGCAGGAGCATTTCGCGCGCTATGCTCAACGCCGCCGCCATGCACTGGTGGCGCTGAACACGGCGTTGTGGCAGGATGGCGCTTATGTTCGGATTGCCAAAGGAACGGTGCTGGAGAAACCGATTCATCTACTGTTTGTGTCGTCCAGTGGCGGAACGCCTGTGGGCTCCCCAACGCGCCAAAGCGCGCGTTGGGGAGCCCCTGTGGTATCACATCCGCGCATCTTAATCGTTGCGGAGCGGGATACCCAGTCTACATTCATCGAAAGCTATTTCGGATACGGCGGCGGCGTATCGTTCTCCAACGCGGTGACCGAGATCGTCGCCGGGGAAAGCTCGGTTATTGACCACTACAAAATCCAGGTGGAGAATTCCGAATCTTTTCATTTGGCGACTATTCAGGCGCTGCAAGAGCGCAGTTCCAGCTTTGCAACGTGCTCAATTGCGCTCGGCGCGCGCCTGGCGCGTACTGAAGTCGGTGCAGTACTCGATGGGGAAGGCGCCGACTGCACGCTGAACGGCCTGTACCTCGCAACGGACAATCAGCACGTCGATAATTACACCACCGTTGATCACGCCCGGCCGCACGGCAGCAGTCATCAGTTTTACAAAGGCATCTTAGACGGGCAGGCGAACGCCGTCTTCAACGGGCGAATCATCGTTCGGCAGGACGCGCAAAAGACTGACGCGATCCAGAAAAACAAGAACCTGCTGCTCTCCGAAGACGCTGTTGTGAATACGAAGCCGCAGCTCGAGATTTTTGCCAATGATGTCCGTTGCACTCATGGCGCAACCATCGGGCAGATTGATCCGGAGGCTTTGTATTACCTCCGCTCGCGCGGCATTGGGCGGAATGAAGCGCGCACGCTGCTGAGCTATGCGTTTGCCGGTGAGATCCTCGACGGAATCCGGCTTGCGCCCATCCGGGTGTGCCTGGAAGGTTCGCTGCACGCGCGATTGGCAGACGATATCAGTAGCCACGGAGGCACAGAGCTACAGAGTTGAAAGAACTTTTTCACCGCAGAGAACACAGAGATCGCGGAGCGAGTTATTTAAATTATCCTTCTTGGTTTTTCTCTGCGCTCTCTGTGTTCTCTGCGGTGAATTCTTTGCTTCTGTGGCTGAAGCTGTTAGGAGGCGAGATGTTGACGACCGGAGTTGCCGGACTGGCCACCGGAACCGTGACCAAGTTTGATGTGGACCGCATACGGCTGGACTTCCCGATTCTGAACCAGCAAGTCCACGGCAAGCCGCTGGTGTACCTGGATAATGCCGCGACCAGCCAGAAACCCCGCGCGGTTTTGGAAGCTCTGCGGCGGTTTTACATAGCCGATTGCGCCAACGTGCATCGCGCGGTCCACCTGCTCAGCGAGCGCGCCACCACGGCGTACGAAGGTGCGCGGAAGAAGATTCAGAAATTCCTCGGCGCAGCCGACGAACGCGAGATCATCTTTGTTCGCGGTACAACCGAGGCGATCAATCTGGTGGCGCATAGTTTCGGCAAGAAGTTTATCAACGCCGGGGATGAAATCGTCATCACCACCATGGAGCATCACTCCAACATCGTTCCGTGGCAGATCCTTTGTGAAGACAAAAAAGCCGTCCTGAAGGTGGCTCCAATCAACGACGCGGGCGAATTGATTGTTCCCGAATTGGAGAAACTGCTGTCGCCGCGTACAAAGCTGCTTTCGATGCCCCACGTCTCCAACGCCTTGGGCACCATTAACCCGGTGCGGGAGATCATTGCCATGGCGCATAGCCGGAATATTCCGGTGCTGCTGGATGGGGCGCAATCGGCGCCGCACATGGCCGTAAACGTCCAGGAACTCGACTGCGACTTCTATGCCTTCTCGGGACACAAGCTCTACGGACCGACCGGAATCGGCGTGCTGTATGGCAAAACGGCGCTGCTCGAAGCCATGCCCCCATATCAGGGCGGCGGTGACATGATCAGCTCCGTTACGTTTGAGAAGACCATCTATAACAGGCTTCCCTACAAGTTCGAGGCAGGCACGCCCGCTATTGCAAATGTTATCGGCCTGGGCGCGGCGGTGGACTATCTGGAGCAGGTCGGCATGAACCAGATCTGCGCCTACGAGCAAGACCTGCTGGCGTACGCTACCGACAAGTTCGAGAGATTACCCGGCGTGCGTATGATCGGGACCGCGCGCGAAAAAGCCAGCCTGATTTCGTTCGTCATGGAAGGCGTTCATCCGCACGACATCGGGACCGTTCTCGATCAGGAGGGCATCGCGGTCAGGGCAGGACACCATTGCGCCCAGCCGGTGATGGATCGGTTCAACGTACCAGCTACCACGCGCGCTTCGTTCGCTTTCTACAACACGCGCCGCGAAGTGGACGCACTCGTGGAAGGAATTGAGAAAGTGCGGGAGGTATTTGCTTAATGCCTGACCTGCAGAGGCCCTTCAATCACTATTCAGCGTTCCGAAAGGGCACGACTTTAGTCGTGCCGAATCGGGCAGCTCAGGACGGCGTTTTAGCGCCGGAGGTCCGTGCGCGGCCCTCAGCGCCTAAAGCCGATGTCGCAAAGCTGCATTACGGCATGTCTGAAGCCATGCCCTTACAAGCTACAACAGCTTGCGCCGTGCGGAGGTCCGCTGCCAATGCCTGACCTGCGCGAGCTCTATCAGGAACTGATCGTGGACCACAGCAAGCGGCCGCGGAACTTCGGCAAGCTCGATGGCGCGAATCAGCAGGCTGTCGGGTACAACCCGCTCTGCGGCGACAAGATCACGGTCTACCTGAAAATGAAGGACGACGTTGTCGAGGACGTGCATTTTGAAGGGTCAGGCTGCGCCATCTCGACAGCCTCGGCTTCGATGATGACGGAAAAGTTCAAGGGCAAGACCCGGCAGGAAGCAGAAGAATTGTTTGAGGTCTTTCACCATTTAGTTACGGGCGGCGCTGAAAAGGACAGTGACACCTCCGGCAAGCTCGGGAAGCTCGCGGTGTTTGCGGGCGTCAGCGAATTCCCAGTGCGCGTCAAATGCGCCACGTTGGCATGGCATACAGTGCGCAGCGCGATGCGCGGAGAGCAAGCTCTCGTATCCACAGAGTGAGGCGGATCATGTCTGATGCAACGGCAGTGAACCCAATGTCCTTGGAGGGCCAGATCCAGGCCGCGCTGCGGACGATCTACGACCCGGAGATCCCTGTGAACGTGTATGAACTCGGGTTGATTTACGAGTTGAAGGTAGATCCCACCGGCGAAGTGAACATCAAGATGACGCTCACAGCCCCAAGCTGCCCTGAGGCCATGAGTATTCCGGCGCGCGTCGAGTCGGCTGTGCGGGGCGTCGAAGGCGTTAAAGACGTGAAAGTAGAACTGGTGTGGGAACCACCCTGGACCCCAAACTTGATGTCCGACGCGGCCAAGCTGCAATTAGGATTTATGTAATATGAAATTCACTTCACAAGAAGAGTACGGATTGCGGTGCCTTCTGCAGATCGGCCGGAAAGGCGACGGCGGTAGCCTGACGATTCCGGAGATTGCCGCCGCCGACGGCTTGTCCATTCCGTATGCTGCCAAACTCATGCGCCTGCTGCGCCGCGGCGGCTTCGTCAAGAGCACGCGCGGGCAGACGGGCGGCTACGTTCTGGCGCGCCCGGCTGAGAACATTGTGGTCGGCGAAGTTCTCGGCTGCCTTGGCGGAAGGTTTTTCGAAACTGAGTTTTGCGAACGCTACCCGGGCAGCGTGGACATCTGCACGCACACGGTGGATTGCTCCATTCGCTCCTTGTGGCATGCTGTCCAGGAGGTAGTGGACCAGGTGCTGAATAAAACGACGCTCCGCGATCTGCTCGTTAACGAGCAAGAAATGTCGGCATCGGTGAGCAACCTCGTCACTATCGCAGGCGACAAGCGTGTACAATCCCTCCGAAGCGTTATGGGGCATTAGATCATCACCTGCACACGAGGACAGAAGACATGACCCATGAAGAATGGGAAGGTAGAATGAACGAACTGCGGGACGCGCAACTCGTCACGCAACGGCTTATGGAGCGGCACGAAAGAGAGTGGAACGAGCGATTCGAGACGCTGACCTCGATCGTTCACGGACACGAGCAGCGCCTTGCGAACGCGGAAAATGGCATTATAGAGATGCGTGCGGCCCTGTCCAGCGTTCTGACAAGCCTCGACAATTTTGTTAAAGGTCTGCGCCCCAATGGGAACTAATAAGTTCCAGCCTCGCATTAAGAGCCCGTTTGACACCCTGTTCCCCGCCCGCCTATAGTTGCGGCATGGCGTCCCGCTTTGCCCATCGGCGCACTCGATTTCTGCTACTCATCAGCATTCTGGTGATTTGCGGGATGACGGTGTCCAGTTTTCTCGCGCGGCGGCGCCTACGCCACGACGCTCCTCCATTGCCGCCCAAAATGGCTGCGGGAGTAGATCAGCAGACACAGTCGTTTTCACTGTCGAAGAGCCTGGGAGGTCAGGCGTTATACAAGATTCAGGCCAGCCAAGTAACCAACTTCAAAGATACCGGCAAGACCATCCTGCACGACGTTTCGATAGAGATTTACGGTAAGAAGGGCGATCGCCAGGACTACATCACGAGCGAAGAGTGTGAGTTTGATCCCGCGTCCGGAGCGCTCTATATTCCCGGTAAGGTTGAGATGCAGCTTCAAGCTCCTTCCGGCCCTGATCCCGCAGGAACGGTGCGTCCCACCGGTCCCATCGAAGTTGTAACGGAAGGGCTCCACTTCAACCAAAACACCGGTGTCGCCTCCACCGACAAGGAGGTCCGCTTCCGATTCGCAACCGGGGAGGGCACCTCGCAGGGAGCGATCTACGATCCGCAGGATCGCTCAATCAGACTACTGGCGAATGCGCGCTTCGCGTTGCGAAAGGCAGACCTGCCGGCGTCTGCAAACAACAACGCCGCAGAGGTCACTCACGTATCGGCGGGGAGTCTGCGGTTTCAACACGAGGATAATAACTTACGGCTGACGGCTCCGGTGGAGATTACACAAGGCACACGGCAGATCCGCGCCGGAGATAGCAACATCTTGCTGGACGAGCAGGGACATGCGCGCAGCGCCACACTGCGGGGCGGCGTCCGCGGCACGGATCGCGATGCCCAGCGTCTGTTCGAAATTGACGCCAGTCACGCGGACCTGGAATTCACGCCGGAAGGCAAGGTGCGGCAGTTGATCTTGGAAGGAAGTTCGCAATCTCAAAGCCCGCATGCAGGCCTTTCGACTTGGGCCTCTTCGGCTCCGCGCTCCGTGAAAACGGGGCAGGCACAGCACATGGAGATGTACTTCAACGAAACCGATGGCCAGCTTTCGCGCCTGGTTGCGACTGGCCGAGTACGTGTCGTCCTGCGGCCCGCCCGGCCCGGTTTTGCTCGCGCCCTGCCGCTGCTGCCGATTCTGCTCAGCGAGGACGCTTCAATCCGGCCAGGTTCGCGCACTCTCAGTGCGCAGCAAGCCGACATGCGGTTAGCACCGGATGGAGAAACGTTGCGCGAAATCCAGACGCGTTCATCCTCTGTCATACAGATATTTCCATCACAACCGGGCCAGGAGAAGCGGACCATTCAGGGCGAGAATTTTGATATCCAGTTTGGTCCCGATGGCGAACTTTCTGAATTCACCGCCGAGCAACACGTGCGGGTTTCGGCCGAAGGGGCCGCGAATGTCGCGCGCAATCGAACGTCAACCAGCGACCATCTATGGGCCGCATTCGAGTCGCGCACGCGGTCGGTCAGCAAAATGCGCCAGTGGGGAAATTTCCAATACCAAGACCCGGAACGCCAGGCCCGCGCGGAGCGCGCCGATTACACGTTGGAGGGTGACGTCATTGTGTTACAGGGAGAACCGGTGGTGTGGAACCCTACGCAGAAGATCACCGCGAAGAGAATTTCTCTCTCCAACTCGACTGGCGAGCTGAGTGCGAATGAAGATGTTGCGACTACGTACTTCCCGGAGGCGAACTCGCAAAGCGGAGCGCCGGATCCTGTTCACGTCACCGCGCAACGGTTGCAGTACCGTGTGAAGGCTGGAAAGGCGCTGTACGAAGGGAACGCCCGCCTGTGGCAGGGCAGCAACATTATTGAAGCCCGAGTCCTCGAACTCGACAGGCAGCAGCGGACCCTTATAGCGCGAACGGGCGTGTACAGTATCTTTCCGGGCCAGCCGCGATCCGGGGCCGGAAAACCGGCCTCGCCCGCGCGCGCCGGGACTGTGCCCGGATTGGGAACCGATCCTGTTGAGATTCGGTCAGAAGCGCTCACCTACAGAGATCAAGACCGGCAGGCTCGTTACGCGGGCGACGTTCGAATGCAGAGCGCCGCCCTGACTCTGACGAGTAAAGAACTGGAGATTTTTTTTGAATCATCAGCGGCAAGATCGCAGGGCGCTGCAAGTGACGCGCCAAATCTGCCATTCTCCGGTGGCGCTTGGCAGATCAAACATGCGATCGCGATGGGGCAAGTCATGGTCATACAGCCCACCAGAAAGGCGACCGGCGAAAGGGCAGAGTTTTTCCCTGATGAAAGCAAAATCGTGCTACTAGGCAATTTAGCTGCCATTTCGGACGCTCGCCGGGGCAACACGCAAGGTACACGATTGACTTACTTTACGCACGATGATAGGATTTTGGTGCAGGGTGAGCCTGGCTCCCCGGCCGAGACCCAACGCCAGGTCCGACGATGATTTTAGTGCTCCCGTGTAAGGGGTAAATGACCGGGAGCAGCCCGCACGGACCGACCGACTCGTCACACTGAAGAGCCGAATATGCTCCAGACTGAAGACCTCACGAAGTCTTACCGGGGCCGGAAAGTGGTAGACGATGTCTGCTTGGAAGTGGACAGGGGAGAAGTAGTGGGATTGCTGGGGCCAAATGGGGCTGGGAAGACCACCACGTTCTACATTATGGTCGGTCTGACCCACCCAGACGCGGGCCGCGTGCTCCTGGACGGGCAGGATTTCACGCACATGCCGATGTATCAGCGAGCCCGGCACGGCATCAGCTATCTACCCCAGGAGCCTTCGATCTTCAAGAAATTGACGGTCGAGGAGAATATCCTGGCAGTGCTGGAGACTCTGCCGCTGGCTTCGCGCGGGCGTCGTGAGCGGCTGGAGCAATTACTGGACCAACTCGGGTTGGGGCCGGTACGGTACAACCGCGGCTACATGCTTTCGGGGGGGGAGCGCAGGCGGGTCGAGATTGCACGTTGCCTCGTGATTTCTCCTCATTTTATTTTGCTGGACGAGCCGTTCTCAGGGATCGATCCGATCGCCGTGATTGATATTCAGCACATCATCTCGCAATTGCGGCGGGCTGGTATTGGTGTGCTGATCACGGATCATAACGTGCGCGAAACTCTGATGGTGACGGACCGCGCGTACATCATCAACAACGGAAAGATCTTCCGCAGTGGTTCTCCGCGGGATTTAGGTACGGATTCCGAGGTGAAGCGGGTATACCTCGGGGAAAGTTTTTCGCTGAGTTTTTGAAAATATGAGTTCTCTGGAACCAAGGCTAAGTCTAAAAGTCTCCCAAAAGCAGATCCTCACTCCGGGTCTGGTGCAGATGGTCAGCGTGCTGGCGCTGAACAGGCTGGAGTTGAAGGAAATGATCAACCGGGAGATCACCGAGAACCCGATCCTGGAAGAGGTCGCGGAGGATGTACCGGCTTCGGTCGAGGCGATGGCGGAAGTCGAGGAAAAAGTCGCCGCTGCTCCCGCCGATCAAGCCGTGCGCGAAGCCGAAGGCACCGATGATCCATTTGCCGAGATTGACTTCGGTTCGTTCTTTGACGATTACCTGGACCCGGGCTATCGCAGCCCGCAGGCTGAAACTGTAGAGCTACCCTCGTTTGAGAATTTCCTGTCGAGTCCTACCTCGCTAATTGACCATCTGAACTGGCAATTGACGATGAGCCATCACACGGCGGAGCTCGCGGACGCCATTGAGATGATCCTGGGGAACCTCAACGACGATGGCTACCTAAGCGCGCCGCTTGAGGAGTTGTCGCAAAATGGTGGTCCGGAACTGGCTCAACTGGAACAGGCGCTGCATGTCGTGCAGGAATGCGACCCTCCAGGCGTGGGCGCGCGCGATTTGCGGGAGTGTCTTTTGCTTCAGCTCCGCGTGCTGGGCGCGGAGAACTCCGTTGCTGCGCAGATCGTGAGGGAGCACCTTCAACAATTGCAGAACAAGCAATACAAAGAAATCGCCAAAGCATTGGGCAAGCCGGTCCCGGAGATTGAGGCGGCGGTGGAAGTGATCCGCAAATTGGATCCCTTCCCGGGGCAGCGGTACAACACCAATCAGCCGCGTTTGATCGAGCCGGATGTTTTCATCGTAAAATCGGGAGACGACTATACGGTAGTGGTCAGCGACGACGACCTGCCGCAACTGCGATTGAACCCGGCCTACCGCCGATTGCTGGATCACGGCAACGCCACCAAGGAAGTGCGTACATACGTGAAAGAGCGCTACACCTCGGCGATGATCTTGCTGAAGAACATCGAGCAGCGCAAGCAAACCATCGTGCGCGTCTGCCAAGCTGTCATTCGCCGGCAGCGCGATTTCCTGGATTATGGTGTGGATTACTTGAAGCCCATGATGATTAAAGACGTGGCCGAAGAAGTGGGCGTGCATCCGTCCACCGTCAGCCGCGCCGTTTCCAATAAGTATTCGCACACGCCGCAAGGCGTTTTCGAACTGCGCTACTTCTTCTCGGAAGCCGTGAATGGACCTTCCGGGGCTTCCATTCCTCTGCTCATCCTCAAGCGCAAAGTGAAAAAAATGATCGAGCAGGAAAACAAGAACGATCCTCTCACTGACGATCAGATCGCCCGGATCTTGTGCAGCCAGGGAATCAACGTCAATCGCCGCACAGTAGCCAAGTACCGCGCCGACATGCGAATCCCCAGCACCCACCAACGCCGCGATAAGCATTAAACAGCACCATCAACAGTCGGATAGCCGTATTTGTTCTGCATGGGTTCCGTTCAACCCGAAATCAGAAATTAGAGAGCACTGTTCTGTCCTAATCCGTTAGATTGAAAGTTGGTTAGACACAATCTGCGGAGGAACGGAACAGTGCATCGGGAAATTACCGCGATGGGGGGAAAGAAAGTCGTTTTGCGACAGACGCCTCGGGCGGTGGCGCCGTTCGGAGGGCTGAGCGTGCTGGCTGAGTTTCTAGAGAAGATCGGGTATCGGCAGCAGGTGAGCGAGCACATGCCAGTACGTCTGCGATCGCCCAACGCCATCGATCCGGGGGAGACCTACAC
>JACPPJ010000071.1 GCA_016191085.1 Acidobacteriota bacterium | reverse complement strand
TGCCAAGCCTGCAGTCGATCACAAATCCAGAACTAAACCCACCCCGCACGACGCCGCGATCGGCAGGGGCGCCTTCCGCTCCGGCCTAAAAGCGCCGCCAAAACGGCGGCGCAGGCCTCCGCTCCAGCCACCCCCGCCGATCCACTCAAAACAACCCCCTCCCACCGTCAGATGTGGTCTAGTTCTACTCCGCCCCGATGGTCTGGTTTTTCTCCGCCCTTGACAGACAACGCTTCCGCTTGGTTCTCCCACTGCGGATATGCTCTACACTAAAAGGAGAAATGCTCTAGACAAGGTTGCTGGCATCATCGCGAGTCATCCGGGACTGAAGGTGGCGGTTGAGGGACACACGGATAGCGTGGGCGGCGATGATTACAACCAGCGCCTCTCGGAGCAGCGCGCGGCGTCGGTACGGGGCTATCTCGTACAACAGGGCGTACCTGCAAATGACGTAAGGGCGGAGGGCTTCGGCGAGAGCGATCCCATCGCGTCCAACAGCACGCCCGAAGGCCGCCAGCGAAACCGCAGGGTGGATATCGTTGTTTCGGGCGAGCCGATCGGCACGCAAGCTTCGGCTGCGCCTATGCGGTAGCTGTGACATCATGGCGAGCCACCCCGTGTGGCTCGCCAGTTTCAAAGCCGCTTTCGAAATTCTTCAATCGTCAGGCCGGCGTCGCGAATGATTCCAGCCATGGTGAATGCGTTGACGGGATATGGCGAGGTATGGTGATGAAGTGAAGACCGTCCGACATTACAATATGCCTGCCTTGACGGATGATACGGAGGCCTCCCTTCTCGAATGCTTTGACGGCTTCGAGATGATTGATGCCCGGGAGCTTGGCCATTGATCAGACCGCGACTTCGATTTCCCGAACGTCAGCGTCTTGGACCGATTCCTGGATGGCTTCCAGATATTCCCGGATAGCGTCCCGGATGTTGTCGAGAGCTTCTTGCTCGGTGCCCCCCTGCGACCAGCACCCTGGCAGACCAGGGCAGGAAACGCTGAAGCCTTCTTCCGATTCCCGCAAGACCACTTTGTATTTCACAGGCCCACCTCGGGTGGATTATAGCTCAGGATGACGTTGCCGAAGGGTAAGGGAGTTCATTGTTTCGAGCTAGCCACGGCACGTCTTCATGCCGTGGACACGTCCGGCTTCGCTTCGGTAGAAAACGCGTGGCTACCCGCTACTAGAGCATTTTTCAGCTTTGCTATATAGCGAGGAGATGCCGTAAGGGCATGGCTTCAGCCATGCCGAAATCAGACTTCCCCTCAGGGGTTTAAACCCCTGAGGGCCGCGCTAATCGGCACGACTAAAGTCGTGCCCTTACAATCCCGCGCGCTATACATCTATTATGAAAATGCCCTAGGGTCCGAATGGAGTAGTTCCGAAAGGCGATGAAGGGCTTCTGTGCGTCTTGGCGGCGACAGCTTTAAAAACAATTTCTGCAATGCCTCTAGATAAAAACTTTCCAATGCTTCCTGATCCTCATGGCCCAACCCGTTCGGATAATACTCCGAAGCCCAATCCCGCGCTAAGCGGAGTCCCATCTTTTGAAGAGCTTCCGTTATCAGTTTCACAGATTGCTTCCCAAGAGCGGGACGTTTGAGCAATTCACGTCTGCTTTGGGTTGTAAGTTGCCCAACAGTCTCTATCGGCTTTAGCCCTCGCGCATCGGTACGCTTCAAAGCGTTGAGAGCCCTCACACCAATATCGAGACATTCGGGCATTTCAGTAGGTGACCCACCCGAACCTGGGATCGCTGTCTTTAGAATGTTCTTAAGCCTTTCCAGCGCTTTCCCCTCACGTTGCCGAATCCGTTCGCGCGTCACGCCCGAATCCAGGGCAATCGCTTGTAGGGTCATGCAACGCACGCCGTCTATTGCGAACCGATGTTTAATAATGTGCTGTTGATCTGGCGTTAGAGCCCTTATTGCCAATGAAATGAGGATAGACGACCGCTCAGCGTCCATTTCCACACTCCCAAATAACGCTCCCAGAAGCCTCTTTTCACCATCACCCGGCACTGCTTATACCCCCGGCTCAAATGAAAATACTTACCACGTTGTCGCGCCCACTGCGGGCAATCCGAACTCCTTTCCCAGGTCTTTTGTCAGGTGGACGACCTGTCCGCCGACCATGGTCATCAACACTTTGACGTTGCGCATATCCGCGACGGGTATCGTCATGTAATCGCGGTCGAGCACGATCAGATCGGCGAATTTGCCTGCTTCCAGCGAACCCAGCTCTTTCTCGCGCAGCACGTAGTGGCCCGCCCATGTGGTTAGCGACTTCAACTGGATGATGCGGTCGGTGCGCTCGGCCGCGCCATAGACCTGCTTGGTTCGGGGGTGTTCCCGCGTCATTCCGACCTCGATGGTATAAAACATCTTCTCCGGGAAGGGCCGGTCGATCTCCTGCGTGCTCATAATACCGGCATCAGTCAGGCTCTTGCGCGGCACCACCCAGTTGGCGTACTCCAGCCCGAAACGTTGAGCATAGACCAGCGTTCCCGGATGGCTTTCATCCTCCCACAGCGCGGTGTTGATCTGGCTGGCCATCATGCCGAGTTTTTTCATGCGCGGGATCTGATCCGGCCGTGGCGCTCCGCCGCCGTGATCGAACGCGTGACGCTTGGCGCGAATCTGATCGGGTGTCAAGCCGATCTTGGCGCTGCCCTCCTCAATAGCGTCCATCAGGTAATCAATGTCCTTATCGCCCCAGCTATGCATTGTAGCAATGCGCATGCCTGCCGCGATGATATTGTCCAGCATCTTGCGGCCCTCCATTCCGGGAGCGAAGACGCATGGGCCTAGGTCCGGTTTGCCCAGCTTCTCGGCCAAGGTGGTGCAATAACCGCCTGTCAGCAGCGGCTGCGCGCCGATCAGCCACAGGTAGTCTGTTCCGCGATTCTCCATGCCTTGCAGGTACCGCAGCCACTCGAGATTGTAGTCCGACCCGCGATAGCCCCAGGCAAAACGCGCCGGCATTTCGCCGCGCCGGTCCAGGTTTCCGAGCGCCTGCAAGTTGCTAAAGGTATACGTTGACGAGCCAAAGCCGGTGACGCCGTTGGCGGTCCAGGTCTCCATCTCCGCTTTCAGGATTTGCTCCAGAATGGGCATCTTGCCGCGCAGCATGACATTGGATTCGAAAGGCCGGTTGACGATGCCGTCGGGGTTCTGCTCCCATTTTTTCACATACTCGGGACTGCCGATCACGGCTAGGCCGGGATGCACCTCCTTGATCGCCTCGATAGCGCGGGTGTTGACCATCGAGCGCACCAAGCCATTCTTCACGATGACGGGATTGTTGGGCGCCACGGAGTCGAGATCGGCCTTGGTGACCAGCTTGCCGAAATCGCGGTCGAGCGCAGCCGACCATTCCATGTTCGGACCCCAGGTGAACGCGATCAGAATCCACTGCCCCGGCCGGGCCTTGCCCAATGCTTCCTTCAGCACCGTCTTGAACTCGGCGAACTGCTGGTCCAGCGGCGCGCTCTTCAGCCATCGGTGGACGATGACGTCGTCATTGGGAAGCACGTGCTGCATGGCCTTGGGCTCCTGAAACGCCCAGTCGGTGGGGTGCTCGTGCGTGAGAATAAAGCTCGGCAGGACCGTCCGGCCCTTGAGGTCAATTTTCTTCGTATTCGGGCCGGCCAGCGCTTGCATGCCGGCGTTAGTGCCCCTATCCAGAATCCGGCGGTCACGGATGGCGAGCGCCTGCACGATCGTCCCCACATTGGACTGAAACGAAGCGTCATCCACTGTGACGATTTTGCCGTTATAAAGGATGTAATCCGGATAGCTGACCAGCTTGGGGTTGATGCTCTGTCCCCAACTGAAAATCGCGAATGACAGGAAAGCGGTCGATAACAGAATTCGCAGCTTCATTGATTCCCCCGGTCCGTATTTCGAGACAACTCAACTCTTAACGCTCGCGCGCTGCCTTATCCGCTTGGGCAGCGGGAGAGTACCGCTCCGACCGCCCGTGAGTTGAGCAGGTATTATAAACGAGCACCAGAACATAATTGGGGTAATTCCGAATGCGGAGGACAGTTCCAAGTAGGTGAATGAACCGAAGCAGCCCGCAGTCCAGGACTCTGGTTCGATCCTGTGCATCCGCATTTTCCCCATGAACAATTCATCACAACGGCACAGCACAGATACGCATCACTGTCCGGTGAACTTCAGAGACGGGCGAATTCCCGCGGCGCAGAGTCATGCTAGCATTGCTCAATGGAACACGATTGCTGCGGGTATGTGCTAACTGGAGGCCGAAGCAGCCGCATGCGCGATGACAAGGCGCTGCTGCCGTTTGCTGGACGGCCGCTGGCCGCCCATGTGGCGGAGGTCGTGCACCGCACCTGCGGAAATGTAACGCTGGTCGGAAGCTGTTCGAAATACCTGGACATAGGCATCCCTGTGATAGAGGACGTGATGCCCGGCCTCGGCCCGCTAAGCGGCATTCACGCAGCGTTATTACATTCTGGAGATCGGTTGAGCATGATTTTGGGATGCGACATGCCTTACGTATCAGCGGAGTTCCTGATGCTGCTGCGCGACATTGCCGAGTCTGCTCAGGCAGATGCGGTTGTGCCGGAATCGAAGGCATTCAAGTATGAACCGCTGTGCGCCGTGTATGCACCGGCGTGTCTGCCGTTGATCGAGGCCGCCGTGCAAAGCGGGGATAATAGGATTCGTCTAGTACTTGAGCGCGTACGGGTGCGCCTTGTAACGGCAGATGAATGGCAGCCGTACGACGCGGATGGTAAATTGTTCTTGAATTTGAATACGCCGGAGGATTACCAAAAAGCAGTGACGGGTGAAAAGTGACGAGTGACAAGAGAGGAACTTGCAAATTGATCTGCCAGAGTCTAAGCATACGGCTTCAGCCATGCCGATATGGCGGCCAACTCGATGGGCTTAGCTCGCACTTGTCACTCATCACTCGCCACTGATTTCATATGGCACACTTCATCGAATTCCAAAACGTGTCCAAAGCCTTCAACGACCATAAGGTGCTGGAGGAGATCAGCTTTTTCGTGGATCCTGGCGAGACGTTGGTGATCCTTGGCCGGAGCGGTGTAGGTAAATCGGTGACGCTGAGGCACATCATGGGGTTCTTGAAGCCGGACTCGGGGCGCGTTTGCGTCGCCGGGGAAGACATCACCGATTATGACGAAGACCAGATGCAGGCGATCCGCTCCAAGGTCACGATGGTGTTTCAATCCGGCGCGCTTTTCGATTCATTATCTATATTCGAAAATGTAGCCTTCCCGTTGCGCGAGCGCCCCGGATACACGGAGGAGAATATCGAGGAGATCGTGCTCGGATTGCTCGACCTGCTGGAGATCCGCGAGTTTGCGGAGTCCCTACCGTCGGAACTGAGCACCGGAATGAAGCGAGCGGCCGCCATCGCCAGGGCTCTCGCGGCACGGCCGGAAGCGATACTCTATGACGAACCCACGACGATGGTTGATCCTTTGATGTCCAAGCATATCGCAGACCTCATCGGGCGCCTGAAGCGGCAATTAAAGCTGACATCCGTAGTAGTTACGCATGACACCGCTTTGGCCACCAAGCTGGCCGACCGCCTGGTGTTTTTAGAAGACGGCCACGTCACGTTCTTCGGCACTCCCGCGGAGTTGGCTGAATCGACCGACGAAACTATTCGCGAGTTTTTCAACGAAGATGAGGTACCCACCGTACCCGAAGTCTGACACGCGATGTGACAAACAATGCGGCAACCTACAATACAGGGATACACCATGGCGAGGATGCATCATGAGATCTGAATCAAAGCCCTCCCCGTCAGCACAGGAGCGACCGGCTCTCGCTGCGGAACGAGCGAAGCATTCTGAGGAGCTAGCAAAGGTCCATATTGGTCCCTTGTGGGAGATCTATCGCAAGGTCCTGACACGCAAGCCAGCGCGTCGTGAAGTGCCGCATCTGTGGCCCTGGAGCTTGGTGCGCCCGCACCTGGTCCGTGCTGGAGAGTTGATCACGGCCGCCGAGGCGGAGCGTCGCGCACTGATGCTGCTCAATCCCGCGACACCCAGCGGCTTTGGCGCTACCGCCACACTCTATGCGGCCGCGCAATTGATTCTGCCCGGCGAATCGGCGCGCGCGCATCGGCATTCTCCCGCCGCGCTGCGCTTCGTTATCGAGGGCGAAGGCGCCTTTACCTGCGTTGACGGGGACAAAATCGTCATGTCACCGGGAGACCTGATTCTGACGCCGTCCATGGTATGGCACGACCACGGCAACGAAGGTGCGAATCCAGTCATGTGGCTGGACGGCCTGGACATTCCGCTAATGGATTCGCTTCGTTACATGTTCCTGCAGGAGTTCGAAACGACCTCGCAGCAACCACAGAAGCCGCCGCGTTACTCCGAACGGCTCTACGGACGCGCGCTGTTTCCAGCCGGCATGGGTCCTGGTTGCTCCGGGGTGGCTTCGCCCGTATGGGCCTACCGTTCGCAGGAGGCGCAGGACGCGTTGGAGTGCCTGCGCCGAACTTCGGAGCCCGATCCGTTCGATGCCTACATGCTGCGTTACGCCAATCCCGCAAACGGCCGCGATACCTTCCCCACCATGGGCTGTCGCCTGCAATTGATCCCCAACGGCGCTCACACCTCGGCGCATCGCCACACTGCCAGCACGGTCTATCATGTCGCCGAGGGAAACGGTTTTTCCGTCTTAGATGGAGTGCGTTTCGACTGGCGCAAGGGAGACACCTTCGCGGTTCCCATCTGGTGCTGGCACGAGCATGCAGCGGGTGGCACCGACGCGGTGCTGTTCTCATTCACTGACTTTCCAGTGATGATGCAGCTTGGGTTAATGCGCAAGGAAACCTTCGCCGACAACGGCGGCTTCCAGCCAGTCAATGGGTAGAAGGTAGCGCAGAGTTTGGTTTTTTCAAACTCTGCGGCTCGTTGGCCATTGTTACCCGTAGCTCTTGTCAACCGGTGGAAGCATTATTGCCATTATGGCGATTACTTGGTGAGCAGATTTAAAGCCGCAGAGTTTGAATTACGCAAACTCTGCGCTACTCTACTACTCTACTCTACTGTGCCGAACGCAGCCGCCGATAGATATTGAACCCCAGTGAAAACTGCTCTCCTCCGGTACTTACCGCGCGGCTCGTGGTGGTGCCCAGTGTATTGCTGAGCGTCAGTTCAAAGACGTGGCCATTCGTAGTGCGTTGCAATCCGAACGAAAGCGAATTGCGTGAATCCTGCTGATGATAGCCGGCCACGCGCGGCTCCCATTCGGCGATGAACGCGGTGCGAGGCCGGAACCGGATGCTTGCGCCGACTCCGACTGTGCCCTGATGCTTGCGCATTTCTCCTTCAGGTATACCGGGTCCGCGTGGCGCAGGCGACGGATTGGCATTGAAGCTCACCATTGGAACAACAAATACCTCGGCGCGGTTTGTGATGCTTCTCGACAGCGGCAGGACAATGTTGGTCGTAAAGTCCTCCTGAAAATTGTCCCGTCCTTCCACACTCACGCGCAGTGCGGCGGAGACAGGTTGCCAACCGCGCTGCCGCAGCAGTTGCAACACACCGCCCAACTCAATTGTCTTGTTCAGCGGACTGCGGTATACGGTGCCGGTCAGCGCTCGTGTAAACCCATAAGATGCGCCGATCGAAGAATAGGAAAAGCTGTCAAAGCCGAACAGCTCACCGACACCCGCGCATCCCTGGCAGTCAATCGGCAACACAGGCTGGTTGAAGCGGTGAGTGAAACGCATGCTCAACTGCCGCCGCTCGTACGGCAATGCCGTCGGCACGTTCACCAGGAAATGATCGAACGTAGGTTGATCCCGCAGCGGCAATTTCCCGGCGGGAATGATATGCGGCGGTGGAGGCGGTGTTTCCAGAAGTTTCGCGGTCTGCTCCGGATCGAGTTTTTCCAGCTTGGCGGTTTGCGTGTTCAAACGGTAGTGCTCGCCATTGATCTCCAGCAACGTGTCCTGTCCATTGGCGAGCATAGTCGCTTTAATTTCACCGCTGCCGGTAGCAACTCCGTTGGTCGTAACGCTCTGCTGGAATTGATCCGGCCACGCGCGCCGGAATTCAGGAGTCACCATGTGGTCGTTGCGCTCGAACGCTTCCCCGAATGGATTACGCGGACCCCCGCCATTTGGATTGATGTGGCATGTGGAGCACTTGGCGCGGTACTCCGGCCGCGAGAATGGATCGAGCGAGAATCGCGTCATGAACGACGGCAGCGCAAAAGCACTCGCCCCGGCAGTAATGTGGATACTCGCAATAAGACACAGAATTCCTTTGGAGTGGCGCACGTATGCTCTCCTTCGTCGTCAATGTTGTTTGCGAATTATGCGCGAAGGACCGGGGTGAGTTCGCGCAAAAGCAGATCCATCCTCGCTTCGCTCGTCAGGATGACAACATCCCAGGAGCATTGCGGTGAGGCTGCATTGGTGAAAACGTCACCGGGTTGTTCTTACGGACCGACGGCGATCGTAACCGGGTTGCTCTTGATTCCCCCGATAGTGAACTCCAACGCAACTGTATCTCCGGCGGGAACTGCCGCTGGGACCTGCGCGTTGATCTGGTAAAGGCCCACGAACCCAGGCGCGAGCCCCGAGAAGCTGACTGTGGCGGGAATTCCTCCAATGGTCACCTGTGGCGTGGCAACAGTAGCCGAGAGCGGATTGCTGCCCGCAGGCGCGCCTGTCGCCGGCTTATCGCTCACATCACCAAGGCCCGTGCAGTAGATGGTCAGGAATTCTCCCGGACGCGCCGGACGTGCTTGCACCCCGGCGATGCTTCCTGTAGGCGCGGCGAAGATGGTCGTATTGGCGATCTGGACAGCGCCCTGCCCCTTTCCATCACTGGCGACACTGAAAATTCCGGGTGACAACGGGCCGATTGGGACCGTCTGCGGCGCGCTGGCTTGGCCGTTGGCCGTGACCACGACAGAGGCCTGCGTTACTCCCGCCATTTCGAATGGGACCATCACATTCAATTGTCCTGCAAAGGACGAAAACACGGGCGCAGGAACTCCATTGAACGTGACGCTAGCGCCGCCGAGCGAATTCGGCAGCTTGCCGTCCGGCCCAAAGCCTGCCTGCGATGGATTGCTCGATCCATCGTTCAGATTGATTCCGAAGATCGCCGCAATGGTTCCAGGAGCGAGCGGATTGGTGCCGGCCGCGAAGCTGGCATTATTCACAGTCCCGTTCGCCGCAACCGCCGGCGCAGGTCCGGACGAGGCAGCGGGATCGAGCCTCGCCTCTGTCGTATAGATGTGGTCGCCCGGGTCATGCGCAAAGTTGTTATTCGCTGCGTTCGCCGCGGCGTTGAAGATGACCGTGCCCCTGGACACATCGGGAGCCGTCCAGTTGAAAGTGAAATTGATGGGGCCTACTAGACCGGCGCGCGTGCCGGTAGATGTATGCTCAATGTACTGCACCGACGGATTACTCAGCGGGCCGCTCACCGCAGCGTTCGCAATTTGTGTGAACCTGTCGCTGCCGGGACTCAGTGTGCCTGCTTGTCTCCCATCCGCCGTTCGCGCGCTCAATTGGAATCCCCAACGCCTCGCGGTGGCATCGGTAATTCTGACGGTGATGGAATAGGTGGCGCCACTGGTATAGGACGCAGGCAGTTGTATGACCACACTTCCGGGGTTTGTGTTAGCCCTGGTGCCGTGACATTCGGTACAAGTCGGCTCCCCGAAGCCTCCGGTGTGCGCGTCCGGCGGTCCTGCAGAGTAAGCGAACACCAGAATCGGCATGATTAGAGCTGACAAAATTATCTTCCACAAATTACTTTCGGCCAGCCTGAGTCGCATGAATAAGTAGCTCCTATTTGCAGAATCCTACCATCGCAGTACCGACTGCATCGCGCACAGTCATACTTGAGGTAGTGAACCAAATGCTTCACTACCTCAGCTAACACGTGGCTCGCCTTGCGAGTTGCACCTTCAATAATCGTACGGATCGGGCGTTGGTGGAGCTGCCTCAACCGTTAATGTCGCCGTTTGAGTCACTCCGCCGAACGTTGCGGTTATCGTAACAACCGTCGCCACCGATACAGAGGCTGAAGACGTAAAGCTGAAACTGGTGCTGTTCGAGCCCGCCGGCACTGTGATACTCGCCGGTACCGAAACCGCGGCTGGATTGCTACTCGAGAGCGTCACAACCGTATCCGACGTAGCGTCACCGCTAAGTACAACCCTCCCTTGACTGCTCGTGCCCGCAGTCACGGTCGTCTGGCTGAAGCTCAGCGACGAGAGTGCGATAACCGGGGCTGGAGGCGGCGCAGCCGGTCCTGCTGTTGCACCTATGGCGAGCGTGACGGTGTTGCTCTGTTTGCCGCCAATGCTCAGCACTAGGTTGGCGTTTGTGCCTGCACGAACATTCTGCGGCACTACTACGTTGATCTGATTGAGACCAACGCAGCAGCCCGCCAGACCCGAGAACACCACCTGCGCGTTGATGCCGTCAATGGTGACAGTGGGCGTGGTTACCGTCGTGGTCTGACCGGCCGGCAATGCTCCCGTAGGCACCGCCGGAGTGACCTGACCCAGCCCTGTCGCGTAGATCACGATTGTCTCGCCGGGGCTGGCTGGGCTGCTCGCGCTAATGACTGTCCCTTCGGCATCATTGTGAGTGATAGCACCCGCGCCTCTGCCATCCTGAGTTAGCGTGAAAATTCCGGGGGCGAACGGCTCCAGGCTGATTGTTCTTGGCGCGCTGGTGAAACCGTTAACGGTCACTTGTAGAGTGGCGGTGCTACCCGTCAGGTCAGCCGGTATGAATACGCCAAGTTGTAGTGGCGTAGCGTAGAAGACCGGCACCGGATTGCCGTTGATCGTGACCTGAGCGCCTTTCATGAACGTCCGCAGGCGCTTCGGATTGCCGTTGTCAAACGTCTGGTCGCAGCCGGAGGCGTGTACGCACGAGGTCCCGTCAGTAAGATTGCTTCCAAAGATTGCCGCAATAGAACCGGGTGACGGATTGGCGTTGGCAACTGTATAACTTGCGTTGTTCACCACCCCGCCGTCATTCACGGCAGGCGGAGCGCCGGTGCCAGCCGCCACAGCAATGTAACCGAACAGTCCGTGACTCTCGATGCCGGAGCCCGCGGAGATTCCTGCAGTGAAATACAACTTGTCGGCATCGCCCGCGTTGGTACCGTTTCCAAAGATCAAAGCCCACAGACCTGTGTTGACAATGGCTCTGCCGGCGGGGTCCGAAACAGTTCCCAATAGGCTGCCGTTGGCGAGATTGAAAGCGTTGATTCTGCCGTCCCCGAAATTACCGATCAGTAAGGCGCCGCCGAAGTCTCCCCAGGATGCCGGCGCGATTGCGACACCCCACGGCGAATTGAGTGGGCCGCCGGAAATCAAATGTTGTAACAAATTGCCATTGAGGTCGAACACGGCAACATGTCCGTTGCCTGGACCGTTCACCTCACGGGTCTTGGCCGCATTCTGCCGCGCGTACGTTACATACAACTTGCCCCCGAGATTCTGAATATTGTAAGGAGCGAAACCCTCAGGCACCTGCGGGTCAATGAAGTTGCCCGGCAGTGTTGCCGGTTCCCAGTTGCCGTCATAGGCCTCAATCTGGGCCGAATTGAAATTGGCAGCATAGATGAAATCTGGATTGTTACTGATGGCCAGTCCCATGTAGACCGCTCCTTTGCCGGAGTTGTCTACTTTAATAATGTTCTGCGCCCCCTGCTGAACCGTGATCAGCCCGTCCTCCGTATCCAACAACCACGTGCCCGTCACTCCCGGAGAAACTTGGAATACGGCATTGTTGTTATTGCGAGCAGCTCCGGTGCACTTCCCCGGACCCGTTTTGCCCGGTGCGGAGGGAACGTTCGTGACGACTGCCCTGGGGTTTCCGTCCGCGCCGTAGACATTATATGTGCCGGTGCGGTTATTGCAGATCCAGAACGGCCCCGCTGCTATGCCCCATGGATTTACCAGATTGGGATCGGTGAAGTCGGCCAGCAGTGGAATGTCGGACGCCAGGTTGTGCTGGAAGTAACCAGCGGCGTGCAAGCCTATGGGCGCTAGCACCACGAAAAGTATCGTCGTGCACGATACCCGCAATACAACCCTACGCGATAGAGCCATTTGAGTTCTCCTCTGTACCTTCGATTTAACACTGGATGTGGAACGGGACAAGCCGCCATTCACCTGGAGTTCACTTGCAGCGAACGCAAGCTCCCGTACGTGCACGAGGGTCCTTCTTTGGGAGCCCCGCTCCCCTGCATGCACAAAAGCTCCCGTTCGCTGCAAACCGGATTCGCCGCAACTCTGCGACGCCTGCATCGCTGAAAGTCCGCCAACAGCGAGGGAAACTAGCTGATCACCCGCATGCTAGCAATCGCCCACACGGGTGGTCAATCAATGGGACGTAAAAGAATTGTAAAAACGCCGCCAGGATCAACTGGCGTTTCCTTATTGAGTGAAAACAGGCACAGCCTTCGAAGTCTGCCCGCCCGCCGTTAATCTGAGCCGCTCTCGCCCGGCAACCCAGCGGGCACCGTTGGGTTGATCTGAAATAGGCCGCAAATCCCGGCGCCGGCACTGCCGCCTGAGTCGCCACACCCCCGGTCCGCACGGAACTCATATTTGCTGCGATTCAGGGTACTCTCGGCTCCGCAGGGTACCCCAAGCCAGTTCCTAGGCCCACCCCTAAGTCCAGGCACCTGCGAAGCCTTTCTGTGACATGGAAAGCGTAGCAGTTCGCGAAAAACAGCGTCAATCAATAGGGTGTAAAAGAATTGTAAAAAGCAGATGGCGCGTTACGGAGTCGTCAGCCAGCGTTGGCGGGTGATGGCCAGTCCGGCGAGGATGAGCGTTGCGCCCAGCGCGAATTGCGCTGTGAAGCGGTCGTGAAAAATGGCCACTCCGAAGAACGTCGCCAGGACTGGCTGCATGTAATGAAATGCGGCTGCGCGCGACGGGGGCAGCAGACGCAGCGAGAATGTATACGTCAGATACGCGCCGGCCGAGCCAAACACGGCGGAATAGAGCAGACCCGCCCAGGCAATCCAGGTGACGCCGTTCCAATCCACCCGTGGCGCTTGAAATGCGAACAGCGGTGTCAGAGTTACAGCCGCAGCGATAAAAGCGAACGCCGTAAATTCCAGCGGCGAATGCGAGGTGCCCAGCTTCTTGCTTTCTACTGTAAATAGAGCGAAGCACGATACAGAGATCATGATCAGCAGATCGCCTTTCCATCCCGCAGCCCGCCCGCCACCGTGATCCATCACTAGCGCCAGCACGCCGCCCAGGGACAGCAGCAGACCCGCAACTTTGGGAGCTGTGATGCGCTCCATGCCGTGCGCTCGCGCGATCAGCAGTACTGCCATGGGCACCAGCGCATTGATGAACACCGCGTGTGAAACACTGGTGTAACTCAGGCCCGTGGTCAGGAACAGAAAGCTCAACGCGACACCGGTCAGGCTGAGCTTGAACAGATTGGCTCGCTCTCCGGGCCGGACATAGAACATGCCGCCGGTGATCCAATGCGCGGCGGCCAATGTAATAGCGGCCAGAGTCACGCGCAGGGACGTCAGTGCCAGTGGAGGAATCTGCTGAACCGCCAATTTCACGGCGACCGTGTTACTGGCCCACAGCACTGTGGCGACGCTCATGCCGAAGTAGGCGCGGAGAGGGAAACCCTCGGTTGCTCGTCGGCCAGGGCTGGTTTCGTCGCGTCTGATTACCTCCTGCACGTGAAAGTTTCCTTGCGAATGGTGAGTCGCTCGATGTGCGCGGTATCGGGTTCATATCCCATGCCCGGCCGGTCCGGCACTTCGATGCTGCCGCGAGGCGTCACTTCCACCTCTGGCGTGATTACGTCGCGCTTCCAATATCGCTTGCTTGCGGCTACATCTCCCGGCAGAACGAAATTCGGCAGCGTCGAGAGAGCCACGTTGTGGGCGCGCCCGATGCCGGATTCCAGCATGCCGCCGCACCAATTCGGGATTTTCGCGTCGCGGCAGCAGTCGTGAATATGACGCGCATTTGAAAAGCCGCCCACTCTGCCCAGCTTGATGTTGATGATCCTGCAAGCACCGATCTCAGCGGCTTGTTCCGCATGCCGCAACGTGCGGATGCTTTCGTCGAGGCAGATCGGCGTGTCAATGTACTGCTGCAACTTGGCGTGATCGAGCAGGTCATCGTGCGCTAGCGGCTGCTCGATCATCATCAGGTAAAAGCGGTCCAGCAGTTTCAAGTGTCCCCGGTCGGCGAGCGTATACGCGGAGTTGGCGTCGACCATCAGCGGCACGCGTGGAAATTTTTCACGGACCCGGTCGAGCACTTCCACGTCCCACCCCGGCTTGATTTTGATTTTGATGCGCTGATAACCCGCCGCAAGTTCGCTGGCGATACGCTCGAGAAGTTGTTCCACAGTCGACTGGATGCCGATCGAAACGCCGCAAGGGATCTCGCGCACGGTGCCGCCGATGAGCGAAGATAAGGATCGGCCCGCCAGACGAGCCTCCCAATCCCACAGCGCGGCTTCGAGACCACCAGTTGCCATACGATGTCCGCGCACCGGCTCCCATAATCCAGAAGCGGATGCGGCCGATTGTATTGGTTCGTCGAGGACTTTGGGAATCACGAATGTGGAAAGTACGTGCCAGGCCGTATCGGTGTCCTCTTCGTTATAGAACGGCCCTTCTCCCGCCGTCACCTCTCCCCAACCGGCGGCGCCCTCTCCAGAAACCTCCACCAGAATGATGCGTCGATCCGTGGTCTGCCCGAAGCTGGTCTCAAATCGAAACAGCATCGGCATGCGGATTTCACGGAGGGTGATGAAATCGAGTTTCATGGTTCCCCGTTCAGATAAACCTCAGAATAGAGTTTCTTTTGTTCCAACTCAACCGACACGAGCAGGTTTTTGCTCACCAAAGCTCCGGACACCTCCGCTGTGCCATAATAAGTGCGAGCGCGGGGCCGCAACGCCATCTACTATGAAGTCACAGCCGGAAAAAATACTGGATCGGGCCGAAGAGCGGCTGCGGGACCTTCCGCAGTCGAATGGCGAGCAAACGCTTCACCTGCTTCGTGGCTTTCTCCGCATGGAGTCTCACCGGCTCCGCATGCTGCATCGGTACGGGCTTGGCGGGCTCGACGTAGCGTTGGCACGCGCGCAAGTAGTGGACGCCCTCATCACGCATCTTTATCGTCTCGCGCTGGAGCGTTATCAAAGCAAGCAACCTTCGCGCAGCTTGGACACCTCGCGCATAGCGATTGGCGCGGTGGGCGGTTACGGGCGCAGCGAGTTGTGTCCGCACTCTGACGTTGACCTCCTCATTCTGTACGAGCGTTCTGCCACTGATATAGCCAAGTTCCTGGCGCACGAGATGATCTATCTGCTTTGGGACGTTGGCCTCAAGGTGGGACATAGCTGGCGCACCCCTGAAGAATGCGTCGAGATGGCCCGCGACGATTCCTCCGCTGAGAATTCGCTGATCGACGCCCGACATCTGATCGGCGGCTCGCGCGTCTGGGAGAGCTTGCAGGCTCTGCTGCACAAGCACTGGAGGCGTAACCCTCGGAAATTCGTGGAACGCAAATGCGCCGAAGTCGAAGAACGTTACGGCCGGCTGGGAGAAACGGTTTTCTTACAGGAACCCAATGTCAAAGAGTCGTCTGGCGGGTTGCGCGATTATCACACAATGGTGTGGCTGGCTCGCGGCTGCTGGATGGCTGGTGACCCAGGCGATTTGGTGCGCGCCGGCATTTTCTCGGAAGCGGACTGGCAGCGTGTTCGCCGCGCCTACGATAGCGTGATGCGCGTGAGGAACGAGCTCCATTACCTCACAGACCGCCGCGCTGATCAGCTCACAATGGCTCTGCAGCCGGAAGTCGCGGCCAACTTAAAGTTCCGAGCCCAGGAGAACCTGCTGGCGCCGGAAGTCTTTATGCGCGACTTCTTCCTGCACGCCGAGAATCTCCACCGAGCGATGCGGCAGGTGATCGCCGCGTCATTACATGAAAAGGGCAAGAAGTCGCGACCCCTGACGGTCGATAGCCCTCTGCCGCTGGCGCGCGTGGACGACGAACTGCGCCTCAGCCCGAGCGGCGATCCGGCAGCACGCCAGTTCCCTGCGACTCCCCTTCAGATGATGCAAGCCGTGAATCTGGCGCAACGGCTGCGTTTGCGCCTGGGGGAGGATGTCAAAGGCGCCATTCGCAAGTCCCTCGCCACTCTGCGCCGCGAATGGCAGCGCAGCCCGGAGATGGCTCGCGAATTTCTGGAGATGATCCGGCGGCCCGGCCAAGCCGGACACGCTCTGCGGTCCATGCATTCCTGCGGGGTTTTGAGCAAGTATCTTCCCGAGTTTGCGCACGTCACGCGTCTCATGCAGGCCGACTACTACCATCGCTACACTACCGACGAGCACACCCTGCGCGCGGTCGAGTTACTCGATTCAATTTTCAATGACCCTCCGGCGTCGCTCGAACGATATCGCGATCTGACTTACCACATCTCGGATCTGGCGCCGTTGTATCTCGGTTTGTTGCTCCATGATGTTGGCAAGGGTCTGGGCGGCAACCACTCTGAGAAGGGTGCGCAGCGCGCCTTGGCCATTTGCGAGCGCATTGGATTACCCCCTCGGCAGACCGCACAGGTGGAATTGCTCGTTCGGCAACACCTTCTACTGTCGCACCTCTCTCAACGGCGTGATCTCTCCGACCGCCGAGTGGCGCAGACGGCCGCGCCGGTGGTGGGAGACATTGAAACGCTCTCCATGCTGACGCTGCTCACGTACGCTGACACCGCTGCCGTCGGCCCGGATATATGGACGGAGTGGAAGAACGTGCTGCTTTGGGAGCTTTACACCAAAGTGCACGACGAACTCCTGGGCCTTGAAACTGCCAGCGCACAGGAGGAGGCAAGACTTTTCGAAATCCGGGTCGGCGTGAGAGAGATACTGGAGTCGCTGGCGCGCCAAGATCCTGAAGGGAAGCTGACGCCCGAACTGGCGCGGCAGTGGATGGATGAGCACTTGTCGCTGCTTCCCCCACGCTACGCTCTCGGGCATCGGCCGGAGTTGATCGCGAATCAGATTCTCCTTGCGAAACGCGCAGCGACCACAGGCCCGGCAGTGGATTTGATACCTATCCCGCAGGAAGGCTATACGCTGCTGCTGTTGTGCTGCCCCGATACGCCAGGACTGTTTGCTCGTGTAGCGGGCACACTGGCGTCGCTGGAAGTGAACATAATGGGAGCGCGCCTCGACACGCGCAAGGATGGCATGGCTGTGGACGTGCTTTGGATTTCGACACCCGCCGGAAACGTGATCGCCGATCCGCCGCGGCTGCGCCGCATCCGCAACACCGTGGAAGGCGTGCTGAAAACATCCATCTCGTTTGACGATCTGGTCCGGCGTATTCATTCGCGCCCGCTCGCGCCCGCTATGAAGCACCCTCAGATCACGATGAACAACGATATCTCCGACACTTGTACTGTTCTGGAGATTCTTGCCACAGACCGCCTCGGCTTCGCGTATTCCGTGGCGCAATGTCTCACCCGACTGGGGTTGAGCATCCAATTCGCTAAACTCGCGACGGAAAAGACGATGGTGTTTGATGTGTTTTACCTGACCGACTCGGCGGGCCAGAAACTGCCGGAAAGCTCCTGGGACGATATTATCGCGGCAGTCGAGACGGTAGTGAAAGTTGATCCGCAGATTACACAGATTTTGCAAAAAGAATAAAAGGCGGTATCAATGATTCAGCGCCGAAGTCTGCACAAATTTACGTCATCTGCGGATTACTTCTATCCCATCAGCAACGCTCCCGGTACTTCGCTCCCCATTTTTTTAATCTGGTCTTTCGTGATGCCTTGCGCCATCAACTCGGTGACGTACATCTGCATGCCGTCGGCGTGCGTGGGGTTTCCGGTTTGTCCTAAGTCGGTGCCGAGGACGAAATGCGCCGGACGGTGAGCTGATCGAGCAGTATAAGACAAGCGCTGGAGGTCAGGAAACTGTGGTCCCTGAAGGAACGGTTAACACATGCGCGGACCCGCTCGCTGATCCACACCCGCTCTGACGAGCAGCTCACCTTGACCCTTCCGTGACAGCGATTTAGAATCGCCTTGCATCGCGCTTTCGCGCATTTTGTGATTGCATGCTAAGGTGCATAAATAATCCCTTTGGACAGTCACAGAGCGCGGCACGGACGGCTGATGACTCATGGATCGCGATTTTTTGGGAGCCGTCAGCTAAGAAAGTGGATGCTGGCTGAGCAATTCGGAACAGCGCGACGTAACAACCGCGCCAGCGGCTTGCATCAACGACAGTGTAGGGCGACGCGGCGGGTCGCCCCTGGGTTGCGTCATACTTACGCAATCCAACTAATAAGCGAGGGAAACCGGCTACATGCCACCGAGTATTGCTCCGCCATGGCTTTGGATTGCGTTCACAATTTTCATTGTATCCATGCTGGCGCTGGATTTGGTGCTGCATCGCAAGCCTCGAGAGCGTCGCGGCCAGGCGCTCATGTGGGTGATCGGGTGGGTAAGTCTGGCGCTGGTGTTCTACGTCGGCATTCACATTAACTTCGGCAGGCAGCCCGGCCTGGAGTTCATCACTGGATATGTCATCGAATACTCCCTTAGCGTAGACAATCTCTTCATTTTTGTTCTTATTTTTAGATATTTCTCGATACCGGCGCACTCGCAGCACCGGATTTTGTTTTGGGGCATCCTCGGGGCGCTGGTGATGAGATTCATCTTTGTATTTCTTGGAAGCGCGCTGCTGCATCGCTTTGAATGGATCATCTACATCTTTGGCGGCGTGGTTATCCTCGGCGGTTTGAAGATGCTCAAGGAGGAAGAGATACAGGTTGACCCTGAACGCAACCTGATTCTGCGCATCGTCCGCAGGTTCATTCACGTCTCTTCCCAGGATGGCGAGCATTTTCTCATCCGCAGTCATGGGCGGGTTTACGCCACCAAGCTGCTGCTCGTACTGGTGATGGTGGAAGCCACCGACTTGGTCTTCGCCGTGGATTCGATCCCGGCAGTATTCGCCATCACACGGGATCCATTCATCGTCTATTCGTCCAATATCTTCGCAATCCTGGGACTGCGTTCGCTCTACTTTCTTATTGCGCACGCCATCGAGCGCTTTCATTACCTGAAATACGGGCTGGGCTTAGTTCTGATCTTCGTGGGATTGAAGATGATGCTGGCGGAGTATTTTCCAATTTCTACGGGCCGCTCGCTCCTGGTTGTGGGCGCGCTGCTTGGCGGATCGCTGGTCTTGTCGTTGCTGCGCACGCGACATCGCCACGCAGCAGAGCCACAGCCCTCCAGATCCATTGCAAGTGCCGCGGAGGAATCGGAGAAACCTGCGCGGCGCAAACCTCGATAAAAAACTGCGATCCTTTCCACTCTTCTCATTACGTTACAATGGTTGTTTGTGACGGCGGGATAAACCGCCACCAGTCCCATGAAGAAGAAACTGTCGATCGTTGCAATCGTGGTTGTTTTCGCTCTCGCAGGAGGGCTTGGCTATTTTTTTCTTCACCGCGAAGCTCGTGCAGGCATGGAATTGGTCCGGCTCCTGCCGCCCGGGTTGGATGTGTATTTCGCAGCTGACCTCCGCGGGTTGGAAACAAACTTCGCGATCCGAAAGCTGGCTGCTAATCCTCCGGATGTGCCCCACGACCCCGAGTACGAGCGATTCATTCGTGAGAGCGGGTTCCGGTACGAAAGGGACCTGAGGCAGATCGCAATAGGAAAATCGGGCAAGGATTGGGTGGGAGCGGCGCGCGTAGATCTCGACCGCCCACGCGTCACTCGGTATCTGGATTCAGAAGGCGCTCAGAAGAAAGATGTATCCGGGAAAACGATCTACACTTTCGGACGCGCCAGGCCGTTCCGGCTGATGTTCCTTGGCGAAAAATCCAAGAGCGCTCTGGTGGCCTTCACGGTGGGCGGTGATGAAGCGCAGTTGCTTGATGTCATCGGCAGGGTTCCAGGTGTGTTCGCCCGAGCTGCATACCAAGGAGATTCGGCTGCTTCGGAGCTGGAACGGGAGAGGGGCTTCGAGCACATTTCAGCGGGAAGTAAGGTTTGGATTGTAGCGAGGCCAGAAAAGCTTTGGACCACTGGAGAGGCGCAGGTGGGGTCGCTCGGGATCAGCACGGGCCTGCTGCGCGGCAGCCGGATGCTTTACGCCTCAATAGAGCCCGGTCTCACGCAGCTTAGTTTTCGCGTTACAGACGTTTGCGACAGCGCCGAAAGCGCGCGGCGGATCGCGAATTCCTTGCGCGGTCTGCTGGCGCTTGTCCGCGCCGCTCCTTCCGGGAAACCCAACACCACAGCGCAATCCCGTTCACTGCTCGATGGCATTTCTGTAGAGGATGTTCGGGAGACAGTCGTATTGCGCTGGCAATGGGACGAGAGCGCGTTGGCGATGTTGCAGTCGAGCACGCAGTGACGGCTGGGAGCGCGGTCCTCTCGCCCTGGTTCTACTAACCTCTTGGCCGGCAAGACGCCCGCGCTCCCGCGCGCCTCAATGCGCTTGGAGCATCTGCTCGGCAGGGAATCCCTGCACAATCGGGTAGCTCACCATCGCGCGCACGTGTTCCAGCACCGCTTCCATCTGCTCCGGCTGTAGCTGCGCAAAAGAGGCGGACACAGCGGCCCAATAGGCGCCTTCGACAGGTGATGGGCTGCCGTTTTCCATTGAGCCGTGCGGCAGCAGGTCCAGGATTTCCACCTGCAGCGCCTCGGCGATGCGGCGCAGCATCACGGGACCAGGCAGCAGACGCGCGTTTTCTATGCGGGAGATGTAGGTGCGAGGAACGCCCGCTTTCGCAGCCATGTCTTGTTGCGTAAGGTTCCGTTGATCGCGCAGCTCTCGCAGCTTCCGGCCGATGGTGAGTTCACGAGCCGTTTTCATACGCGAATGCAGCGCTTCGCGTTGCGCTAAGCGTCCGCGGCCCGGGTTGTCATCCCCATCCCGCGCCGAAATTAATTCCACGCGCGGGGGAGGGGGTAGGGGGAAGTCGCATTTTCTGCAAAGGTCGTTCGCAGTGCGGAACTGAACGAGCTGGCAGCGCCGGCACCGTAATACCTCGCGGGTGGCAACGGCTGGGTGTGGATGTACCTCTGGTAGTGCAGTCCGTTCGAGCGTCAGTGTACTCAAGGGAAGATTTTGGGAATCGCCGTTGGAGGGAACTACAATGTTCTTCCGGAGATCGGGAACAGTTGGCAGTCCTATTTTGGAGCAAGTCACGGAAGAGTCAAGGGAAAAAACAGGGTAAAGTTCGGCAAAATCACGGACAGGACGACTTCGAACGAATGTAAGTGGCTGAACCACGCGACGTTAGCTATTGAGCGCGCGGCCGGTGTTGTGACCGTCACTTATTCGATTCATATGATAATGCGGCTTCTCTTCTCAGCCGTCACGCTCCCGCTCAGTGCCGTGCAAAAACACGGCGCCCCCATGCAAGATCTAATCCCCACAAGGGCGTTTCGGGCTAACAAGCGGCACAAACGTACCTTTTTTGGTACAGCATCGATCGCACCGGCGAGGAAAATTCGAATTCAGGCTCTATTTTTTCAGCCTAACGAGCTCCCTATTGTTTATGGGGTCCGTCCGCAAGGAGACGGTGCTCACCATGGGGAGGTTCATACGATTCCACCGAACAAGTCCACACCTGATCACAACCCGGACCGGCGGCTGAACGTCCGGTACCCAGTCCATGGCTCGCTGATGCTTGACATAGAACAGGATCGCTACCAAGCCCGACCAGTGAATCTGAGCTTCGCGGGGATTATGTTCAAAGCCAAAAGGCTGCCTCCAGCGGACTCTCTAGGAGTGCTGCAATTGATCATTGACGGCTTCGATGAAACCATCGTGGCGGGTGTCCGGTTCATTTGGACTGATGCAGACCACGGAGCCGCGATGTTTATATATCCGCCAGCAAGCCTGGTGAGGTGTATCGACTGGTTGGCTCGCGGACGTGCGAAGAATGATCACCTCGCCCAAACGCATGCATGAATGCTCAGCCAGCACACGAAATAGAACGTCAAAATCGACACTCGAGCATGCATCGGACGAGTAGGACTCGTCGGTGTAGCGCCGCCATTCCGACTGCCCGTTGCTCGTCGGCGTGCGCGCGGTTGTGTGCACTCGCCTCAGTTGCACAACCCGCCCCAACTGGTCAGCTCGCGCTACGGCTCGCGTGTGATGCGCGTCACATGTTGCTGTGATTCCACTCACTGCCAGATATTTCCAAATTCGATAAAGTTGAAATGCACCAGGAAGACAGCCACCGGATCATTCCGATGAAGCTGGCGATCCAAGACACTTCACATGGAGGATGAAAATCATGCCAGAACAAGCCATCGCCGTAGAGCAACCAAAAAAAGCCGCGGCTCCGGCTCCCCTGAAACTCCTTAAGGCTAGCGACATTTTCGAGCACATTGAAAAACTGCACGAGGAGATTACGCGCCGGGCCTTTGAGATATTCGAACATGCCGGACACGTTCAGGGACACGACCTGGAGCACTGGCTGCAGGCGGAATCTGAGCTGCTGCACCCGGCTCACATCGAGGTCATAGAGAAAGACGGCCAAGTCACGGTACGCGCCGAAACGCCCGGCTTCTCGGCCAAGGACCTTGAGGTCAGCCTCGATGGGCGGCGGCTTACGATTTCGGGCAAGCGGGAGTCGAAGGAAGAGGCGAAGGATGGCAGCAAGACCCTCTATACCGAATGCTGCTCTGACGAGCTTCTACGCGTAATTGATCTGCCCGAGGACGTAAACGCCGAGAAGGCCACTGCGTCTCTAAAAGACGGCCTGCTTGAGATCGCTCTTCCCAAAGCCGCGGCGGCGAAAAAAATCTCAATGAAATCCTCTGCCGCATGAGATGGCGGGTATACGTGCCCCGTGCAGGCGACTGTCCGACCAAGGTTCCAGACGCGTGAACGGAGGAAGCCGTGAATACGAAAGCCGTTCTATTAGTAACGCTCGGCGTTTTCAGTGTGGTTCTGCTCTTCGGTGCGAACTCGGCGGCGCAGGTTACTCGTCACTATTATATCGCGGCGGAGAATGTTAACTGGGAGTACGCCCCCAGCGGGCGCGACCTGATCCATAGCAGTTTGATTCCAAAACCCTGGACCAACTTTACTCGCTGGAAGAAAACGCGATACGTCGAGTACACAGACGGCACGTTTACAGCGCCAAAGGCCCAACCGCCCTGGCTAGGAGTGTTGGGTCCAATCATCCGCGCCGAAGTGGGAGACACGATACAGGTCCATTTCGTGAACCGTGCCGACGGGTCTTTCGGTATCCACCCTCACGGCGTGCGCTACACAAAGGACAATGAGGGAGCTCACTATTTCGGATTTGACGGGACCGCGCCAGGGGCGGGAGCGCAGGTTGCTCCGGGAGGCAGCTTTACCTACACCTGGATAGCCGATGACGACAGCGGCCCCGGCCCCAGCGATCCCAACTCCATCGTGTGGTGGTACCACTCGCATGTTGATGAACCGCAGGAAACCAATGCCGGATTGCTCGGACCGATCATCATCACGCGGAAAGGCATGGCCAACGCAGACGCCACACCGAAGGACGTCAATCGCGAGTTCGTCACCATGTTCATGATTTTCGATGAAGCGGCGGGAGCGGAGCGCGGATTGATGCACAGCATCAACGGCTTCATCTTCGGCAATCTGCCCGGTCTGGTCATGAATTTGGGAGAAAAGGTGCGTTGGTACTTGTTGGGCATGGGCAATGAGATTGATTTGCACTCCGGCCACTGGCATGGGAAAACAGTTCGCTTCCACGGCCGCCAGACGGACGTCATTGAGCTGCTTCCCGGCAGCATGGCTACAGTGGATATGAATGCCGACAATGCTGGAACATGGCTTTATCACTGTCACGTGGCCGACCACATTGACGCCGGGATGATTGCGACTTACACCATCCAGCCATAGTCCATCTGACCGCGTAGTGTGAAAACGGCTCACCAGAAAGGAGCTGGAGATGAAAAACCGCGTGTTTGCAACTATGACCATTCTGACACTTGCGTTGTTTTCTTTTCCGGGCGTGCAGGCCGTCCGCGGAGACAAGCTGGTACTGAAAGATGGTCGCATCATCGAAGGAACCATTGTGAAGGTAGGAAAGGGACAGGTAACGATGGACGCGGGCGGGGAAACCACGGTGTTTGACATTCCACAGATCGGGAAAATGGAATTCGATATTCCTGCTCTGGAAACAGGAACGTCGCGCCTGCCGCTTGAACACTTTCAGGCGGCCATGGAGCAAAAGGAGATGTTGCAGCACGTCCGTGCCGTTGAGGACTCGGCGACCGAAGTTCGCCTGCTGATTGAGCAAACCAAGAAAGAATGGACCGACAGAAGCAGCGTCGGGCCGCGGCAGGCACAGCATTGGGACGCTGCCAAGGAACTCTTCCGCGGTCCTGTTTTGCGTTATCAAGAGGTATTGAACGACCTGTATTTTCACGTGCTCGGCAAGGTAGATGAATACAACCGTCAGATGCGCGCGGCGAATGCCATATACGTCGGAGTGAAGGGGTGGTTCAACGCAGGTTCCCCGCTCATCTCAAAAGAAATGCAAAAGCTGCCATTGAAAAAGTACGTGCCGTCAAATTGGTACGACACCATCTTCTTTGAAGGCTACGCGCGCGGCTACAACGAAGCGTACGAGAAGTACAGCACGAGCTTTCACCTACCGTATGAACCGCCAACGGAGAGAGTGACGCCGAGAGAGTGACGCTGGTGCAGTCACATGCCGGGGAACTGTATGCGCGGTGCTACGCGGTGGGAGCATCAGCTTCGTTTGTGACGGTCGGCACATCTTGCCGCCGCTGCACTTACCACCATATTTCGTCAACCATAGAGTGGATGGCCCGCGGGACAGCAATCCGAGTTTCCCTCGACGGCTGGTGATAAGGCCACGTGATCCATCGAAGGTTGTTATTATGCGAGGAGAACCCGTTCCCGTAGAGCCCGCCAAACAACTCTCGGGCGCGGCGCGGGTTAAAGTTGTCGTGCCGGCCGCCATGCAGGGCATTCCAACTGTGGGAAGGTATACTAGAAGTCACCATACCGAAGGCCAGGCGGGCCAAGAGTGCCCCTTATGCGATTTTGTTCCAGTGAAGGAGAAAGATATGAAATGTAAGACCTCGACAAAACGGGTCGCATCGCTGCTTGCCATTACCTTTTTATTTGCTTTCGTAATCAGGATCGCGGCGCAGAACCCGTCGACCCAACACCAGATGCCCGGCCATATGGCTGGCATGAGCGGGCCATGCCCAATGATGGGCGGACCGCAACATGAGCAAATGGCCAAGCTGATGGATCAGGTTAACAAAAGCGCGGCGGCGCTCGAGAAAGAATCGAACCCCGCAGCTCTGAAGAAAAAAGTCGCGGAGCATGCCGCAATAGTGAAACAGTTGGACACGAAATTCCAGCAGTGCGCGGCGGCCTGCGCCGGGGCAGTACCGCCAAGCCGCGGCCCTCAGAAGTGAGCAGGCGTGAGGCAATAGGCAAATGGCTCAACTATTCTGGTGGAGCATCCGCGGCTCGTGGCGGACCGCATTGTACGATACGCAACGCTGGTCGGACGTGAAAATGTGATTGCGGGGGCGGATTGCGGCTTCGCTACATTCGCAGGCTCACTTGAGATTCACCCAAGCATTGTCTGGGCTAAGTTTCAATCTTTGGTAGAGGGGGCGCGCATAGCCACGCAAGAACTCTGGGGCGGTGCATCGTAGGACACGCAGTACCGCAGATCGGAGCATGCTAACTGCGTTTCCGCTCCACGGCATGAGCCTGCTTCTCGGTGTACATCTTATTGTCCGCTTGGGCCAGCACTTCGTCGAATGACAGTGTACCGTCATATTCCTGAACGCCGATGCTCATGCTCAAAATGAACCCAGCCAGCGGAGAGTTTTGATTCCAGCGCTCGCACCGTAAGTTAATGCGATTCTTAACGGCCACGGCGCCCTCTAGTGTGGTGTCAACCAGAGTAAGCAGAAATTCGTCGCCACCCATACGAATGACATAATCGGAGCCACGGACACAACTCTTCAATATCGCGCCCGCCTCGCTCAATACCAGGTCACCGGACAAATGCCCGAAACGGGAATTGACGGATTTTAGGTCGTCCAGGTCCACGTATAAGAACACAAGCGTCGTTTGCTTGCGCTGTGCGCGCTTGATCTCTTTGCCGATCACTTCCTCGAGCGCCGTACGATTGAACGCGTGCGTCAGCGGGTCCAGCAGCAACTGCGCGTGAGAAAGTTGGAAATTCAGAGCGTCTACGAGCGATTGCGACCGAACTCTGCGAACCTCTAAGTGTTTGTGTGCTACGTAAATGAGGAAAAGCAAGACGAGCGCCAACTGGCCCACGGCGAGAGGCGAAGAAAGCTTTGCCTGTACATACAGCGTATGCTCGCCTAAAAAGACACTTGGAAATATGACGAAAAAATACCCAATGGCGAGAATCCCCACCATTGCCAAGGCCAGCAACCAGAGCTCCCAGTCCCTCCGCTCGATAGCAGACATGCGCTGCTGGATCTGTTGGGAAAAGGTCCCCGTTTTCTCAGGCGAGTTCTGCTGCATGTTCATAGCGCCGCGGTCTCGAGTACTAAATTGGCACTTTTGTGCCTGTTCATTGTACTTTCATATAGATTAAATGGCACGTCCATAATGTAGCCCGCCCGACATAACGGGCATTGAGCAGCCGTGTGGGAGATTCCGCTGGGTCAAAAGACGCCGCATTTTAGCATCTCTCATCTGCCTTTTACAAAATGTTTTGACTCTGATCTATTTGGAACGCTAACTTAAGACGTGCCGAAAACGGTACCGGAGACGCAACATCATGGATTATGAGGAGATGCTCCGGCAGGCAAGAAGAACTTATGGCCGCGCCGAACGCAGCACTATGGACCGACAGTCACTGCACGGCCTTTCCTGCGTGCCTGAGTTTCCGGCCCCTCCCGACCGTGTTCTGCCTGCCACTGATTTCGTAAACCGCCTGCTGGTTGTTGCTTTTGAGGCGAGCCCGAAGCTCAGCCACCCATTCACTGTGCGCCTTGCCCGCGGCGAATGGAGCCGGGCTCAAATGCAGGAGTGGGTCCGCCAGGAATACCAACACACCGTGTGCGCGATTCGCCGGCATGCGCTTGTGGCGGCCAATGCTCCCACATACGGAGAAATCTGGGCGTTGATCACACGCGTAAAGGCGGAGGCGGATGCCGATCCCGTGGGTGGCGTCTTCTTTGCTCTCCCACAGCTCTGGGTGAAATTCGGAATCTCCTTAGGAATGGCGCGAGAAGAAATCACGGAGTCCAGGCCCCACCCGCTGCTGGATTTGCTGAACCAGTCCATCGTGGACGAGGTGCGTTTTTCGGGCGTCATACCGGTCAGTGAGTTCGTTAACGCTTTTTTGGATCCTATTTTCTCCCGCGTCTGGGGAGATGCGCTGGAGAATTCTCTCCATTTGCCTCCCGGCGCTCTGGACTATTTTGGAGCGATGGCGGGGACCCGATGGGGCGAAGAAACCGGACGTTCCACTTTCGAGAGATGGGCCTCGACAGCAGAATCTCAGACGCAATTGTGGAGCCGTTTCAGCGCGGAGCCGGATCGTAGTCGCGAGTGGCAGCGGTTTGCGATTCTGCAACAGATTCTAGAAAGGGTACACTAGCCTTTGAATAGTAAGATGTCTGTCTGAGTTGTTTGGCCAGTACTTTTTCCACAAGCTTTGCGTATCAGCGAAAAACAATTCGTAGAGTTACTCGCCAAGAACGCGCGGCAGCACGCTCGCAAATTCGCGTCCAGTACAACTCTTCGCCGCGGTATCGGCGACGATTGCGCCGTCATTGCACAATCAGGCGCGGGAAATGATCTGCTCGTCACGACCGATCTTTTTTTGGAGAACGTACACTTCCGGCGAGAGTGGCAGGAAGCACGATCGGTTGGCCATAAAATTTTGGCTCGAGGCTTGAGCGACATCGCCGCAATGGGGGGAGTCCCGCGACACGTCTTCCTCTCGCTGGGGCTGCCCAAACGTTTACAAACCGGTTGGGTGGAAGAGTTTTTCGAAGGGTTCTTCGCGCTGGCTAAATCGGCCAAAGTGGTCCTGGCTGGCGGCGACACTGGGGCTTCGCGAAGTGGGTTCATAGGCGACGTTATAGTCGTTGGTGAAGTGCCGAGCGGCCAGGCGGTATTGCGCAGTGGAGCGCGCCCGGAGGATGAAATTTGGGTCACCGGAGAGCTCGGCCGCGCCGCTAGAGGTCTTGAGCGTCTTCAAGCGCGCTCACGTGCCAGAAAGCAGCATGCTGAGAGCGATGCGCTTGACGCCTTCTTCTATCCACAGCCGCGGCTGCGCGCCGGAATATATCTGCGCCAGCGTAAGTTGGCCTCATCCATGATGGACATCAGCGACGGGCTCTCCATTGATCTCTTCCACCTTTGCAAAGCGAGCGGCGTGGCAGCCCGCATTATTGACAGAGAGATTCCGCACGATGAGCAAACTTCATCGCGGCATTACCTTCACGGAGGCGAAGACCTCGAACTGCTTTTCACCGTCCCGCCGGAACGGTCGCGCGAGATGCCGCGCAGCATCGCGGGCGTAACGCTCACGCGCATCGGAGAAATTCGCGAGTTTAACAGGCGTAAGCCACGACTGTTGCTCACAAGCAATGGTCATGATTCACCACTGCCGGTACAAGGGTTCCAACACTTCTAAATTGGAGGCTGCTCTGAGCACGCGCAGGGTCGGACATCCGAGCCGTCGCCTGGTGGCGCGGCGTGTTTAGGAGCGAATTACGGTCCGCCTTCTTAGATGGTCTTGTCTTCCGAGTAGCAGAGGTCTTCGACGGGGCAGACGGGACACTTAGGGGTGCGCGCGACGCAGCAGCGGCGGCCGTGAAAAATCATCTCGTGCGAAAAGCTGATCCACTTTTCCTGGGGAATCAGTTGCATCAAGTCTTTTTCGATCTTTTCAGCGACGGTTTCTTCGGTCAGATCGAGGCGGCGCGAGATTCGCTGGACATGAGTATCCACCACGACACCGCTCGCTTTTCGATAAGCTGTTCCCAAAACCACGTTGCCGGTCTTGCGCGCGACACCCGGAAGCGTGAGTAGCTGTTCCATCGAGTCGGGCACCTTGCCGCCGAATTCATTAACGATTTTTTGTGACGCCGCGATGATGGATTTTGCCTTGTTGCGATAGAACCCGGTGGGGCGAATCTCTTGCTCCAACGTCTCCTGCCGCACGGCCGCGAGGTCTTTGGGCGTAGGATATTTCCGGAACAACTCCGGCGTGACCATGTTGACGCGCTCGTCGGTGCACTGCGCGGAAAGAATGGTTGCGATCAGCAACTCGAACGCGTTGCAATGTTTCAGCGCACACTGCGCGTCCGGGTAGGCCTTCTCCAGGCGCTTGATCAACTCATGGATGCGCTCCTTTGAGAGCAGAGCCAGGCGCGATGGTTTGCGCTTCTGTTTGCGGGGAATGATGACAGGCTGCTTCGTCGCTGCCGTAGAGCTACCCTCCCAAAGTGTTGAGCGTGCCCATCACGTCTTTCAAGATGCAGGTAAAGATTGGTGTATCACGAACGGTGTACTTGCTTGAGTCCGTCTCGCGCAGCTCCATGACAAGATCGACAAAATCTTCGGGCTTATCGCTCTCGAACGCCACCACGAAATCCTGATCGTCCAAGCCGAATGAATACGTGGTGTTCAGCTTCACTGACTGATACTTGGTTCCGACGCGGATGTGCTCGTTCATGATTCCCTGCCGCGCCTCGCCGTGCATCAGGTACCAGTCACGCGTCTTCACAAAAGGATAGACGAATATGTACTTGAATTTGCCCGGACGAAGCTGGCCGCGCGTGTCCGTCTGACCCTCGTGCTGATGTTCGATTACGTAGGTCGAGCGCTTGGTCATCGCCAAGTACGAATATGGCGTCGTCAAATACTTGCCGAGATCAGTCGAAAGCAGGGCCGTGGTCATCTCCTGCAGATCTTCGAGTTGATAGCAGATGCGCCACAGCATGAAATCTGTATCCGGTCGCGTACCCACAGTCGTGTACGAGAGGACATTCATCTTGTCTGACGAAGCCCACTCCGAAGCGATACGGCAAAACTGCACTTTCCCCTGCTCGCGCTCTTGCTGAGAAAGCCGCCGCCACGCCGGGTCCACCTTGAAGAATGTAAAGCTGACAAATTGACGCCTTAATTGCTCTTCCGCCATGTCACCTCCGATGCCACTTCCGCCGGTTGATCGGAATTCTTCATCTTACCTGTTGTTCAGATCGATGCCAATGGCGTTGAACTACAGGTAGTGGGTCAGTTTGAAAATGGAAGGGCACGACTTCAGTCGTGCCGGTGCAATTAGCAAAGCGAAGCGCTTCAGCGCCTGAGGTGCAGACCTCAGCGGCTACAGCCGCGTCGGTGCATTCCGTTTCGGCATGGCTGAAACCATACCCTTCCGGATTTCACGGATCAGAAGCGCCGAAATTCAAACTGACCCAGCACCCTACAGCCCACGGCAGTGGCGTCCTAATCCCTTCACCTTACCCGGATACGCTATTTTCTAGCGGAAACCAATTTTATTGCAAATGCCACCAGCCAGTGATATAACTGCGCCTCAACCACCTTTGAGCTGCTCGTCTGGTGGTTTCCGCTATAACGGCCAGATAAGCATCACAGTACCCGGAACCGGAATTCTAAACCCAGTGCCATTGTTCCAGCTCGACTCTTACTGCATATCGCTCGACGCGAAGGATCCCTCTATGTTGTCGAAGACCGGCATTCTTGCGGCGTCAGTTCTTTGCTTCTCGGTTACCGCCGCTATGGCGCAATCCAACACCGGTACCATCTCTGGAGTAGTTAAAGACGAGCAGGGTGCGCCATAGCACCGCTCCACGCTGGTGGGTCTATAACCTGTTCCAGTGGGGCGATGACCTGAGTGTCAGCAGGGGACGACACGCTCTGAAGTTCGGCAGCAATTTCGAGCCGCGCGCCGGGCTGGCGTTCCAGTTCACAAGCAGGACGGTCCTGCGCGCCGGTGCCGGAATCTACCACGACCAACTCCTGCCGTTCGTCTACGCTCGCAACACCTTCACTGGACCGCCATATTCCGGGCTGATGCAGGTGTTCCAACCATCGTTTCCGGCCGGATTTGCCCGGTCTGGAGATTTTACACGCGGGAGCTTAGCCACTATGAATTGGCAGAGCCAAGCTCCGGCCAAGTACCAGTACAACGTCAGCCTGGAGCAGCAACTCTGGAAGGGCGCCGTCGCGCAGCTCGCCTATATTGGTGCTACGGCGAACCACCTGTGGGGTTATGCGGACAGAAACACCCCGTTTCCGGCCATCCTGGCAACGGGAGAAAAGTTCCGTACCGGCATACTTGCTCGCCGCAATCCCAATTGGGGTCAAATAACTTTGATTGAACCCGAAATCAGAAATTAGAGAGCACTGTTCTGTCCTAATCGGTTAGATTGAAGTTGCTTATTCTAATGTGCGTTCAAGTTGATACTAATAATCCAAGGCCAAGCCGTCAGGCTGCGGAGGCTCTCGGAGTCAGCGGCCAGAC
>JACPPJ010000065.1 GCA_016191085.1 Acidobacteriota bacterium | reverse complement strand
ATTCACAACCAGGCTCCCAAGCCTTTCATCTGGACCAAGAATGCGGATGCCATCCTCAACAGCATTGGTCGGTTCACTTCTCGCACTCCGGCTGTCCATAGTGCAAAACAATATGCAAGAAATCAATGACTCAGGAAACTAACCACCCTTTTCAGATTAGATCGGAGCCTTATTTTGCCCAGCACTTTGAGGGAAAGCAATGACCAGTTGTACATAGGCTATACCATGACCAGTTGTACATGGACTTATATGCAATCTTCATGTTACAAGAAAGGTTTTTCTCAAAAGCAGAAAACTTCCGTGGGCTCAGTCTGCGAGGCTAGCGTCAGCTTGGTGCCGGTTGCGTTCTGCGACTCGAGCGCTGCGACGGCAGCGAGACGCGCGATTTCGGGATGATTGTTCTGCTGGCTGAGGTGTGCCAACACCAAGACACGCACTTGGCGGTCAAAATCTTCGCTCGACAGGAACTCGCAGACGGTGTGATTCGAGAGGTGGCCGGTGCGGCCCATCACGCGCTGTTTCACCGTCCAGGGGTAGGGGCCGCTGCGAAGCATCTCCACATCGTGGTTCGATTCCATGATCAGGCAGTGACTCCCGCGCAGGTGCTCCTTCACGTTCTGCGGAATGTAACCGAGATCCGTGCATACCGCGATTTGAACGCCCTCCGCGCTCAAGCGGAAAGCCACAGGATCGGCGGCGTCGTGCGGAATGGTGAACGGATCAATCGTGAAATCGCCGATCTGAAAGCGCGCGCCGGGTTGGATATTCTCGATCGCGAACAGCTTGGTTTCGGGAGGCAAGGCCTGCTGTGTGAGCGGCGCTATATAAACGGGGATTTGATTCTTCTGGGACAGGCGCGCGAGCCCGCCGATGTGGTCCCAGTGCTCGTGAGTGACCAGGATGGCCTGGATGGAATCAGCCGATTCTCCGATGAGTGCGAGGCGGCGCAGCGTCTCCTTGCGGCTGAGGCCTGCATCAACGAGTATCTTGGTCCGCTCCGTGGCAACTAAGGTGCAATTGCCGGAGCTGCCGCTTGCGAGTACAGCCACCCGGACGCTGATATCGCCCCCTTGGGAATCACCACAGGAAAGCGGAAGGGCACGACTTTAGTCGTGCCGATAACGGCGGCCTAGAATGCCGGCTTCAGCCGCTGAGGGCATCTGACCCCAGGGGCTAAAGTCCTCTCAATTGCCGCAGTCGCAACGGCATGGCTGAAGCCATACCCTTACGCGTTTGGCCCTTAGCTTTCACGAGCTAGCAGGCCAGCATTTCCCTGGTGAACTTCAATCCGTCTAAGCGGCCGAGGACGGTGAGCGAGATCAGCTCGCCCCGGAAGAACTCGCGTGAGATCGCCGCAATGTCCTCCGCCGTGACGGCTTCGATTTTAGCAATCATTTCATCCAAGGTGAAGAATTTACCGAAATAAAGCTCTTGGCGGGAAAGGTTCGACATGCGGCTGCCCGTCGATTCCAGCCCCAGCATCATGCTGCCCTTCAGATGATCCTTGGCGCGCCGCAGTTCGTCGGCAGGAACCTGATTCTCTTTAATATCACGTAATTCGTGCATGATGCTCGCGACCACGCGCGGAGCCGAATCGGGCGAAGTACCGGCGTAGACCAGCAGACAACCGGTATCGCGGTATGGAGTGAGATCGGAAAACACGGAGTAAGCGAGACCCTGCTTTTCGCGGATGTTCTGAAATAGCCGGGAACTCATGCCTCCGCCGAGCAGCGTGTTTAGCACATAGCACGCGTATCGCCGCTCATCCGGCAGCGGATAAGAGGGAACGCCCAGGCAGACGTGCACCTGCTCCAGCGACGGTTTGTTCCGCAGAGTGATATGTGCGTGAGTGCGAGGCGCGGGGTCGGGAACAGTGGGTTCAACCTTTTTCATACGATGAAACCGGTCATTAACCAGATTGAACAAACGGTCATGCTGCACGTTGCCAGCGGCGGCGATGACCATATTGTTCGGCCGGTATGACAGACGGAACTGTTCCTCGATCACGTTTTTCGCCAGCCCGCTGATGGTCTCCTTGGTGCCGAGAATCGGTTTGCCGATCGCGTGTCCCTTCCAGAAATTCCTGGAGAAAAGCTCGTGCAGCAGGTAATCGGGGTTGTCCTCCTCGGCTTTAATCTCCTCCATGACCACGCTGCGCTCTTTGTTGATGTCGTCCGGGTTGAACAGCGGGTGCAGCACAAGGTCACTGAGCACGTCGAAGGCGATGTCGAGATGCTCATCGAGAACCACTGTGTTGAAGCTGACGCATTCTTTGGCGGTGAAGGCGTCCAGGTGGCCGCCGATTGAATCTACCGATCGCGCAATGTCTTCAGCGCTGCGGGTCTCGGTCCCCTTGAAAACCATGTGCTCGATGAAATGGGATATGCCGTTTCGCTCCGGCAGTTCCTGGCGGGATCCCGTGTTCAGCCAGATGCCAACACAAATCGACCGCACATGTTCCATGCGCTCGGAAAGAACAGTGAGGCCGTTGGGAAGAACTTGTTTTGAAATATTCCGCTTTTCTGTGATCTGCATCTCTATCCGTAGCTTGGCAACAGGACTGCCCCCAAGCTGCTGTGCGAGAATTGGGCGAAAGCAAAGATTGATTGCTTCGGAGTACGCTTCAACGCTTCTATTATCCACTATCGAGCACGCGATTGCCAATAGAGGCGCGGCAGTAAGTCATTGTATTCCTGTAACTTGTGCGGTCCGATTCTTTTCGGCCGGGATCGGTTGCTGCGGCCACGCCGCACAACCAGCCACGTGGGCTCTGTTACAATGAGAAGAGTAAGTCATGGAAAAGCAGGATCTAATAGGGCTTTCCGCCGACCGGTTGCGGGAACTGCTGATGGATTTAGGGGAACGGCCCTACAGGGCGGCCCAACTCTATCACGCGCTGTACCGTGACCGGCAGTGGGACCTCGGCCTAATCACGACCTTTCCCGCCAAGCTGCGGCAGCGCATTGCCGAGGAGTTCCGGGCCAGGGTTCCGCCCGTTGAGAAGAAGTTTGAGAGCGCCGACGGGACGGTTCGCTACCTGCTTCGCCTTGCTGACGGAAAGGAGATCGAAACCGTCCTCATGCCCGAGGAACATCGGGATACGATTTGCGTCTCCACTCAGGCGGGCTGCGCTGTGGATTGCAAGTTTTGCCTCACTGGGGTGCTGGGGTTTCAGCGCAATTTGACTCCTGGCGAGATCGTGGGCCAGGTCCTTCCGGTCATGCAGGAAAACCGGCTGGAAGCAACATCGAAGAAGCACCCCACGGCCCGCCCGCTAAACCTGGTGTTTATGGGCATGGGTGAGCCGCTGCTGAATTACGACAATGTGATAGCGGCGATCCTTCTGCTTTCGGATGCGGAGGGCATCGGGATTTCCACTCATCACATGACGTTGTCCACCTCGGGCATCGTGCCCGGCATCGAGCGTTTTGGGCAAGAGAAGGTCAGGCCGAAACTGGCCATCTCCCTGAATGCCACCACCGACGCGGTGCGCAGCCGCATTATGCCTATCAACAGGAAGTGGCCGATCGCGGAGTTGCTCAAGGCCTGCCGAAGATTTCCATTGCGTCCTCGCGAACGGCTTACCTTCGAATACGTGTTGCTGGAGGGCGCCAATGATACGCTCGAGGATGCTTCGCGGCTGGCAAAACTGCTGCGCGGCTTTCCATCGAAGGTCAACTTGATCGGGCTGAACCCAGGCCCCGAACTCCCCTTCAGCACACCGTCCGACGAGCGTATATTGCAGTTTCAGCAGACCGTCATTCGAGGTGGCGTGCCTGCCTTTATCCGCAAACCGCGTGGCCGCGACATCTTTGCTGCCTGCGGCCAGTTGAAGCTTGCCGGCGCCGAGATGGCCAGCTTAGGTGCCGGTGCATAGGCCGCTGTTATTCATTTGTTCTTAATCCCAATCGACCCCATCATTCGTCCGGTGCGCCCGGCGTCGCGACGGTGCGAGAAGAATAACTCCGGGTGGCAGCTTGTGCAGGGCGCTTCTGAGTAGATCTGATTCCGAGGCAAACCTGCATCTACAAGCTGTGTCACATTCGCTAGAACCAAATCGAGATAAATCTGCCGTGTTTCCTCGTCCGGTTCATGAAAAGTTTTAAATTCCGGAGATTTGTACGTGATGAACAGGCGAGGGTATTTTTCACGCAAGGGACTGGGCGGATCGCTGCGGCTCGTCAGCACTTTCGACGCGTAAGTGAATTGCGAACGAAACTCTTCTTCGACGTCCGAGCCAATTCGATAGCAACATCGCCGGATGCCTGGACCAATCGCTGCTCGCAGGTGTTGGGGTTGCGAGTTGAAAAACATCCTCATTCTGCCCACGACTTTTTCGGCCAGCCGCCGCGCGGTGCCTCGCCAGCCGCAATGCACAGCCGCAATCACCCGCTGTTTACTATCGGCAATCAAGATGGGCAGGCAATCGGCCGCGATGATCGAGAGCAGATAGCCTGCCTTGTCTGTTATCAGCGCGTCACCCGTGGTGGGAATTTCTGAATCCACGTGACGGATCAAATCGGAATGAATCTGGCGCAGCACGACCAGCCGCAGATCGGCTGCGCCGAGTGCAACACGGAACCGGCGGCGGTTCTCGTCAACGTTTCGCGTGCTATCCCAAGCTACATTCCCCAAGTTCAGTTCGTGGGCAAATTGCGAATTCACGAACGAGCTGACGCCGCCAGCGCGCGTGCTGAATGCGTGCACCAGCCATGGAATATCGGCCAGAAGGGGCGCGTGGAGCACCGTGGGGACCGAGGTGCGTCTGCGGGGTGGCTGTTTCGGCGAGACTTTTCGGACCATAGCAAATGGTATACTTCGCGGGGGTAGCGGTCAAAAGCGCTGCACCGTTCTGATTTCGCGATGACGCAGGAATGGCACTAGCTCAAGAGACGGTACGTCTGGGGTGAGCGGGCAGAAAATGATTATCGGCCTTGGAGTAGATCTCGCTGAAGTTTCTCGCATGCGCGAAGCCATTGAGCGGCATGGTGAGCGTTTTCTCAAACGAGTGTTTACAACGTTGGAGATTGATTACTGCCAGCGCCACAGGAATTCCTATGAGCGATTCGCGGCGCGTTTTGCCGCCAAAGAGGCGGCGATGAAAGCGCTGGGCACGGGATGGCGGCGCGGTGTAACGTGGCAGGATTTCGAAATTTCAAACGGGCCGAGCGGCAAACCGCAGCTATCGCTCTCCGGGAAAGCAAAGGAGATTTGTATCGCCCTGGGCGGCAGAAATGTAGTCGTTTCGCTCACTCACACGCCGGAATACGCACTGGCGCAAGTGATCCTGGAAGGAGACTCCAGCGCATAGGAGCATTCCAGCGCATCTGCTACCCTTGCAGTTAGCCCGCTCTCATTTGTTCCGGTGATCATCACCGGCAACATCCGGTTGCCATCGAGCCGTTCGCCTGGGATAAAGACATCCAAAAAATTGTCACTGATCGCAGCCGTTCCCCGCTGCCCGTTATTGGAGTGTCCGTCCAGTGTGACTACTTCTAGGTTTCTCCCGACTTGCTGCTCCCGGAACCGCAGATTCTTCTCCGCTGCAAGCTCGCGCAGGATGCGGCCTCGCTCGCGGACCACTGCGCCGTTGACCTGTTCGCTCATCTTATCCGCGGGCGTGCCAGATCGGCGCGAAAACGGAAACACGTGCAAGTAGGTGAAGGGCAGGGAAGCAATGAGCCGGCGGGTCTCCTCAAAATCGGCGTCAGTCTCACCCGGGAACCCAACCATCACATCGGCTCCATACGCCGCATTGGGCATGCGTGCAAACGCGGCTTCGATCCGTTGCCGGTAATGGTGCGACCGATATTTACGATGCATTAGGCGCAGAATGCGGTCCGATCCGCTTTGCAGTGGCGCGTGAACGTGTTTGGCCAGCCGCGGTGAGGCCGCCATGAGGTCGAGAAGATCATTGCTAAAATCCATCGGCTCGACGGAACTCAGCCGCAGGCGCGCTATCATCGTTTCGTCCAGAATGGTTCGAATCAAGTCGGCCAGCCGCAACCTCTTCCCGCCGCCGCTCAGGTCACGGCCGTACCGGCCCAGGTTAATCCCTGAGAGCACCACCTCTTGATATCCGCTTTCGCTGAGTGCTCGGATCTGATCTATTACTCTTTCGATGGGTAAACTTCGGCTGCGTCCACGCACATACGGAATAACGCAAAACGAACAGCGGTTATTGCATCCATCCTGAACTTTCAAATTCGGTCTGGTACGATCGCGGGCGGCTGCTCCCAGAACCGGAGCGGCGAGAAGTTCTTGATGAGCAAAAATGTCGCCGAGCAGTATCTTGGCCGTCGTGGTACGCAAAGCCCCTGAGCTTGGCGTCAGTGACGCGAGCGGCACAAACGTTCCGTCATTGTTTTCTGGCGAACAGGTGGACAGCAGATTAGCAATCTCCGTTTTATGGGAGTTGCCGACCACGTATTCAACACCCGGTAACGCGGCCAGTTCTTCGGGATCGCGCTGCGCGTAGCATCCTGTTACGACGATGCGTGCCGCCGGATTCGCGCGCCGGATTTGCCGCGCAACCTGCCGCACGCCGTAGTCGGCGGACGCGGTCACGGTACAGCTATTCAACACCACGACATCGGCGGTCGAATGGCGGTCCGCCGGCTGGAAGCCGCTGACAGCAAGCTGTTGTTCCAGTGCAGCGCCGTCCGCCTGGTTGGCGCGGCAACCGAAGTTGATAATCTGAAAACGAGGCACGAATCGATTATACGGTAAGAGCATGCCGCGGTTGGAGCGGTGACACGGACAGGTGCTGGGTCAGTTTGAATTTCGGCGCTTCTGATCCGTGAAATCCGGAAGGGCATGGCTTCAGCCATGCCGAAACGGAATGCACCGACGCGGCTTTAGCCGCTGAGGTTTGCACCTCAGGCGCTCAAGCGCCTCGCTTTGCTAATTGTACCGGCACGACTGAAGTCGTGCCCTTCCGT
>JACPPJ010000064.1 GCA_016191085.1 Acidobacteriota bacterium | reverse complement strand
TATTCCGTCCACTATCGCACTCCAAGATGATGCGAGCGCGAAAGGCAAGGGATCGGAAATTCCGCGGTTGCTGGAGCAAACGCCGCAAAGCTACCTTCTGCTCTGGGCTCACAACCAGCTCTCGCTTCTTGGGACGTCCTCGTGGATTCGACATGAACCACCATAACCCATTTCCCGCCTTTATGCAAGATACTTATGACTCATGAGACTAGCGCATTCTGAGCAGTCCCGCGTACTATTGCACGGCGGTACTACTCCGCCTGGGTGACTTCACCCTCCATCGCTCATCGGCGTCTGACCCGCACAGTTCACCACAAAGTAAGTCCCGCCCGCTCATGACATTTCGGAGAAAGTGCATTGGCTCTCTAAATGCTCCACATATTTAACGCCTTTATGAGCGAGAAGCCCATCATTGCGGCTCGAGGCGCTTCCGAGGTTACGGAAGCTCAATGGCTCGTGCTGCTGCGGCGGGTTGCCGAACTGGAACAACGAATCGCGGCTTTGGAGACGCGAACCGGCCCCACGACCCACGCCGACGACACGCCTGCCATCTCCGGGCAGGCTGCGTCCAAGGACCTCGAGAGCCGCTTCGCAAGTCCTCTGCTGAATTATCTCGGCCTCATCGCGATGTTGGTCGGCCTCTCCCTCCTGATCGGCTACTGGATGGAAGCTCATTCGATAGCCGCCATTTTGCTGGCCTGTTCGAGCGGTGCGCTTCTCGCCGGACTGGCGCAATGGATGCACCGCCGCGGCGCGCAGACGTTTTCCGAAACTCTCGAAGGCACCGCGCTGGGATTGATCTTCATTGCCTGCTATCTGTCATATTCCTGGGGAGGGATACTGCTGAGCCTCGGAACGGCCGCCGTGGTTATAGCGCTGGCGATTCACCGCGCCGTGCAGCGGAACTCGCAGTTTGTTCTGCTGTTTGTGTTCCTGGCGGCGCTGCTCGGGACCTTGTTACTGCGCTCGGCGAGTTCCGGCCAAAGCCTGGTCTTCGGATATCTGGCAGCGATCAACGCGGGCGCCGTTTGGGTGGGCGGGAAGAAAGGCTGGATCGGCCTCCGCTTTCTGGCGCTGATCGGCTCTCATGTCGTCGCATGGTTCTGGTATTGGACGCACCCATCGTCTCAGCTTGCGCTGACTTTCTTATTTCCGGTGCTGACGTTCGCGCTTTTCGCGCGCTTCGTACCCCGTGGTCCGCTGATACCTGCCGAGTGCTGGCTAGCCGTGATGAACTCGGGAGCATTCCTGGTCGCCGCTGCAAGCCTGTTGCGCGTCCATGGACCCGCGTGTCTGCCATGGACAGCTCTCGCGCTCGCCATACTTCACGTATGCATCGCCATCGCCTGGACACCCGTGGAGGCATTACGCCCCTCGGCGCGACTGCATTGGTGGCTGGGAGTATTTCTGTTCGCGGGAGGCATTGGGGCCGCTGCTTTAGTATTGCCGCCATCGTACGTAGCATTGCTGTGGACTGCAGAAGCGGTAATTCTGGGCTGGACGGGAATACAGCGGAATAATGCAGCATGGCGCAACCTGTCGAACTTACTCGCTCTGTCAGCCGCATTGGCGGTGCAGTTCGCTATACGATCTTCTACAGAAGCAGCGGCTGCAGTAACGGCGTCGGCTTTGGCGTTTGCGGTATGGGTGACAATTCAGCACTCACTGACGCGAAGACGTGAGCTGCGCTTGGGCAATTGGGAATGGGCGACGTACTGGATGCTTGCAGTAGCAGCTACTATTCTGCCGATGCTGGCGCTCGGTCGCCAGATCTCTACTCCCGGCGGCGGTGTATTCGAATCGCCCCTTGCCACATCAGCCGCCTGGGCAATCTACTCTATGGCGGTGTGTCTGGCCGGATGGTTTTGGGTCTCGCCTTTTCTGCGCTGGACCGGTGTCGCGCTGTTGCTGGTTACGACCCTGAAAGTATTCCTTTTCGATCCGGCAACGCTCTCCGGAATTACCCGCATTGTCTCATTCCTGCTGCTGTCAGCCGTGTTGTTGCTTCTCTCCTATCTTTTCCAGCGGCGGCGGTCGTAACACGAAAAATATCTCACCGCAGAGGACACAGGGAGCACAGGGTTTGTGTGTATTGATCCTCTTCTATCTGCGCTCTCTGTGATCTCTGCGGTGAACTCTTAATGCGGAGCTAAAGCCGATACCAACGGGCTATCGTTGTCAATCTTAATGTACTCTCGCGATGGCGATTCCCACCTGGCGCGCAGGGCGGGATCGTCTGCGCTCAGGCGCGACAGCTCTTGCAATATCTTCGGGTTCGGGTCCTCCACTGCGAGCAGCAGATGACATGCAGTGCAATCCTGCGAAACCACATCGCCATTCTTGCTGGCGTGATTGCCGTCGTGGCAGCGGAAGCATCCGGGGAAACTCTCATGACCAATGTTGTTGGGGTACGTTCTCCAACTAATCTTCATTTCCGGGAACACGTTGCGCCTGTAGATGTCCTGCACGGCTACAGCCGCGCGCTCCACCGCCTCGCGCTGCTGCGCCCAGACATGGGGATAATTGTCGCGGTAGTAAGTAACGAGCGAGCGGCCGATCGTTTCGGCTCCGGCCGCTTGACTGGCGTACGGCTGCTTTAGAAACTCGGTTGCTTTCTTCTTCACAAACGGTAAAGAGGGTGCAATGCGACCCGCATCCATGGCTTCATTCAAAGCCTGCTCGGGAAGTTGGTAAGTGTGGGTCGGGCGATTGTGACAATCCATGCAGTCCATGGTTCGCAACTCGCCGTTGTTCTTGTTCCCATCCCAATCGGGTGTGGCATACTCCACGGCTTGTCCCGCTGCCGAGGTGTATTGGACCCAGGGAATCTGCTGCCGCTCCCGATCCGTTGCGAGATACTGAATCTGACGAGCTAAATCGAGATGAATCCCGTGAATTCCGGTTCCCTGAGAGATCCCGCCGCCGACCTTCAGCATGAGCACAGTCTTTGTGGCGGTGTTTGCTTCATCATCGGCAAACTTCGGACGAATCGCGAGCAGCGACCCGCTGAACTTCGAAGGCCAGTGGCATTGCTCGCAGGTTTCGCGCGCGGGACGCAGATTCTTGATAGGCGTGGGAATAGGCCGGGGAAATGAGTTCAAGGCCACGGCAATTACCTGTCGAACGCCGGAAAGTTTCGACCGCACAAACCAGGAAGCGCCGGGCCCGATATGACAGCTCACGCACTCTACCCGCGAATGGGGCGAGCCCTGATAAGCAGTGAACTCCGGATGCATTACGGTGTGGCATACCCTCCCGCAAAAGTTCACTGAATCCATGTACTGCACGCCCCTATAACTTGCATGAATGAAGATGACTGAGTTCAGAATCGTAACCAGCACGACGAAGTTGAATACGCGCCGTACCTGTGGGCTGTTGAAATCTACTTGCGGATATTTCCGGGGCAGCGTGCCATGGCGCACCTGACGCTGATGTTTGAGAGCGATTCCAACGGGAACCAGAATGAGACCGAGAAGAAATATTCCCGGTAGGATGAGGTAACCAACAATTCCCAGATAAGGGTTACTCGGCATCCCATACAGCCCCGCCGCATAAAAGACGAGCATTGTGAAGAACAGACTAGTCGCCAGCACTACGCCGATCATGCTGATCGTGTTTTGAGAAAGGTAGAACAACGGCGCCCCCAGGAGCCTGACCCGTTCTGGAAGCGAATCCGAATTGCGGTTGCCTTGAGACACCTTCAGCCTCCGTTCTGGACATCTGAAAGCATGTAAATGTGTGGGGGCTACGCACTCACAAGCAGGGGAAATCATTTCCGCAACGCTCGTGCCAAACCCAAACTGCTCTCAGCCAGTTACTTAACACGGATCTAAGCGCGCGTATCTGCCAACTCCGGCTCGGATTCGCGCGAGGTGCGTTAATATGCGCATCTAACGAACTATTGCACGGCTGTTCGACCGCACCGCGCGATAGCCATATTATGTGCGCCTGGCGGCTCAACTGCGTGCGTCTGATTCTACAAGCGAGCCCGTGCCCGCTTCAATACCCGTGCGCGGGACTCGACAGGTCGCGACGGCAGCAGCGCCGTTTTTTGCTGAAGCTGGCGCAGTTTCGTTTACAATTCCCTGAGTGGTGATATTCAGTGGAGGGTTTCTATGCAAACGCTCCAGTTCTCCAGAGTGGTTGCAGGTGTTGTGCCACTGGTTGTGATGTTTGTTTTTGTGGCAGCCTGCGGCGCGACTCTTCAGGCGGCTGATGCTGCCGCAGTCTTCAAAGCACGATGCTCGGGCTGCCACGGACCAGAAGGAAACGCCAACACGCCGGCAGCCAAGAACCAGGGGTTGAAGGATTTGAAGTCACCGGACGTGCAAAAAAAATCGGACGCCGAACTGCACCAGATCATCGCCAAGGGCTCAAAGAAGATGCCTGGTTTCGAGAAAAGTTTGGGAGCCGACGGCGTAAAGGACCAAGTCGCCTATATGCGGCAGCTTGCCAAGAAGAAGTGATTGAAAAAACGTTGTATGAGCGGGAGGCCGCGCCCTTTCGGGCGCGGTCTGTGTTTGGGCGGGGTTGATTAGGAATCTGGCGGGGATTCCATTTGGCGGATCTTCATGTAAAGGCCGGCGATTGCGATGACGATGAAAACCAGTGAAAAGCCCAGGCCTTTGCGCCGGTAATCGCGCTCTTTCAGAGCCGCGATGCCAGCCTCATCGGATTTCTTTGCAATCGCGACTCCCTGATCGGTGAATTTCTTCACTTCGACATCGCTGAACGTATGGACATTTACTCGCGCCTTGATCAGAGCCTCATGCGCATTGGCGAGTTCCAGTTTTGGAGTGGAGACCTCCATACCAGAGCGCTCCGCGGCGCCAAGCGAACTCTCGGCACGCGCCAAGGCGGAGGTGAGCGCACTTAGATTGTCCGAGATCGCTTTCGCAGTGTTGTACCCCGTGTCACCTTCGAAGTGGCAATTAACACAGACGGACTTCGGTGTCACTCCTACGAACTCGTCTCCTGGCACTACGATTGCGTGATTAGAGTGGCACTGCACGCAGCCTGGCAGGCCCATATTCGTGAACACAACCTTGTGCGGGCTCTTATCAAATAACTGCGCAAAGAAAACGTGGCAGGTGCCGCAGACATTTGCAACGGAATCGACTCCCGGGGGCGTAGCGCCATGACTGCCGTGACATGTGGTGCAGGTGGGCGCCGATAGATCGCCGTCAGCCATGGCCTTCGCATGCACGCTCTTCTGGTACTTCCCGACCTGATCAAATGGGATCTTGTACTGCTTCATCTTCTCCGCGTCGGAGTGGCAGCGGGCGCATGTGTTAGCGACATTCGTTGGGTAGACTGGAGACCGTGTGTCGGAGACCTGCAAGATGTTGTGCACGCCGTGGCAGTCTACGCACGTGGCTACGTTCTGGTCTCCCTGCTTCAGCCGCTTGCCATGCACGCTGGTGACATACTCGCTCAATTCATCAGTGCGTACCTTGGGATTGAAGTGGCGCATGTAGGTCGCATCAGAGTGGCAGCGTCCACAGAACTCCGGAATTTGGGCTTTCTTGGGGGCGCCGCGGAATCCTTTGGCCTTGCTCATGGAGTCCATAGTGTCGTCGTTCCGATCGCCACCATGGCAGTCGCTGCAACCCAGACCGACTTGCGCATGGACATCACCACCGAATATCTTCACGGCCTCCGAGAGCTTGCCCTCCATTGCGGAGTGGCAAGTAACGCAGGATTCCTTCGGCGCCTCGCCCCAGGCGCAATATGCGCAAAAAATAAAGATGAAAGCTAGCGCGGCGGTTTTCACGAATTATTCTCCGATTCGGCCCAGCATGGACACGCTCAATAACCGCTTCCGTCAGGCCCTTAAAGCCAGAAGCGACATGACAACAATGTAGCCCAGCGCAAACACGCCGAGGCCGCTGAATAATCTTCCCGCGCGGCCGGCATGGGGCTTGCGATCCAGGAACGGCACCAGCACCCAAACCGCTGTGGCCAGGCCGAATATGGCTATTCCTGCAAATTCGCCTTCCAGAAACAATACCTTCGCGGGCACGTGCTTCAGGGTCTCGAACATAAACAGGAAATACCACTCCGGCCGGATGCCTGCGGGCGCCGGCGCGAAGGGATCCGCCTTGACGCCCAACTCCCATGGGAAGATAGCAGCCAGCGCGCCCAACACTCCCAGAGCGGCATACCATCCGATGATGTCGCGCATCATGAAATTGGGGAAGAACGGCATCTTGCGGGCCGGCTGTTTACCTTCTTTAATCTCCTGCTCCACTTTGGGCGGAACGCTCATACCCAGCGTCTGCACTAACATCAAGTGAATGGCGACCAGCAAGGTTGCCAGACCGGGCAGCACCGCAACGTGCAGTCCGAAAAAGCGGGTCAGCGTCGGCGCTCCAACGTCTTCACCGCCGCGCATGAAGATCAGCAACCACTCTCCAACCACAGGCACGGACCCGGCAGCCTGCGTTCCCACTTTGGTGGCGAAGTACGCCAGCTGGTTCCATGGCAGCAGATAGCCGCTGAAGCCGAATCCCAGCGCGATCAACAGCAGCAGCATCCCCGTCACCCAGGTCAGTTCGCGTGGCTTGCGGTAAGACTTCAAGAAAAAGACGCTGAACATGTGGATGAAGGCCGCCAGGATCATCAGGTTCGCGGACCAACTGTGTACTGAGCGGATCAGCCAACCGAAGCGCACCTGCGTCATGATGAATTGCACGCTTTCAAACGCCGTCTCAGGGCTCGGACGGTAATAGAGCAGCAATAGAATCCCGGTGAGTACCTGAACAACGAACAGGAACAGCGTCATGCCACCGAAGTAGTACCACACGCTGTGGCGGTGCATGGGAACTTGCTTATGACGCACGAAATCTTCAACGCTACCTGGTAGGCGCTCATCGAGCCATTTGATTACTGGTGTCATTGCTCCGTTCACGTCTATGCCTTTCTCTGAACCACGACGTCTTCACCCTGAATGTGCACCGCGTACTCCTCCAAGGGGCGCGGGGGCGGCCCGCTGACATTCCGGCCGCGCAGGTCGTAGAAGCCGTTGTGGCAGGCACACCAAATCTGGTGAACATCATCACGGTACTGCACTGTGCAGTTCAGATGGGTGCAGATAGCCGAGAACGCCTTCCACTCTCCTTGAGCCGTGTAGAGCAGAATTCCCGGTTTTTCGCCAAACTTGAAGATAGCTCCGGTGTTTCGCTTGAAATCGGCGACTTTGCCGGCGACCACCGTTTGGCTGCTAGCTTCAGGAACCGGAGGAGGGATGATGTAACGAAACGCCGGATAGATGAACGACGCAATCGAGGCGAGCACGCCGCTACCGAGCAACAAATTCACTAACCGGCGGCCTCTTTGTGGCTCGCTGTTTTTCGCCGACTCAGGTTCCATAACCAATGCCTTCATTTCCGTTTTGGCCTTTCCTGTGATTGCCCTGCTGATGCCATCGAGCAGCCAGCTCTCGTAGTAAACTACAAATAGCAATCCTTGCACCGTTGTGGCGGAATCATCCAGGAATCCTGCTTGCTCCGGTTAACATCCTAAAAATATTGCATTTACAATGGAGGCACGCCCACCATCTAGGCGTCTCCAAACTGGGCTATTTGCCCCAAAATGTGGCTTTTGGCGTCAGCGCAGCGTGATTTCACCAGAGTGGGCGGCAACGATTTCCATTCTCAAACCTCGAACTTGTATGCTTGCGGAATCAGATATCGGGAAGTAGCTGGAGACATAGAAAGCTTTGCGAAAATCACCAGTTCGTTGATCCGGTGACGGCGTATGACACGCCTGCTCACATCAACGTATTCGTGCAGTCACCGTGGCAGGCGTCGGCTGGTGAGAGTCTGCACTGGCACATATTTCAGGGGCACGCCTTCGCGGGCACAGCGCAGCATGATGCTGCCGCGGCCTGAAATCGCCTCGGCCGAGGAATGTCTCCGGAAAGAGCAGCCGCTCGCCAAAGATTGCTAGTGTGCTGTAACGTAAGTTCGTTCACAAGCGCGTTGGATCTTTTTGAAGATTTCATTGGCCGTTGCGGTCCAGACAAAAGGTTTGGGATTCCGGTTGTGACGGCTCTAAATAGTGATGGATCGCCTGCTCCAGTTCGC
>JACPPJ010000001.1 GCA_016191085.1 Acidobacteriota bacterium | reverse complement strand
TCTTGATGCAGCAGCCCGAGGCCTTCCCTCCGCCGCAGCTCCAACGCCTCAAAGTCTCTTCGTACTCCTGCTGGGTTCCCCATGCTGGTGGAAACCCAGGATACCAACAAAAGTTGCGCTATATTATGCGATACTCAATAGTGAAGATTTCGGCCCCAACTCGTGCGTGCTAAAGGAGCTCGACCCGCCCGGTTCATTCTCCAATTTTCACTATTTGCCGCCTATTTTCAGCGTCTTAATGCTTTAGGGGTTGTAACGGTCTTGGTTTACGAACTATCATGTAGCATTCCTGCACTATAGAACGTCTGGGGGGAAATCAGCCACATGAACGCGCTCTTAATCTATCCGGAGTGGCCTGACACTTATTGGAGCTTCAAGCACGCGCTGCCGTTTGAGGGAAAGCGTTCGCTTTACCCGCCGCTCGGCTTGATGACCATCGCGTCCCTGTTCCCTCCGCATTGGAAGAAGCGGCTGGTGGATACCAACATCCGCCCGCTCACTGAAGACGATCTGAAATGGGCCGACGTCGCTATGCTGAGCGGCATGATGATTCACAAGCCGGAGCTGCTCCAGATATTGGAGCGCTGCCGCAAACGCGGGTTGCGCACCGTCATTGGCGGCCCTGTTGCGAGCAGCGTTGCGGAACTCCCGCAGCACGCCGATCACGTGGTTAAGGGCGAGGCGGAGGAGTTGATCGCCGATTTATGCCAGGGTCTTGAGAACGGTACCGCGAAACCGATGTACGAAGCCGCCGAGCGTCCGGGGCTGCACCTGACGCCGCTGCCCGACATCAGCCTTATCAATTTGAAGCACTACAGCGCCATGGCCATCCAGTACTCGCGCGGCTGCCCGTTCAATTGCGAGTTCTGCGACATCATTGAGATCTACGGGCGCAAGCCGCGGACCAAGTCGCCCGATCAGGTGATCGCCGAGTTGGAGCAGCTACGCCAGGTAAAATGGCGCGGGTCGATATTCATCGTGGACGACAACTTCATCGGCAACAAGCGAATGGTGAAGGAGATGCTGCCGCAGCTCGCCGCGTGGAACGACCGGTTGACCCATCCGTTCACCTTCTACACCGAAGCTTCGATGAATCTCTCCGACGATCTCGAACTGCTACAGATGATGAAGGACGCCCGGTTCACGCGCGTCTTCCTCGGTATAGAAACGCCTGTCGAGGAGAGCCTGATCCAGGCGCAGAAGCAGCAGAATACGCGCCGCGGGTTGCTCGAAAGCGTGCAGCGCATCCAGAGCTACGGCATGGAAGTGATGGCCGGGTTCATTGTCGGATTCGACAACGATCCGGAGGAGATATTCGATAAGCAGGTCGAGTTCATCAAGGAAAGCGCCATCCCGCTCGCGATGGTAGGAATGTTGATCGCGTTGCCGAACACGCAGCTTTACCGGCGTCTGCTCAAGGAAGGCCGCATAGTCGAAGAAGGCAGCGGCGATAACATGGACACCAGGCTCAACTTCATCCCCAAGATGAATCCTGAGAAGCTGGTGGAGGGCTACCGCTCGATTTTGCGGCGCATCTACAACCCGGAAGCGTACTACGACCGCGCACGGCGCTTCCTGGCGCAGGCCGCGCCGCTGCACCGCACCACACCGCGCATGTCCGACTACGTTGCATTGTTGCGCTCCATGGTGAAGCAGGGAGTACTGAGCAGTTCCCGCCGCAGTTACTGGAAGTTCTTCATCGAAGCGGCCACGCGCTACCGGCACGCCTTCGACCGCGCCATTACTCTCGCCATCATGGGCCACCACTTCGAAGTCTTGACGCGCATCGTGTGCGGCCCCGAGCCTGAACCGGAGCTGGAACGGTAAGCCAGCGGCCTATCAATTTAAGACGTGTCATTCTGAACCCGGCGTCTTCGTCGGCTAAAGCACCTGCTTTTGTGTTCACGCCCCAACTCCTGACTTCTGACTCCCTACTTCTATCCTCCGTCTTTGCAAGCTCCCCAGCCATTTGGTATGATCGGATGAATAATCCTTTGAGCTGGTCCCCATCGTCTAGCTCGGCCTAGGACACCGCCCTTTCACGGCGGTAACGGGGGTTCAAATCCCCCTGGGGACGCCAAACAATCCTAAGCACTTAACGCCTCCGGCTCCGGCAGCGCCTTTTTCTCGGTAACATCCTGGTAACATAGATTTCCAAAAGCGGCATCCAGACGCCCGACTGCCTCAGCGAGAAAAGCCGGAGAAAGATGTTGGTAACGGGCCGCCATTCTCAGGTCTTTGTGGCCGAGCAATTGGGCCACCGTATGAATGTCGGCTCCGCTCATTCGCATCCAGCTTGCCGCCGTATGGCGCAAATCGTGAAGTCTGAAATCTGCTATTTTCGCTCTCCGGCAGGCGCGCTGAAATGCAACGCTAACCTGGGCCGGGGTCATTCCTGGAAAGAGCCGATCCGTACTGGTCGTATTCTTGCCGAATGGCAAAGCACGCAACACGGATAGCGCCAGTTTGTTCAAGTGAACGATCCGGCCTTCCCCGTTTTTGGTCTGAGGCAACAGTATCCGATGATTTGCCATATCCACGTCTAACCAGCGCAGCCGCAGAATTTCGCTCCGCCGCATTCCTGTGCTCACGGCTAGAGTCGCGATAGGCCGCAAACTCTCCGGACAATTTTCCAAGACTGTTCTTAATTCACTCGGCTGCAAGTACCGCACACGACCTGCTGGAGCTTTGGGAGCTTTGACGCCGTGCGCCGGATTAAACGGAATAACTTCCCATTCAACGGCAAGCCGAAGCATGTGTTTTAGGGCAGTTAATTCCTTCTGTAATTCTAATGTGCGTTCAAGTTGATACTAATAATCCAAGGCCAAGCCGTCAGGCTGCGGAGGCTCTCGGAGTCAGCGGCCAGACGGGGCAAGCCGTGCTCCAACTGCTGCACGACGGCATCCAGATGGTTGAAGACCCGGTT
>JACPPJ010000069.1 GCA_016191085.1 Acidobacteriota bacterium | reverse complement strand
AGTTGCACGAAGGGGCGCGCCGGACGCTGCGTCGCATCCGCCGCCGCCCCCGGGTCATCGCGGCTTTCTGGGAGCAATCGAAGCTCCCCTTCGAGCCGCGCTATATTATGTGATCCTCAATAAGAACGCAGTCAGAGTATCGTCCTCTTGCCGCATGAGTTTGTGCGCCGCGAATCCGGCTACTGAATCCCGGTCACTTTTTTGTATCGGCGAGCAAACTAATGTGCCCAGAGATGTGACAATGGTAGATTGGCAATACACATGCTATGCTGTACATAGTCTTGATGGACTATTGTATGTTGCGAATTATCGGACTTTCGCTGCTCCTGCTCGGAATCGTGGCTCCGTCGTTCGTCGGGCTGTGTAATTCCGAGTGCGCGTTCATGCACGCACCTCAAGATAGCGGCTCCTTCTTTGATGAGGCGTTGCCGCCATGCTGTGTCACGGTGCAGGCTCCGCCGGTAAGCGAATCGGTCCAGCCGAAAGCCAAATTCCGTCACGCCGTGCCGCTTCATCCGCAAACGCTGCCCACGGCTCCCTTAGTACTGGACAGCCCAAACGAGTACTTGCAGGTTTGTCCCTCACCGCCCTCCACAGTGAAGCGTCTCCCCATCCTACGTATCTAGACCCCACGTGTGTCTCATCGCAGCCGGAGTGTATCGGCTCGCGACTAATGTCCTTAACAACAACATTGGTCCGCCAATACATATGCTCGCGCACGTACCAATACAAGCTCGACAGCGGCGAAGCCGACCTTCACTATGCACATCAACACACGGTCGGCCCGCCAACGTAGTGCGTCGAGCCTAAGGGATGAGCAAAACATGAAGAGAATTCCATCCATCGCAATCCTGAGTCTGCTCGTGACATTGCCGCTGCAGGAATTCGCAGCTCGAGGACAAGAGCGTGCCGCACCGGAAACCAGCGGCAGTGCCGTCGCCGCTCAGGCACAGGGGGAAACCGCAGAAGAAGTCTTCCTTAACGACCTCATCGCGGAAGCACTGAAAGAAAACCGCGAGCTGCGTGTGGCGCAGAGCAAGTATCAGGCGGCTCTGGCGCGCCGATCCGTCGCAAGCTCGCCGCCCGACCTGAGACTATCGGTGGCGTCTGCCAACATCGGCAATCCCGTTCCCGCAACAACGCTGGGCAGCCAAGACATGAGCCAGCTCGGTTTCGAGGTGATGCAGGATTTCCCTACACGCGGAAAACTGCAGCTCCAGGGGAAGATAGCGCAAAAGGAAGCCGATGCTGAGCGGCATGGCTATCGAGAGGTTGAACTGAAAATCATCTCGGAGCTCAAGCAGGCATTTTATCGCTGGCGCTATCTGGAGCAAGCGAAGAATGTCATCGCGAAAAACTTCGACCTCCTACAGAAATTCGAGACCATCGCCGAGGCGCGCTATTCCGTAGGCAAGGGCGTTCAGCAAGACGCGCTGCGGGCACAACTGGAGCTGACCGCACTTGAGCAAAAGCTCGTGGAGCTGGACCGGCAAGAGGGCAGCATGGCCGCGAAGATCAACAGCCTGCTCAACCGGCCACCCGATTCACCGCTCGGAGTGCCCGGAGAATATGCCAAGGCTGCCCTGCCAGCCAGTCTTGAAGAACTGTACCGGGCCGCGCAGGTCAATTTTCCCGGACTGCGGCAAGAGCAAACCAAGATCGAGAAAAGCACCTACGAGGTGGAACTGGCTCGCAAGGACTATTACCCGAATTTCTCCGTGGGCGGCGGTTGGTTTTCGCGCGGCGGGTTAAGAGACATGTGGACCGCCCGTGTAGATATTAGCCTCCCGATCTACTTCTGGAGAAAGCAGCGTTTCGCGGTTCGAGAGTCCGCTGAAATGCTGAGGCAGTCGCAGCGCCAGTATGAGGCCACCTGGCAGAAGCTGAACTTCCGGGTCAAAGACGAGTATCTGATGGTCAAAGCCAGCGAACAGTTGCTCGAATTATATTCGAAAGCCTCAATCCCGCAATCCAGCCTGGCGTTGGATTCCGCCATGGCCAGCTATCAAGTGGGCAATGTGGATTTTCTTTCACTGCTCACCAATTTCATGAGCGTGCTGGAGTACGAGTTGAACTATCACGAGGAATTCGCCAATTTCCACCAAGCGCTGGCGCGGCTGGAGGAGTTAACGGGACTAGGCCTCACTCGTTAGAGGCCGCAGGAGAAGCATATGTCAAATCACAAACGAAATTTTGCATGGTTCGCGGTCGTCGTGTTCGTTGCGCTCGGAATGCTGGCGGCTGGCGTTTACATCGGCGACAGCTACCGTGGAACTCTGAAACAAGTCTTCCAGCGCACAACGCCGGCTGCCGCCGCTCCGGAGCACGTGCACGAAACTGCGACGGCGGATACTGCTCCTGCGAGCCCCTCTGAACCCGGCGTGGAGTCGCAGCCCTATGCACCCGTGCAGATCAGCACTGCCCAGGAACAGTTAATCGGCGTCAAAAAGGGCGCTGCGGAATTCCGCAACCTGACCACGACCATCCGCACAGTAGGCAAGGTGGACGTGGATGAAACACGCATCGCGCACGTGCACACCAAGGTGAGCGGGTGGGTGGATCAGGTCTTTGTGGAACAGACCCTGCAACACGTTCATCAGGGGCAACCGCTGTTCTCGATTTACAGTCCCGACCTGGTCGCGACGCAGGAAGAATTGCTGTTGGCGTTTAGAGCGCAGCAGTGGCTCGGAAGCAGCATGTTTCCGAACGTCTCGGCGGGAGCCAATTCTTTGCTTGCGGCCACCAGAAGGCGGCTCTCGCTATGGGATATCTCCCCGGCGAAGATCCAGGAAATTGAGCGTACCGGCAAAGTACAACGCAACATCGTGGTTCCTTCTCCGGTCAGCGGCCATGTGATGGAACGCAAGATCTACCCCAATACTTACGTCACACCGGAGACAGACCTATACATGATCATCGACCACTCGCGTGTATGGATGTACGCCGACATTTACGAATCCGAGATTGGGCTCGTTCGCGTCGGCCAGCATGCGGTAGCCACTTCGCAGTCCTATCCCGAACAGGACTTTCACGGCAGAGTCACTTTCGCCGGACCACACCTGGAGGAGGAGACCCGCACGCTCAAGCTCCGAATGGAGTTTTCCAATGCGGATCTCAAGCTGATGCCGGGGATGTTCACCAGTGTGGAATTACAAATTCCGCTGGGTCGGCGCCTGGTGGTGCCGGACAGCGCGGTGGTTGACACCGGCGTGCGCCAGCTTGTTTTCGTGGTCAAAGGCCCGGGCCGGTTCGATCCGCGAGACGTTCGCCTGGGAGTGCGGGTGGAAGGGCTGCGGGAAATCGTTTCGGGCCTCAAAGCGGGCGAAGAGGTGGTGACCTCCGCCAATTTCCTCATCGATTCAGAAAGCCAGCTCCGGGCGGCTTTGGGAGGGATGACGATGAGCATCGGCGCCACCGATATCGGCGGGCAAAGTTCGGCCCCTCCGAGCGCGGCGCAGGCGCGAATCGAATTCCGAACGGAGCCAACCCCGCCTCGCTCGGGCAAGAACGTCGTGACGGTCACGGTTAAGGACAACAGCGGTAAGCCGGTCGCCGATGCAGACGTGAAGGTCGTTTTCTTCATGCCCGCGATGCCCACCATGGGAATGGCCGCGATGCGTTCGGAGGCCACCCTCGCCGCAACGGGCGGTGGAGTTTACGGAGGCGAGATCACCGTACAGAGCCCTGGCACGTGGCAGGTAACCGTCACGGTGACAAAAGCAGGAACTGTGCTCGGCACGCAGCAGATGAACATCAACGCCCAGTAGAAAGGAAAGTGATAAGTGATAACAGGTAGCCACGGTGAGCGCTTTCCTCGCCGTGGGTTCGTGCCCGGGTCCACGCAACAGCCCACGGCGAAAAATACATTCGCCGTGGCTACCACTGCTCACTTGCTCGCCACTGTTTTCATATGATAGGCAGAATCATTGAAGCTTGCGCCAGAAACCGGGCGTTTGTATTTATCGCCGTTGCTTTCCTCGTGCTGGCCGGTTGGTGGTCGCTCCAGCGCGTCCCGCTCGACGCCATCCCCGATCTTTCCGATGTGCAGGTCATCGTTTATACAGAAGCGCCGGGGCGCAGCCCTGACATCATCGAGGACCAGATCACCTACCCCATCGTCACGTCGTTCATCTCGGCGCCGCGCGTGAAGACTGTTCGCGGCTTCACCGACTTCGGCTTTTCATACGTGTATGTGATTTTCGAGGACGGTACGGACCTCTATTGGGCGCGCTCGCGCGTGCTGGAATACTTGCAGGGCATCCGCGGGCGTTTACCGGAAGGCATAAACCCCACGCTCGGTCCCGATGCGACAGGCGTGGGTTGGGTTTACGAATATGCGCTGGTTGATGAGACGGGCCAGCATGACCTGGCTGAACTGCGCACCTTGCAGGATTGGTATCTCCGCTATTGGCTGGCAAGCGTGCCGGGCGTCGCCGAAGTAGCGGCCATCGGCGGGTTTGTGAAGCAATACCAGGTACAGGTGGACCCGAACAAGCTCTCCGCCTACCGCATTCCTTTGAAAACTGTTGTAGAAAATATCCAGCGGAGCAATAACGACGTCGAGGGCCGGCTGCTCGAGTTTTGGGGCCGCGAGTTCATGGTGCGTGGTCGCGGGTACATCCGCAATATCGCGGATATTGAAGGCGTCCCGGTGGGAACCGACAAAAAGGGCACACCCATTCTGGTCAAAGACGTGGCTCGCGTCACTTTAGGACCGGAGCTGCGGCGCGGCGTGGCGGAGCTCGACGGCAAAGGCGAAGTGGTCGGCGGCATTGTCATCATGCGTTTTGGAGAGAACGCGCTCAACGTGATTGATGGCGTCAAGGCGAAGCTCCAGGAGATAGAAAAATCGTTGCCGGCGGGAGTCAAAATCGTCCCGACCTATGACCGCTCCGACCTGATCCGCCGGTCCATCGCCACATTGAAGACTACCCTCACGGAAGAGTTGCTTATCGTCAGTGCCGTCATCCTCCTATTCCTGTGGCACATTCCGAGCGCGTTAATCCCCATCCTCACCATTCCGATCACGGTGATCATTTCGTTCATCCCCATGAAGCTGAGCGGCGTCACTTCCAACATCATGTCGCTGGGCGGGATTGCTATTGCGATTGGCGCGATGGTGGATGCCGCCATCGTGGTGGTGGAACAAACGCATAAGAGACTTGAGCAGTGGGACGCCGAAGGCCGCAAACGCGACTACCAGGAGGTGGTGATTGAAGCAGTCAAAGAAGTAGGGCCACCCAGCTTCTTCGCGCTGCTGGTCATCGCCGTCTCCTTCCTTCCGATCTTTACGTTGGAAGCACAAGAGGGCAGACTGTTCCGCCCGCTGGCATTTACTAAAAACTTCTCGATGGTGATCGCGGCTGTGCTGGCCATTACGCTCGATCCCGCCATGCGGCTGTTGTTCACGCATGCCAGGGCGTTCAATTTCCGGCCGCGCTGGCTCTGCCGCGTAACGAACGCCGTTCTGGTCGGGAAAATCCACAAGGAAGAAAAGCATCCCATCAGCCGTTTTTTGATAGCCGCGTATCATCCGATCGTGGAATTTTCTCTGCGCTTTCGTGCGCTGGTTATACTGGCCGCCTTTGTTTTGGTGGCTCTGACCGTCCCTGTCTTTTTGCGCCTGGGTTCGGAGTTCATGCCACCGCTCAACGAAGGAACGATCCTGTACATGCCGACGGCGCTGCCCGGGCTCTCCATCACAGAGGCGAGCCGGCTGCTTCAGGTGCAGGACAAAATCTTGCGGCAGTTCCCGGAAGTCGAGACCGTTTTTGGAAGCGCCGGCCGGGCGAACACCGCCACGGATAATTCGCCGATGGGTATGGTGAACACCACGGTGGCGCTGAAGCCCACAAACCAGTGGCGTCCGGGAATGACGTTCGAAAAGCTGGTGGCGGAGATGGACCAGAAGCTCCAGTTTCCGGGATTTCCCAACGTCTGGACCATGCCGATCCGCAACAGGCTGGACATGCTGAGCACCGGAATCAAGACGGTGGTGGGCGTCAAAATTTCCGGTCCGGACCTCGACAGAATTCAAGAGCTCGGCGAGAGTCTGGAGAAGATCGTCAGCCAAGTGCCGGGGACGCGCAGTGTCTACGCAGAGCGAGTGGCGCAAGGATATTTCACGGACATCCGCATCGATCGCGCCAAGGCGGCGCGCTATGGGCTCACTGTGGGTGACGTTGAGGACGTGATCCAATCCGCAATCGGCGGCCAAGAGGTCACCCGCACGATCGAAGGCCGCGAACGGTATCCGGTCAACGTGCGCTATGAACGCGGCCTGCGCGATGACCTGGATAAACTCCGCCGCGTTTTGGTTGCTACCCCTCAGGGCGCGCAGATTCCGTTGGGGGAAGTGGCTGAAATTGAGTTGACGCAGGGACCCAGCATGATTCGCAACGAGAACGGCCTGCTGACGAGCTATGTCTACATTGATATGGGCGGGAGGGATCTGGGCCGCTATGTGAATGAGGTGCGGCGCGCCGTGGAATCAAACCTGACGCTTCCCCCCGGTTACGTGCTGGGCTGGACCGGCCAGTATGAATATAAGCAGCGCGCCGAGGAACGGCTGCTGCTGGTCGTCCCGCTGACGTTGTTCATTGTAATTCTCCTGCTTTACATCAATACAAAATCGATCGTCAAAACCATGATTGTTTTGCTGGCGGTTCCTTTTTCGGCTGTGGGCGCTGTCTGGCTGCTTTACCTGCTCGGATACAACATGAGCATTGGTGTGTGGGTTGGGTTGATTGCTCTGATGGGCGTAGACGCCGAAACCGGCGTGTTTATGCTTCTCTACCTCGACCTGGCCTACGAGGATTCCCGCCGCAAAGGCCGCATGCGAAACTGGTCCGATCTGCGCGAGGCGATCCTGCACGGCGCCGTAAAGCGCGTCCGCCCGAAAGTGATGACCGTTGCGGTCATGCTGATGGGATTGCTTCCCATTATGTGGTCTACCGGAACCGGCGCAGATGTGATGAAGCGCATCGCCGCCCCCATGATCGGCGGCATCATCACGTCATTCGTGATGGAGTTGGCCGTCTACCCCGCCATCTACGCGATATGGAGAAGGCGGGAGTTGGAAGTTAAGAATTAGCTCACAAGGAACAGAGCCATGAAGATCGGAAAACAACGCCATTCAATGCAATCCAGTCGGCCATTAGTCACTTCCTGTTTGGTGGTCGCGGTTTTTCTCTCTACTATGGCCGCCCGCGCTGCCGAGCCTGAGATCACGCTAAACGTCCGGCACGATCACGCTGTGGGAAGTTGCCACGGTAAATTGATCATGGACAGCCAGGGCGCGCGGTATGAAACGCCTCACAAAAAGCACGCTCGCACCTGGACGTACGAGGACATCAAGCAATGGCAAGTGGAAGACGGCCGCAAGCTGCGCGTCTATTCATATCAAGATCGCAAATGGCGGCTTGGCGCCGACGAGATCTTTGCGTTCGATTGGACGGATGCGAACGTCAGCCCGCAACAGATTTACGAGTTCCTCGAAGCCCACACGAAGCGGCCAATCGCAGCATGGGTTGCGTCAGCCGATGGCAGCAACGCGCGGTACGAATTTCAGGTGAAGCACCTTGGGACGATTAAGGGCAGCGAAGGCCGGCTGATCTTCGCTGATGATAAGGTCATCTACCGTTCCGATGAAAAGCAGGCAAGCCGCACGTGGCGCTATGAGGATTTGGAAAGCATCGCGTCAGCCGGAATATATGACTTGGCATTGGCAACGTACGAGCAGCAGAAGTTTAACTACGCGTCCCGCCGCGTCTACAACTTTCAATTGAAGCAGGCCCTCCCGCCTGACACCTATGACGAACTGTGGCGATTTGTGAACCGGAAGAAAGGACTCGGCGGCTTGCCATGATATGCCTGACGGCCACAGGGTAGCCACGACGAACGTCTTTTTCGTCGTGGGCTTTTGTTGCTGCCCAATGACGAACCCACGGCGAGGAAAACACTCGCCGTGGCTACCACCGCTAATGTCCGCACCGCTTCCGTCGCTACTCGAACAGCAACGCCTCCCGGCGGAACCCTACTCGTACGCCCATACGTTGCAGCGTCCAATTGAGAATGGGGATCAGAACCGCGAACATGGCGAAGCACTCCAGCGCAAAGGGCGGGAAACCCAAATAGCCGGGCAGCGGCATGGCAAACACGCGATACTCCTGGAACATCGGGAACACGTATACCCATCGCGCCATCGCGGAGTAGTTCCAAAACTCCCACAGGATGCCGCATATCGCGCCCGCGCCGAGCAACGCAATCAGCCGGCTGCGCCGCCCGCGCTGCCAGTCTCGCCACAGCGACTCTGTTCCGATACGGCAGTTAATCGGCTCGAGGAACAAAATGAATCCCAGCCATACGAACCCGAACAGATAAGGTCGAATGGCAGCAGGCATCAGGAGAGGAGTCACAAGCATGGCTGCGCCAGCGATGATAGAGAGCGTGTCGAAGGAACGAGGAATATTGGCACACGCTCGCTCACCGTCGCGGCTCCAATCGGAACCTGCCAGATCTATGGCGCGGAGCAGTGCGGCGGTTTCGAAGATGGCGGGCCAGATCGTCGCAAACGCCCACACGTAACCCACCACTCGCGCGGCCATGTTGCGCGGCAGACCGATGTAGATCCAGTTTCGCAGACTCAGATTGTACGCTTCAAAGATGAGCCACAACGGAATCGACAACAAAGCGATCCAGGCGAACTCAGCGCGGTAGGTGCGCAGCAGCGATCGGCCGCGCAACGAGAACACCGCCGCATCCACCCACAAGATATAACCAGTCCACGCAATGGCGGTGAAGTAGGTCGCCACCGGTACGATGCCGCAAAGCGTCAGCAGATGCCCTCCGATCAAGATAGCGGCTCCGAAATAGCCGTATAACGGGAACTCCGCCACGCGCGATGTGGCGCGATAGCGCCTGAAAATGAGAAAGACGATTGTGGCAAGAATGACCATCCCAAGCACGGTCAGCGGCGGAGGCATGCGCAAACAATCTCCTGACACTCACTATAACAATGACTGAAGTGCTGTGCGTAGGGCAGGGGCAAGGCAGACTGCTGGAACTGCGAGATCGTGTGGCCCACGGCTGAGCCGTGAGCCACAACGTAACTCACCTGACGGGGCTGAATCCAGACACCAATGACGATATCAAACGAGGGGCTTATGAGGGAATGGACCGCGTTAACGGATGACGACGCGCCGGCCGCGCTCGACGAAGTCCAGCGCCTCATCTACAACGGACTTGCCGCGCTCGAGCGCGTGTTTGCCTTTTTCCAGCACGTCCTGGCCGCCTTCTACTAACCGATCGCGGCTGTCCTCGGCCACCCTCGCCAGATAGCGGCGCATGTCTCTGCCGGTCCTGGGAGCAAATAGCAGCGCCACGCCCGCGCCGATGCCAACCCCCGCCAACATCCAAAGGAACTTTTCACCAGTGTTATGTCTCATCTGGACGCCTCCTATTCACAGCGTTTCGGCATTCAGGCGATGCCGCCTACACTCACCATAACATGGAATAGAGTATCGAAACGAGACAAAACCCCAGGGCTAAGTTACGCTCGCGTTGGCTACCCGACAACCTGATGCGCTCTAACTGTTTGCCGAAAATCGTCGGCGTGGATGGTCACGGGTTCGCCGCACATTTCGTGTAGTCGCGACCGGACGCGCAAGCCGATGCGGTCAGTGAGTGTTTCCGCGATGCGGAATTTTCCGCCTGGAGTACGCTCGCGGGCGTCCTCTGCCGCGTCGGGTAAGTTGGAAGTCAGGATCGTTGCCTTCTTCTCGTTATAACGATGGTTCAGCACGTATGTGATGGTATCTTCCACCCACTCCGAGACGCGATTCGCTCCCAAATCGTCAATCGCCACCACTTCAGTATCCAGTATCGGCTGCAGGACGGCCGTTTCCGTGCTCAGTGAGACAGGATCATAACTTTGGCGGATTCGCTGCAACAGATGCTGATATGAACAGAACAGCGTTTCGACACCTTTCTGCGTCATCAATTGTTTGAGAATCGCGATCGCGAGATGAGTCTTGCCCACTCCGGGATTGCCCAGCAACAGCAGTCCCTCCCGCACAAACGGGTAATTATCGGCGAATCCCAGCGCCTTGATCTTTGCGTAAGATAGGCTGTCGCTGAGAGCGTTAAAATCGGCGAAATCGCAATGATGATAACGCTTGGGGATTCCGGCGCGCTCCATCCACCAATTTTCACTTCGCGGCTGATTGCGGCAATCGCAACTCTCGACAGCGCGAAGACCGTCGCGCTCAACAGGACGCCAGCCGCTGCCACCGCACAGAGCACATTGTTTCATAACTCGATCCAGTAACGATGAGGAACGAAGGATACACAGGAAGAAAGGGGTTTCACGATCACACCAGGTTGACGAGCACGCCTGAATTCGCCACGGCGATGCCGTTTCGCGATGTATTCTTGACCAGGTACATGGCTTCATCGGCCAGCCGGATCAGTTCTGCTTTTGACTTGGCATCATCGGGGAAGCCGGCTACACCCAGACTGGCCGTGATATTGATGTTCAGACCTTCTTCGCGCAGGAAGACATGCCGAGCGATCAAGCGGTGCAGGCGGCGCGCCACCACCAGCGTATGCGCCTTGCAAGTCTGCGGCAGCAGCACCACGAATTCATCACCGCCGTAACGAAATGCGTAATCAATCATCCGCAGATGAGCCTTGATTAACTGGCCCACTTCGGCGAGCAGCTTGCTCCCTCGGAGGTGGCCGTAACGGTCGTTTACCTGTTTGAAGTGATCCAGGTCAATAAAGATCAGCGCGAACTCGTACTCATAGCGCGTGGAGCGATAAATCTCCGACTCGACCACCGAATGCAGATGGCGGCTGTTGTACAGCTTGGTGCAGTCATCGGTGATCGTCAGTTCATGGATCTGTAGTACGATGCGCGCGTTTTCTATGGCGATGGCGGCGTAATCAGCCAATGCCTGCAAGCGGAACAGGTCTTCGTCGTCCATCGAGAACTGACCGAGGCAGTTGACGAGCTCGATGACACCCAGCACACGGTCCTGGCTCTTCACGGGCACGCAGACCACCGAGCGCGTCTTCATGCTGGTCAGCTCGTCCAGGCGCGGCGCGAAGCGTTTGTCGCTGTAAACATCGGCGATGACCAGCGGTTCGCCGTGGGTGGCGACCCAACCAGCGATCCCCTCGCCGGGCTTCAGGCGTACGTCCTTCAGTGACTCGGCGGCTTCCCCGGTGGCAATTTCAAAGTAAAGCTCTCCGGTGTGCTCGTCCACCAGCAGCAACGACCAGGTGTCGGGCCGGAAAAGGCTGCTGATCTTTTCCATGATGACCTGAAGTACCTGATTCAAATTCAGCGTGGAGGTGAGCGCTTTGCCGATCTCATGGAAGAATGATAGCTCTTTCAGCTTCTGCTCAACGTTGTTGATTTTTGTACGTTCTTCCATGATCAAAGGCAAGTGGCCTGCAGGCCGATTGGGGCTGACTCATTATAATATCCTGGCAATTGCCACCACAATCAGAGTCTGAAATCGCAATTGTTTGACACGCCCAGAGGCCGACACTATAGTAAACTGTTTCATCAGGATTGTAACCCTACCGGCAGCAAACATGAATTCCTTCGGAGCCATCTTGAAACGCGAACGTGAGGCGAAAGGCATCTCGCTCCAGGAGATCTCCGCAAAAACCAAAATCGGGGTGCGGCTGCTCAAAGCGCTGGAGGACGAGCAGTTCGATCTACTGCCGGGTGGCATCTTCGACAAGAGCTTTCTGCGGCAGTACGCGCGCTTCTTGGGACTGGACGAGGACCACATCGTAAGTGAATATTTACGGGCCACTGGCGCATCTCCTGAGCCGCAGACGCAGCCGCCCGTCGCGGCTGCTCCGGAGCAGAAATTCGTGCCGTTTTCCAATGCTGACGAGTCGCCCACCCGCGGATATTTGCGCGTGGTTTCCACCGCCGTGTTGCTCGGCGCTGTCATCGCCGGCGGGTTTTACGCAGTGCGGCAATTCGCGGCACGCCGCGACGCGCAAACCGTTGCGCCGCAAGCCACGGCTGCTCCGCCGGTGGCATCGCCGACTCCCGAAGCGCTTCCGCCGAGTAGCTTAGGTGATACCCCGACTGCATCTCCCGCTTCCGGGCTTCCCGGGGGAAGCCGGCAGACCGCCACGCCGGCTGGCACGCCTTCCGCGCCTCCCGTCGCCACAGATAGATTTATGAGTCCAGTCAGCACCGAGGCCTCCGCTCTGGTCCTCAACATTGAGGCACGAAAGGAATGCTGGGTGTCCATCTCGGCCGACGGCCAGAAGCAGTGGCAGGGGATTTTGGAAGCAGACCGCAGCCGTCGCGTTGAGGCGCGGGATTCCTTCCGCTTGACCATCGGGGACGCGGGCGCCGTCACTCTCACTTTGAATGGAAAACCGCTGCCTGCCATCGGCCGCTCCGGTGAGGTAAGAACAATCACCATTTCGTCAAAAGGCTTAACGCAGCCGGAACCGTGAGTGTTTCGCCGTGTCCACCGAACCGCAAATAGCGCCTCAACTGTCACAGACCGAAAAAATGCTATTGGCTCGCGGCGCTGCGCTGAACTCCTCGCGACCCAATCTGGATGTTTTGGTGAAGTTGTGCACCGACGAAGACCCCGAAATCCGGGCGGCTGCCGCAGACACTTTGGCGCGCCTGAGCGACGCCCAATGCAACACGCTGCTATCGGATCCGGCGCTATCGGACGCGGCCGCACGTTTTTTCCTGGACCCCGAGCACTTCCGCCCATCGCTGCTGCAGACTCTGTTGCGCCACCCAGCAACGCCTCAAGACGTGATAACAGAGTTGGCCGCCAAAGGAGATTCCGAGATTGTAGCCGCTCTGCTGCAACATCTTGACCTGCTGAAAACACCGGCGCTCGCGGCGCTGAAGCAAAACCCCGCCGCTCCGGCCCCGGCTGGCGCGCCCGCCGAATCACATCCGCAAATGCCGGATATGGCTGCCGCTGCCGAGTTGGTTGCGACACTCGGCCCTGAAGGCAAGCTCGCCATGGCACGCGGAGAAGCGGAGATGCCCGCGCTCGAACGCATCTGTGTCCTGGTTTTGCTTGCCTCTGACGCCGACCCGCAGGTCTCGGCAGCGGCGCAATCTACGCTTGGCTCTCTCGATGAGCGACTGAGCTTGGACGCACTGGCGCATCCGTCATTGCCGCCGCCGGTGGCGCGCTATTTTCTTGAGATCAAACACGCACGCGTGGCGCTGCTGCCGGTACTGCTCTGTCATCCTAATTCACCGGAAGACGCCGTTACGACGCTGGTCTCCAAAGCAGGCCGGCCGGTATTGAGTGTTGTCCTGGAACATTTGGACGAGCTGAAGACTTCCTCGCTGATCGCGCTGAAAGAGAATCCAGCGTATCTCGATTGGCAGAAGGCGCCGGCGCTCGAAGGCTACGTTATGGAAGTGGACCTTCTGGACATGCTCATCCAGGAGATCGAGTCCGGAGAGACGCCTACGGAAACGGTGCTGGAGCAGGAAGGGGCAGAGGCCGAGGCCGGGGAGAAGAAAGAAGAAGGCGTCTATAGCAAGATTGCAAAACTGACGGTGGCCAAGAAAGTGGTCTTGGCGCTGCGCGGCAATCGCGAGGAACGCGCCATACTGATTCGCGACGGAAGCAAAGTGGTCTCGCGCGCGGTGCTGAGTTCACCTAAGCTGACGGACGCGGAAATTGAAAACTTCGCCGCGTTGAAAAACGTCAGTCAGGACGTATTGCGCCTCATTTCCATGAACCGCAAATTTATGAAAGATTACGTCGTGGTGAAAAACCTCCTGAATAACCCGCGCCTGCCGCTCGATGTGGGGCTCACGTTGCTCAACCGCCTCATCCCGCAAGATCTGCGTTTCCTCACCGCCAACCGAGATGTCTCGGAGACACTACGCAAGATGGCCGACAAGAGTTTGAAAAGCCGTGGAACGAAATAAGCCGCGTGATCTCGAGCGCTTTTTCGGCTGATCCAACATTTTCCGTCATTGCGTGCATCTGCGAACATTCCGAAGGCATATTTTCAGCCGCCCCCGAATCGGGCGCAAAGCTTACATGCCGTTCTCGGTTCCGATGATCGCCAACGAAAGAGTCTACGTCGGAACGCAAAGCCAACTGTTGGCTTACGGCCTGTTCTGATCGAGACGCATAGATACACATCCCTAATTACGGGACGTCCGTCCCCTCGTTGCCAGGTTAGAACAGTGAGCCCGGCCGTGTTCGCGCCGTTTGATTGGCCTTAGCTTGGGAACTAATTCGGCGTTTTGGGCCGCCGTCCTTTGGTAGTGGTTCCTCGCGATTGCCGTTCCAGAGAATGCCAGGACGCGGCGCCTTGTAATAATATCGCTCGTTATCTGGATCGAGCGGCTCTTCGGAACGCGGCGCTTTAAATCGTCCCAGTGCGCCGTGCAAATAGTTCTCGGAGGTATCAATACAGCGCCACCTCCGCTTTAGCCGCTCGCATACCTCACCCGTGACACAACTTCCCGCGAACGGATCAATCACGTTAGCACCCGCCGGGCTTCGAGAAGAGTAAGGCCGCTCGCGGCCAGCAAATAAAGCAAACAGGTCATTAATTCTTCTGTCCTGGGGCCGAGGCTCTCGAGGCCAAAAGCGGTGCCGAAGCACATGCGCGAGTTCCGCCACGCGGCGAAAGGTATCGAGGTCGCGTCCTTGCTTAAGGGGGTTGAGGCCAGTAGAGCGTTTCGTATCAGAAGCTGTGATCGGGATTAGAAACCTACTCGCATCTGTGCTGATGCGAATTTCCCAACTCGCGTAATCTTTCAGCGTGAAGTCCCGCAGATCCGAGGAATGCGCAATCTTTATACCTGCTGCAAGGGTTGATTCGATGCGCGCATTGTTCGGGAATGTATTGCGGGACGCATTGTCGCCAACGAGACAAAAACTATTTCTATTATCACTGCTGGAGAAAAACCCGTTGTAAATCCCGTTGGGTACGCCGGGATGATCTGGAGAACACTGTGTGGCACGCCATTCGCGCCGCATTGCTTAATCCCCGCCTTCTCGGACAACGGGTGGCGGCTGCGACCAAGAGCCGTGAAGATTCGCAGTCGAAAGAGACTTGCACACTACGGGCTTCACCGTAGGAATGTGGCGGAATCGGTTTATCACAGGCGGGATCGCGGCTTTAGGTGATGAGGTCCGGCCGGGAGCGCCACGGCAGATCGGCGATGATGGCATCGAGCGGGCCGTACGGCTGACCCTGGGACAGGCT
>JACPPJ010000067.1 GCA_016191085.1 Acidobacteriota bacterium | reverse complement strand
GGTGGGAGTTGCACGAAGGGGCGCGCCGGACGCTGCGTCGCATCCGCCGCCGCCCCCGGGTCATCGCGGCTTTCTGGGAGCAATCGAAGCTCCCCTTCGAGCCGCGCTATATTATGTGATCCTCAATAGATAAGGCGTACGCCTGTAAGGAATTTCGTCTAATGGCTGAGGAAAGCTCCTGAGCACGAATTGCCGCTTCCGGTAGTCGATCATGCAGCAAAAAGTCCGTCAACTGATCGATCCTTACACATGCAAGCTCAAATTCGTCTGCTAACGTGCGAAGGACGATTCCGTCACGGGCTTCTTTGGCAACAGTTGTAGCTCGTTTGGCCTGGAAGAAAGCGCCGATGCTAGCTATCAGACCCAGGATACTTGCAATACCAGCGGCTGCTTCGAATGCGGTTTGGAGCAAGGTGTCAACTCAGAGTCATCAGGTAGCAAATGGCAGATTAATGTATTACAGTTTGTATCCGAAGTTGCGAAGCATCTCTTTTCGCGCGGCCACGTCGGACGCCGTCTCAACACCCTTCGGCGATAGGCCGTCAATTACGCCTAGCACGCCTCTGCCTTGTGATCCTTGCGTTACTATCACCTCGACCGGGTTGGCAGTGGCACAGAAAATCGAGCAGACTTCAGGCACTTCACGTATCGCGCGGAGCAGGTTAATGGGGAAGGCATTCTGCACCACGACGACAAATACGTGTCCGCTGCCAATCGCCTGCGCATTGCGAATGGCCGCTTGCCGTAAACCTTCATCGTTGCTCTCGGCACGCACCAGGCAAGGCCCGGAGGCCTCGTTAAAGGCCAAGCCAAACCTGACTCCCGGCACGCTGCTGATCACCGCCTCATAAAGATCCTCCACGCTCTTGATGAAGTGCGTTTGCCCGATGATGAGATTCGCTCCTTCCGGAGTCTCCATCGGAACACTCATAATCTCCATAGTCCAGTCCACCTATGCAGCGCTTCAACTGTTCCGTCTGAGCATGTCGGCGAGCTCCGCCGGAGTCACCACACGTTTGTGCTCCAGCACCGAGATCAACGCCTGTAGCATGGCCGTCAAAGTCAGCAACTGCTGCTCGTGATCGCCAACGATACTAGAAGGCATCGGTCTCGGCTGCGTCCCGGCCAGTGGCGCGTGTTTAGGCGCCACCCAGTCCTCCGGTGGAAACTGAACACCCCAGAAGTTCTCCGCCGAGTCCAGTTCCACTCCGGTCTCATACGGGCCGCTATCACCGAATGCGGACCTAACCCACACGACGCGGCACCTCTGCTTGCGCTCCAGGTGCGGAATAGCCAAGCAGACATCGGAGCCTTCCGAAAACTTATGCTGCAAGACTAGATATGCCCCGTGTCGGCTCAGCGTTGCAGTGTTGGCCCTTTCTGTTGCATGCGCACCAGTGGCGTCTAATCCTGAAACTTCCACGGGTATGCAGAGCGCGATCCGTGAAGTGCGTCTTGTATCAGCCAATTCTCTGCTCCTGCTCAATTCACTCGCTTCTCACGACCGGCCCATTCCTTTTCGCGAATCTCGAACTTCTTAACTTTTCCCGTCGAAGTCTTGGGAAGCGGTCCAAACACCACCGCTTGAGGACACTTGAAATGTGCAAGCTTCTGACGGCAGAACTCAATGATCTCACGCTCGCCGGTGTTACGGCCAGGCCGAAGCGATACGTAAGCTTTCGGCACTTCCCCCCATTTCTCATGAGGCACTGCGATCACGGCGCATTCCATAACGTCCGGGTGTTCGCAGATCGCCTTCTCAACCTCCTGCGTGGAGATGTTCTCGCCGCCGCTAATGATGATGTCCTTCTTGCGATCGCGAATCTCAATGTAACCCGTAGCATGCATAACAGCCAAATCGCCGCTGTGGAACCAACCGCCGCGAAAAGCCGTCTCGGTGGCTGCGGGGTCCTTGAAGTAGCCCTTCATAACAATGTTGCCACGCATCACCACTTCACCTAAGGTCTGCCCGTCGGCAGGCACGTCGCGCATATCGCCATCAACGACACGAAGCGCGGTCCCGCTCAGAATGTGCGCCACTCCCTGCTGCGCCTTGATCTGCGCGCGTTCCGCGAGAGGGTTTGCGTTCCACTCCTCGCGCCACTGGCATACCGTGAACGGGCCGTAGGTTTCCGTGAGGCCGTAGATGTGCGCAGCGTCAATTCCCACATGCTCAGCTTCGCGGATGAGTGCGGGTGACGGCGGCGCTCCTCCGAGGCACACTCGCAGAGGGTGATCCAATCGAAACTCCCGTGCCGAAGGGTGATTGAGCAGCGTGGAGAGCACCGTAGGCGCGCAGCAGAAGTTGGTCACACGGTCGCGTTGAATCACGTGGAACATTTTTCCCGGATCGGTTTTCCGCAAGCAAACGTGTGTCGCCCCCACGGCTGTCACGCCCCAGGTGTAACACCAACCGTTGCAGTGAAACATCGGCACCACCCACATGTAATGGCTGTTGCAGTCCATGCCCATCAATTCGGCCACGCCTAGCGCGTTCAGATACGCTCCGCGATGCGTGTACATCACGCCTTTAGGCCGCCCGGTGGTTCCGCTGGTGTAGTTCACCGATATAACATCGTTCTCATCCGGCAGCGAGTAATCGTCGAACTGGTCTTCGCCCATTTGCAGGAATTCCTCATAATCGGCACCGTCGATGGCCGATTCCTTTACGGTGTCCCGGATGATGACGAATTTCTTGACGGATTTCACATCTGGAGCGACAGATGCAATCACAGGGGTCAGCTCCGCGTCAATGACCAGGACTTTGGCTTCCGAATGCTCCAGAATGTAGGCGATCTCGGCGGAACTTAGGCGAATATTGATTGCCACCAGTATGGCGCCGGCCAGCGGCACGGCGTAATGGGCTTCCAGCATGGGCGGAATATTAGGCGCCAGATATGCAACGCGGTCGCCCGGCTGCACTCCCGCACGTCGAAAAGCTCCGGCCAGCCGGTGTACTCGGCCACGAAGCTCCGCATACGTAAACTTCTGATCGTCGTAGATGACGGCAGGCTTGTCCGCGAACACAACGGCGGACCGCTCCAGAAATGTCAGCGGGGTCAGCTTACTGATATGCACCGGCATCTGCTGATTCAGGCGTTCATCGATCAGCGACGCCTGTACAGACGCGTGAGATGCCTGGCTAGCAACCGCTTTCAACGGGGGAGTCACACTGGTGGAACTCATGCATAAGCCTCCGGGGATGGTTATCTTCGGTTTCCCCCTAAAACGGCGCACCACAAAGGGGGAATCCGCATTATTGTAGCGCAACTGATTTTTAGCAAGGGGTCCCCGGCAGACGCACGAAGAAACCAGCCGGGTTCCACCATGCTGGTCCCCCCAACGCGTCTTCATTGAACCTTCGGCAGCGCTAGGTTAGAATATATTGTGGCGTGCGTGTGGGCGGGGAAAGCGGCCTCCATCAGCGCGCAATAACTCAGGAGGAAGTGTCGCATGATTAGTCTGACCTCAGGCGCGGTGAGTAAGGTGAAAGAGATCTTGAACCAGCAGGATCCCATGCCGTCGGGTTTGCGCATCGGTGTTGTAGGCGGCGGATGCTCCGGATTTTCCTATTCCATGACGTTCGAGAAGACCGGGAACGCAGACGAGCTCGGCATGGACAAGGTATTTAACTTTGATGGCCTTAGGGTCTACGTGGATCAGGCCAGTCTGTTGTACCTGGATAACACCGAAATTGATTACGTTGAAACGTTGGAAGGCTCCGGGTTCAAGTTCAACAACCCCAATGTGAAGAATACCTGCGGCTGTGGCAGCTCGTTCAGCGTCTAGAACGAATTGTTTTCATAGTAGTATGTTTGCGGAACCGTGCTAAACTGCTCACCGGCAGCGTTCCAGTGCTCGCGATATCGGGGTTTAGACGTTTCGCAGGACTGAGCCGCCGTGACGGGCTATCGTGCCCGGTCACACACGAATTTTGAGGCGGGTTAATGCCCCTCGACCAGTACCAGCGCGAAATCAATTATCTCCGCATCTCCGTCACGGACCGTTGCAACTTGCGTTGTGTATACTGCATGCCCATAAGCGGCCTGCAGTTCCTGCCTGCAGAAGACCTGCTTACCCCCTCTGAAATCGCCGATGTCGTGCGCGTGGCGGTGTCAGTAGGCTTTCGCAAATTCCGCTTGACGGGTGGCGAGCCTACCCTCCGCCCGGACCTGGTCGAGATCGTCGAACGCTTGAGCCGGATCCCAGGCGTCGGCGACTTGTCTATAACGACAAATGGGGTACTACTTCCGCAATTGGCCCGTCCATTGGCAGCCGCGGGCCTGACACGGGTGAACATTCATCTCGACACACTGCATCCCGAGCGCCTCAGCAAGATTATGCGTTGGGGAACTCTCGAGGCGATATGGCGCGGCGTGGAAGCCGCTGAACAGGCGGGACTGACGCCTATCAAGCTGAATTCTGTAGTCGCACGCGGATATAACGACGAGGACGTTACAAGGCTCGCAGCTCTGACGCTGGAACGCGACTGGCACATGCGCTTTATTGAGATGATGCCATTCGGAATTGGCGAATGCGCCACGTTGGTACGCGATCAGTACGTATCAAACGACGAGGTTCGCAGTCGAATCGAGTGCGAACTGGGCGAACTCGATCCTCTCCCCGAGTCGTCCTCAGCGGATGAATCAAAGAATTACCGGCTGCGCGGCGCCACAGGGGTCATTGGCTTCATCAGTCCGGTTTCCGATCCTTATTGCGGCAGTTGCAACCGCATGCGGCTCACCGCTGACGGCAAGTTTCATCTATGCCTCCTGAATGATGATGAAATGGACGTCAAGCGTCAGCTTCGCGAAAATGGCCCCGCAGCCGTCCGCGACATTCTAATGAAAGCCGTACACCTCAAACCCATGGGGCACCGGCTGCACGAAGGCGTCTACACGCAGAACCGCAAGATGTTCCAAATCGGCGGCTAACTTCGTCCGCCGCCCGTCCAGATCCAACAGCATTCTTAGCCAAACAGGTAAGTGGGTATGACAGCAGTGGCTTTGACGATTGCAGGCTCTGATCCTTGCGGCGGCGCGGGCATTCAGGCTGACCTGAAGACTTTCCACCAGTTTGGCGTGTACGGCGAAAGCGTCCTGACGCTCTTGACTGTGCAGAATACCGTCCGCTCCACCGACGTAGACTACCTGCCGGCCACGTTTGTGATGGCGCAACTCGAGGCCGTTTTGGAGGACATTCCACCGCAAGCTGCTAAAACAGGCGCTCTAGGCACCCGAGAAGTAATCGAAGCAGTGGGCGCCAAAGCGGCTCAGTTCTCTTTTCCGCTAGTGGTCGATCCGGTAATGATCAGCAAACACGGGTTGGCGCTGATGGCAGAAGATGCCCGCTCGGCGCTGAAATCCGCTCTGTTGCCTCACGCCTACCTGGTGACTCCCAACGTGCACGAGGCCATCGCCATCACGGGCCTTGATTTTCTCGGCCCTGGCTCGCTCGAAGAGGCTGCCAAAGTAATCGCCGATTTGGGCGCTCGAAATGTTCTCGTCAAGGGCGGACACTTGATGGACGGAGCGACCGATATTCTTTACACGGAAGGCGAGTTCCACCGGTTTTCGGCGGCGCAAATTGATACTCCACACACGCACGGCACAGGATGTACCTACTCCGCTGCGATCACCGCTGGGCTGGCTAAGGGACAGAGCCTGCTCGAAGCTGTCTCCTCCGCGAAGCAATACATCACCCGTGCGATTCAAACAAATCCCGGTTTGGGCCATGGTCAAGGCCCGGTAAACCACCTTGCTCTCCTGTGAACGCGCATTGCGGTGATCCCCCACGCGACGTACCATTGAGATAGGCATGAAAGTCGTCCTCATCTCAACTTACGAACTGGGGCGCCAGCCTTTCGGCTTGGCTTCACCGGCAGCATGGCTGCGCGAAGCGGGCGCGCACGTTACCTGTCTCGATCTGTCGCGATCTCCCCTTCACGAAGCAGCCGTTCGCGCCGCGGACCTCGTCGCTTTTTATGTGCCTATGCATACCGCGACGCGTCTGGCGGCGAATATCGCGCTTCGCGTGCGCCAGATGAACCCCGGCGCCCACCTCTGCTTCTATGGACTTTACGCTGTGGTAAATGAAACCTACCTGCGCGATCTGGGTGCGGACACAATCTTAGGTGGTGAGTACGAGCAGGGATTACTAACTCTTGTGAAGCGGCTAGACGCGGCGCCCAAGGACGACCGCTCACCGGTTTCAGCTCTGGACTCCAATTCGGCATCGCGGTGCACCCAGCCGGAGCCTCTCATATCAACCGAGCGGCAACAGTTCCGAGTGCCTGATCGCGACGGCTTGCCAGGACTCGAGCGATATGCGCGAGTGGATGTCGGCATTGGAGAGCCTCGTATCACGGGCTATACGGAAGCGAGCCGCGGTTGCAAGTACTTTTGCCGGCATTGTCCTATCGTGCCCGTCTATCAGGGCCGCTTTCGGATTGTGCAGCGGGAAGTGGTGCTCCAGGACGTACGCCAGCAGGTCGCAGCTGGAGCGTCTCACATCACCTTCGGCGATCCGGACTTCTTCAATGGTCCCGGGCATTCATTGGCAATCGTGGAAGCTCTGCACCGCGAATACCCCAGCCTCACCTATGACGTAACCATAAAGGTCGAGCATCTGCTGAAGTATGCGCATTACCTGAGTACGTTGCGCGACACGGGATGCATTCTGGTGACGAGCGCCGCTGAGGCGATTGACGACCGCGTGCTGCAGATTCTGGACAAGAGGCACACGCGCGCTGATTTCGTACGCGCAGTGGAACTGCTGCGCCGCGTCGGGCTGAACCTTGCGCCGACATTCGTTACTTTCACACCATGGACTACCGTTGAAGGCTATTTTGAACTGCTGTCGTTTCTCGCAGAGACGGAGTTGATACAGAACGTGGCGCCGATCCAGTTAGCCATTCGTTTGTTGATTCCCGCCGGTTCAAAGCTGCTGGAGCTGGACGAAGTTCGCAAACTGATTGGCCCATTCAACGACAAGAAGCTCAGTTACGAATGGAAGCATAGCGATCCTCGCGTGGAAGAGCTTTACCAGCAAGCGCGGTTCGTCGTCAGCTACACTCCTCCGGTGCGGAAAGCACGCTGGCAGGCGTTTCTACAGGTTTGGAATCTCGCTCGCGCCACCGCAGGAAAGCCCTGCCACTACGAATCGGATCCCTTACCTCCCCGAGCCACAGTCCCCTATCTCAATGAATCCTGGTTCTGCTGAGCGGAGCCTACGGAAGAGCAGTTTGCTCTCATCTGAAGACATGAAGTCAGGAGCTAGAAGTTGGGAGATCGTTGAAAAATGATCTGATAATATCCTTCCGAGCGCAGCGACGAATCTGCTCTTCTCGGCTTCATTCAGCGGGATCAGCATGTCTCGTCTCACCGGCGAGAGAGCTTCTCCACAGATGAGATCGCAATAGGAGGGCTCCAGCGCCTCAATCGCTACGTTCATCGGCAAGAGACGTGCTACGTCCTCATTACTCAGCACAAGCGTCATGGGTGCTGCTCCTGTTCCGTTTTGGGTACTACTGCCGTTTCTTTTAGGTTCACAAGTTCACCGATAAGCAGGAGAATTCTACTTGATTTGTCTGATGAATCCCAATCTTTGATACACTTCGACCAGAGGCCCTGCATGCAGATGAATTATTTCCTGGCGGGAATCAACTCCTGAGGAGGCATATGCGTACGATCACAGTCGTTCTGGTAATGGCAATTTTCGCGATGGGAACTTCCATTTGGGCGCAGGGCAAAGGCAAAGGCGGCAGGAATAGCCCACCTTCGGAATCGACGGGTGACAAGATCAGAAGAACGCTGCCGCCCTCGGAGCCTATCTTCTCGACTCATGACAGGACGATCATCACCGACTGGTTTGGAACGAGGCGTAGCGGACTACCACCGGGTTTAGCCAAACGTGACCGGCTGCCGCCGGGACTTGAAAAGCAGCTACGCGAGCGCGGCACACTGCCTCCCGGCCTGCAAAAGAAACTCCAGCCGTTGCCGTTTGATCTGGAGCGGCAGCTATCGGTGCTTCCGACGGGGTACTCACGGGTGGTGATCGGAAACAACGTGATTCTGATGAACCCCAAAACAGCTCTCATCTACGACATCGTTCGAAATGTGATTCCGTAAACAGCCGGGTCCGGGATTCGGAGTTTGGAATTCGGGCGAACGCCGAATCCCGAGTCCGAATCCCGAAATAACGGAGGCCGGACTTGCTGAGGCTGTTAATCCACTGGGTTTTGAGCGCCGTTGCATTGATGATAGTAGCCCACGTGGTGCCAGGATTTATGGTCACGGGGTTTGGCACAGCCCTGGTCGCATCCGTTCTCATCGGTCTCATCAATGGCACACTTGGACTGATTCTCAAGATTCTCACGCTTCCGCTCACCATTCTCAGTTTTGGACTGTTCTGGTTCGTCATCAACGCGCTGATGCTAAAGTTCGCCGCTTTGTTGGTAGGCGGATTTGAGATTCGAGGCTTTTGGCCGGCGCTCATTGGAAGTTTGGTACTCAGCGTGCTCAACTTCATCGTGCGTGCGATGCTTTAGCAGTTTTTGCTCGTCTGCTACGAGCAACTGGGGCACATACCCCACCGCAAGTGAGGCATTCGCCGCCTATAATACGTATAGGCATGACGGAATGGGAACCCCGATCAGCCCACTTCGTCCCTTCTTGTATGACTCAGCGCGATACCAGCAAAGCCGCGTTAGACATCAGGACCGAACTGTTGTTTGAGAAGCTCTGCGACTCTGCTCCCGATGGCGTTCTTGTGACGAATTCCGGGGGGGAGATCGTCCATGTGAATACACGGCTAGAAGAGCTATTCGGCTATTCGCGGGGAGAGTTAGTCGGCAAACCGGTGGAGATCCTGGTACCGGAACAAAGCCGCGAAGCTCATGCGGGGCTGCACCGTGCTTTCATTGCGCATGCGGAAACCCGCCAGATGAGTGTGAGCAGCGAGGTACGTGGCCGGCGCAAGGACGGAACTGAATTCCCCGCTGACATTGTGTTAAGCCCGGTGCTGAAGGGCGCCGATGAGCCATTAGTGCTGGTCGTGTTGCGCGACATCACGGAGCGCAAAGAGGCTGACTCCGCCCGGCAGGAAGCAGATCACTTCATCGCAAGCATCGTGGATAACATCCCAGACCCCGTGTTCGTCAAAGACGAAGCACATCGCTGGGTTCTGCTGAATGACGCATGTTGTCAGTTCGTGGGACACCGCCGCGAAGAAATGATCGGCAAGTCGGATCACGACTTCTTCTCAAAGCAAGAGGCCGACGTATTCTGGTCAAAAGACGATCTGGTCTTTTCGACAGGAGAGACCAACACCAACGAGGAAACCTTCACGGACGTGGACGGGAATGTCCATAATGTCGTAACCAAGAAATCTCTGTTCACCAGCCCAGGCGGGAAAAAGTTCATCGTCGGTGTCATCCGCGATGTTACGGAGCAAGAGCGCACCGAGAAGGCTCTGCGTGACCGCGAGCAACAACTGGAAAACATTCTGGAGAACTCGCAGGCCTTGATCTACCTGAAGAACTTAGAAGGTCGATACGAACAGGTCAACAGGCAATTTGAAATAGCCTTCGGCGTACCCAAATCCCGCGTCATCGGTAGTCGCGCCGAGGATATTTTCCCTCCGGACGTGGCGGCTTCTGTGCAAGCCGATGATGAGAAGGTGATTCAGTCTCGTTCGCCCCTGATGTTCGAACACGTGTTGCCGCACCGCGACGGTCCTCATACCTACGTCTCGATGAAATTTCCGTTGCGGGATGCTTCCGGAACGCCCTATGCGGTGGGCGGAGTGGCGACCGATATTACGGATCGGAAAAATGCCGAAGAGGCTCTCCGAGTTCGCGAGCAACAACTACAAAGCATTCTGGACAACTCTCCGGCGACGATCTTTATCAAGGATACGGAAGGCCGCTATCTCAAAGTCAGCCGATATTGCGCATCTCTTTTCGGGTTGACCGAAGAGCAGATGGTGGGCAAGTCTACTTTCGAGATTTTCCCCAGGGAAAGGGCCGAGCAACTCCGAGATCACGAGCGGCAAGTCATCGATGCTCGTTGCGCGATGCAGTTCGAGGACCTCATCCCTCAGGCGGACGGCATGCACACTTTTGTCGCAACCAAATTCCCCCTTATCGGTCCCTCTGGCGAGGTTAACGCGGTGGGCGGAGTTTCCATCGATATTACCGGACACAAGCGGGCCGAGGAGGCGGTGAAGGAAAGCGAGGAACGATTCCGGCAGATCGCGGAAAATATGCATGAAGTTTTCTGGGTCCGAGACGCCGATTCCTACCAGATGCTTTACGCCAGTCCGGCATACGAGGAGATTTGGGGACGTCCCCTGGAGACTTTTTACGATCCGTATACCTGAATTGAAGCACTGCATCCCGAGGATCGGGACCGGACCAAGCAGACATACCTGGAAGCCCAGCAGAAGAGGGAGCCATTTGAAGTCGAATACCGTGTGGTTCGTCCGGACGGCTCCATCCGGTTTATCTATGATCGCGGCCACCCGGTGTTGGACAGTAATGGGGTGGTATATCGTTTTGTGGGCATCGCCACCGACGTCACAGCTCGAACCGTCACCGAAAACGCCCTGCGAGAACGCGAACAACTGCTGGAAAGCATTCTGGACAACACCACGGCTGTTATCTATGTCAAAGATAAAGACGGCCGGCTGCTGAGGGTCAACCGCCAGTATGAGAAGATTTTCGGCTTGACCCGAGACCAGATCCTCGGGAAAACCGATTACGACCTCTTCCCCAAGGACAAAGCCGATCTGTGGCGGGCAAACGATTTGAAAATTCTCGAGTGCTGCTCAGGTGGCTGCCCACAGGAGTTTGAGGAAGTGGTTCCGCAGAGCGACGGCCTGCACACCTACATCTCGATGAAGTTTCCGATCTATGATGCGGCTGGCAAGCCGCGAGGCGTTGGCGGCGTCTCCACAGACATTACGGAACGCAAGAGGACAGAAGCAGCTCTGCTGCTGGAAGTCACCAACGTTCTCGTCTCGAACCTCGAAGTTCGAAAACTGTTTACGGCGATTTCAGCGACTATACGCCAAGTGGTCGCGCATGATTTTGCCAGCCTCGCTCTATTTGACCCCGGCAGTGGTAAATTGCGCGTGCAACGCCTGACCAGCCCAGAAACCCATCAACCAACATTCACCGATGTTCTATTGCCGATTGATGAGTCGCCCTCGGGCTGGGTTTTCAAGCTCCGTGAACCCGTCGTGCTGAACCGGATGGACATGAGTTTGTTCCCTCCGGCGGCGATGCAGCGCGCCGAGCTGCTAAAGCACTGGCTCCGTATGGGCGTGAAATCCGCTTGCTGGGTGCCACTCATTCATGCCGGCAGCACCCTAGGTGTTCTGGTCGTTGCGAGTTTCCAAGAAGATGCCTTTCCGGACGAAAAGGTCCGGCTTCTGATTCAAGTGGCGAACCAGGTCGCGGTGGCTTTGGACAACGCATTGGCTTTTCGCCAGATTGCCGATGCTATGGACCGCCTGGAGCAGCAGAAGCTCTACCTCGAAGACGAGTTGAAAACCGAATACAACTTCGAGGAAATCATCGGAGAAAGCGCGCCGCTGAAGCGCGTTCTGAAACAGGTCGAAACGGTTGCGCCGACCGACGCAACTGCGCTGATCCTGGGAGAAACCGGTACTGGCAAGGAATTGATCGCACGCGCCATTCACAACCTGAGCCCGCGGCGCGAACGTACTTTTGTCAAGCTCAATTGCGCTGCGGTGCCCAGCGGGTTGCTCGAAAGCGAATTGTTCGGGCACGAAAGAGGGGCATTCACTGGCGCCATCGCGCGGAAAATCGGCCGCCTGGAACTCGCGCATGGCGGAACCCTGTTGCTGGATGAAATTGGAGATATACCGCTCGAATTGCAGCCCAAGCTGCTGCGAGCACTTCAAGAAAAAGAATTCGAGCGGCTCGGCAGCACCAGGACGATTCCCGTGGATATGCGTCTGATCGCCGCTACCAACCGCGATTTGTCCCAGATGGTGAAGGACGGTCTCTTTCGCCGCGACTTGTTCTATCGCTTGAGCGTGTTCCCAATTACCCTTCCGCCGCTTCGTGAGCGGAAAGACGACATACCTCTGCTGGTTCACTACTTCCTTCAGAAACACGCACAGCGTTCCGACAAGCCCATTAAAAGCATTCCGCCGGAAGTCATGCAGGCGCTGGTCCACTGGTCCTGGCCGGGGAATGTCCGCGAGCTTGAGAACTTGATTGAGCGCGCCGTGATCCTGTCGCAGGGATCGGAGCTGCGGGTGCCGCTCTCGGAGCTCAAGGCTATGGATCAAAATCCAGCTCCGTCAAGCAACGGCAGTACTCTCGAAGAGATCGAGCGCGAACACATTATCCAGGTGCTTCGCGAGACCAAAGGCGTGGTGGGCGGACCGCACGGCGCGGCTGCCATACTCGGCCTCAAACGAACCACCCTGAACTTTAAAATGAGAAAACTCGGAATCACCCGGGAAGAGATTTAGTGCTGCTGTTTAATCGCGGCACCACTTCGGCGACAAACCGGTCCATCTGCGGTTCCTGATCGCTCGACGAGAAGCGTACGATGAAATGCGTCGCGCCTGCCGTGGCAAAGGCTCGGATGAAGTCGGCGCACGCTTCCGGCTCCCCGGCAAAGATCGCTTGCGTCCGCGCAATCTGCTTGTGCATCGCGCCGTAGTAACCTTCCAGGAATGCTTCGCTCTCGGTTCCGGCCCGCGCCACATCACTACTGACGTTCAGTGTCACATACAAAACGCGCATCAGCTTGGCGGGATCGCGTCCTGCTTGCGCGGAGTATTCTTGCAGCTTCTTCCAGTTTTCCGAGAACTCCTGCGGGTCATGACTGATCGGCAACCAGCCGTCTCCGTACTGCGCCGCGCGCCGCAATGGGCGCTCTGACGCGCCGGCCAGCAAGACCGGCGGCCCACCGGGACGCGCTGGCAGCGGATGCAATGTGGCGTTGCGAATCTGAAAATGCTTTCCTTCAAATGTGAAGGGCTGGCCAGTCCACAGCCCTTTCATGATCCGCAACCCTTCTTCTTGCCGCTCCCCGCTGTAGCGGTAGTCGGTTCCGCAAGCGGCATATTCCGCGCGAACAGCGGCGGCGCCGGGGCCGATGCCGATTCCGAACAGGAATCTGCCTCCTGAAAGCAGATCCAGATTACCTACTGTCTGCGCCAGTGGAACCGGGTGGCGCAGTGGAGTCAGATACACAGCCGTGCCAAGTTCGACGCGCTGAGTGCGCGCCGTGATGGCTGCAAGGGTAGTCAGGGCTTCAAAGCGGGGTCGGGCAAAAATGCTGTCGCCAATCCAGACAGAGTCGAAGGCCCCTTGCTCGGCCCTGACAGCAAGCTCGATCATGCGCCCGATATCGGCGCGGCCGTCGGGCGCGCGCATGACAGCTTCGCGCGTAGGAATCAGGTAACCGAACTTTAGCGGCGCGGTCATTCTGGGGCGGGTCTCAGTTTCAGGTGTTAGTTTATAGGCGTTCGGAAGGTGCTGGCTGGCTCTGGGTACACCCAAGACCCAGCACTCGATACCTTTCGGCTGGCTACTCGATAACAGCTAGGACGGTATCCGATTCCACCGTGTCACCCTCGCTCACCTTGATCTCTTTGATCGTGCCGGCGACGGGCGCTGTCACTGGAATCTCCATTTTCATGGCCTCGAGAACGATGATGACCTGCTCTTCTTCAACCTTGTCTCCCACTTTGCACTGGATTTGGAATACCTTGCCCACCATAGGCGCGGTGACGGATTCGGCCATGAAACTTTCCTCCTGAAATAGGTTACTGCATGAGCTGTTTTGCGGCCCTGAACTACCGGGGCGCAAGTAAACTGAACATCATATCAGGTGTTAGGTGCTAGGTGTTAGATGCCGGCGTGTTAGGTGTAGCTAAGGAAGCGATCCTTGAACCCTAACACCTAACACCCGACACCCTGATACCTGTATTACAGCGGCATATTGCCGTGTTTCTTGCGCGGGAGCTCGTCCTGTTTGTTAATGCAGACTTCGAGCGCCCGGATGATCGAGGGTCGGATGTCCTGCGGGTCAATAATGTCGTCGACGTGCTGCAGTGCAGCCGAGTAATACGGATTGACGTACTTATCAAAGAATTCCTGCAGCCGCTGCTGCCGCACGGCCTTCGGATTTTCAGCCGCGGCCAGCTCTTTACGGAACAGAATGTTGACAGCCCCCTCCGGCCCCATGAGGCAGACTTCGGCGGTCGGGATCGAGAACACGAAATCAGCACCGAGATCCTTGCTGCACATCGCAAGATACCCACCGGCGTACGCTTTGCGCAGCACGATGGTGATCTTCGGCACGGTTGCCTCCGCATAGGCAAAGAGCATCTTCGCGCCGTGGCGAATGATTCCTTTTGCCTCCATCTCATTGCCGATCAGGAAGCCGGGCACGTCCTGGAAATTGATCAGCGGGACATTGAAGGCGTCGCAGAAGCGGATGAAGCGAGCGCCCTTGTCGGAAGCGTCCACATCGAGACAGCCGGCTTTGACCGGAGGATTGTTGGCGACGATACCGACCGTGTAACCGTGCAGGCGCGCGAAGCCCACCACCAGGTTGGGCGCGAATTCCTTCTTGATCTCGAAGAATTCTCCGTTGTCCACAACCTGCGCGATCACGTCGTGAGCGTGATAGGAGCGCCGCGGGTCGGCCGTAATGATCCGGCGCAACTCGGGAGAGACACGTGTCGGATCGTCCGTCGGCTCCAACCTCGGCGGCTTTTCGGATGAGTTCGGCGGCAGGTAAGCAAGCAGTTGCCTGGTGCGATCCAGGCATTCTTTATCGTCGGCGACAGTCATGTCGGAGACACCGCTGATCCGGCCGTGAATGTCCGGTCCGCCGAGCTCCTCGTTGGTGGTCTTTTTGAACACCACCGCTTCGACCAGCGGAGGACCGGCGATGAACATATAGCTGGTCTTCGCCACCATGAAGATGAAATCCATCAGCGCGGGCGAATAGGCCTGCCCTCCGGCTACCGGGCCCATGATGAGCGCGATCTGCGGGATCACGCCCGAGGTTCGAACATGGCGGAAAAACAACTGGCCATACTCGCTCAGCGCGCCCATTTCTTCGGTGACACGCGCGCCGCCCGAGTCGTTCATCCCGACGACCGGTACGCCCATCTTGCGCGCCAGATCCACAGTCTTGCAAATCTTCTTGCCGTGACGCTCGCCATATGTTCCGGCGACCACCGTGAAGTCCTCCGAGTAGGCGAAGACCTCGCGGCCATTCACCTTCCCGTATCCAGTCACCACACCATCGGCGGGCAGGGTCTGTTTGTCGAGCCCGTAATCGGTGCCGATGTGTTTTGCGAACAGGTCGAACTCCATGAAGGTGCCGGCGTCGAAGAAGTAGTCGAGGCGCTCACGGGCAGTCATTTTGCCGCTGGCGTGCTGCTTATCAATAGCAGCCTGACCGCCGCCGAGCCGCAGCTTGTCTTTGCGCGCGAGTAAATCCTGGACTTTCTCTTCCATTGCATCCTGGACCTTCTGCTGAGTATTGCTCACTGAGTACTCTCCTTTATGAAAACTTGCGTTGAATGCGCTTGGGCTACCAGCCGAATGGTTCGTGATACTCATCCGCTGGATGCGTCAGCGCACGGGTAAATCTGGATCATGAAAGGCCGGATAATCAGCCCCCGAGGGGCGGCAGAATCTAGCCCCGGGTGTAAATCCGGGGAATAGGCGCCTATAGCCCGAGAGCCCCGGAAGGGCGAAAGATTATGCCGGATTACCATTCGTTTTCTGTCGCCCTACGGGGCTTATTACGATCGTGTCTCGTTATCCCACGGCTCACGCCGTGGGCTCCATTCTATCGCCCCTCCGGGGCTTCGGCGCAGCGGGGCCACTACTTGTTGGCCTTGCGGTAGCCGAGCTGGTCTAGCGCGATAATGATTTTCTGAATGTTCGCCGAGCCCTCCACGATCTGGTACGAACGAGAGTCGCGGAAGTATCGCTCCACCGGATATTCCTTCGAATATCCCCACGCGCCGAAAATCTTCAGGGCGCAGTCGGACGAGAACGCGGCGGCTTCGCCGGCAAAGTATTTCGCCATCGAGACCTCCAGCGTGTGCGGACATCCCTGGTCCTTCAGCCACGCGGCGCGATAAAGCAGCAGACGGGCGGCGTGTTCCTGCACCGTCATCTGAGCGATCAGATCCTGAACCATCTGGAACTCGCCGATCTTCTGGCCGAACTGGACGCGCTGATTGGCGTAAGCGACTGCGGCCTCGCGGCAAGCTCTAGCGACCCCCACTGCTCCCGAGCCGCACGATATACGTGTGCCGTTCAACTCCGTCATGCAGATCTTGAACCCGTCGCCCTCTTTGCCCAGCAGGTTCTCTGCGGGGACGACGCAGTTATCGAAGAACAGCTCCCCGGTGGGGGAAGCGTTGGTGCCAAGCTTGTCAGCGATCGGCTTGGCGGTCACACCCGGCGAGCGCATATCTACCATGAACGCCGCCATGCCGCGATGCTTCTTATCGGGGTCGGTGTACGCGTAAACGAGACAGAGGTCGGCCACCTGCGCGTTGGAGATCCACGTCTTACTGCCATTCAGCACGTAGTGATCGCCCTTACGCACGGCGCGCGTGCGCATGGACGCTACGTCCGATCCAGCGTCCGGCTCCGTAATGGCGAAGCAGGAGATGATGTCCGCATTCACGATTCCGGGAACCCACTTCTTCTTCTGCTCCTCATTACCGAACTCGATCAGCGCCCGGGACGGCCCGAGCTGCATGTTCAGCGCTACGCGCAGAGAACTGTGAATGCGGGCAATCTCTTCCGTGATGATGACGAGAGCGACGAACCCGGAGTTCGTTCCGCCGTATTCCTCGGGAATGGTGGCGCCAAAGAATCCCAGCTCGCCCATTTTCTTGACCAGGTCGAGGCGGAAACGGTGTTCTTTGTCGTCCTCGTCTACCGTGGGGGCGACCTCTTTTTCGGCAAACTCCCGCGCTGCCTCCTGAATCGCTAACAATTCCTCGTCTAGCTGAAAATCCATGATCCATCCTCCTAATTTGCCGTTGTTGCTGATTTCAGAGGCAGAGCCGATCAGCCGCAACCTCTAACGTGAGAATCGTAAAAAAATCCGACCTAGTACTCCCCAGTTTAACCCTGCCGCAGTCCCACTTTGGGCTAAATCCCCCAGAGCAGCGAGATTTACCCCAGTGGTGTCTCGAATGTCCACACCTGCTCTCCGGCGGCCTGACCGCTGGGAGCACCGCGAATGTTGATTGGCCGTAAGAAAGCGGGCATGCCGTAGATTCTTAACGGTGCAACGCCGGCTCAGGCCGTATATGGAAGCAATTGACCCGCCATTTGGCCGAGACGTATTCTCGGCGCGCGTTTCAGGGTGTATTTTGCTTACCCTGCCCGTTCATTTAGAATCTTATTGACCCAGTGAGTCCCGGGTGACATTCCGAACAACGAGAGCTGAGGTATGCGGCGAGTTGGTTCGCTTGGTATCGCGCTCCTGGTGACCATGCACTGTGTGGCCGCCCAGCGCCTTTCGACGCAACAACAGATCGATTTGCTTATCAGATCCCGCGTCGATACTAAGGCCTTCGCACAAGCCGCGCTGGAGGCGGGACCAGCCCTCATTTCCCCGTTACGACAGTTACTGAAACGAACGAAATCAATTGAAGAGCGTAATGTTGCGCTCGGAGCGCTAGTTTACATCGGGGGAGACGCTGCGGTCTCGGTCATTCAGAAGGCTCCACTAACTAATACTGACCTGAAACATGTAATGGCTCTTGCACTCGCATCCTCGAACTCCCCCCGCAACCGAAAGGTATTGATGTCGTTTCTGGACGAAGACTACTACGAACACTGGCAGTTAGTGCAACAAGCAGCTTTATCGCTTGGCGTAATGCGAGCGAATGAGGCAATACCCGCGTTGGAAATGGCGGCTCAAAAACGGCCACAAACGTTCCCATCAAGTGCAGCGTACGAAGCTCTCCGCTGGATCAAGAAAGGCTACTGGGAAGTGACTGCTTCCATCTCTAACGAGCAACACCGTGCTGTGGCTGCGGTGCTGCGGAATGGAATTCCGAGTACACATGAGGGTCGGTGCTATGCGGACGCACGAAACGGATTCTGGTGCTTTGACGCGAACGGTTGGAACTACACTGTGGCGCGACCGGAACGTGAACTTGCCGGAACGCTGTCGTTTGAAATTTTCGTTAATTCCGATATCTCGCGAGCACTAGCGTCAGTGGGATTCCACTGTGGGTTATTGTGCGGCGAAGGATACGAGTTTGTACTCCGAAAAGACAACCGAGAGTGGAAGGTTCAGGGCATAAGGCTTGCTTGGGTTTCCTGAGGCGGCGCGTACAACGGCATGGAGCTAGGAAGGGCTGTCGAGAGATATCTGGAAGTAGCGCAGGCTTTTGGCCGCCCCATGCCCCTGCGTGACTTTGGTGTGTCCCGGGAAGAACTGGAGCTGGCGTTTTCGGCTTGGGAGGAGGACTACCAGATTCACCGTCATTTCGAACTGCTGCCCGCTGACGGCAACGCAGGCGAAACCGCCAGCCCCTCCTACGAAATTAACGGCCAGTTGTATACCGCGATCATCATCAAGGAAACTATCCGCGATGTCTTCTCCTGAGGAGAGTTTCATCATACGGGAGTACAAGCCGGCCGATTTTCAAGCGATCTGCGATATCGATCGCAAATGTTTCTCAGAAGCCATCGCGTATTCACCCGAAGAGATGGCGTTCGGGTTCGTGCAGCGCGGCGCTTTCGCGCTGGTGGCCGAGCACAGCGGGAGTATTGTAGGGTTCGTGCTTGCGTACCAGAAGAAGCAGCCGATCGGTCACATCGTTACCATAGATATCCTCCCGGAGTTTCGTCGTGCCGGGCTAGGGAGGAAGTTTATGGAAATCGCGGAGGAACAGCTCAAAGCCCGCGGCGCGACTCGGGTGATATTAGAAGTAAGCGTGAATAATGAAGGTGCGATTCGGTTCTATAACGCGTTGGGCTACGCTACCAGGCGCTGGCTACGCAGCTATTATCCGGATGGCACGGATGCCTGGTTAATGGAGAAGGCGCTAGCAGCGCAACGACTATGAAAGCAATCCAGATACGTGAATATGGAGAAGCCTCCGTTTTGCAAATCGCCGAGGTGCAGGAACCGCGGCCGCGTCAAGGCGAGGTGCTGATCGAGGTCAAGGCGGCGGGGGTGAATTACGCCGACATTCTCATGCGACGCGGCAGCTATGGGCGCCGTTCACTTCCCTTTGTTCCCGGCTTCGAGGCCGCCGGTATAGTCCTTCAGCCCGGCCCGGGAGTAACAGAATGGAAGCCTGGACAGCGCGTCATGGGCACCGTGCTGCGCGAGACCTGCGGCTGCTATGCGGCGCGGGCAGTCATGCCGTCGTGGTTGCTGATGGCGGTTCCTGACAATCTCGATTTCGAAGCGGCGGCCGCATTCCCAGAGGTGTTCATCACGGCGTATCTGGCGCTACATGTATTCGGACGAGTGCAACCCGGCGAGAGCGTGCTGATCCATGCCGCCGGCGGCGGAGTCGGCACGGCGGCTGTGCAACTGGCGCACGCCATGGCCGCACGGGTGTTCGGAACGGCGAGTTCCGACGAGAAGCTGCGCCGCATCCGGGTGCTCGGGGCAGACGTTGGTATCAACTATGCCACAACCGATTTCGTGGACGAATTAACAAGAGCCACGCAAGACGAAGGCGTTGATGTGGCGCTGGAATCCGTCGGTGGAGAGGTCTTCGAGAAAACGCTGCGATGCCTAAAGCCGCTCGGGAGATTGGTGGTCTATGGAACGTCCTCCGGCGCGGCCCCGACGGTCGGCGTGCCCGAATTGATGACCGGCAGCATCAACGTCGCGGGTTTCACCTTTGGCGGCCTCAGCCTGATGCGGCCTGACATAGTTCGTGATTCCATGAATGCGGTGATGAAATTTCTTGCTGATGCGAAAGTACATCCAGTCGCAGGCCACAAGTTCCCGCTAGAACGGGCGCGGGCGGCCCATGAGCTGATCAGCAGCCGCGCGAGCTTCGGGAAGGTAGTTCTGGTGCTGTGACGTAACCTACCGGGTCACGCCATCCGAGTCTTTCGGCAGCGCGTAATACCCCTTGCGGGCCTGGACCTTCAGTCCGCTGCCCTTCGTCACTTTAACGCCGAGCTTTCGATAGCTGCCGTCGCGGGCACTGTTGGTCGGTGTGTATCCGACGCTGTATTGATTGCGCAACTCGGTCGCGATGCGGTCGAAGGCATCGTTGAGTTCTTTCTGATTCTTGGCGTTGAAAACCCTGCCGCCGGTCTCTTCCGCCAAGTCTTTCAAACTGCCTTCACCCGAGTAGCCGAAACCTGGGAAACCGCCACGCCCGCCGTAAAAAGAGCGGTCCACGAAAAGGATTCCGTAGATGATTGTGTCCACCTTCTGCGCAGAACGGATCGCCTCTTGTCGGCTAATTTTACTTCCCTGGTCCTGCCCGTCGCTAATGAGGATGATGGCTTTGCGTCCCGTCTCCTTGTGCAGCACCTCGGTAGAAGCAAGGTACACCGCGTCGAACAGGTGCGTCCCGCCGCTGGAGCCGGACGAGGGAAACGGCCCGCTCATGCCGGCTCCTCCGCCGTTGACCCGGATATTACCGAGCGCGCGTTTCAGGAAATCAACACTGCCGGTCAGGTCCTGGAGCAGATCCACATTCACGTCGAAACTCATCAGGAACGCAACGTCATGGTCCCCGAGTACCTGTTTAAAGAACGCCGCGGCGGCTTCCCGCTCCTCAGCGATCAGCGCGCCTTGGCTGACGCTCGAATCGACGAGCAGTCCGAGCGTCAGCGGCAGCTTAGTCTCCCGCGTGAAGTAGAGTATGGATTGCGGCTTGCCATCCTCGCGAAGTTCAAAATCGGTTTTCTCCAGGTTGGGTATTAACCTGCCCTTGCCGTCGCGAACTGTGCACAGAACGTTGACGACGTTCACGTCCACTTTGATCGGCACGCCGACCTCATCCGGATCGGTGGAGGTCTGGGCGAATGCCAGGACGGCAACCAATAAAACGCTAAGCCATGAAATACGAAATCTGGGGCCCTTCATTAATTCTATTGTAGCTCATTCAACGCGGGAGTGCTTTGGAGGGGCTAACATTGCACAGCGCCTTGGCGCGCGTACAGGGAGGTAGCCATGGCGAGCGATTTCCTCGCCGTGGGTTCGTGCTCGGTCCACGCGGAAGCCCACGGTGAAAAGTACGTTCGCCGTGGCTACCCTCATTCGATGCAGGTGTGTTTGGGGGGGCTACACGGTGACGCGTGCGGTGGTGCCGATTGCGGATAAGGGATCGACTGCGTCATAGGGCAACAGGTCGAGCAGTTCCAATTGCGGCGTGCTCCGGCCCTGATATTCGTTGAGGGACAGTTTGAATGCGAGTTGAACCGGCTCGGCCGTTAGCTTTTCCATCCACGCTGCCTTGCGCCAGCCGATTGCGTCTACAGTGCGCCCGTGTTGCTCGGCATGAAATTTCAGATGCTTTTCTTTCAGTACGCGCGGCCCGCGTACCATGACCTCCGTCGCGGCGAAGACCGGCTGCGGGTTGCCGTAGCCGTGTGGTCCCAGACCTTCGAGTTCCTCTACTAAAGCTGGTGAGAGCTCCGCGAGGGACATTTCGGCGTCGATCGGAAGTTGCGGCTCAGCACGCACGCCAGCGATTCGCCCTTCAGCAAAAGCGTTCACCCGGCGTCGCAACTCTGGGATTTTCTCCGTTGGCAAAACGAACCCAGCAGCACAGGCATGACCTCCGAAGCGGTCGAATAGCTCCCCGCACGAGGTGAGAGCATCCAGCAGCGGAAAATCATCAGATGAACGTCCAGACCCATGCGCCACGCCTTCCTCACATGTAAGTACAAGCGCTGGGCGGTTGAAGCGATCCATGACTCGGCTCGCAACAATGCCGACAACGCCGCGGTGCCATCCATTCCCTTCCAAAACGAGGCAGGCGTCAGAGGCGAGATCCGGAGATGATTGGATACGATCTTCAATCTCAACCAGCACCTTGTGCTCCGCCGCTTGGCGGTCCGAATTGAGCCGATTCAACTTCAGCGCTACTTGGCGCGCGCTCTCGGCGTCAGACAAAGTGAAAAGATCAATGACATCCTGTGCGCTCTCCATTCGACCCGCAGCATTCAGGCGTGGACCCAGCCGGAACGCAACGTCCTCCACAGTGATGGCTTTGCCGTTTAGCCCGGCAGCTTCGATCAGCGCTTTGAGTCCGTAGTTCACCGGCTTTCTTAGCTCTTCAAGGCCCAAGCGCGCGATCACCCGGTTCTCACCCACGAGGGGAACATTATCGGCGATCGTCCCGATGCAGACGATCTTCAGAAATGATGGCAGCAACACATCCATTCGCCGCGAATGTTCCGCATGGGACTGCAGCAGCGCGTGCGCCAGCTTGAACGCCACTCCCGCGCCGCAGAGATCTTTGTCAGGATAAGAGCAGCCGGCCTGTTTCGGATTGAGTACCGCGTGCGCCTGTGGAAGCACGTTCGGGAGAGGCACATGATGATCCGTGATGATGCAATCAAGGCCCAATTCCCTGGCCCGTTCAACCACCGGAAAAGCTCGTATGCCGGTGTCCACGCTGATAATGACTCTGTAGCGGTCGCGCTGCGCTTGTTCGATGACCTCCTCGCGCATGCCGTACCCGTCGCGAACGCGGTGCGGGATGTAATGCGATACTTGCGCGCCGATCATCGAGAGGGCCATTCGCAACACGACCACGGCCAGCGACCCGTCCACGTCGTAGTCGCCATAAATCAGGACTTTCTCCTGGCGCTGAACCGCCTGATATACGCGGCGAACGGCGGCTTCCATGCCAAGCATCTGAAAGGGATCGTGCAAGTGGTCAAGGCGGGGATGCAGAAAGCGGCTGGCGGCATCCGGCTGCTGGATACCGCGCAAGATCAACAAACGCGAGAGCAGAGGCGATATGCCTAACCCGCGCGCAAGTTCCTGGACAGACTGGTTCGATGTTTCCCGGATCACCCAGCGCATGAGAATGTGGACTCGCTAATGCTGCGTGGCAGCGGCTGCATCGATGAAATCAGCTAAGTTAAGACGGAGGTTGCCGGTGTTGGTAGCGTAACCAAGGCCGGTTTCGATCTCAATTACGCCGTCGCGGATCATCTTCTCAATGACGTTATCGTAATCCTGCATGCCGTCGAGTGTCCCGTCGCGCATGGCGTCGACCAGAGTCCTTCCCTCCCCCTCTCCCTTTTCAACGTACTCCCGGGTACGCATGGTCGAGATCAGGATTTCCATGGCGGCGACGCGCCCGCCACCCCTCCTGGGGATGAGACGCTGCGACACAATGTACCGGAACGCCTTCGCGAATCGCGAGCGAATGACGTTTTGCTCCGCGAGCGGGAACACGCCGACAATGCGTTCAACCGTCTTGGACGCGTCCACGGTGTGGAGTGTGGACAACACCAAGTGTCCGGTTTCTGACGCCTCCAGCGCCGTCTCGATGGTTTCTTTGTCGCGCATCTCGCCGACAAGTATCACCTTCGGCGCCTGCCGCAAAGCGGCACGTAACGCCAGGGAGAAACTTGGGGTATCGCTGTGCAGTTCGCGCTGGTGAATAGTCGATTTCTTGTGCGGGTGCAAGAACTCGATGGGATCTTCGATTGTCACCATGTGAATGGCTTTTTCCTGATTCATCTTGTCAATGATTGCAGCCAGGGTCGTAGACTTTCCCGAACCCGTGGGTCCAGTGACCAGGACAATTCCATTCTTCAGTTCACAGATGTTGGCAAGCTGCGGAGGTAAGTTGTAGGTCTCAAAATCCGGGATGTCTGTCGGGATGACGCGCATCACGATGGCACAGGTACCCCGCTGCATAAAGATGTTTACGCGGAAGCGGGACTTGCCCGTCAGGCTGTACGAAATGTCGCACGAGCCTTCCTGACGCAGCTTCTCGACGGCGAGCTTGTTCTTCCCGATCAGGTCCGTCGCGATCCGCGCGGTATCTTCAGCGGTGAGCTTCGGCAGACCCTCAACTGCGACGGGAATCAGTTGGCCGCTCAACTCCACCTGTGGCGGGCGTCCGGGAGAAAAAATCAAGTCGCTGACATTCCTGGACGCCTGCAGCATTACGGACAATATGGCATCGGTGGGAATTGCGGGCCGCGGCGCGGGACGTGCAGCGGACGCGGGAGACGGAGTTGGCGGAGCGGCTGTACCCAAAACAATGTCCTCCTCGAAATAAGCAGTCTATCTCAAGCCGAGGCGGTTCCAAAGAGCCTTTTGGTTGGACGTATCAGAGCCGCAACGGAAGTGACACACATGAAGCGGCGGGCCCTACTTTTTGGCAGCTTTTCGCGCTTTGTAAGCGGCCCATAGCTGAGGGGGCATTTTCCAGATCGCCACTGCTGTCAGCCAAGGCCGCGCTACTAAGGCATAGACGCTGGCGATCTGTGTCCGGCGGCTCAAAGCACGCGCCAGTTTGCGGGCTCGTTTGGGGGATGACGAGGTTCCTAAAACCGGTGGCGCAAGGCCCCACATCAGAGCGACCCAGATGATTGGCACGGTTACGAGCGAAAGAACAGACCAACTCCACTGGCGCGTAATAGCGAGCTGGATCAGAGAAATGAACAGACTCAGCGCTATTCCCTGGGCCAGGGCTCCTGCCAGAACGCGGCCCCAGAAAGTCAGTTGAAAGGTTCTCAGCAACTGCGCTTGCTCAGACCCGGCAAGCTTCTTCTGGCTGGCGCGCATTTCCGATACACGCGCCGTGTCACCCGATAGTTTGGCCTTGATGCGCCGGTTCTGCAGGCTTGCAACTTTTTCCAGAAAATCCATCAACGCCGATATGTTCCCGCGATGGAACGGCGGGATTTGGGGTGTTTCCATCACCAGGCGGCGTTGAGCGTACGCCTGCTGCATCTCTTCCAGGGTGGGATTCCGTTTTCTTTCCAGTCGAGCCATGCAAGAGATTGTTTCCTAGAAGCCGCGCGAATGCAAGAGGGCGGGAGTACAGGGGGAAGAAAAAATGTGGGGCACTTACAAAGGCATATTTATATTCGCCATTGCGGTCGAATCTATGCTATTTGGGAGTAGTTCTTCCTTCTATCAGGTCCCCTCCTATCGGCTCTGGCTCGCTTCTCACTGGCCGCTGCATGCGCTGTGCGTTGCCGCCGGTCCACGGCTCGGCGTTCCTTGAACGTCCTCCGTTCGACGAAAACGCCGCGATTCGACCTGGATAACTCACCATTCATTCTGCGAAGCCTCTCAGACATTTGTTGGAGAATGCGATATGCAAGCGAGGGGTCTTCGTGTACTCTGCGCAGGAAACCTTTCTTATCAACGGTAATCACGCGAGCCTCGCCAACGGCGCGGACAGTCGCCGATCTGGTCTCTTGCTGGAATAACGCCATCTCGCCGAAGACGTCCCCCGTTTTCAGGTTCGTGATCTGAAATTCCTGCCCATTCTTATGGGCGCTGACTGCGACGGTTCCCGCCTGGACGATGTACATGCGATCGCCGGGTTCACCTTGGCGGATGATCACTTCACCGTCGCGGAACGTCTTACCGAGCTCACCCGTTTTCATTGGATCTCTCCCATTTCTATGTGGGTAGTGGATTGCGTTTGTGACGCCCGAGCTGCGGATACCTCCTTGCTCGGCCAATTAGAACGCAAAGCCGAAACGATGTTGCGTGCGATAAACGGCACGATAAAACTGGGGTGCAGTGTGCGCATGAAAATATCTTTGTACGGAGCACTCCCCGTGAAGGTATCCCATAGCACCATGCTCATTCGCCTGGAGTTCCCCGGCCGCTGCTCCTCCGCTCCGATGGTTCGCAAAACAGCAGAGGCCGGTATCCTCATCTCCTTGATCCGATGCACCACCTCAAAAATCACCCGTCCAAATAAGTTGTCGTGCATGATGCTCTGGCATTGCGGCCAGTAGTGGGCGCGGAAATCCGCTGCGGATACGCCCTGGAAAACGGCGGTGCGCGCCGCTGCTTTCGCGGTACGGTATGCGGCTCCGATGCCGTCCTTGAATAGCCGCGCCACGGCAGCATCTCCCACCAACACCACCCGATCAGTGAACGGATTGAGCGAATTCCCGAAGAACATTTTCGGAGAACAGTGGCAGATATTGGCGGGCGGCTCCCAATCGGCAGGCAAACACTTCCGCACCGCGGGATGCCGGAAAAACGAAGAGATCAGATCCCTGTCAATGTTCTCGCCCAACAGACAGGTGGTGACGTAATCTCCTTTGGGAATCATGGCGGCAAATTCGAGACGCGGGATGTCCAGCAGGAACAGGTGCATGGCATCGCCGAATTGGCTGCTGATCAATTGCTCGCCCAATGGCAATTCGGTGATGTATGTCTTGGTCTGCTTCGGCCGCTGGTATTCGAATCCCAATTTCTCGAACAGACTCAGGTCCGGAGAATTCATGCCGACGGCGCCCACCAGTAGCTCATATGTTTCCGGAGGTTTTCCTTTCACCTTCACTTGCGGCTTGTCTCCGTACCAACCGATCTCAGAGACGCGCGCCGTGTGCCGGTGAGCGCCTTCGGCGATAGCCAGTTTGAGCAGGTGTGCATCGAAACTTTGCCATTTTGCTTGCTGGCCAGTCCGTGGCCCTCCGCCCCTGTGTACAGCGGCGATTCGCTTTTCACCGATAGGTGTATTGATGCAGCAACTGCCGGCTTCGGTATGGAGGACGTAAGATTCTATGCCGCGCTGCACCACGGAGTCGGGCAGGTTAATCCCCTCGACGGCCAGCGCCTGCACTAAAGATTCAGATATGATGCCGCCGCACATGTTGCATCCTGCCGGTCCAGGATGTTCGAAATCGCGCGGCTCGTAGATGTCTACATGAATGTTACGGTCGAAACGGTTGGAAAATAGCAGCAGAAAATAACTGAACAGAGAGCCGGCCGGGCCGCCCCCGACGACCGCTACACGATGCCCCTCTTCGAGCGCGATGGTGTCGTTGTACCTCTTCGCCACGCCGCTCACCTCCTCCGGAGTCTTAGCTCCGACTGTTTTGGTGACCGGCAACCCCTGGTGCCCAGATTCGCCACTGGTTCTTCCCGCGGTATTAGAGCACAAACAAAGTAGGTAAGCAATGAATTTCCACTGTAGAGCTCAAACCAGTCAGTTGGTCCCAGCGAAACGACAAATCAGTTGACGCAAACCGGCATAGAAGCTAAATTCGAGAGTAAACCTGCGCACGGTCGCTCCGAGCATCTGATCACATGCCAGTTATTGACCAATCGCCACCGGAACTGCTTCACAAAGGTGGTGACAGCAAATTCGCCAGGCGCATTGACTGCCGCTCAATTCACGTTGCCTGTTCGCCCGCACAAGCCTTCCGCGCTATACAAAGAATCGGGGGCAGCACTGGATGGTATTTCGCGGACTGGCTGTGGCGGTCGCGAGGCTACCTTGATCTGCTTCTCGGAGGAGTGGGTATGCGGCGCGGGCGGCGTGACCACGAGTCGCTCGCGGTGGGGGAGACGGTCGATTTCTGGCGAGTGGAAGCGTTCGAGCCGAACCAACTTCTCCGGCTGTTCGCGGAGATGAAGGTACCAGGCCGGGCCTGGCTGCAATTCGAAGTCGAACAGGAAAGCTCCGGGTGCACGATTCGCCAGATCGCAATCTTCGACCCAGCCGGGCTGAGCGGTCTACTGTATTGGTATATACTTTACCCCATACACCAGGTATTGTTTGAAGGTATGCTTCGCGGCATCGCCAGAACGGCGGAGCGTGGGGTCATTGGTTCAGTTCGGGGTCTGTAAAGCTGCCGCCCGCTCACCCAGGCCCTCTGCCGAGCACGCGCGGCACTTCTGTCGGTTACTCGTTCACCTTGAAACGCACTGGTTGAATGAAGATATTATTGCCGACCTGGATCGAAACGTTGTAATCGCCCGGCTTCACATCGGGAACCTTAATTGCGATCTTGTCGGCGGCTTGTTCAACAATGGTCGCTTTGAAATCGGCCTTGTCGTCCGACAGCAATACGGCGGCGATCGAGTCCTTCCCCAGATTCTCTCCAGCAACGGTGGCCGTCTCGTTCACTTTTCCTTCAGCAGGATCAATGCCGGTAACGCGGGGAGTACCTTCACCAAACAGCATGGGAGTAAGTAGCACGAACGTGGCGAGAAAACCCAAGCGCATTCGCAGATGTTTGCCCGCGAGAAGCGACAGGAGAGAATAGTTGATGGATGCCGCATGATAGCCGGAAGCGTCAGCTTTACTCGCACTCCTCATATTTTCGCACCTCATCTGAATTGAAAACCTTCTATGTAAAATCCCCGCAATTCTCTTCACCACAGTTTGGGACTAGCCAGTCCGCTAGCCGCCATGCTCGCCGACCTGCCCTCCGCGGCTGATTTCCATGTCGCGCTCCGCGCTTTTCGCAGCATCTTTCTTGAGGAATTCATCCCGGCCCGGTGCAACCCGCCTGACAGAAGTGTTACTTGCCGCCAGTTCCGATTCGTAGCCTTTCGCTGTATAGTATGCGAATTTTTGGAAGAACTCTGTGACCGCGTCGCGCGCCTCCGGATCGACCTGATGCGACCCATCTAGAAAAGTACAAAGGTGTTTTTCCACCAGGATTAATACCAGTATTACCTGCCCCAATGGGGTGGCTTCTCTGAAACGCCGCCTACCCAGATCCTCGCCATTTTTCCGCAGCACCGCGACGTCCCTGTTCGCCAGCCATTCCGACAAGCTTTGGAAAGTCGCCGCGTGCCGCTTAATCAGCTCCTCCTCGGTCAGCCGGTGATAATGACTCGTGCCCAGGTTGCTCCTTAGCTCGGCATTCAGTTCATCCAATAGTTGGCAGGGATTCCCCTGGATCACTTTGGCCAAGGCAGCAGCGTTCATGGTCGGACTCCGTTCTCCCGCCTGACGCGGGTGCGCAGATCTGAAGCCGAAACCTGTGACGTGAATATACTCCTCGATACCGGGCAGTGACAAGACATGAATGCCATTCGGTCATTTTCAGTTGCCGATTCGCATACCAAGCCGGTCCTCACGGCTTGTGGTCAGTCCGTCCCGCGATCAAGTCCAACGCGTGTGGAAGAACCGGCAGAATGGATTTCAGCGAGTCAACGGCGCCTTGCGGGCTGCCGGGGAGATTGATTATGATTGTGTTGCCGGCGACGCCGGCAACAGCTCTGGACAACATCGCAGTGGGAGTGCTTTGTGAGCCAGTGCGGCGCATCTGCTCCGGCAACCCCGGCAACTCACGGGTAATCACTTTCCGCGTGGCATCCGGAGTCACATCACGTGGCGAAATTCCCGTGCCGCCCGTCGAGAAGATGGCCTCCACGCGCCGGCCTATCAACTCGCGGAACGTAGCCGCGATGACTGCCATGTCATCGGCCACGATCTGAGTGTGAACCACGGTCCAGCCGTGGCTCTGGAGTACCTCGGCGACGGCGGGACCGGAAACATCTCGACGCCGGCCCTGGAACGCCGAGTCGCTAACGGTGAGCACGGCAGCATGCAGCGATGGTGGCATAATTTATCCAGCGGAATCGCGGTTTTGCTCATCGAGCAGCCGAAGAGCTTCCATAAGGAGGCCTTGCGTAGAGCGGGTGGTGGTCTGTTTGTCTGAGCGGGCGTTGAAATCGATCTCAAAAGAGCCGTCCGGCCAACTTACCACGCAGAACACGGCATCATCGCCAATTACGCCGCCCAGCTCGGCGTGCACGATCTGCCCACCAGAGAAGAACATTTTACAGGTCTCGGCATCCCGAACGACTCGGAGAGCGCAGGTCTTCTGTCCGAGTTCCAGCGACTGCAGCAGGTCTATCATGTTCATCTCCGCCAGACGCCCCCGGATCACGCCCTCGGGCGGAGCGCTGCTGGCCATCTTTCGCGCCGCGATTCGTTCCAACACTTTTCTTGCGCGCGTGGCCATCTCCCGAACGTAAAATGGCTTAACAAGAAACTCCTCCACCGTGTCGGACAGCGGCCGCAACTTTTCATCTATATCCGACTGAGCGGCCATCAGGATCACCGGCAGCGATTGTGTCTGAGGCTGCTTCCGGAGAGCTTCAACGAATTGTTTGCCGTCCACTCCCGGCATGCGGTAATCGCAGATGACTAGGTCGGGAGGGGCGCTGACGCACTGCACGAGCGCCTGTGTCGAGTCGGCGCAGGGAATCAGTTCAGCAAAACCCTGGAGCCCCTTTTTCATCAGGTCGAGGATCAGTGGGTTGTCGTCGATCAACAGTACGCGCGCTCGGTTCATTAGTTCAACGCCTGGAGGACTCTGCGTGATATATACGTCGGTATTCGCGGAAGGGCACGACTTCAAGTCATGCCGTAAAGTCGCAACATAATCCGGCTTCAGCCGCTGAGGGTTGCCATTCGCATCAGCGGCTGAAGCCGCGTTCCTCCTACAATTTCGCGGCATGGCTGAAGCCATGCCCTTACGTTTTGCCCGGGGCAGACTCCCTCGCGGAACGGTCAGAAGACTGCTTCCGTAGATAAGTGCCGCTCTTGCCTCCGCGCTTTTCCAGCAGACAGATATCAGTAATGGTTATAGATTTATCAACGGCCTTGCACATGTCGTAGACGGTCAGCGCGGCGACGCTGACGGCCGTAAGCGCCTCCATCTCAACGCCGGTCTTGGCATTGGTCACGACGGTAGATTCGATCTGGACGCCGCCAGCGGCGACGCGCGCCTGAACATCTACATGGCTGAGCGGCAGCGAGTGGCATAATGGGATTAGAGTGGCCGTCTGCTTCGCGGCGTTGATTCCGGCGATGCGGGCAATCTCCAGCGGGTTTCCCTTTGGATTTTCCGGCAGACGCTGCAGGACTTCCGGCGACATCGCAACAAAACCTGAAGCGCGCGCACGGCGGAGCGTGAGCCGCTTCTTGGTCACGTCAACCATACGTACGGAACCGTCGCGACTGAAATGAGAAAGTTGGCGCATTCGAGTTCTCATTGTAGCACCGTCAGGGTAGAGAAATTCCAAACGCCAAAATCCAACCCTGCACAACGTATAAGGTCCGGATAAAAGTCCGGACACTAGCGGGAAGTTGACATTTGCTCTGCGCCGCAGCAATTTCGGAATCTCGGATAAGTAGGGTACATGAAAGGGCCGGAGGGCGGCTGATAGGGCGGATCCCGGGAATCATTTCAGTCAATTTCTATTTTCGCTTTCCTTTGGGCATTTATGCATTATTAGCACATGCATATGAAGATCAAGCCTAAGGGATCTCAGGCAGCCCGGTTGCGGCAGCGGAAGTTTCAGTTGCTTCGCCGGTTCGAGCTTCCGCCCGATCTGCTACCCGGTTCGCTGTCTCT
>JACPPJ010000066.1 GCA_016191085.1 Acidobacteriota bacterium | reverse complement strand
CGACCGGAACTGCACCTTAGGGTCGTGCTTCGACAGCACTTTCGTGATGGCCGCCGTCAACGTGGTCTTGCCGTGGTCAATGTGCCCGATCGTCCCTACGTTGATGTGCGGCTTTGAACGATCAAATTTTTCTTTCGCCATAATCGCCTCTGCTCTAAACTCCTAGATCAGCAACCCTGAAAGTTACCACTCATCACCTGAAGCCAAGCCGCTCCCTTACGTCCTGCGTTACTGGAACGTAATCGAAGGCTGCGGTTGACAAATACTCCCATTTCAGCAGCATTACGACTCGACCACGTGCGCGATGAACGAGCCGTCGGTTGGCAACACCTGACTCAGCTCTTGATGTCCTCCGGACGAAAGCCGCAAAATAACGGGGTTTCCAGCAAGGTTCATTTGTGCTCCGCGCCGGTGATTGATCCACTGTTATGCAAGCTGCGGATGAGAAGATCTCGTAATCGCTCCTGGTCTTGCACTGTATTAATGTCGATGATGTCTTCGGCCAATTCCCGAGAAATCGAGACGCCACTGATCCTGCCTGCGCCCTCGATCTTAGCTACCCATCGCGATTTTTCAGGATCGTATATCAATTCGCGTAGCCGAAAGTGTGTTCCTAATACTGCGAGGAGGTGTTTCAGCACCTCACCGAGAAAATGCCCCCGCTCCTCCTGCCGTTTATGTCCGTAAACGAGCGACAGACGGCTACGAGCATATTTTTCATCGGCAATTCCAAATTTCCGCGCAACCTCTTTCTCATCCTCTGTCAATTCAGGCAATTCGGACAGTGGAGCTTCCAACGAACGCTTCCAATCTTCCAAAGACGAAGGGCCACAGCCCTGCACCGAAACTTTGAAATCTGATTGGCGAGCGGGTTCTCCCATATCTATTTAGATACCTCACGTCCTTGTACGCGGGCGATGATCTCTTCGCTGACATCCTTCGGCGTTTCCTCATAGCGAGCGAAGTGCATGGTGTAAGTTCCTCGGCCTTGAGTTCTCGACCGCAGTTCTGTGGCGTAGCCGAACATCTGTGCCAGCGGCACGGATGCCTTGATGATCTGCGAACCCGCGCGTGCGTCCATGGATTCGATGTGGCCGCGCCGGCTGCTCAAGTCGCCGATGACATCGCCCATGTACTCTTCCGGCACCACCACTTCGACGCTCATCACCGGCTCCAGCAGCACGGGCTTTGCACGGCGGCAGGCTTCCTTGAAGCAGATGGAAGCGGCGATCTTGAATGCCATTTCCGAGCTGTCCACCTCGTGGTAGCTGCCATATACAAGCGTGGCGCGGATGTCGACCATCTCGTAGCCAGCCAGCACCCCACCCTCCATCGCCTCCACGATGCCTGCTTCCACCGGCTTGATGTACTCTTTGGGAACAACTCCCCCCACGATCTTGCTCACGAACTCGAAACCGGTGCCTGGCGGCAGCGGCTCGACTAGAAGTTGGACATGCCCATACTGCCCGCGCCCGCCGCTCTGCTTGACGTGCTTGTATTCGTATTCCGCGGCTTTCCGAATGCTTTCGCGATAGGCCACCTGGGGCTTGCCGACATTGGCGCCGACATTAAACTCGCGCAGCAGGCGATCCACAATGATCTCAAGGTGCAGTTCGCCCATGCCAGAGAGAATGGTCTGTCCGGTGTCCGGGTCCGTATGTACTTTGAATGTGGGATCTTCCTGCGCCAATCTGCCGAGCGCGATTCCCAACTTCTCCTGATCCGCTTTAGTACGAGGCTCCACCGAAACCGCGATGACCGGAGTCGGAAAGTCGATGTTCTCCAAAATGACTGGCTGATCAACATCGCAGATCGTGTCACCGGTCGAGACATTTTTCAGTCCCACGGCTGCGGCGATGTCGCCGGCGTAGACCTGATCAATGTCCTCGCGTTTGTTGGCGTGCATTTTCAACAAACGTCCGACACGTTCCTTCTTTTGCTTGGTGGCATTCAACACTTGCCCGCCTGCAACAAGTACTCCTGAATAGACGCGGAAAAACGACAGGTGACCCACGAACGGATCGGACATGATCTTAAAAACCAACGCGGAGAATGGCTCATCGTCGGATGCTTTGCGCGTCAATTCTTGTCCCTTGGGACCGATGCCATTGACCGGCGGGATGTCCACAGGCGAAGGCAGAAAATCAACGACGGCATCCAGCAGCGGTTGCACGCCTTTGTTCTTGAACGCAGACCCGCAGATGGTGGGAACCAGGGCCATGGCGATGGTGGATTTCCGCAAACTGGCCTTCAACTCGTCCGCCGTCAACTCCTGGCCATGGACGTACTTGTCCAGCAGCGCGTCATCATGCTCGGCGATGATCTCGATCATGTGGTCGCGGTACGCCTTCGCCTGCGTCGCGAGCTCGGCAGGAATGCCGGCTTCCTCGAACTCGGCGCCAAGCGTCTCTTCGCGGTAGACGATGGCGCGATTGCGGAACAGGTCTATGATGCCGACAAACCCCTCTTCTTTACCAATCGGGATTTGGATCGGCACGGGATGGGCGCCCAGCCGTTTGCGGATGGTCCCCACGGCATGTTCGAAGTCGGCGCCGACGCGGTCCATCTTGTTGATGAACACGATGCGCGGGACGCCGTATTTGTCGGCCTGGCGCCAGACAGTCTCCGACTGCGGCTGCACGCCGGCTACGGCGTCAAATACAGCCACGGCGCCGTCGAGCACGCGCAAGGAGCGCTCCACCTCGGCTGTGAAATCCACGTGTCCGGGCGTGTCAATGATGTTGATGCGCACGTCGTTCCAAAAGCAGGTGGTGGCGGCGGAGGTGATGGTGATGCCGCGTTCCTGTTCCTGCTCCATGTAGTCCATGATGGCAGTGCCTTCATGCACCTCGCCCATACGGTGCGTCATCCCGGTGTAATAGAGAATGCGCTCCGTAGTGGTGGTCTTACCGGCATCGATATGCGCCATGATGCCGATATTTCGTGTTTTCTCGAGCGAAACCAAACGTGGCATATTCCCTAACTAAACAATCCGAACTCTGGGAACGACGGGCGAGATTCGGGACCCGGCACACGGGAATCGGAATGAACCCGATTCCCGGCTCGTGAATCCCGGAGCCGATTCTTACCAGCGGTAGTGCGCGAAGGCGCGGTTGGCTTCCGCCATCCGATGAGTATCTTCCTTCTTCTTCACGGCGGTACCGCGGTTGTTGAAGGCGTCTAAGAGTTCCCCAGCCAGCCGGTCGGTCATGCCCTTCTCACCGCGTTTGCGCGCCGCAGTAATGATCCAGCGAATGCTCAGGCTGGTGCGGCGGTCCTGGCTGACCTCGATAGGTATCTGATAGTTTGCCCCGCCAACGCGGCGGGTCTTCACTTCCATCAGAGGCTTTACATTCTCGACGGCTTTCTTGAACAGCCGGAGCGGATCGTCATCACCCTTGCCGCGAGTCTTCTCGAGTGCATCGTAGAAGATCTTTTCGGTGGTGGACTTCTTGCCGTCCCACATCATGCAATTGATGAATTTCTGCACCAACTGAGTGTGGTAGACGGGATCGGCCTTGACTTCCCGATGTGCGATTAATCCTTTTCTCGGCATGACAGTTCTCTTTCAACTCCGGGAATCGGGGAATCACCAGTCGGAACCGAACCCCGGTTCGCTTTTCCCGAACCCCGAATCCCGAGTTCCGATTCCCGAGTTTTACGCCTTGGGACGCTTGGCCCCGTATTTGGAGCGGCCTTGCTTACGATTGGCAACTCCGGCGGCATCCAACGTGCCGCGGATAATGTGATAGCGAACGCCGGGCAGATCTTTCACGCGGCCGCCGCGAATCAGCACGATCGAGTGCTCCTGAAGGTTGTGACCCACGCCAGGGATATAGCTCGTGACCTCAATTCCGTTCGTCAGTCGAACACGGGCCACCTTGCGCAACGCCGAATTCGGCTTCTTAGGCGTCGAGGTGTAAACACGCGTGCATACTCCGCGCTTTTGCGGACAAGACTGCAACGCCGGGCTCGCCGTCTTTACGCGGCTCAGTGTCCGGCCCATTCGCACCAGTTGATTAAAAGTCGGCACTACACTCCCTCAAGCTCACAAGTTTAAATTTTGAAAAGGGAAACGCCTTCCACGTTACTGAAGAAGAACCAACCCCTGTTTTGTTTCACAACCCATCCCACCGGAAGTTTTCCTGCAGCCCTCAAGCGACGGAAGGGCTAACCTCGGCGCTTTGGAAAGGATTCGGGATGGGACAAAATCAGACAAGCCACCGCCCCACTCTACGTCGAGCGCGTAGCACATCCAAGCGAAACCAAATTATTGTACTGAATTCCGCCGGAGGGTGTCAAGGTACTGATTTTTGTGGGTGATGTCAAGCTGCTTGTGTAAAAAGCCGGAGGGTGCGATTTTTCCATTGTGGGTTGTAGCGATTGAAGATGGCATAGATGATTCGATCTACGCTCTGAGTGTTCACAAAGCAAACCATGGGT
>JACPPJ010000061.1 GCA_016191085.1 Acidobacteriota bacterium | reverse complement strand
TCCCAGCCCGACCCGCGTCCTCAGTGCGAGGCAGCTCCCGACGGATCACGTGCATGCGGCCACCAGGACCCGCGAATACTAGAGTGATCAACCGTCGCGCTTACTGCCTCGACCGCCTCCACCGCTGCTTTCCTCTTGCCCGCGAACAACCACGCGGTACAATTAACCCAAGAGCCGGTTCTTCCATACTAGAACTCGAACCGCAACCCGAACTGCGCCTGGAACGGATCGCCAGGGATGTTGTCCCTGTAATACCTGCCAGAAGCATCACGCAACTGGTTAAATGTTGGCGGAGGCACACTTACAAGTTTGCCATTTTGCACCTCACTTCCAGGTCCGTACATCATGTGCGGGTGGCCGATCTGGACGTTGTCAAACCCGAACAGGTTAAAGAACTCCACCGACGCCGTGAGTCTTCCTTTTTCGTTAGGAAGCATGAAGCGTCGCTGGAAACGCAAACTGATATCGTAGAACGGGAGGTTCCGGAATGCATTTCTCGGCATGACCGTCCCATTGACGATCGGACGATCATTGAGTTGTTGGTCGCCGTTGTAATCCCACATCGTCATTAGGTCGAAAGGACGAGCGGAGGTCAGCCGGCTGGTGCTGGAGACCTCGAACTGAAACGGCAGCGTGTAGAGCCCGTAGCCGATGAACTGGTGCCGCTCATCGGTAGCCGAGTAGTTGTACTCGTTCTTCAGATTCGCGGCGTTGTCATAAGCGATGGCGCTGTAGTTCTGCTCGATGTCGTCGGAGCTGTACTTCCACGATAGCGTGTAATAAGCGTCGAACGTGAAGCGCGGACGGCGTACCTTGAAAGACGTCGTGAAACCGCGGTACAGCGAACGACCCGCGGATTCGGTGATTTGCATGATGAAGAACTTCGGTTCGTAGGGTCGTGGTCCCTTGAAAACCGTCCGTCCGACGGCATCCACCGTGGGAGCTTGCAGGTTCACGTCACGCTGTCGCGCGGTGTGGACCGTGTTGATATACGTGAAATCAGTTTCCAAAAGGATTCCCGGAGCAAGCTCATGCTCGAGTCCGAGCTTGAACTGTAAAGCGCGCGGATTTCTGAAATTCGGATCGAAGAAATTTGCACTACGGCCCCACCGGGGCTGTTCTGGCTTTCAGCCACTTCAAGTCGGAGCTCTCAGGATCAGATCGGGTGAGGCCAAATTTCCGAAGAACTGATTGATCTGAGAGGCCGTAAAGACGGGCAACTGGTCCAATGGCGCAGATGCCAGATCAACTCCAACCGAGGCAAAGGCATCCGACAAATCAGAGACATTCCCGACTACGATCCGGTTGGCCAGTTCGGGATTGCCGCCATTGAACAACATGGATTGAGCCAGCAAAGCCAAGTGCGTGGAGGCATAGAACAAGCCGCTGCCGGCGCGGATCACGGTTCTGCCGTTTCCACGCAAGTCCCAGGCGACTCCCAGACGCGGGGCAAACATCCTGCTATCATCCGGAATTCTCGTGGCCATGGGGACCCGATCCTCCGGGGCTGTGGGTCTGAGGTAGTCCGAGTTGAACTGGGCCTCATAACGGAATCCCGGCGTGAGCGTCAGGCCCGGCAGCAATCTCCACTCATCCTGCACGTACGACGCAAACTGGTTCATTCCCATGCTGAGATTGCCGGTTCCAATGAACTGCTGGTATTGAAACGGCTTCCTCGCCAGGTAATCGTTCAGGCTAGTGAACAGGTAAAGCGCGTTGGCGCCTGGGTTGAACAGCATGTCAGCATTGACACGGAAAAGGTCGACTCCGGCCTTCATCGAATGCCCGCGTCCAACGACGGAAAAGTTGTTGACCAACTGGATACGATCATCGGAAGAGGAGAAGCCGAGATTTCCGAACCCCAATGCGGAAGCTTGCGGTCCGTAATAGCCAACCAATTCTCCGCCGTTCCAGATGGTTACTTCCGGTCCGGTTCCTACCGTGCTGCGCGGGCGCAATTCACGGGCGAACTGAAACCGCAGTTCATTGATGTGCTTGGGAGACAGGATAGACGTCAGTTGAGTCATCGCCGTATAATTCCGGGTCTCCAGAATGGCTTGGCCGCTACGCGCACGATTCGTAACACTTTCAATGCTAGGGCCGGTGGACATATAGTTCGATCCGGGGTTGTTGTTGGCTTCGGCCCGGCTGAAGTCGAAACGGCCGAACATTGTGTGGTTATTTGCGAGCTGGTGATCAATCCGGTTGATTGAGGACAGAGAGTTGCTGATTGCGGTGATCTCTTCTTCCGGGGCGGCTGCCAGCAGAGCCCGCGCCGCCGGTGTTCCCCGGAGATTTTGGCTATCGAGAACGGAATACTGGACCTGCACTGGTTTGTCGGCCTTTTGCACTTCCGGCGCGACAAAGAAGAACGTCCGGTCGCGGACGATGGCCCCGCCCAGAGATCCTCCGAACTGGTGAATCTGCGAAAGCGATTCCTGGTCAAAGGGGTCCTTCGCTGCCACACTGCTGTTTCGCCCGAGGTAAAACGCGGAGCTGTGGAAGTGGTTGGTCCCAGATTTAGTGGACATATTGACCACGCCGCCGGTAGCGCGTCCGAACTCGCTGGAAAACACGTTGCGCACCACCTGGAACTCCTGTAACGCCTCCAGGCTGAAGGTGGGAGCCGAGTCCGAGCGGCCGCGAATTCCGCAGTTAAAAGTGCTGCTGTAGTCGCCGCCATCCACGCTGAAATTGGTGTGGATACCCTTCTGGCCTGAAATTGCCAATCCCTTGCACTCCGGTTCCATTTGCGCGGTGGGCGTTTGCAGAAAAACGCCCTCCATCTTTCTCCCGTTCGAAGGCAGATTAAGAATCTGCAACTGCGTCAGGAACGATCTTGCCGAGGCAGCGCTGGACTCCATCGCCAGCGGTTCGGCGCCGACCTGGACTTGTTCGCTGACAGTTCCTATTACCAGCTCAAAGTTGGCCGCAATGGAACTTCCCAGCGTAACCAACACTTCTTGGGTATTCGGCTGAAACCCGGGCGCGTTAGCCGTGACTTCGTATAGACCCAACGGCACCAGCGGAATAACATAGCGGCCGGCCCCATCGGTAGTGGTGGTTCGTGTGTAATTCGTCTGTCTATTACGAACGGACACTTCAGCTCCTGCCACGGTAGCGGATGAAGGATCGAGAACTTGCCCTACGATTTGCCCGCTGTTAGCGCCTGACTGTGCCCATAACGTGGTTTGCGCAGAGGACATCGAAATTAGCAAAACGATCATCGTGAATGCGAATGACCAGCGAAGCGGGGTGATAATACGAGATGTCACTGTTTTGCCCTTTCTGTTTGGATTCTTTCTCGCGTAATGGTTCGTTCATGCGGCTGAGCCGCACGTCACTTGAAGTAACAGTCAGAAGCCGGAAGTCAGAATCAACCGCAGCAATTCGCAGCCGGCGAGGAGGTCGCACGTAGCGCGGTCATTCTCTTGTTCCGTATTTCCGGATGTGACTTAGGGGATTACGCTCGAGGAGGTGGAGTAGAACCGTCTACGGAGGGGTTCAAATATAGGACGGGCAATTCGGTGTCAAGCTGGATTGATGGTAGAAGCGAGTGCAACGCAACGGACGGCGGCAGAATTGCCACGCCAAACACTATGATGCTGAACGAGCTCTTCGATTCGCCGGAGACCAGGCAGAACGTGCCGTCCTTTACGTTCGACCTGAGATTACAGATTTTGACGCAAGTGGCGGGATCATCAGAGTCAACTGCGCCGCTGTCGAACATTTCCAGCAGGTTGGTATTGTCATCCGCGGCAGTCTGCGATTCCTGCACCGGTTCGGGCGAAGTGTCGTAGCAAGTCACCCACAGGCCGTTCAGCGGCAGCGGAATCAGAAGTAGCCAGATCACCAGTTTGCGCAACATAGGATTCCGCAGCATACACAGGGTGCAATTCGATTGTCAATCGGAATCGCGGGGCAGCAGCATGGCAGACTGTTGGCGAGAGGCGCGAGGGCATAGCCGGAACCATGCCCTCAGATAGATGTGTGACTACGCCACGGTAACGAGCGGGCTCAGATACACGTCCTGAATGGCATTCAGCAGGCCAATGCCTTCCTTCATTGGGCGCTGGAAGGCTTTGCGCCCGGAGATGAGTCCCATGCCGCCGGCGCGCTTGTTGACAACCGCCGTCATGACGGCGTCCTCCATATCCTTCTTTCCCGAAGCGCCGCCGCTGTTGATCAAACCAACACGCCCCATGTAGCAACTCGCCACCTGATAACGGCAGAGGTCAATGGGGTGCTCGCTGGTGAGTTCGCTGTAGACGCGGTCGTCAATCTTGCCGTAGCCCGAGCCCATGGCCTTATAGCCGCCGTTGTTCTCCGGCAGCTTCTGCTTGATGATGTCGGCCTGAATGGTCACACCCATGTGATTGGCTTGCCCGGTGAGGTCGGCCGAGACGTGGTAGTCCTTGTCTTTTTTGAAGTTGCTGTTGCGCAGATAGCACCATAGGACCGTTGCCATACCGAGTTCATGCGCCAAAGTGAAGGCTTGGCTGATCTCGACAATCTGGCGTGCGCTCTCGTCCGAGCCGTAGTAAATGGTCGCGCCGACCGCGGCAGCGCCCATATCGAAGGCCTCGCGAACTGTTCCGAACAGAAGCTGATCGAACTTGTTCGGAAACGTCAGCAGCTCGTTGTGGTTGATCTTCGCAATGAACGGAATCCTGTAGGCGTATCGCCGCGCCACGGATCCCAGCACGCCGAAAGTGGACGCGACCGCATTGCAGCCGCCCTCGATCGCCAACTTGACGATGTTCTCAGGGTCAAAGTAATCGGGATTTTTGGCGAAGCTCGCGCCAGCGGAATGCTCTATGCCCTGATCTACTGGCAGTATGGAGACGTAACCCGTGCCGGCCAGCCGCCCGTTGCCGATGATGCGTTGCAGATTCACCAGGACGCGAGGATTGCGGTCGGAAGCGCCGTAGAGCCGGTCCACTGAATCGGGGCCGGGCAGGTGCAAACGCTCCCGAGGAATCTTCGGGGTATTGAAACCAAGATAGTATTCGGCCTTATCTCCGAGGTACTGTTCGATCTTCGTGCTGGTCGTGATAGTTGCCATGATTTTCCTCGTGAGTCTGGATTGGATCTGCGGAACTGTTGCGATTGCGTTCTAAAGTGCCTCTCCGGCCCGCAGCACCGGAGTGGTATGAAGTTCCTGTGCCACTTGATGATAGCCAACGCGCGCGGCGTTTGTCCAGAGCTTGAGGAGACAGACGGCAGATAGCGAATCCGGTTTGTGCTTGCGCCCATTCATCGTCATCACGAGCATCTATCCTAAACAGAACACATCTACACGACGCGAGGACTACATGCCAGCGAAAAAGAGCGCAAGTACGAAAAGTCGCTCGGGCGGTCGCAAGTACAGCAAAGCTGCCGGCAAGGGCGTCGAGCGTGCGATGCACAAGGAAAAGAGCGGCACTCTCAAATCCGGTCCCGGCGGTAAAGGCGGCAAGGTGAAGGGCAGGAAACAAGCGATCGCAATCGGATTATCAGAAGCGCGCAAGAAAGGCGCCAAGGTGCCCCCGAAGAAAAAGTCGAGTTAAGGCGTGTGCGACTCTACATCGCGCTCGTTCGTTTAGCTCACGCTAACTCTAGCCTAGCCGCATTACGGTGACGGTTCTTCAGCGTCTCGAATCAGCCCGCTGATTGATAAGTCCTCGTCTAGCAGGGGCCAGTGAATTCCATAGCCACCGGGCGACAGTGCGGCGGTCGAACGCTGTAGTTCTGTCGCGCTTGCCAGTGTAGCTGAGCACCGTTCCCAGGGGATGCGTACTCTGCGATCGGCAAGCACGAGAATCAACGAATCCCGAGTAATCTCTATGGCTGTAGCAGTAACCGCTTCAATCTTTTGCATTACGATGACCCTCTATGACTTTATGCCATTCTTCCGCAATCAAGTCGAGATGGTCAAAAATAATCTTCCGTATTTCACGCCGTAACCGTGGAGTAAGACTGTACGACCATGCCTCTTCGATCGCGTACAGATCGGCGTTCACCCAGAATTTGCACTCACACTCAGCCTTACGAGCGTGGACGTGCATCGGCTCATTTCGCTCATTTGAATAGAAAAAGATTCTCCACCCTTGCACCAGCAAATTGTTGGCATGGACCCTATCGTTTGCCTACGCAGCATTCGCCTTTCGGTATGGGGCTGCCGTGGGGGCACTCGGCGGGGTGGTTGAGGAAGGTGCAGATGCGCTCGGTCACTTCGGGGCTGAGGATGTGCTCGAACGTGCAGGCGTTCGATTCGAGTTCCGTATCATCATGCATTGCGAACGTATCGGCGAAGAGGCGCTCTGCAAGGCGATGACGGCGGATTACATTGGCAGCGCGCCGCGAGCCTTGGTCGGTCATCATTATCACCGGACGCTCGGAGCGAAGTAATCCAATCTCCTTCATCACCGGCAGCAGCTTGAGATTGCCGCCGGTTACGAACTGGAGCAACTCAGGCTTGGCTTCCTGATTGCTCTCCTGCAGCGTCCAGATCTGCTCCAGTATCTCGTCAAAATTCCTCTCCTCTTCAAATGAAAACACGGTCGAGCGCGCGATGCGGCCGTGCTCCAGCTCGATGCGACGGTCGGCCATGCGGCCGATCACTGGATCGTGCGTCACCATGATGATGCTCTGACCGGCGGCGTGCAGCTCGCGCAGTAGCGCCATGACGCTCTCCTCGTTACCCGCGTCGAGGTTTCCGGTGGGCTCGTCCGCCAGCAGCAGCTTGGGCTGATTGATCAACGCGCGCGCGATCGCCACCCTTTGCTGCTCACCTGCTGAAAGCTGCGACGGGAGATGCTTCGCGCGATGCGCCATGCCGACGCGCGTCAGAAGCTGCATGGCTTCACGCTCGTCGGTGATACTGTGGAAGTATTGCGCCATCATCAGGTTTTCGAGCGCGGTCAGATACGGTATCAGGTGGAACTGCTGGAACACGAACCCGACAGTTTCGGCGCGAAACCGCGTCAGGTCTTTTTTGCTGCGCTGGCTGAGATCCGCGCCTGCCACCACCACGCGCCCGGAACTCGGGGTGTCCAGCCCGCCCAGAATATTCAGCAAGGTTGTTTTCCCGGAGCCCGAAGGCCCCATGATGGCGATCCACTCCCCATCGCTGACGGTTAGGTTGACGTCGTCCAGAGCAACCACGCCGGCGCCATACTCCTTGCGTAATTTTTCCACCTCGACCACGGGCGCTGCCAAATGATGCCCGTTTCCATTTGACGGCGGAGCCTCCAGCAAGGCGGAATGACACGCAATTTTCGGTTCCACGACCATCTTCAATTGCCTTTCAGGATCGCAGCCGGTTCGAGATTACGAACCAGGCGAATAGGAATTGTGGTAGCTATCAGAGCAACGATTTCTGTAATGCCGACTACACTGCCAAGTACATCCCAGCGCCACGGCAGGGAAGAATTAAACATGCCGTGCGCAGCCCACTCGGCGAGTCCAAATCCGAACGAGTGTCCCAGGACCGCTGCTATAAGCGCGGAGACGGCTGTTTCACTAACAAAAATAAACGACACGATGGTGTCGCTGGCGCCAATCGTCTTCATAACGCCGATTTCTTTTTGGCGGTCGAGCACCAGGCCGCTGAAGGTGGTCATGACGCTCAGGACCACGATTCCCAGCACTACAGCCGTCAGACCATACATCAGCGCGCGCACTTTCATCACCACCTGCGTTTCCGATTCCACGACTTGACGCAGCGGCCGAACATCAGCTTCGGGAACCAGCGCAGCGATTTCGTTCCGGCGAGACTCAATCTGCTCGGCAGAGCCAGGCACCCGTGTCTGTATGACGCTGATCCGCCCCGTTAGCCCGGTCAACGTCTGAAGCTTGGCGAGCGGAAGGATCACCTGCGAGTCCTCGCTTCCACCGCTCGATACCACGGCTCGCAAAGGCAAGCTGATCTTGGAATCGCCGTACGCTACTTCCACCTGCTGTCCGGGAGTCCACCCGAAGTGCTCGGCAGCTTTTTGGCCAGCCAGCAAAAATTCTTGCGCGCGTGACTCCCCCAAAATGCTCGCCAGGTTTTGATCCGCCGTCCCGGTGTCGATTCTCCATCCGGGGTTTTGCGATGGCAGCAACTCCATCTCGGTGCCCGCTAGAACCGTGTTCTCACCGGCGGCTGTACCGATGGCGTACAACCACGGCACCGCCGCCGCTTCCGAAGCTAAACGGCGGTACACCTCTTCAGAGATTGTCTGGTCGTTCTGATTGTTCTGACGCGGCGCAATGACCAGGTTTGGCCCGAGCGTCCGAAATTCACCGGCTATCTTTGCGGGGAGCACGAAGTAAAGACTGAGGAACGCGCTGGAGAGCGTCGCGCCAACCGTCAACGCGGCGAGCGATGCCGATAGCCGTCCAGGATGAAACCAGAAGGCCTTCGAGATAATTCGGGCCAGCATGCGCCAGCGGTTCATCATTCCCCTCGCAACACCGATGCCGGTTGATAATTCATGGCCAGCTTCAACGGTCCCCAAGTACCCACAAAGCTGACGAGCAACGCGACGAGCAGCGTGACGGGCAATACCATCCAGTTTACGGTTAGGTCGGCGTTGAACACCACGCGCTCTAAAACGCTGGCCAGCGCCAGCCCGCCGCCGAATCCAATAAGTCCGCCCACAATTCCTTGCAGTGCGGCCTCAGCCAAAAACAGAGACGCGATCAGGCGGTCCTGCGCTCCAATGGCCTTCATTAAGCTGATCTCCTGCCGTCGCTTCAGCACCCGCAAGCTCGCGATGCTGGAGATGCTCAAGGCCGCGGCCACAAGCGCCATGATCGCCAGCGTCCCCATGAGAAACGTCAACTTGCTGAGGACCTTGCCTTCGGTTTCGGCAACGGGCTGAATCTGGCGAGCCGTCGTTCCCGGCAGCACCTCGCCGATCTGGTGCAGGATGGATGAGATATAGGGGGAGCAGTACCAGAGCTCAAATTCGGTTGGCGACATGCTCTTGGGATCGCGGCGCGATGTTTGGTCTTCGGGCTTAACTAATGCGCTGATCTGAACCTTGCGTGCTTTGCCTTGTAGTCCGGCGGCGGATTGCGCCAGCGCCAGCGATGTGAGTATCTGGTTATCTTCCGCGCCCCCAGTGGTTAGGATGCCTCTTACTGTGCAAGAAAACGGCTGCTGAGTTGATCCCGCCTCGCCATCCACTTCGACCGTCAGGATGGTTCCGGGCGCCGCGCGCACGGCGGCCGCCAAAGACCGTCCGAGCAAGCATGTATTCGCCCTTTCAGCGGAGGCGGAATCGTCAATCCATTCGCCTTCGACTTTCCATGTGGGGTTCAGAACGCGAATGCCTGTTTCGTGACGCTCGCCGTTCGAGGTGTCGAATGCGTGATGGAACCAGGTGCCCACCAGCGTGGCTGGTAATCCCTGTGTCTGGGGCGGAGTCAATGGTAAGGGCATGGCTTCAGCCATGCCGGTATTGACGCCCCCGACCTGGCGCTTTAGCGCCTGAGGGGCAGCCACCTCAGCGGCTGAAGCCGCCACATTCGCGGGCCTCTTCGGCACGGTTGAAACCGTGCCCTTACGCTCCGCCCGAGGCTGAGGGATTACCGTTTTGGAAGGAGTTGCGTTGACGTGAACCGGGACGTAGAGAAATGGCGCAAAGGCTGTAATATTATGCCGCCAGAAAATTTCCTTCAGCTTGGGCAACGACGATTCAGCGATGTATTCACCTTGCGACACTGGTCGGTAATCGATCCCGCCGATCTCGACCGGCAGTGAATCGGCCGTGGGAGTGATGACAATGTTCGCGCCAAGCGATCGTAGTTCCCTTCCCACCTTATCGCCGATATCGAGAGAAACGCCCAGCATTGCGGCCGCGATAGTAGTTCCCAAGGCGACGGCCAGCACCGCCCACAGCGCATGATGACGGCTGCCGGGGCGCCACAACGATTCGCGAAGGAATTTCCAGAACATATCAATTTTGGTGAGCAGTAAAGAACTTGGAGCCGGATTCGAGATCGGCGGCTTGGACGAGCAGCTCAGTCCCTTCAACTGTCGAGCTGAGCGGCACCGGGTTGCAACCGCCGACCATACCAATCGTGGGACCGTAAATGGCGCTGCTGCAGTTCTTGCACATGATCGAGGAACCCTTTTGATAGTAGCCCTGAGCCCCGCAGATCTCGCAGGCATCCAGCGCCGTGGCAAACCTTCCTCCGGTATGCACGACGATGAACCGGGTGCTCTTATCGCCCGAGTTGTAGATAAAGCGATGCAGGTCCCCACCCGAGACAGAAGCAAGCGGGATACGGATCAGCCCCTCAGTGGCCGTTACGGGCAGTGCAACAGAGAGCGCGGTCTCGTTCTTGGCGTAGATGAACTGGGCTGTGACCAAGACCACGAACACAAAGGAACTGGCACAGACGGCTGCTGTCCACAGCTTCTCGCGGCGGGACTCCCAGAGTTCCTTGCGATGCGCCGCGCCGCTTCCGGTCGCGGCTGCGATATTGGAATGACGAGCGCGCCAGTCGAACAGAATCATCAATGCGGCGAGGGCGACCATGCTAACGAAGAAAAACACATCGTTTCTCACGATGGGTCCGATCAGAGCCATTTCCTCTCTGCTGCTCGGCAGAACATTCCCTTCTGATAATTCGTGCAATCCAGTGATCGCCAGTTGCGCGACGACTAACAGTAAGATCGCCGTGGTGACCTTGAAAAATCTCCGCAGATCGAGGCGAATGGCGCCGCGAACGAAAATGATGCCGAAAATAACGGCTAGAGACAAGCCGGCTACCGCGCCGAAGAAACTCAGCAAATCCTCGCTGTTGAGCGAGACGGCGCCGAGCATCAGCACGGTTTCCATGCCTTCTCGGAAGACCATCAGAAACACAAAGAGGAAAATTCCCAAACCAGAGGCGGACTCGCGCGTGGAGATTTGCTCCAGCCGCTGCTCAATGCTGCGCTTGAGCGTTCGCGCCGTGCGCTGCATCCATATGACCATAGTGATGACGAAAAATGCGGCGATCAGCAGAATCCAGCCTTCAACAGCTTCTTGATTCACCTGAATGCGTTGAAAAAGTACCGCGCCAGAGATGCTTGCTACAATAGCGGCCGCCAGTGCAAAATAGACAAGACGTGTTAGTTGAGCGCGGCCGGACTTGTTCAGGTAAGAAACAACGATACCAATCAGGAGGGCGGCCTCGACACCCTCGCGCAACGTAACCACCAGTGCCTGTAACATAAGCTGACCCGGGCTGAGAAGGAACGGGCGTCTTTCTTTTCGCTACTTGCAAGCGATCTGCCGCTTTGTTGCAAATCATTTGCAATAAGATTAGACCTCTTTTCGCCCATATTGTCAAGGAAAAAACGACGATCACCGCTAGTAGGCCAAGCGAGTGAATCCTGGGTCGAGAGCAGCGCTGGAGTTTGGTTCGGGGGGAGTTCGTCAGCCTGAGCGCCGCGTTGCACTCCGTGTCGATTTCACACAGCTGCAGGGCAATCGGGCCGTGATCACTAGCTCGAATCCGGCTGTCATTGATCTCCCAACACACGCCTTTGCGCGAGTTGGGAGATCATGTTTACGAGGAAAACCAACCGGGACTTAATAGATTTCCCGTTCCGGATCGTCGTCCATCGATCCCATGAGGAAGAGGACGGAACCCACCAGCCAGATCAGCGTTCCAACTCCGATGAACCCCAGAGTGGGCCCCACCAGTAACGCCGGGTTTTCCAGGAAGGTCGTTCCCAGGTTCTGGTTCACGCCGGCGCTGAGGCACGCCACGCAATAGCCGATCACGCCCACAATGGCGATGACGAACCCGGTGATGACGAGTCGCTTGCCACGGCGCATCCGGCTCTCCGCGGCGGCATGGGCATGCGCCCTTGCGGCCGCTATTGCCGCAACCTTCTCAAAGTGTATGTCATTCGGAATACTGCTCATTGTTCCATGCCTCCCACATTGGCTGTTGTTATAAAGGTTAGCGTGTCCTGCCTCTCCAATAGAGGCGCGCGTGGCCGCCGGACGGCCAATAGCAGCGCGTACAGGATGCGTTTTGCCAAACCGAGAAACGTCAAAAGCCAAACGGCTGTTGCCGCGATCACGAAGACTCTGGCGATCCACAGCAGAAAAGTGGCGTCGAGCGCTTCCGCCAGCCTGAACGTGCAGACCGAGTACATCCCGAGCGGGAAGACCAGCCCCCAGTAGAGTGCGTCGTACGACACCGGAAGGCGCCGCACGGCATGTCTCCAGATTCCCAGTACCAGCAGCATCGGTATCCACCACGTGGCGGTGGCCCAGAACATGACGGTCAGGCCCAGAATAAAGGGGTGAAGCGGAGCCAGCAGGGGCGAGGTCTGGACGGCTCTGGCCAGCAGCGCGCCCCCCAACGTCGAGATGGCCACCGCGCCCATGTTGATCCAGTACGGTGGCATCAGATCACTCGGCGAGAACCGGAAGAACATATACCGGTAGAAGATCAACCCGATGATCCACAGGTAGAGCATGCCGCCGCCCAGCCAAAAGCACATCAGTACAAACAGTGAGGCGTCCCGGCTGGCCAGGAGAGCTCCATCCAATATGCATCCCAATACCGCCACAGATTGCGTCGCCACCACTGCTACCAGCCAGCCGCCGTTAATCCCCGCGGCGAGGTCCGGCTTCTCATCGTGGATCGTGAGCAGCGCAAAAACAGTGTAAGTACAGGCTGCCCACAAGAACACACACGTCCACCACAGCAGCTGCGCGGCGAGCACGTTGTGGTGAAGTAATGCGGCCTGAACGCCGAATACGCCCGTGGCAGCCACGGCAGTAAAGTAACCGGGCGCGCGCTGGTGGCTCCTGCAATCGGCGAGCACGTGGCCGGGAAATATCACCGCGCGCGCGACGAACAGAAGCCAGAGAGCGGGATAAGCAATCAGGTTGATCCATGAGAGCAGTGTGGCAAACTCGCCGAGACCGAACAAATGGCAGGCGATCGCGACTATGCCCGTGGCCATCACCAGCGCAAAGTACGCCGGGTGCATGACAGTCAGCCGCGTCTTGAGATACGCAGCGGCGGATTTACCCGCATGCCGCTCGGCAGCTTGCATACTATAGATTGTTTGCTCTGGCAACATTATTAACAATTCTAGAAAGTCCTACACAAGGCGGGAATCGGCGGAAGTCGGAAAATTGCGTGGGAAATTGGGAAGCGGCGTGTCGGTGTTTGTCCTACGTGTCTATTTCACCAGGCCGTGCTGTAGGGCATAGCGGATCAGCTGGCCGTTAGAGCTCAGGCCCATTTTCTCAAGGATGCGGGTGCGATACGTGCTGATGGTTTTGACACTCAACCCGAGCTGGTCCGCGGCTTCCGATACCGACCGGGCGTCCGCCAGCAGTAGAAACACTTCGTATTCACGGGCAGACAGCAGCTCGTGCGGAGCTTCGGCTCCCGAGCCGCCCAGTGCGACATACTCCGCGATCTGCGACGCCACTGCTCCGCCGAGGTAACGCTTCCCCTGGAGCACGGCGCGAATGGCGTCCAACAGTTCCTCCGGCGCGCGATCCTTCGTCACATAACCGGAGACACCCGCGCGCAACGCGCGAATCACAAACTGCCGTTCGCCATACATACTCAAAACCACGATTGGCAGGTTCGGCCGGATCTCCCGTAACTCCGGTACCAGGTCGAGACTGTTTCGCTCACCCAGCGCGATGTCCAAAATCAGCACCGACCACTTCGACTCGCGAACTCGATCGCGCAGAGCCTCGCAGGAGCTGACTTCCCCGACTGCCGCGTTCGGAAACGCATCGGCGATGATGCGGCACAGTCCTGAGCGCACAATTGCGTGGTCATCAGCCACCAATATGCGCATTGGCAGCCTCCGTTACAGCCGGGACGGGCACTGTGACGCTGACGGTCGTACCCTGGCCGGGCAAGCCGGAGACAGACAATCGTCCATTGACAAGCGTCGCTCGCTCGCGCATGCCGATGATCCCAAGCGATTCGCTGCTCTCGACCGCATCCCGCCGGATCCCTTGGCCATCGTCACGGATGTCCAGCACAATACCTTCAGCCGTCCTCTTGAGGTGAATCTCGACCACGCGTGCATGAGCGTGGCGGACCACATTCGTGAGCGCCTCTTGCGCGATACGGAAGAGAGTCACTGCGATAGTCTCATCGAGCGTCGGGCCGATTTCCTCTGCCTCTACTTGTACGGCCAAGTCGGTATGCGCTTCAATGTCGCGTGCCTGCGATTCCAGCGCCGCGGCCAGCCCGAGCCTGTCCAGGACACCGGGGCGCAGCTCGGAGGAGATGCGCCGCACGAAATTCAGTGCGCTGCCAATCTGCTGGTTCATCGCCTCCACGGCCGTACTGAGGAGGGTGGTGCACTTTCTCACCTGCTCGCCCGTCGAGCAGTGCGAAGTCAAACGGGACAGATCGATTTTTAGCGATGTGAGCAGTTGCCCGATTTCATCGTGGAGCTCGCGCGATATGCGCGCGGCCTCCGCCTCTCTCGCCACGTGAAGGCGGCGTGCAAGTGAGCTAAGCTGGGCCTGTGCTTCCACCGCCTCGCGATGACGGCGCGCAAGCGAATCCGCCATGGTATTGAACGCTCCAGCTAGCGTGCCCAGCTCGTTGTGCCCGCGTGCGACCGTGGCGCGAGCGCCGAAATCGCCGGCGCCAAAACGCTGCACCGTGCGCGCCAACGACCGCAGCGCCCGCAGCAGTCCGATTTCCGCGGCAATAAAGACCGCCGCAATGGTAAATAATGTAAGGGCGCCGAGCCCCGCGAGCGTGCGGTAGAAAGTCGAATTGGCTTCTCGCAACACTCGCTCGTAAGGCAGGCCTATCGCCACATACACACCGGGAGTCTGCTCAAGCGGTACGGCCATAAAGTAGCGCCGAGCGTTCGCGCCACTGACGGTCAGCATCCGGCCATGCTGCGAACGCGCCAGATCGGCGACACCCGGAATGCGCATCTCAGCCGTGCCTGTAATCTCCGCGTGCTCAGCACCCTTGTAAGCGAGCACGCGACCTTCCTGGTCAACGATCAGCAACGAAAACGCCTCAGGGAGTTCGGTCTGCCGCGTTAACTCTGAGAGCCACTCCAGATCCAGGCCGTTGAAGAGCACCGCGATCACCTTGCCAGCCGCATCTCGAACGGCGTAGGCGTGATTGAGTGTTGGCCGGTCGAAGATCGGCGAAATCAGGTAGGTTCCCGTTACGACATCGCTGGATTGTAGGGCGGCCATGAATGCCGGGTTGTCACGCCAGCTTCGATACGTCGGCAGCGCATATGCGCTGGCCACTACCTGCCCGTCAGGAGAAAGAACGCCGATATTGGCAAGCTGGGGGTGACCCGCCAGCAGCGCGCGCAAGAACTCCGGGTCTTTGATAATGGGCGATCGCGTCCCGTCGCGTGTCAATTTGGACCCAAGCCAGCTCAGCAGTTTGCGGGCGCCCTGGAGTTGATGGGCATGTTCCCGACTCGTCAGACGCGCAAAGTGCAAGGCGTCGCGCTCTGTTCGCGCCAGCACCGCAGCGCGTTCATTTTCCGCGACAACAAAGGTGAACAGGAGTGCAGGCAATGTGGCGAGGCAGATTAGAAACAACAGCCGCCCGCGCAGGGAGGAGAGCCGCGACGAAGCAGTCTTGTTATCTGTCATGCGAGTTCGCGCCCAGACGGTCAGCGGTTCTCCCGCGGCCACGACCCCATCTTGTTCCGGCTGCTCAGGGTGCGTGAATGTGCAGAGTGTCCGGTGAAGTCAATCGTGCCGGGAAATGAGGCGGGAGATAGCATCCGCTGCACCGCACTGTAGCGATCCTGAATTGATTCCCGCGAACTATATCATAACTTTGGCAGATGTCTTTGTGAAACAATCATTCAATAGTACAATCCACATTAGAGCTGTTGCACCAGCTTAGGGATCGGCTGTAACGAATGCAGGGCTGGACCCGCTTGAACCTACTATCTGAAGGTCCGTGTGGCATGGCAGCAGCCATCACCTTACAAAGACTCCTGTGAGCGACCACAAACTGGAAGCGATTCCGCTGGGCGGACTGGGCGAGTTCGGAATGAACATGCTCGCTCTGCGCTACGGGGATGACATCATCGTCATTGATGCCGGCATGATGTTCCCGGAGGCCGAACTGCTGGGCGTAGACGTAGTCGTGCCTGACATCTCGTACCTGCTCGAGAATCGCGAGCACGTCCGCGCCATCCTCTTGACGCATGGTCACGAAGATCACATCGGGGCGCTCCCCTTTATTCTGGGCGACTTGAATGTGCCCGTTTATGGAACGCCGTTTACTCTGGCGCTTGTTGAAGGCAAGCTGGATGAGCATGGCCTGCTCGCCTCGGCGCAATTACATGAGGTCCGTCCCAAGGACCGCGTGACGCTGGGTCCGTTCACGGTTGAGTTCATCCATGTGACGCACAGTATTGTGAACGCCACGATGCTGGCCATCACTACCCCGCTTGGTGTGGTGCTGCACACCGGCGATTTCAAAGTAGATCCCACGCCGACAGATAATGAGCTGTTCGATCTGCACACGGTAGCAGAGTATGGTCAGCGCGGAGTGCTGGCGCTGTTCTCGGACAGCACCAATGCGGAACGGCCCGGCTATACGCCATCAGAGCGCGCAGTGCACGAGAAGCTGGAGGATGTCTTCACTCGCGCTGAGAATCGCATCTTTGTTACCTGCTTTGCGAGCTCCATCCATCGCATCCAACTGTTGATCGATCTCTCGCTCGAATACAACCGCCAGATTGCGTTCGTCGGCCGCAGCATGGTGAACAACACGGAAATCGCACACCGGCTTGGGTTCCTGAACGTGCCTGACGGCATACTGCTGCGTCCCAATGACATTAAACAGTTGAATCGCAATAAAGTGACGGTGCTGATCGCCGGATCGCAAGGCGAACCGCTATCGGCGCTCGCCCGAGCCGCGGTACAGAATCATAAACATGCCGTCATCGAGCCTGCCGACACGGTGGTGCTTTCTTCCCGCATCATACCCGGAAATGAAAAGGCGATCTTCCGGATGCTGAACCACCTCTGTAAGCGTGGAGCGCAAGTCGTCTACGAGGATGGCGGCGGCCCCCCGGTACACGTGTCAGGTCACGCCAGCCAGGAAGAACTCAAGCTGATGCTCAACCTCACCAAGCCGCGCTACTTTATTCCCATACATGGTGAATATCGGCAGCTCGCCAAACATCTCAGCCTAGCATCGCATCTCAAAGAGGTGCGCGAAACATTTTTGCTGGAGAGCGGCGACGTCCTGGAGTTCGATTCGCTCGGCGCGCGAAAGGCGGGGCGGGTTAATGTCGGCCGAATCTGTATTGATTCGGGCAATGTGGGTGATGTGGTCGAGGACATGGTAATCCGGGACCGCCGCCACATCTCTGAAGACGGCATCGTGTTGCCGATCATCGCGATTAACCGTCACTCAGGCAAGGTCGAGTCGCTGCCGGAGATCGTCAGCCGCGGATTTGTTTCCGCCGATGGTGGCGATGGCATATTGCAGCGGGCCAAGGATATTATTGTGCAAACACTTGACGAGTCCAGCGGCGAGGAACGCATGGATTGGGGAGTCATCAAAGAGAAGATTCGTGCGGACCTCAAGCGCTTTATCAACAAACAAACGTCCAAACACCCCCTCATTTTGCCTGTCATCCTGGAGATCTGATCTCCACCGCGTTTGCATTTAGCACTGGGCAGGGTTTTTACTCTTGGCCTCGCGGCCAGAATGCCTGGTAACATCGTGATTTGTAGGACGCCTTACATAGTGTATTCTGTAGGTTACCCGCACGGAGGGTGGCCTCCCCAGCCATTAAGCCAGAGTGCGGGAAGGAGTAAGTAGGCGGCGTGCAGGCTTGGGAACCATTAAAGTCTAGATCGTCTGTTGAGTAATGGTTTTATCTATCCGAACTTCCGCGTCTTCGCCCAGGAAGACCGCCGCTCCTATTACAATTTGGTTCCTAAGACCTGAACAGGAGAGGCAAGAATGCGGATTTTGATTCCGGGCGGAGACGGCTACCTGGGCTGGCCCACCGCATTGTATCTGTCCCAACGCGGTCATGAGATAGCAGTTCTCGACAATCTTTCCCGCCGCAAGTGGGATGAGGAACTGGAGACCAGTTCGTTGACTCCGATCCATTCTCTGGAAGAGAGGATTGCGGCTTGGGGAAAATTTTCCGGAACTCACATGCCATATTTCTTGGGCGACGTGACGGATTACGCATTTCTGTCATCCATAGTCGCGGATTTCCGGCCAGAGGCGATCATCCACTTTGCGGAACAACGCTCCGCCCCGTTTTCAATGATAGACCGCCAACATGCTGTTGCTACCCAGGTGAACAACGTCATCGGAACGTTGAATATATTATTCGCGATCAAGGAATACCGGCAGGATTGCCACCTAGTAAAGCTCGGAACAATGGGTGAATACGGCACCCCCAACATTGATATTGAAGAAGGGTTTTTAGAGGTTCACCATAATGGCCGGAGGGATGTCGTCCCGTTTCCCAAACAGCCCGGATCGTTTTACCACCTCTCCAAGGTGCACGACAGCCATAACATCATGTTCTGTTGCAGAACCTGGGGCATCCGCGCGACGGATTTGAACCAGGGAGTTGTATACGGAGCGGTCACGGATGAAACAGTCACAGACGAAACACTGATCAACCGTTTTGATTACGACGACGTTTTTGGAACGGCCCTAAATCGCTTTTGCGTGGAAGCCGCCATCGAGCATCCCATAACCGTCTACGGAAAAGGTGGTCAGACGCGGGGTTTTATTGACTTACGCGATACGGTTCGCTGCGTTGAACTGGCTTGTAATAACCCGCCGAAACCCGGCGAATACCGCGTCTTCAACCAGTTCACGGAGCAGTTCTCCGTAATGGAATTGGCCCAAGTTGTAAGGCGAGCAGCCGCGACCATGGGTTGGGACGCTTCCGTACAGCACATCCCCGATCCTCGCGTTGAGCAGGAAGAGCACTATTACAACGCGAAGCACAGTAAGTTGCAGGACCTCGGGTTAACCCCACATCTGCTTTCACAGAGCACGCTGGAGCGGATTTTGGGTCTTGCAGTGCGCTACCGCGAACGCGTTGACCGTTGGGTGCTCATGCCGCGAGTGGACTGGCGGGTGAGCCGCAATGACCGTGGACATCACATTCCCGCCCGGAAGTCAGAGAGGGTAGAAGCGAGCGCCGCGCAAAATCAGTCAGCAAGTCTCCACAGCCAGTTTTTCTCGCGTTGATGATTTCCAAAACAATTCTCGAGTCAGGCGCCCCCGCGCGTGTGGATCTGGCCGGAGGAACTCTTGATATTTGGCCTCTTTATCTGTTTCACAAGGATTCCCAAACCATCAATTTCGCCATCAACTGTTTCGCTCATTGCCGGCTCACGCCTCGCCGGGGAAGCAAGATTGATTTGATTTCTCATGATCTGCGGAGGAGGGAAACTTTTCCCTCGTTTCAGTCCCTGGCGTCCGCCAAAAAATTTGTACTGCCGCTGCTGGCACGCCTCGTTATAGCATTCAATCCTGTGGGAGGATTCACGCTTGAAACTGATTCCGAGTCTCCTGCTGGCGCAGGGCTGGGCGGTTCGTCGGCGTTGAACGTTGCGGTTTGCGGCGTGCTGAGCCGTTTTGCCGGGCAATCGGTGTCTGGATCGAAGCTGGTCGAGATTGCCAGAAACGTGGAAGCTCAAGTCTTGCGCGCTCCCGCCGGCGAACAGGACTACTATTCGGCCTTGAACGGCGGCGTGCAGGCCATTGTCATGGGGCCGCGTGGTGTTCGCGCGGAACCGTTAAAGATGAATACGACGGAATTGAGCGATCGCATTGTGTTGTGCTACACAGGCCATTCGCGCAACTCCGGTATTAACAATTGGGAGGTCATGAAAGCTCACCTGGGCGGAAAGCGCTCCGTGATTCGCCAATTCGATCGCATTGCTCGCGGTGCGGGCGAGATGCATAGAGCGATAGAAAAGCAGGACTGGGCCGCAGTTGCCGAACTAATCAATTTGGATTGGAAAGCACGCAAACGCAATTACCCCGGGATCACCACTCCGCATATCGAGCGGCTGATTGCGGCGGCTCGCCGGCAGGGAAGTCTTGCCGCGAAAGCATGCGGCGCCGGAGGTGGCGGTTGCGTGTTATTTTTGATTCCTCCGGATGCGCGGCAGCGTGTGGAGGAAACACTCCGTCAGCACGGAGCGCGCGTGATGTGTGTCCAGGTGGCGCCACGGGGATTGCAAGTGAAGCAACTCCCAATGTGATCCAATTCCCCTTCCAACGCGCACCTTTGGACTGAGGGGCCTTGGGCCTCATCTTGCCGCTGAGTCCATTCCTTATGAATACTAGCGCGTGGTTCATCCTTCCCGATGGCCAGCTTCGAGCCGGGTGGAGACTGCTGCTGTTCCTCACGTTCCTGGTCATGGCCGCCGCAGTTTTTAATTGGACCGCGTCTGCGTTGGCAACCCGGCTGCATTCTTCCGCTGCTGTAGTGGCGCTTTCTTCAGCCGCCTTCCTCGGCTCCGTTATTACTGCGACGGCTATTTCTATGAGGTTTCTTGAGCACCAGCCGTTTTCAGCTATTGGGTTGCGCGGCGGCAAGAAATCGCTGAAGCAAGCGGCTGCCGGAGCGGGGATTGGAATGGTACTTATCGCAATCATCACTGCGGCGGAGGTCTCCCTCGGCGCAATCCATTTCGAACGTTCAGGCGCTCGAGGCGAAGAGGCGATAGCATTCATATGTAGCGCCGCAGGCATTTTCTTCATTGCTGCGGCAAGCGAGGAACTTCTCTTTCGCGGTTATGCTCTTCAGCGCATCGTAGAAGGCGTCAACGCTCCGACCGCTGTGGTGCTAACCTCCGTTGCTTTCGGTCTGCTGCATGCCTGGAACCCGTATGTAACGCGGTTGGCGGTCACAAACACAATACTCGCGGGTGTTCTGTTGGCTGTCGTCTACTTGCAGAGCCGCTCTTTATGGATGGCGATCGCGCTGCACTTTTCCTGGAACTGGTCACTGGCCGTGTGGGGCCTTCCGATTAGTGGGGTGGAATTGGGGAAAATGCCGTGGGAGGCAATTTCATCCGCCGCGCCCAAATGGGTCTCGGGAGGAGATTACGGGCCGGAGGGCGGAATTATAGCGACTGCTGTACTGCTGCTGGCGATATGCATTGCAATTTTGCGCGTGAGAGCAAATACGAAATCTGCTCCCACACACCAGTGTGGCGCGCCCGATCCGAGCAGGACCGGGCTTCCACATTGATACCTACTGCTTCGTGCTCCTCAAGTCTTCCTTTGCTGCGTCTTTGGCTTTCTTGACTTCGGCCTTGGAATCAACACCCGGCTTCAGATCTTTCACAGCTTGACCGAGCGACTGGCCGCTGGTGACTTTGGTCTTTAGTTGATCGAATGGGATATTCAAGTTGTGCGAGACGTGAACTGCGGCGGCGAATTCACCTACATTCTTGAAACCGCTGGCAGCATCCTGCGCGCTGGTACCCGCGGGCAACATGACAGTCAATTTTGAAGCGAGTGCGGGGTTCTGCTCGATTTCCTGGCTGGCGTCGCGACCGCGGCGAGTGCCTTTGGTCCCACCCATTTCCTGCGACGAGGTTGTCCCCATCTCTGGGGTTTTACCGCTTTGACCGCGCGCCCCCGTCTGATCTCCTCGTTGGGGCGTACCCTGCGGGGAGGTAGTGGACGGTGCGCCGTATTGGTCGCTCTGGCGTGATGAACCTTGAGATTTACTGGAGCTGCTGGGCTGGTTCTCCCGTTGAGAAGAATTCTGCTTGGAGCTGGCTCCGCTTCCCATGCTCCCGGACTGCGCAAAAATGGTGTTGCCGGTCCACAATGAAGCAACGGCAAACGCCACCAATAACCCGAATTTCATTCTCATCTTTTGGTCCTCCTGGTCCGATGTGGCGATTTCATTACCACATTGGACTGGCTCGGCACACACAACGGGCGCATCACACATCGAACCCGAGTGACTCTTCGACCATGCGCGCTGGTATCTATTTCGGATTCTTAAAAGATCGTACACATTGGGCCGTCGAGGGAATTTTTCCCGGGCCGTTTTTCTGGCTTGTAAGCATCACATAAAACGAGCAGTGTCTCATCACACTGAAAACAAACGAGCGCCGAGCGCACGGCAGGCTGGAATGCCGATTGCCCCACACGAGTGCGCAGAGCCGGCGAATTGTTTGGAATGTGCCGGCGCTCGCATGGAGGATTACAAATGGAGCATGCAATCAGTGTCCGTAGCGGCGCCAAGCCGTTCCTGGGACTCGCCGTAGCCCTGGGAGCCGTCACATTATTGGGCGGCTGCGCCACGAAGAAGTATGTCAGAACCAGCGTAGACACGAGCGCACACGAGCTGTCTGCCCGGATTGACACCAATGAACAGACGATTAAACAGACGCAGGGCCAGGTCGAGGAATTGAACGGCGTGACCAGAGAGCAAGGCCAGAAGATCAGCACCCTCGACAACGGGCTCAAACAGACCGACACCAAAGCTCAGCAGGCTCTGACCACAGGTCAAACCGCACAGAACGCGGCGAACAAAGCGGCTGGGCAGGTTGCCACCCTCGAAACCAAATTTCAGAACCGCAACCATTACGTAGTTCTGAACGAAGAGCAGGTACGGTTTAAATTCAACAGCGCCAAACTGGATCCCTCTTTCGAGCAAGTGCTGGACGAAGTCGCCCAGCAACTGAAGCAGAACCCCGACACCATTCTGGTAATGGAAGGCCACACCGATGCGACCGGCTCGGATGATTACAACATCCAGCTTGGACAAAAACGTGTGCAGGCCGTTACCCGTTACCTGGTCGTCAAGCATGAACTGCCGATCAACCGAATCTCCGATCTGAGCTTGGGCGAGGATCGTCCTCTCGCGGACAACAAGAACAGGGACGGCCGCGCCCAGAACCGGGCCGTGGTGGTCCGTGTTATGGGACCGCAGATGGAAGGCGGCTCTCCAGGAACCGTTTCGCAGGCCAGACCCGACGAGGAAACCGACTCGCGTTAGTGGTGTCGTTGGCGAGCGCCCAGGCGTTCACTTCAACGTCTGGGCGCACCGGTCTAGGCGCCGAACGCATCCCTTCCGGCCATACGTAACCGTCTGAACCACGTCTCATTCAGGTTTATAGGAAACACAGACATGAACGCCACATCGCTTTCTCCCAAAGCAATCGCACTGCTGCTTGCGCTGCTGCTTCTCCTGGCCGTTAGCAACGCGTTCTACTCGTATCGGCTTACGACTTCACAACAGAATATCGAGTTCGTCGTAAATAGCCACGGTGATCAACTGCGCAAGCTCAATCAAAACCTGGAGCAATCAAGCGCGGCGTATTCCGAGTTGGAAAATGAACTCGCGTACGCCAAGGAGCGTCTGGGAACCGCGCAAATAGAGCTGCGCAAGGCACAGCAATCCTCTGCGCATCTGGCGCGACAGCAGAAAGAGGTGGCGTCGAAGTGGGGTGAACGGCTCAGTAAACTACAGCAGGAGCAGGCCGCTGCTCAAGGCGCAATTGGAAATCTCAGTTCGGATATTGCCGGAGTAAAAACAGGTCTCAGCTCTGCGCACGAGCAAATCACATCTACGCGCTCGGAGCTTCAGCGTGCCATCGGCGACTTGGGCGTGCAGAGCGGGCTCATAGCGAGAAGCCGTGCAGATCTGGACGAGCTGCGCCTGCGCGGCGAGCGAGACTACTACGAATTCGAAGTTGCAAAGAGCAAGCGGCCAGAGCGTGTCGGCAACGTTTCAATAGCGTTGAAAAAGACAGATCAAAAGAGACAGCGTTACAGTATCAACGTAATCTCCGACGACCGCACGATCGAGAAGAAAGACAAGACTGCCAACGAGCCAGTGCAGTTTTATCAGGCCGGATTCCGCCAGCCGACTGAAATTGTCGTGAACCGGATTCACAAAGACAGGATCGCTGGTTATCTCGCCGTTCCCAAGAAGAGAGATTCCAGACTGCAAGGCAGCGCGTCTTCGGAGCTGCCGCCCAGTGCATTGACCATGAGCCGCTCCGATCAGCCGCAGCATTAAAATTTGATACACATTCTTCCACAGAACGAATTGGGATTTGCATCGCCGTTTTTGACGCCTCCGTTTTCGGAGAGCACATCTAATCCGGTGTTCCCCGCGCGAATTCCCAACTTCTCAGGAGGAAATCAAATGGCAGAAAGAGTGAGCAGCAGAATGCTCGCGCTAGTTGTCACCGCTGTCGCTTCAATAACGCTGATTACGATTGCCCATGCACAAGGTAATGGCGGCACAAGCACGCAGTTTCTCGGCGCATTGCAAGGCTCCTACTCGTTCCACCTGCAGCCCGCAACCAGCTTGTCTCCCACCTTGGGCGCACCTGGACAGACAGGACAGACGCCGGGTAGAGGCGTGAGACAGGATGTACTGAGGGTCGGAATGTTTACGGCTGATGGCAACGGCAACCTCACCGGCCGCGCCATATCCGTAAGCGACAACAACACCGGCGAATCGTGGTTGGTCACATTCAACTTCACTGGGAAATATGTGGTCAACGCAGATGGCACCGGATTTATGTCCATTGACGCCGCTTCCAACGTGGTCTGCACTGACATGACCGCCGCTTCGGTGGGCACTGGTCCGCACCCGGTCACGCCGGGAGGAACTCCTAACCTGGGCACCAACCTTTGCTCGAGCACCGGAGTTCCCGTCCCACCTCCCGGACCTGGTGGTGGCCCCGGTGGCGGACCGGGACCTGCGGCTCCGAATGTAATAGGTCACCAGGACTATGCTTTTGTTTTTGATACGCCCGGAGGAGAGAGTCTATCGCTGATACAAATCAGCAATCCTGGCGGTGGCGCGCGCATCTTCCTGTTTGGAAGGGCAATCCGCTGGGGCACCCAGTTTGGGCCGACGACTCCAACCACACCGACGACTCCAACCACACCGACAACTCCGACACCTCCAACTACACCAACAACACCTTAACCATGAAACAGCAATGTTCTTAAATGTGGCCATTTTGCCTCGGCGGATTCCGGACTTTCCGGATCTTCCGCCGAGGTGTCTCGATGCAATGCCGAAAGGAAAGATCAATTATGGCGGAAGGGCCAAACAGAAGGCGGAGAAGATTTCGTGTGTCATTCCCATTGAAGATCTGGCCGCGGGAACAGAACAAGAGTTCACAGTCGGCTAAAGACCGTCGGATCGCCGAAGCTGGCCTCACTCAAGATATGAGCACCACCGGGTGCTATTTTTCCGTGTCCCGTGCGCTTGCTGTTGGATCGAAAATCGCGATGGAGATCCAGATGCCTCCTTTGGAAGGCATTCCGGAAGGAACCACGCTTCGATGCCACGGCACAGTGGTCCGCGTCGAGCGCGGGAAGGCGCCGGGCAGTGTAGGCATCGGTTGTAAGATCGATCATTATTGGCAGGCAAGGCAAGGCGCGCGACCCCGGAAAATCCGAGTGGCATAATCTCGGGAGCGTAGCGGCAAACCCTTCACCGCAAATTGCCATCCAACTGAATAAGGAACAGTTTCGGGCGAGGGGGCTTTATGACAAATCTGCGGGTAGGGTTATTGCTTGGTGCGGTGTTGTCCGTAGCTTCACTTTCAGCAGTGGCGCAACAGCGGGATAGAGATCGCGAGTGGAACGATCGCGGTTCGAATCGCGGCGTCTACCGCGATCCATATAGCAATCCATATGAAGAAGGGTTCCGCGATGGGCGGCGAGACGCTATGCGAGACGGCCGGCGATCCAAGCGCAACAACAGCGACCGCTGGCGCGGCCGCGATCGTCGCGATTACGTCCAAGGGTACAATCGCGGCTTTGATGACGCTATCCGCGCCAGCAGCAGGCGGGGCGGATATGGCGGACCTCAACGAGGCCCAAACGGCGGCTACGGCGCTGGACCTTACAGCCGCGATCGCGGCGGTGTCTATGGACAACCGAATGTAGATTGGGCCGAACAGGCGCGCCAGATCGGGTATCAGGATGGACTGATCGATGGTGCGAAGGATCGTCGCACCGGCCACAGCTTCCGCCCCACGCATGGCGACAACTACAAGAAAGCGGACCGGGGTTACGATTCCAGCTTCGGCGACAAGAACCGTTACAAACTGGCTTACCGCCATGGATACGAACCCGGTTATCAACGCGGCTGGGAAGAAGGCGTTCGTTAGATGTCTATGAGGGCGAGGCGACCTCGCCCCCGGCTTTAAAGTGCGGGCCGCCGCCGCAGGTCTATCTGCTTTAGCCGCTCCAATTCCCGGCTCAAATCGCGAATGCGATCATCTCTTCTGCCGACATCCGTCCGCAACCTGTCAATCTCGGTTTGTAAATTCAATAGTAGTTCCGCCTGCGGCCGGAGTGAACTGTCGGGAAATTGTTTGATGATCTGCTGCAGCAGATTAGAAGCTTGTGCAGGGTCTCGCACGGGGCTGCCCGGCAGGTACCGCGTCAGCGCCAGACGAAATAGCGCGCGGTCTTCATTGTCGCGCGGCGAGTGATCTCGCAGGTAGTATTCGTAGGCTTCAGCTGCTCTGGCATAATCGCCCGCCTCGAAATAGATTTCAGCTACGTCAAATAAGGTCGGAGGAGCTGGCGTCGTCGGTATCGTGCTGGGAATGGGAGCCGGAATCGGCACTGGCGCGCGAGTCGTCACCTTAGGAAGCTGTGGCGGTGGTATGGGCGGCAACGGTGCTCGCGGCTTTTGATTGCAGCTCCACGGCAGCAGCGCCATGGCCAGCATGCCTGCCGATAACGGCGTGCGGATCGCGCGATTGAAGATCCACATTATACAGCAAGCATAGCACCGCTCGGCCCCTCATGGCTGGGCCCGCGTTGTGTTTTGACGCGGTGGAACTACCCGTTCCAACCGTGCCGAATGTGCTGGGTAAATCCCGCCAGACCTTTGGATATATGAGTCCGAGCCGCGACCGAAGGGAGCGGGCCTCAATAACCACGGCTAGACGGGGGGCGAGACGCGGACAGAGGTGGGTTCGGCAACCGCGCCGGCGGCAGCCAGCACGACGTGGAATATGCTGCCGCCTCCGGGATTGTCTTCCACCCATATTGCCCCGCCGTGTGCTTCGACGATAGTGCGGGTAATCGAGAGGCCTAGTCCAGCGCCTTGTCCTGACGTGTTCATTCTCTGGCGGACTTGGTGGAATCTTTCGAATATCTTTCCTTTCTCTTCTGGCGGGACGCCGGGACCGGTGTCAGCTACGCGCAGCAGAGCAAAACCTTCGTCGCTGGGGGAGCGGAATATTTTTCCCCGCCAGTTGATCGGCGCATTGTCCGGCGACTCACTAACCCGATCGAGTTGTAACCGCAACGAACTGCCGCGCGGCGAAAATTTCAGCGCGTTGCCGATCAGATTTCCGAGGACCTGAATCATGCGGTCAGCATCGCAGTGCACCGGTACCGGCTCCGGCGGAAGCTGAAGGTCAACTCGGAAGGCTTTCTCCCGCAGCGGTGCCTCAAATTCGGCCACGGCTGTGCGCACCAACGCCGCCAGATCGTGCTGCTTCATCTCGTAGTGCATCACACCCGCATCCATCCGCGATTGGTCCAGCAAGTTGCGGATCAAAGCCGAAAGACGGTGGCTGCTTTGAAGGTTCAGCTCGAGGAACCGTTTCTGCTGGGCGTTCAGAGGTCCGGGAATTTCTTCGAGGAGAAGCCGGATGGTTTCCGCCATGGAAGCGAGCGGCGTCTTCAGCTCGTGCGAGACATGCGAAACGAAATCCCGTTTTAAATTTTCCAGCTCGCTCAAGCGGCGAGTCATAACATTGAAGGCCGCGGCAAGTTGCGCCAGCTCATCCTCGCCGGTGGAATCAAGTTGATAAAAGAACTTGCCCTCGGCAACGGCCCTAGTGCCCTCGGTGAGAGCTCGAAGCCGGACTACGATAGAGCGGATAATCCAGAAGGATACTGCGACGGCGAGGAAAAATGCCGCACCCGCCGCAATCCAGGAGATTCGCTCGGCTGCTTTGGCCGCGGCGGCCGACTGCTGCACCCTATTTTGAATCGTCTGCTGTGTGGCAAGAATCAACAAATCCGCTTGGTTCCTGAGGTTGGTCAACCGCGCGATCTGAGTTGCAATGGCTGTTTCCGCCTCATCCACGCCCATCTGCAGGTAGCGCTCTTGCTGCCCGGAAGACATTTGGAAGAACTCAGACCACTGCCTCAAAACTTCATCTGCTTCGCGGCGTTCAGCCTCCGAGATCGGCAGCGATTCCAGTTCCTGGACGCGTCGGGAAAAAGCATCGCGAAGGCCCTGCAATCGCGACGCATACCCCGGATCTCCGCCGGTGGCGAAAAATTTGCGTGTGAACTCCTCCACTTCATCGAGATCGCGAACGAGTTGCAGGGATACGATAGCAGAGCGGAAATCGATCTCGGAAAGATCCCGGTTGATAGACTGCATCTGATGAAAAAGGGAGATCTGGTACGTGAGAACAGCCACAATCAGGGCGATCAGGATGGCGTAACCGGCGGCGATTTTGGCGCTGATTCTCATTTTATAGCGAGTGGCGAGTCGCGAGTAGTGAAGGCGAGTCGCCGAATCAACTCGATACTCACCACTCGCCACTCGCTCTATCGCATGCCGTAAGACTTCAGTTTATTGCGAATGGTTTTTACGTCCAGCCCCAGCCTGCGCGCGGTTTCGGCTTTGTTGTTGCCCGTCGCCTCGAGTGTTTTCAGGATCAGCTCCTTCTCCGAATCGGCTGCTGTGAGACCCAACGGCAAAACGATCCTGGCTTCCGGCGCTTCCTGTTTCTCCGGCACTCGCAGGTATGGCGGCAAATGCGAGGTCTCGATCCATTCACCGCGCGCCAAAATAACCGCACGCTCGATCACATTTCTCAATTCGCGCACGTTCCCGGGCCAGGAGTAGGTCTTCAAAAGCTCCAAGGCATCGGGCCGAATTGCGATCACAGAGGTGCCGTGCTTATGGTTGTAGTCGTGGATGAAGTGCTGCGCCATCGCCGGGATGTCTTCTTTGCGGTCGCGCAACGTCGGCAGCACCACGTTGAATACGTTCAAGCGATAGAAAAGATCTTCGCGCAGCTTCCCACTCTGGATGGCCGCCTTCAGGTCCTGGTTGGTGGCCGCAATCACGCGTACGTTGAAGGCGAACTCATGGCTGCCGCCCAGCCGTCGAACCTTTCCGTCTTCGAGCACGCGCAACAGTTTCGGCTGGAGCGGCGTAGGCATTTCAGCGATCTCATCCAGGAACAAAGTGCCCCGGTGCGCCAGCTCGAAGCAGCCGGCCCGCACGCCCACAGCGCCAGTGAAGGCGCCTTTCTCATGGCCGAAAAGCTCGCTTTCTATCAGCGTTTCCGGGATGGCAGCGGCGTTGATTGCGATGAATGGATATTGCGCGCGCGCGCTGCGCTCGTGGATGGTGCGCGCGGCCAGCTCTTTTCCCGTTCCGCTCTCGCCGGAGATGATCGCCGAAGCGTCGCTGGCGGCCAAGCTTTCCAGCAGATCGTACACATCCCGCATGCGCTTGCTGGTTCCAACGAACGCGCCGAATCCGGAGCCCTTTTCAATCTGCGACGACAGCTTTCGCGATTCCCGCAATGCTTTGAGATCGAGCTGCGCAGCATCTAGAATGGCTTGGAGCTTACTATAGTCGAGCGGCTTGGTAATGAAATCCTGAGCGCCCTGCTTCATGGCCTCCACGGCCATATCAATGGTGCCTTCGGCTGTGATCAAAATAACCGGACGCTGGGAATCGCCTTCTTTTAAGGAGCGCAGCAGATCAAGTCCTGAGAGTCCCGGCATCACCACATCGGAAAGAATGATGTCGGGGTCCTCTGTGCGGACGCACTTTTCCGCTTCCGCGCCGTCGGAAGCGGTCAACACGTTGTATCCCCAATTGCGCAAGCGCGCATCAAGCACCATGCGCATGGCGGGGTCATCGTCTACTACCAGAATGCTAATCGGGCGGCTGGCCATCGCATCTCCCTCGCTATGAACTGTGCAGGTCCCGAGGCCCCGCACATATCAGTTCTTTATCTCCCGGCGCGTGGATCGTTAAAGGGGACTCTGCAGGGGTAAGAATTCCCTGAACGCGGTTGATTCTGCCTACCAAACATCGCCCCAGCAGTCGCATGCCTACTACAAAGCATTGTATACCATTCGTTCCAAAGGACGTACTTGGAGGGGCCGTTATTGCTGCTGGTGACCGATATGGAATCATTCGTGCCCCTACAGAGGTTGAACTGAGTTCAAGCGCATCGCGCATCCCCAGAACTCACGAGAAGGAGGTCCAATATGCGTCAACGACTCAATCTTGTCATTTGGGCACTCCTGGTAATGGTTGTGGGAGCGCTGGCCGGGACGCCAACGTTGAAGGCCCCGTTAGCGGCTGTGTATAGCGCTCTACCAGCGTCTATGCAGCAGGCTCAGAATGATGAGAATCCGACTCCTGAGAAACAGGAGTTTTTGGTCCTGCCATATGTTGCCGTTGGTGGGTTGCCCGAAGGCTGGCACTTCATGACAGTAGTGTCATTAGAGAACCGAAAGAACAGCCAGATTTTGGGCGGCTTTGAATTCTTCAGCAATGAAGGCGCTCCCCTGCATGTGCAGATAAATGATGGCGCGGAAGAGGCCTCGGAAACGGAGTGGACCCTGGAACCCAAAGGGGAAAAGATCACGGTCCTCTCTCATCCAGGAAATAGCTTTGAAGCGGGTTGGTTGCGCGTGAACGTAGCGCGCCAGGCAGATGTGAGTGTCATGGTAGTCGTGCAGTTTTACAACGGGCACAATCTCATCGGGCAAGCTGGCGCTATGGCTGGCTCAGGACAAAGGCCCGTGTCATACAAGCTAATCTCTGCCGATACTCCTGACGCGACTTCTCTATTGAAGAATCCGAGCCGCGTGCAGATGGTAAACCTCGAAAATTTCGCTAACGCGGCCGGCGTTTCGCAAAGCAAAATTAATGGTGCAGAAATGGGCTTGGCAAGCTGGTACGGATATCCGTACCACGGCCGCAAAGCGGCGGACGGTTCGATTTACGACAAACATAAACTAACTGCGGCGCACCGAACCCTGCCGTTCGGAACGCGTGCGCGAGTCACCAATTTGCGTAACCACCGAAGCGTGACGGTGCGCATCACCGACCGCGGTCCCTTCATCGATAAGCGCGTGGTTGATTTATCAGAGAGAGCTGCCGTCCAGATCGGCATGTTTAGGGAAGGCATCGCGCCGGTCTTGGTACAACTGTTGCCGTCCTAGACCAGCACGGTAACCCGGAGGGGGAACTGCCGGGCAATGGTGCCTGCATCACCATTGTTTGCGCAATTGTTTGCGTAGCCGGATCTATGGCAGATCCGCTATTCATCGCGGTTCCCCCTTTGAGTTTTAGTATCGGTGGCGTGGCATCTTTCGCACCGTAGCTGCGGCTAACGGTTATCGGCGATCTACACTTGCAGGCCGCGCGCCCGACGAGCAAAGCTTCTCGATCGGCTGGCCCGGCTCGTATTCAAGTTTTGGCGGAGGCTCGCAGCCCTCTTCACGCTTCATCAGGGTGGGCTTGTTCGGCTCTTCTTTCTTGGCCTCTTCCGAGATCGGCTTCAGCGCTCGCTTCATCTTTTCGAAATCGGAGCTTTGCATCACCAGATCCTGCTTTTGAGGAAGGAATAAGATCTCGCGCTGCGCGTCCACCATACGTTGATAGAACGGCGGGTGCGTGCGAAACCAGCTCACGCCGTTCACATAGCCTTCCCGCATCGCGATCTTGTCAAAGAAGCGAGTGAACCCGCTAGGATCGTAACCGGCATTCCACGCGTACTGAATCCCGAGTTGGTCTGCCTCCAGCTCATACTCGCGGCTGACGCCCAGCAGCTTCAGGTCGAGCACCAGACCCAGGCCGTAGAATCCGTATTGCAAAGCATAGTAGAGCCCGATTCCGGCTACGCCTCCCGTCAGCACCACGGCGGCGATCTGCGCTGCCTGATAAAACACACTCGCGATGGTGGCGCGCTTCATCAGTTTGTTGCTATGACGGGCAGTCACGTGCGCCATTTCATGCGCCAGCACTCCCGCGAGCTGCGACTCATCGTCAGCCGCTTCCAGCAAACCGCGTTCAATGAACAGGTATCCGCCCGGCAGCGCGAAAGCGTTGATCTCTTTCGACTGCAGCAGGGTGATGCGTAGCGGAACCTTCAAATCCGAGTGCCGCGCGATCTGTTGCGCGATGGTGTTGACGTAGTCCTGAATGGCCTTATCTTGCAGCTCGGGAGGCATCATGCCCTGCCGCTTCATCTGCTCGATGGCTTCCTGCCCACGCTTTATATCGTCTTCCTGGCCAGAAGCGATCTCGCGGAATCCGATGTCCTTCACGTCTCCCCAGCGCCGCTTACTGTAGACGCCGCTGGAAATCTCTTCGCGCGTTTGACGATAGAGCGCGGGCCACTTCTCGATCACTTCAAGCTTGGCGGCAAGGTTGTCGTACGCCGTGGGGATGGCGTGTCCGGCGAGCACGTCGGCTTCGGACTTGAGCGCCTGCAGATTCTGAATGCGGCAGTGCGACTGCTTCCGTTGCGCATCGCTCAGGGTCGCAGTCCTGTCCTTCAGTTCCTTCTGCGCTTGATCTATTTCTTTGCCGTATTGCTTGGAATGTTGTTTGAAATTGGCGACGCAGGACTTCTTGCCCTCCTCCAGAGCCTTGCGTTGCCGGTCCATTTCAGCAGCGCTGAACTTCAGAGTTGGCGCGATCTCGAACAGTTCCACGTATGGCTTCTGGAGATACTCGCGAAGTTTCGCAGTATCAGCGGTGTTTGAGGGCAGGGCCGCTGCATCGCCCAAAGGAAGCGAGATCATCACTTCGCAGAGGAACACGATCAGAGCGCGGCGAAGTAAGCTCTTCATAGCCCACCTCCATTACATATATTTTACATGGAGGCACGTGGCAGTTGGCTGTGAGAGCCGTCACATCGAAGCAGCCAAATGTGTCGCTGTTGGCCAGTGGCTAATGGCTCCTCGCCACTCGCTTCTGGCTCGGGAACCTCGTCGTCGCAGCCTGCTCCGTGTAGAAGTTAGCGGTCTGAGGAGTAAACATCTTGTCGGCGACGAGCTTATCCACAGCCTTCTGCACGCACGCTGTATACCTGGCGCGGCTGAACGTTTCGCCTGGCTGAATCAGCCCGAGTCTGCGCCACGCCTCGGTGAGTGTCTCCTTGAAATCGCGGTAACCGTTGCGATTCATGTCAACGAAGTTGTAGTACCAGTAATCTTCGCTGCTCTTCACTGGCCCGCGGCCGTCGAATGGCTCCAGCCCTTTACCGTCGAACGCCTCAAACCCGGTGGTGCCCTGGCCATTCGCACCTGCGCTCACCGGGAACGGGTGGTAGACACCTGTAGGGCAGGCCACCTCGGGCATTCTAACTGCGCCGTTCTCG
>JACPPJ010000003.1 GCA_016191085.1 Acidobacteriota bacterium | reverse complement strand
CCCGCAGGTCCCTAACTTCCGGTCGTAGCCTTCCAATAGCTTCCCACGCAAATCGTCCGAGTGCGCCTTCGCCATCTCCTTGTCTTGTCGCCAACGAATCGCCGCGACTCATAATATACACCATCAGGAGAATTGCTCTAGCGCACCTGCGCGGGGCTGCGCTGGAGGGCTTTTTTGAACTCGGCGGCCGGCAATGTGTTCAGCACATCCTTTTTTTCGAGCCAGGCGCGACGCGCTGTCAGCACGCCGTATTTCATGTTTTGTAAATGGGTGGTGTGATGCGAGTCTGTGGAGATCACGATTTTAACTCCCTTTTCCTTGCACAGGCGGGCGTGCTGATCGCACAAGTCCAGCCGGTCAGGGAACGCGTTGATCTCCATGGCGATGTGCCTGCGTTTTGCTGCTTCGAGCACTCTTTCCAAATCGAACCCGAACGGCTCCCTGCGAAGCAGTAGCCGACCGGTTGGGTGCGCCACAATGTGTAAGCATGGGTTTTCGAAGGCGCGCAGCAGCCGATCAGTCATTTCCTCCGGCGATATAGTCATGTAGGAATGAACACTTCCCACAACGACGTCGAGTTGCGATAGCACGTCGTCGTCAAGGTCGAGCGTGCCGTCCTGGTGTATGTCCACCTCCATACCCGCGAAGATCCGCAGACCTTCCATTTGCGATTCGATTTTCCTGATCTCCTTAATTTGAGCCAACACACGCTTTTCGTTCAGGCCATTCGCCATCGCCAACGCTTTTGTGTGGTCCGTGATGGCAATGTATTCGAGGCCGCGTTCCTTGGCCGCGTGGGCCATCTCCGCAATCGAGCACCGTCCGTCTGTGGCGGTGCTGTGCATGTGCAGATCTCCGCGAATATCCACCAAGCGCACCAGCCGAGGCAGGCGATGTTCGGCGGCGGCGTCAATCTCGCCGCAATTCTCGCGCAGCTCGGGTTCTATATACGCCAACCCAAGCGCCCCATATACTTCTTTTTCAGTGCGGCCGGCGACTCTCGCGTTGGCAGAGACGCGGAACAGGCCATATTCATTTAATTGCAGGCCCATTCGCTTGGCCCTGGTGCGCAGCGCGACGCTGTGCTCTTTGGAGCCGGTGAAATACTGAAGTGCCGCGCCAAAGTTTTCAGGCTCCAACATGCGCAGGTCCACCTGAATGCCTTCCCGCAATTTCACGCTGACCTTGTTCTCTCCCTTGGCAATCACTTCACTGATTTTGGGGAATCTCAGGAAATACTCCACAACCTTCTGAGGCTCGCCCCCCGTCACGAGTAAATCTATATCGCCGATAGTATCTTTCCCGCGGCGCAGACTTCCAGCCGGCGTTACCTTCTGAACGCCTGGGCCTCGCAGCAGGTATTGCTGCGTTTCCGTTGCAAGCTCGTCTGCTACAGAAATGAGATAGCGCCCGGTGATGCGCCTGTACGCCTCGATGGATTTGAGCAGTTTCTGTTCCAGCTTCTCTCCCATGCGGGGCAGCTCGCGCAGCTTGCCTTCCTTGCACAGCCGCTCCAGATCGTCCAGCGACTGCACACGGAAGTGTGTCAGCAGTACCTCTACGCCTTTGGGTCCCAAACCCTGCAGCCGCAGCAGCTCCAGTGTGATCGGCGGATATTTCGCGCACAGTTCCTGATGCCGTTTTAGTTTCCCTTCGCGGCAAAGCTCCTCGATGTGCGCAGCGATGCTCTTGCCGATGGCCGGGATTTCGGTAAGTTTTCTTTCCGGGTTCCCGAGAATGTCCGCGATATTTTCATTCAAGCTGTCAATGGCCTGAACGGCATTCCGGTAGCTGCGGATACGGAAGGGGTCTTCGCCGGCGACCTCCATCAGGTCCGCCGTTTCGGACAGGATGCGCGCTATGTCTCTGTTCTCCATGTGAGCCTCTTTGAGTAGGGTCCCGAGCGTCTCACTATGACCATGATAAAATAACTCGCTCGCCCCTACACACTCGCAACACAGAGCGCGCCGCACACACACCCGGAGGCACCTTGCTGGCATTCACGATATGCATCGTAGTCTTGCTGATTTTCGGAGCGCTGGCGAGCTATGCCCTGGTTGCGCCGGGTGCGCAGATCCTGGGAAAAGCACTCGTGAAGGGGAGCGGAGAAATTCCAACCATAGCGCTCACGTTCGACGACGGCCCCGGCCAAGCGACGCCTCTAATCCTCGATATATTAAAGGCATCCGGAGTTCGCGCAACCTTCTTCTTGTGCGGCCAGAATGTGGAGCGCTATCCGGAGATAGCGCGCCGCATAGCGGCCGAGGGGCACGAGATCGGCAATCATACCTACTCCCACCCCCATCTGTTTTGGAAATCTCCAGGTAGGATCGCGTGGGAAATTACACACGCTCAGGACGTAATCGAGCGGGTGACGGGCTGCCGTCCGGTGCTATTCAGGCCACCATTCGGCGGGCGATGGTTCGGATTATCTACGATCTTGGCGAGCCACGGCCTGGGACTGGTAACGTGGTCGGTCAGCGGTGTGGATTGGAAGTGGCCGGCCAGCCGCATTGCCCGCCGAGTGGCAGAGAAGACGACGGCCGGATCCATCATTCTGCTTCACGATGGCGTTCCGCAGAACGAGCCGGGAGACCGCACGCCAACGGCCGAGGCGCTGCCGGAGATTGTGCGAGGCCTCAGCCAGCGCTACCGCTTTGTGACGGCGTCACAGATGACGCGGAGCGATTAATGGCAAGTCTCGCCTGCGGGCCGGTAGCCCTCCTGCAGGGCGTTTGGCTGGGGCATCAATGCGCCTGGCATCAACTTGCCATACACCGAGCTGTCCGAGCAGTAGTAAAAGCCGGAGCGTTTGTTGATCCACACGGCTACTGGAGGCGCGCCACCGTTGCCGCCAGCCAGCCAGCCGCGTATCAGGCTCGAGTTCCTGATGAACGGGTAGAGCACGGCCAGTGCTACCGCCAACAGAACCACGGCGCTTAGTAACGAAAACCCGGCTTTCGTTTTGCGAGTCATAACATACCTGCCGATCCGGGTGCTATGGGGGCAGCCTCTCCGGAAAAGGATCATTGGTTTTGAACTGAATTCACCGGATCGTCCGCGGGTACGCGGCAGATTTCGAGCTGATCGCCTACCCGCGTTCCGGTCCGAAACACCGTGTGGGGCGGCAACTCTAAAACGCTGTAGCCTTTCAGACTCACCTTGGAGATGCGCCCCGGGCTGACAACCTCTTCCGTCTGAACTACAACATTATTGCGGTCCAGAAAGATGAGGTCGAGCGCAAACAACATACCCACAGTATGGATGCCGTGACAGGGCACGATCCACAACGCGCGTCCGGGCCGCACCCAGTCGCGCGTTTTTCCGAGCAGTCCAACCAGACGGCTAAGGTAGTTGTCGGCTACCTTGGCTTCCGTCGCGATGAACGTCTCGCGCGTCCTGTTATATACGTACACAACCTTTGAACGCTTGGGCTGTTTGTGGTTCACTCTGCCACCTGTCTCCTGTTGCATCTGCGACGCGGCTCAACGGCTATTCCTCCGCTTTGCGCCTGCGGCGCCAGATGATGATAAATAGGACGATTACGGCCCCGATACCTGAAAGCACGCGAATAGTAGTCACATCAAAATCCATACTTGCCTCCTAAATAATTTGTACTGTTCTGCCTGTTAGCTTCGGAATCACTTCACGAAAATCGGCAACATGTTACGCGCCACGCTGATCACCGCCGGACCGAGGATGACCGCGAACAAGGCCGGAAAGATAAAAAAAACCAGAGGCGGAACCATCTTGACAGTGGTCTTCGCCGCTTCCTCCTGTGCGCGCTGTCGCCGTTTGGTGCGTAGCTCCTCGGAGTGGACCCGCAGAGACTGGGCGATACTCGTTCCGAAACGGTCGGTCTGGATGAGCATTGCAACCAGGGCCTTGATGTCATCTACTCCGGTGCGCGTTGCAAAGCCGCGCAGCGCCTCTGTCCGGTTCGTCCCCACCCGCAGCTCTGCGTTTACTATGTCCAGTTCCGCGCAAAGCTCGGGGTGAGCGATTTTTAGTTCCTGGCTGACGCGCAGCAGTGCCAAATCGAGCCCCAGTCCCGCTTCGACGCATACCACCAGCAAATCGAGCGCGTCGGCGAGTGATAGCCGGAGCGTCTGTTGCCGCTTGCGTATGCGTTGAGTAAGCCAGAAATCAGGACCAACGTATCCGAGGGCCAATGCGAACGGCAAAATAAACACCGGGTTCTGTCGATAAAACCCCGTGAAGTACACCAAGGCCAGCAGCCCGCCTGCCAAAAGGATTTTTGTTCCCATGAATACCAGAGCCGCTTCGGAGCGCCTGAAGCCCGCTCTGACCATCAGCCGCTGCTGGCGTTCGAGCTGTTTGGGAGAAGAAGAGATTAGTTTGCCTAGAGACGAAAGTGACCGTTGGATGCGAATCTTTTCACCCAACTTCCGCTGCGGCTGGGCAGGCCGCCACAGACCGGCGAGACGTTCCTGAACCGGGACTCCGCCTTGGTTGAAGGCGTACATCACCGCCATTACGATCAGCGCAGTCGCAGCAAACGCGATTCCAGCCGCAGCCCACACCATGATTGTGCCTCCTCGGTTAGTTCCTTTACACCTTGATATGGACTATCTTCCATAACATGGCTGCCCCCACGACCTGCATGAGAGCCGCGGTCCCTAATATGTAAGGTCCCCATGGATCGGTGAACAAAGGATCCATGTAACCCGGGTTCATGCCGCGCAGCACCATCGCCATGATTGGCGGCAGCGCGATCAGGATCGTGGCCGTAAGCCTGCCTTGTGTAGTGCGAACCCGCACCTCGCCCAGGATCATGAAGCGCTCGCGTATGACATGCGACAGCTTGTCGAGGATCTCGGCCAAATTTCCGCCGGACTCCTTTTGAATCAGGACCGCCGTAACAAAGAAATTCACGTCTACGATAGGCACCCGTTCGCTCAGATTGAGTAAGGCGTCCCGCAACGGCAAGCCGAAATTCTGTTCATCAAATACCATCCGGAACTCTGCCGCGACAGGATTCGGCAGCTCCGTCGCGATCATTTCCAATCCCGTCGCAAACGAGTGACCCGCCCGGATGGCGCGGCCCAGCAGATCAATAGCCTCAGGGAAGTTCTTCTCAAAGGCGCGCAAGCGTTGTGAACGCTTGAATGCGATGACAGCCAGCGGAAGGAAAGCCGCGCCTACGCTTGCAAGAGTCGTTAACACCGGGTTAGGAAAGGTGTACTGCGCGATGATGAATGCCGCCAAGCCCGCTGTCGCGCTCAGCAGAGTGAATTTGCCGGGCTTCATGTCCATTCCCGCTTGGGCGATAAAGGTACGGAGCCTGGAAACCCAGGACCAGCGCGCCAGCATCCGGTGAAGCGCCGGAACGTCGCTGAGCATCTCGTCGCGAACGAGTTGCAGTTGCAGGGCGATGTTTCCGCGGCGCTGCCCTCGCTCAATAGCTTCCAGCCGGGTTCCGACGACATTCTCCTGTTTGTTGCCGCCGAAGGCAGCGAAAAGCGCCACGGCAACGCCGACAACCACCAGAAATACGAGTGCGGGCAGAAGAATTTCCATGACACGCTCCTAGTGTTTTGCGGGCAACTGGAACATGGACATCGGCAGTTTCACGCCCGCCGCAGCCAGCCTCTCCGCGAATTTGGGGCGAATGCCGGTGGGGACGAACTCGCCCAAAACAGCTCCGTTTTCTCCCAAACCTCTTTTGTTGAATACGAAGATATCCTGCATCGTCACAACGTCGCCCTCCATGCCCGTGATCTCCGCAATGTGGGTGATTTTCCGGGTCCCGTCACTCATATGGCTGAGCTGAACGACAACGTCGATCGCGGATGCAATCTGACGGCGGATGCCGCTTTCCGGGAGGTTTAAATTTGCCATGGCTACCATCGTCTCCAGACGGCTGAGGGCATCACGTGGTGTATTGGCGTGAATTGTCGTCATGGAGCCGTCGTGGCCTGTGTTCATGGCCTGCAGCATGTCTAGCGCCTCCTCGCCTCGCACCTCGCCGACGATGATGCGGTCCGGCCGCATGCGCAGGCAGTTGATCACAAGCTGCCGCTGCCGTACAGCGCCTTTGCCTTCTACGTTTGGCGGCCTCGTTTCAAGTCGCACGACGTGGTCCTGATGCATTTGCAACTCCGCCGCGTCCTCGACGGTCACAATCCGCTCACGGTTATTGATGAAAGATGAGAGGCAGTTGAGTAAAGTGGTTTTCCCGGCGCCGGTACCTCCTGAGATCAGTACGTTCAGTCGGCCATACACACAGCCGCGGAGCAGCTCCAGCATCGCTGGCGTGATCGATTTGTTTCGCAGCAGTTCGTCAGTCGTGAGAGGGTCCCGGCCAAAACGGCGGATCGAGAGGCACGGTCCATCAATGGCCAGTGGCGGGATAATAGCATTCACACGCGAACCGTCAGCGAGCCGAGCGTCTACCATGGGAGAGGACTCGTCAATCCGACGACCCACTGCGGAGACTATCCGATCGATGATGGACATTAAGTGAGCATCATCGCGGAATTGAACTTGCGTCTTCTCCAACAGCCCGTTCCGCTCTATGTAAATACTGCGGCAGGAATTTACAAGGATATCGGTAATGCTGTGGTCTTTGAGCAGCGGCTCCAGTGGTCCCAGTCCGAAGACCTCATCGAGCACTTCCTGCGCCAGCCTTTCCCGCTCCTGCAATGTCATCGGCGTGTTCTCCGCTGCCGCCAGATTCTCGACAATGTGTGCCACTTCGGTCCGGGCCGCATCTCTGCCGAGCTGCGTGATACGATCCAAGTTTAGCTTCTGGATCAGGCGGCGATGGATGGACGCCTTGACGGCTCCAAAGTCTGGGCGCACGACGGGCATTGTGGCCATATTGTTCTCCTACCTTTTCAAAGCGAACCGTGTGAACATGCCGGTCTGCTTGGATTGATTCACTGCCGGTAAACCGGCGAGTTGGGCAGCGATGGACCGGTACTTCGTGACCAGGGGATCATTGTGGTTCCGTGACAACGGCGCCCCCCGGTTTACGGCATCGCTGACCTGGAGAAAATCGTTGGGAAGGCGCGCGAACACCGGTTGCTTGGACTTCTTCTCAAAGACTTTTACCGCCTCATCATCGGAGCGGTGCCAGCGGTTAACGACGACGCGAACCTTGTCCTGTGCGATACCGAACCCCGACAACGTCTTGAGGTGGCGTTCCAGAGCCCACAACCCAGGGACATCGGCTTCGGCGGTCAGAACTACATTTCGCGCCAGCCGAAACAACGGAGCCCAATCCGACGAGTAGAACGAACCGAGATCAAGCACGACATGATCAAAGTTGCTCTGCGCTACGTTCGCAAGACGCACCAGACCAGGAGCTGAGATGTATTGCCATTCTTCTGCATGCGAGGTTCCCGCCAGAAGCTGCAGTCCACTCTCGTGTGCCGTTAAGAACCCGCCGAGCAGATGGCCATCCAGCCGCTCCAACTCGTCGATGGCATTGCGCACCGAGAATCGCGGTTGAACCCCGAGCTGCAGCCATGCCTGGCCCAGGGGCCGCGCGAGATCAAAAAGCGCAGTGCGCTTGCCGCTTTGGCGCGCGATCTGCACCGCCAGGTTCACAGCGACGGTGGTCGCACCGGATCCGCCTTTAGCTCCTACCACTACGATCAGCTTCTCCACCGCGCTCTCGGCCACCCCGTGCTCCTTCATCAGGCGTTCCAGCGCGGCGTGCAGCAACTCGGGATCAATCGGCTGCGGCAGTATCTCGCGGACCCCGCTGCGCATGGCTCGCATGAGCAACTCCGGAGTGGGTTGCTGCGCCGACGAGCACGCGATAATACAGACCGACGGGCGCAGCCTGTGCAGATGAGCGGCCAGGCTCAGCGGGGCGTCCGCATCCCGCGTCAGTTCCAGAAGCACCACGTCGGGAATCGCCGCAGATGATTGCGGGTACTGTTCAGGGGCGAGTTTCCATGCCACCACGGACTGCACTAGTCCCGTCTGCTCCAGGCTTGCCTGGAACTGTGCGATGTTCGTCTCGTCCGCGCTGGCCACACCTGCCGTTAACATCGGTCACTCCATGCTCGAGTTGGTTTTCCACTTCTTCACTTACTTCTTGCCGGCCTCAGCAGCAGGCTTGGCCTCTAGAAACGGAATGGGAAACTGCGGCTCAGATGGAACCGGTGGCGGCGCGTCCGGCCGGACGATACGTGGCGTAACCATGACGAGCAGTTCGTTTCTGCTCTTGTTCATGGCTCGGCTCTGGAACAATTTCCCGAGGATGGGAATGTCTCCGATGCCGGGAATCTTGGAAAACTGCGACGTCACCTGATTGCTGAGCATCCCTGCGATGACGAAAGTCTGCCCATCGCGCAAGACCATCTGCGATTCCACTTTTCGCGTTGACAAGGATGGAATCGTGAAACCGGAGATACTCACGGCGTTGCTAAAGTCGAGCGAGCTGACCTCCGGCGCCACTTTCAGATGGATCAGTCCATCCGGCGTGATAACCGGAGTGAAATTCAGCCTGACTCCGAACTCACGGAACATAATCGTTATCACCGGCAGGCCGCCCGACGTGTTCTGCACCACGGGGAAAGGGAACTCGCCTCCGGCCAGAAACGTGGCATCTTTGCCTGTTTCCGCCAGCACGTTGGGTTCAGCCAGGATCTGCAGGAGATTTTCCGCCTGGAGCAATTTGATGGTCGCCGCTATGTCCAGATCAGGGCGAAAGATGAACAGATTTAGCAAGTCCGACAATTGAAATCCGCCGCTGGAGCCGGTGAGCGCCTGCCCCTGCGGTAGCGATGGTGGTCCGAACTGCTGTGTGGAGACGCTGAAAATGTTCTTCGCCGGCGGCAGACTCATCCAGTTCGCGCCGAGTTGACTGATGGTATTGCGATCCACTTCCGCGAACTTTACTTGCAGCAGCACTTGGCCGACAGTGGGTGCGACGGGCGCAACCGGGACCTGCAACAGGCTCACTAGCGCCTCTTTCTTCGGTAGCATGGCGTGCGCGATCGCAATAGCGCGATCCGCGACCTCCTGCGACGAGACGCGCCCCGCAAGCGTAACCACTTCTCGGGTAGCCTGAACGTCAATCGGCTCCTCCGGCAGTGCCTCGCGGATCTTTTCTCTCAACCCCGCCGAGTCGAGGTCCACGACCACATCAAAGGTCTGGGTTTGCCCGTTCTCATCCCATATCACCAGCGACGAGGCGCCAGGCGATTTAGCATTGATAACGATCTGGTTCGGATCAGCCACCACTGCGTCTACTACGTTGGGGTCCGCCATAGAAATGCGCTTGATCCGCACCGGCGATGAGATCAGCAGCGAACGGCGCACCAGCAGGTGAAGAGCACGCGGTGAATCGGCGGCCCCCGCTGAACTGCCGCCTTCCGTTTGGGCAGCAACCTCATGGGTTGCGAACAATCCGAAGACTGTTGCGAGGGCCAGCATTGCTAATATGGTAATTCCGCGAGAGCTTGTGCTTGAGTTCATGGTTTCCGACCGCCTTTAGTCTTTTTTATCGATATCGCTGATTTTCTCAGGGAACGACTGCGATTCTTTCTTGTCGCCTCGTATGACCTCCACCACATAGGGTGCCGGAGGAGTGCGAACTACGGGCTTGGGAGCCGCGGGCCTCGGTTTCCCCGTCGCTACGGGAGCCGGTGAACGGCCCAGGAATAGGCTGGCGCGCTGCACCGGAGGGGGGTTTGTCGCCGTGGTGTCAATCGTGTTCCGTAGTGCCAGATGGATCTTTCCTTCGGTGCTGGCCATGGCCAGCCTGTCAGCTTCCTCCGGACTCACCAACAGCGTGACCACGGATTCTGATTGAGGCTTGCCGTCTTTGTCCTGCTGCACTCGCTGTCCGGCTGCCAGAACCCGTGCGTTTTCGAGGAAGGTCCTAGTGATGGTGTTCCCTGTTCCGCCACGCGTCTGTGGATCGCCCGTGACCAGGACGTCCACCATAGTCCCGGGCATAACGAAGCCGGCAACACCTACTACGTCGTCCACCCGGATGGAAACCGCTCGCATGCCTTCGGGGATGACTGCCGGCAATCCGGCGCCCGCCTCTATAGGAGCCAGTTTCTTCTCCAGTATAGGTTCGTTTTCGAAGACCTGTGTGATTAACGCTCTGCCCGTGCAGTCTTCGATTCGCATGCAGCTTCCTTCCGGCCGGCTGTCGGCCGGCCACTGTATCAATCGAAGTTGCTGCGGCTGAAGCCGGGTGCCCAACTGCAGCGGCTCAGCCGCTACTACAACCTGCCCGAGCCTCAGCGGCCTCGCCGCGGCTGCCGCTTTTTGGATCTGAACATACACAAAACGGCTCGCTAGCAATCCCAGCAGAACCGCAACCACCGCCGCAATTAACATTCGGTTTGTTTTCATACCAGCACCTTAGGACAAAAATGTTTTGTAAGCCGATTGCGCCACAACAAAGAGCAGCATCGCTAATGCCGCCGCCACACCGAACGGAAGCCTCATCAAGCCGGGATTATCCAGGCTGATATCACGCGCCGAATGCGCGCCAAATGTCGAAAAAGCACGCAGCAGTACCCACAGATTGCGCAGCGTTTCTTTGACACGCCTGCGCGCAATCATCTGTCCCACGGCCATGACGCCTGCGATCATTACGGTTATGAACAGAAGCTTAGCCGTGGGCCACGGGCCCAGAAAGCTTCCCAAAGCCCCCATCAATTTCCAGTCGCCGGCGCCCAGGCCGCGGAGGATCACAAAGGGGAGCAGCAGCGCCAGGGCCAAACCCGATCCCGCTAGCGCTGATTTCAGTCCAGGCCAGCCGTAACTTGCCGTGCTGATCAGGAGACCGGCGGCAAGGGCTGGTAGCGTGAGCCAGTTTGGAATCCGGCCATGCCGCCAATCCAAAACGGCCGCCCAGAGGGCCACAGCCAGCGGCATTCCGACCAGAAGTATTTTTTGACCTGAAAACATAGCTGCCAAGATCATCTGTTCATCCCAATAAATTGAGACTGACGGTGCTCTCTGGCCGCCATGAGTTTGCGCTCAGTAACGGCCAGAGAGGCAGGATCATGCGGTCGTTTATGTCGAGCTCAGGTTGGTAGCCGCATTCTGGAAAGCCGTATTGATCGCGGTGGCCAGCGTGTTCATACCTGCGACAGCCGCCAACGAAACCAACACGAGCAACAGGCCGTACTCTGTCAAGTCCTGGCCGTCTTGCTCGCGCCAGAGCCTCTTGAGAAGCTGCTTCATTGTTACGCCTCCTTCTAACTGCGTTGTGAAACGGTAACGGTGACACTGACGCTCGAAGTTGCACCCGGAGTTCCAAACCATGTGCTTGAAGTCGCTGCCGCATCGTTGCGGCGCTGAGCCTTTTGGAATCTGCGCGTTGCTGCACGGTCTGCGCAGACTTGGTGGCCATTCATCGCGCAGATCTCCGAGATCGGTAACTTTTTGGCGACGGTTGAAGTGCGTGTGAGTGACTGTATGTGATCGCACTCGCTGCGGCCGTAAATCATCTTCCTGCCTCGTGTAGAGACGCGATGACATAATCCTGATCATCAGTCGTCAGATCATGGAAAAGCGGCAGGATTATGGTTTCATCCGCAGCCGCTGTTGTTTGCGACAGGAGCTTGTCCCAGCGCGCGTCGCGGTAGGGAGGCTCGCGATGAATCGCCATCACCCCGCGGCGCGTGCTGATCCCGCGTTCGAGCAGTGCCTGCATCAAAGCATCGCGCCGCAGCGGCGCCCCGGGCGTCAGGCGCGCCATGTAGGATTGAAAATTGTGACGGCAAAGCGGTGGCTCAACCGGCGGAACCAGCCAGCCCAGCGTATTGAGCGCATCCGTGTAGCGTTCCGCAAGGAAACGGCGGCGAGCTAACATTTTATCTAGACGCCGCAGCTGCGCCAGTCCCACGGCCGCTTGCAGGTCGGACATGCGGTAGTTGTAACCAACTTCGTCGTATGTCTCCGTGACGACCTGCCGCGCATCGTGGCGCGCAGTGTCTGAGACGGTCATGCCATGCTGGCGCAAGCGGCGCAACCGCACGGCCAACGCGACGTCACCTGTAGTGATCATGCCGCCTTCGCCGGTAGTCAGAATCTTTCTGGGATGAAAACTGAAGCACGCAAGAGCGGAGTGTGGCGAACCAATGCGCGCCCCGTTGTATTCCGCTCCAACGGCGCATGCCGCGTCCTCAACGACCAGAAGATCGTGGCGAGCGGCGACCGCGAGAATCTCATTCATAGCGGCTGGCAGCCCGACCTGGTGCACCACCAAAACGGCGCGTGTCCGCCGCGTGATGGCGACCTCGATTTTCTGCGGGTCCAGGTTGTATGTGTCTCGTTCGATGTCAGCGAATACGGGCACTGCGCCGACGTGCACGATGGCGTTGGCTGTAGCTATGAAAGACAGGCTCGGGCAGATGACCTCGTCACCGGGACCGATGTCCAGCGCCACGAGTGCCAGTTGCAGAGCGGTGGTGCAGGACGAAACCGCGACGGCGTTCTCGGCGCCAACGTATCGCACGAATGCAGCCTCAAATTCGGCTACTTGTGGCCCCTGCGTAAGCCAACCGCTGCGCAAGACACCGGCGACCGCTGCTTCCTCCTCGCGGCCAACGTAGGGACGGGCGACTGGAATCGACCGCGCCCGCAATGGCGCCTCTTTTATCATGACGCTGTCCTATGGAGTTCGTGCGTTTGCTCTTTTGCCTGAGCGCGCCAGTGAATCAGCTCGCGAAGCCCTTGCTCCAGTCTGACGGCGGCTCGGAAGCCGATGGTCTTTTCCGCTTTTTCGGTGCTGGCACGCCGAGCTTTTACGTTGGCGACTGCACGCGCCTCTTTGAACTCCGGCCGTAAATTGGAGCACGACAAATTCAGCAACAGCTCGCAAAGACTTCTCAAGCTCGTCTGTATACCCGTTCCCACGTTGAATACGTCGTCTGTAACCGCGCTCTCGAGCGCCATCAGATTGGCTCGCGCCACATCGCCGACGTAAATAAAATCCATAGTTTGGAGACCGTCCCCGAAAATGCAGGGACGGCGATTTTCATCCAGGGCATCGAGCCAGCGGATCATTACTTCGGTGTAGACGCCCTCCAGGTCCATGCGCGGGCCGTACACATTGAAGTAGCGCAACGCAACGTAATTTAGCCCGTACATCTCGTAATAGCTGCGAAGCATCTGTTCGTTCGCGATCTTGGCCGCCCCATACAGCGTACGGTTGTTAAACGGATGGTGTTCGTCCATCGGCAGGTAACATGCGTCACCGTACACGGAAGCGGAGGATGCCGCGACAAGTTTCCGCACCCCGCAGCGCACAGCCGCATCCAGCACGTTCTGCGTTCCGTTGATCATTACTTCGACGGCTTCGCGCGGGGAATCGGCGCAGCGAGTTATTCGCAGGGCCGCTTCGTGGAAGACGTAATCGGCGCCTTGCGTTAACGCCTCAACGAGCTTGGCATCGCGGATGTCACCTTCCACCAGAGTTACCCTCCCACGATCGAGCGCACGGGCGAGATTCCTCCTGGAGCCGCGCACAAAGTTGTCCAGCACGCGTATTTCGGCCGCGCCCGCCGATTGCAGAGCCTCGACAATGGCGCTGCCGATGAACCCTGCGCCGCCGGTTACAAGTACGCGGGATCCCTGGATTCGATTCATCGGTGACTTCCTTCCGGGAAGCTAAGGATGCGAACCTCGCGTAGCATTTGGGATCCAAACCTTTCCGCGCGCGGTTCAGAATTGCCCCGCCGCGGCGCGACTGCTCGCATGCGCGACTCAACGATGAATGGAGGTCCGCCGCGTATCTCTTCCGATGCGCGCCAGAGATATTCACCAATGATTCCCAGCGCAAAAAAGAGAAGACCCGAGATGATCAGCAGCATGACCATCAGAGGCGCCCATGATTTGGACGTTGCGCCGCGCGAAATCGCGTTGAATGCCTCGAATGCACCGTAGGTGAAACCGGCGATGCAGAACACAACGCCGGCCAGCCATATGAGGTGGATCGGCGCATACGAAAAAGACACAAAGGAATCAGCGAGCAACTTCCACTTTTTGCGGAAGGTCCACTTCGAAGTGCCCGCACTGCGCTCCTGCTTCACGTACGGTATGCGGGCTTGCCGCAGGCCCATCCAAATAATCTGGGCGAAGATGGACGTGTTCTTCTGTTTCCACTCAACAAGCTGATCGCGGATGGCGCGCGTGATCATAAACACATCCGCTCCCTGGGACGGCCATTGGGGAATCGCGTAGCGGCGCATCAGAAAATGATAGATGTTAGCGAACTTCACCGTCAGCCAGGGATCGCAACGGTGGTTCCGCACCGCCAGGACGACATCGAATCCTCCGCGAATCTGTGCCAGCATGCGCGGAATCAAGCTGGGCGGGTCTTGCAGGTCAGCCGCCAGGAAGCAAATGGCATCGCCCTGTGCCTCGATCAAACCCGCCAGGCAGGCTGCATGCGATCCAAAATTGCGCGACAGGCGGACTACTCTGACGCGCTCATCGGCTTCCCATAGCTGACCAAGAAACAATGGAGTTTCGTCAGTCGATCCGTCATCGACAAATACAAACTCGAAACTCCAATCGTCAACTCCTGAGATGGCGTCCTGCAGCTCCTGGTAAAACAGGGGCAAGTTGGGACCTTCGTTATAAGCCGGAACAATGACGCTTACGAGCGGCATTGGTGTTCCCTCGCGCTGCCGTTCGACCCCGCATGCCGTAAACGCAAGAGCCTGGCCGGCACTCCCGCCGCGACGCCAAACTCCGGCACATCGCGCGTCACAACCGCACCAGCACCAATGAGCGCGTGTGCTCCGACGGTGACGCCCGGTAGGATCGTCGCGTTGGTTCCGATATCCGCGCCATAGCCAACCACGACGGGTTTTATCAATAGCGGAGTCGCAATGACAGGCTGCTCGATCGGCTCGCCCGTATGCTCTGATCCGAGCACTTTCGCGCCAGGACCCCAGCCAACGTAGTCCTCCAGCACCAGCGCACGCGCATCAAGGAAAGCCTGCGGTCCCAGCCACACGTGGTTGCCGATGCGGCAGGAGCCGCCCACTCTCCCCTGAATCACCGCCTGCGCACCGATGAAAACGCAATCGCCGAGCTCAATCGTCTCAGGATTGCGAAACACGACGCCCGTTGAGACTTGAAGATCGTTGCCGACTTTCCGGCACATAGCGCGGCAAAGGACTCGCCGCAGCAAGCCGTCTAGCGCAGCGTCGCCGTCACGAAACCGGGCGAACGATGCAAGCAATTCAGAGGGGGAATGCTGCTCGCGCAGAGCCGCGGCGAAGCTAATTTCCCACTCAGGATCAGGGCGTGTCTGCCGGCGCCCGAATGTGGCACTGACTTCACGTGCTAACGTCGCGACCCACGAATTGGCCGTCATCTGACTTGCCCCCCTCTATCGAGCAACTGGCACTTGCTTCGGCGCCGGCGTGCGAATTGCGCGGGCCGGGTTACCCGCCACCACCACACCATCAGGAACGTCGTGTGTGACTACGCTGCCCGCGCCGACGATCGCGTTTTCTCCGATCGTCACTCCGCAAAGGATGGTTGATCCGGTTCCGATGGAAGCGCCGCGCTTGACTCGTGTGGGCACAACTGCCCACTCGCCGTCGCGAAGCAACTCGCCCGTACTGTCCGTCGAACGCGGATATTTGTCATTTATGAACGAAACGTTATGCCCCACGAAGACGTCGTCTTCGATGGTGACTCCCTCGCAGATGAACGTGTGGCTGGAGATTTTCACATTCCGCCCGATGCTGGCGTTCTTCTGGATCTCCACGAACGCGCCAATTTTGCTGTGATCACCGATGGCGCATCCGTAAAGGTTGACGAAGGCGTGGATGATCACGCCCTCTCCCAATTCCACGTCCGGCGCAATGCGGCAGAAATCCATGCTTCACTCCGTTATGCTCACGGCCAAGCGGCTGGTACGCACAGAACGGGCAAAAACCGGCTCAGCTAATTCGATCTCGCGGCCATTCTGTTCGATAGATTGTTGCGCCGCCTCCAGCAGGCGAACCACCCGATATCCAGAGACGCCGTCAGTCAATGGCGTGCGGTTCTCGCCAATAGAGCTGATGAATTCCTGCGCCATCAGCCGCAGGGCTTCGGTTGTGTCGAGCTGAGGCGCCAGCATGTCTCCGTGACGGTAGCCCGCCAGCATGCGCGATCGCCGCTCCGGATCGTGGCGAACTGTGATGCCTCTGTCGTACACCTTCACTTTTTCACTCGGTTCCAGGTCGTCGTACACCAGCATCTTTTTGCTGCCGCCGACCAGCGTCAGGCGCACCTTTACGGGCGCCAGCCAATTGAGGTGAAAATGCGCCATGAGGCTGTTTTGAAAACGGACAGTCACGTAGGCGATGTCCTCGAAAGGGCAATCCAGATGGCTCGCCGCCGAAGCCTGAATGGACCTGGGCTCCAGATCGCACAAATGATCCATGATCGAAAAATCGTGCGGTCCGAGATCCCACAAAACATTGGTGTCGCTCTGCACCAGACCGAGGTTGACGCGAACGGAATCGTAGTAAAGAAGACCGCCGATTTCGCCGGAAGCAATCAGTTGCTTCATGCGTCGAACGGCAGCCGTGTAGAGAAACGTGTGATCCACCATCAGTACGCGTCGCCGCCGCTGGGCCAATTCCATCAACTCCAGAACTTCAAGGCTGGTCTGGCAAATCGGTTTTTCTACCAGGACGTGTTTGCCGGCTTCCAGCGCTCGCCGCGCCAATTGGAAGTGAGTGGAAACGGGAGTGGCAATGGCTACACCGTCTACGCGCGTGTCGCTTAATATCTCTTCGAAATGCCTGGTGGCCTTCACCGTGGGATAGCAGCGCACGGTTCGCTCTAAACAGGCGGCGTCCTCGTCACACACCATCGCTACAGCGGCGGTTTCCAATTGCCAGAAGTTGCGTATCAGGTTCTGGCCCCAGTACCCGCAACCTACGATGGCGACACCGATCTGCATACGGTCTCCCGGAACGGTGGATTGATGCAACATTCAAAAGTATTGGCAATCGAGCTGCCAGCGGGGAGCACCGCGGAAAACATTGATATTTCAGCCAGAGAAGACCTTGGCAGGCTGCACAAAGGCCGGCAAAGAGTCATCTTTTGCGGACGGTGACTGTCTTCTGCGGGTGATGATGACACTGAGGCGGTCCGTATAGATCGTCATCCATTCGCGTTGCGTTGCAAGCAACGTGGCCAGAGGCGAGTCCCGACGAATCAGACACGCCCGTACGTCGTACTTGCGAAGCAACTCCAGCGTGGCCCTGTCGAGCGACATGATGCGCAGGTAGTCGGAGTAGATGCCGGCGTCTTCATAAAGCTGACTGCGCCCATCAATGAACACCTTGCCTGGCGCTCCAAGCATCATGTATCCGCCCCAGCCATAATCGTTGAACATAGTTCCCGAGACGGGATGCGCCTGCAAGTAAGCAAGAGCCCGGATCGGAAACTTGGCTTCGATTGCCGTTCCAAGATCGTTTCGAGACGGCAACAAGCGGCATAAAATCGTCACGAACAGAAGCGCCATAGCAACATTCAAGACCGGGCGGTCGGTTCGGGCCTGATAAGGTTCGATCCATCGACTGAGCATTGACGCCAGCAGCGGAGCAAAGACGATGGCGAAGAGAAACAGCAGCCGCGAGTGCATGCATGCGCCGTAGAAGGCTGCCAGCAGCAGCGCGACTTCCTCGACGCGGTAGCTGGGTCGCACGACAAAGTGCAGCAGGAGAAACGGGATCACCAGTGCCAGGGTTATTTGCAGCAACTGTCCTGACGAGCCCAGCGGCTGGTATTCGGTGATGTTGGCCATTCCAAGACGGGCATTGACGATGACGTGCAGCGTTGAGCCTGCCAGGCGGGAGCCATAAGGCGTGGCCGCCAGCGCCAAGAGTGACACAGCGGAAATGGTTTCCAGATGCACCCGCTCCGCTTTACTCCAGGCAACGGCGCGGATTCCGCCCAGATCAAAATTGGCCACTCCGCTCACCCAGTACAGCGCGACCACCATGAGTCCAAGGATGAACGAACCATGTGTGTTGACCCAAATGACGAAAAGCGGAAGCAGGATCCACAACGAGGTGAGTTGCCTTTTCCGGAACGCCTCCAGACATATCATGGTTGCAATTAAGAAGATGTAACCGAATAGTTGCGGCCGCAGAGTAAAGAAAGCGCTGGCCAGCGGCAGGGTCAGGAAGCAGCCCAGGAATGCAGCTTTGGAATTGCCGCAACGCTGGTAGGCGAAATAATAGAGCAGCAGAATCAGGATGACCGACAGGGCGCCAAGAAGCGTCATCAGTCCAACAATCCCAGTACGCGCGGCGAGCGCTATAGCCACCCCACCAAGCCATTCCAGCGCCAGCGATTCACTGCCGCGAACCGTTGCTGAATGCGCTTCCGCCACAGGCCATGAATAGGTATCCAGGATTTGTTTGCCAATTGCGACATGACTCCACATGTCAGGGTCGGGCAGATTCACAGAGGCTACAAAAATCGCGCAGACTGCCAGTACAACTCCCAGCAGAAACGGGAATGTGAAGATCTTCCGCGCAATTGTGCTTATCGAGAGAACCGATGACGGGGCCGCAAGTTCCGCCGAGACTTGTGAAGTGGACATCATTACCCCCCGGTGTCGTTCGCAGGGTCAGTAGCAAGAAGAGTGCCGTCTTGCCACTCGAGTGGTGCGCGATTCTACTCGTCGCAAGCCGCTGTTTGGCGGTCGGCCAGGGACTGTTATTCCGTGCGGGGTAATTGCCGGGGCAGGCCAGGGAAAAGGAATTCCACTTACGGCGAGATTTTTTGCGGTTCGTCGCTGCGCACGAAGATGGCGCTGAAATCATCCTCGTACGCGCAGGCCCAGTCCGGATGGTTGTAAAGGAAGGTCGCGAGCGGCGCATTCCGTTCAATCAAACAAGCTTTCAGATCATATTTGCGCAGCAGCGCGGGAGTATGACGATCCACCGCCATCAGCTTAAGGTAGTCTGAAAAAACACCTCGCTCTTCAAAGAGCTGGCTGCGCCCGTCGATGAATACCCTGTGCGACGGGAGAGAGCGAACCAGATAGGCTCCCCAGAGGTCGTTATTCAACATGGCGCCTTCAATCTTATGTTGCCGCAAGTACGACACTGCGCCGCGGGGGAACCCGCGCGCAATTACGCCCTCGAGAAATTCTCCGGATGGAAACAAAGTCACCATGCCCGCGCTGATCAGCAACATCAGGCCAGCATTCACGAGCCAAGGCGCGGCGGAGGGCGAGCCGGCGGGTAACCAGCGATCAAGCAGAATTGCCAGCATCGGCGCGAACACGATCACGAACAGCAGAAGCAGGCGCATATGAATAAATGCCCCGCCAGCCGCGATCACAAACAGCAGTACATCATCCACGCGGAAGACCGGGCTGCTGGTGAGCAGCGCCACCAGCATGACGGCCAAGCAAAGTAGAAACCCACCCAACAACGGGCTAAACGCGCTGAGCGGCCGGTATTCGACTATGTGAGTCATACCGAGCGGGGCGTTCAGGATTACATGGAACGTAAAGCCGGCCAGAGCTGTGCCGTAGGGCGTGATCGCAAGGGCAGCAACCGAAAGAAGCACGGTTGTGAGGAGGCGTTTCCGCTGCTCTGGCGTCCAGGGGGTTACGACAACTGAGGCGCCGCTGAATGTGGATGTTGCAAGATTCACATGCCGGAGTAAGGGCACGGCTGAAGCCGTGCCCTTATCCACGGTTGTTTCTTGTGCGCTCGCGAACGTTCTAAGTAGTTCCCTGCTTAACCCGGCGACGTAGAACACTGCCAAAACCATCAACCCCAGAACGAAGGAGCCGTGCGTATTGACCCAAGCTAAGAACAATGGCGGGAGCACCCACAGCGCTCCGGCATGTCCCTGGCGGAAGCGCTCCAGGCAGATCAACAGGATCACCAGGAAAATATAGCCAACCAGTTGGGGCCGCAGGGTGAAGAACGCGGAGGCCAGCGGCAACATGGCCACAGTGGCGATAAAGGCCGCGCTGGCGTTCCCGCTGCGCATCAGTGCATAGGCAAAAATCAGCACCATCAGCGCAGCGGCAAGAACGATCAGCAGGGCTGCCAGTGCTCGCACGCCGCCCAGCCGATCGGCGATGGCGAAGGCAACCTGCGGCAGCCACTCGAACGCCATCGAGTGGCCTCCTTGCGCCGTGAACGAATAGGAATCCGTTGTGGGCCAGCGGCGGGTCTGTAGTATCTCCTCGCCTGCCAGAATGTGATACCAGGTGTCGCCTTCAAAGATGGAGACGTGACTGGCGCCGGAGGATGCGGCCGGAACGCTTTTCAACCCCAGGGAGATGGTCGCAAAGACTCCCGCCACCAGCAGCACGCCCAAGAACGTCGGGAACGAAAATACCTTCTTCATACCGGTGCAGTGCCAGTTCGAAAAGCGAAAGGGCACGCCTTTAAGCATTTTCAGCTTTGCTATATAGCGAGGAGATGCCGAAACCAAGCTTCCCCTCAGGGGTTTAAACCCCTGAGGGCCGCGCTAATCGGCACGACTAAAGTCGTGCCCTTACAATTCCGCGCACTATACATCTATTATGAAAAATGCCCTAGTCGTGCCGCTTCGACTTCTTCAACGGGCGCTTCAGCGCCTGAGGTGCGAGCCTCAGCGGCTAAAGCCGTGTTGATTATTAGCCTTTTACGGCACGGCTCAAGCCGTGCCCTTCCATAACTCCTCGCGAGTTGCCAGAAAGAAAAATTCAAACTGAGACCCTTCTTCATAGCGCGCTGCATCAGCGGATCAGCCGGATGGGAATCGCAGACCCACTGGTGATGACTGGGGGGGTGCTGTTGTTTACACTGTTGCCGCAGGTGGTGATATTCAGGACGGTCACCTCAATATTCTTGCCATTTCCGCCGCAGGGGTTTCCGGGGTCCTTGGTCACCTGCCGGATGAAAAGCTGCATGAATCCAACCACCGTGACGGTTGTCCCGGCCGGCGGCAGTGCGTAGGTAGGTTGGCCAGTGGCAGGGTCAATGATGCTGTCATAGACCGCGACAGTCACGATAGAGTCGCTCGCACCCCCTAGCGCGTAAAATTGTTGGCCGACCAGGCTGGGGTTGGGGTTATTCGCGCCGCCGGTTACCACGAATGGCGGCCCGGTGGTGGTATCGATCGTATCCTGTCCGGACATACAGGATCCGTTCGCGTGAATCAAATCCAGTACAGCCTGGGCAGTTGGTCCGGTATTGGCGCCGTTCATGGAAAGCTGCTGCGTTCCGCACTGAATGGCGCCGTTATAGCACCGCGAAATGTAAGTCCTTAGGTCGTTTGCACTCTGACCTTCGAAAGCGATCAAGTACCACTGGCTGGGTCCGGAATCGGTGTGTAGCGTCCAGGGCTCCCCTTGAACGCCTCCGCCCGCAGGATCGCTCGGATTGTATAGACCCGGATGCACAATTTGTCTGGTGTCTGGATCGAAAAAGTAGCCTGCCGCCGTATCGCACCCGGGACTGGCGGGTGTGGGGTGGACTGGATCGCAATTCGGTACCAGAAAAGGCCGCAGGCATTGCACCCCTATCGGTATGTCGCTTCCGGTCGGGTCGAAGGCTTCGGCTTTGGCGGATGCCGAGATGTCCACCGTGTTGATGCCGAGTGCCTTGGCAAAATACGTGCCCACGGCGTTGCCGTGAGCGGTGTCCCGGTTAACGGTCACCGTAATCTGCGGTTCCTGCGGACTGGGATAACTGAAGCTCACATCCACGGTAGTCGCATCAGGGTACTGCCCCACGACCAGGCTTTGGGCGGCGGCGGCAACGGCCTGCTGGGTCGCGGGAGCTTCCTGAGGTCCGCCAGGGACGCATCCTCCCGCGCCAACGGTACAACCGTGGCTTACGAAGACGGTTGCGCCTGCCAGTGCGCCGGCATCAGCCGCTCGCTGTGCTTCATTGCGGGCGACGTACATTGATACGAGATCAATCGAGAGTGCCGACATGCCCAGCAACACGCCCAGGCTTGCCGCTACCATGAAAAGAGTGGATCCGGCCTGATGTTTTCGTTGCGCTGCCATTTCACGCATTGCTTGCTCCAGTTACGTGAGGTTCTGCATCACGAATTGAGTTGAGAGTGTTGTGGGCAGAGTGATGGTCGATCCGGGGACCAGCATGCCGATGATGCTGCCGAAGGTCCACGTGTACGGATAAGAGAGAGTCACTTGCGTGCTGGGCACGACCATCGAGCCCGCGCCGGTAAAGATGAACGACCGATTGATCGTCAACGTGACACCGCTACATGAGTAAGTCCATGTCAGCGTCCCGGAGCTGCTCGGAGACGCTGGATTCAGGCAATTCGCGACGTTCATTTGCGCATTGACGAGATACTGTTTAGCTGCGTCCGCCGCCGCCTGGATGGAGCATGGCGTGGTGCTGGTGCACGTAAGGCTCGTCACGGGATTTGACACCGTGATGCGGGCCGCTTCGCGCGCGGCATTCACCAGGTTGTGCTTCAAGGTATACGCCTGCGTGAAATCCACGATGCCGATGCAAAGCACCACAAGAAACGGCAGCACCAGTGCGAACTCCAGAAGCTGCACGCCGTCATCGGAGCGCAGGAGCCTCCCATTGTCGAGACGTTTCCACATGTTAGCCGCCGATTTATATAACATTAGCTCCCCCGCCATTACGGGCAGGTTGGGTTACCGCTGCCATCGACTCGCTGATTTTCCAGGCGCATCTGCACTTGCGTGCTCACATTGAAATTCGTCCCGTTCAGTGACGTGAAAGGAATCGTCACGTGAACTGGGTACGCGAAGCTGATCACCACGCCGCACTGCCTGGGGCTGGTGTTCTCGAGCCAATCCGCCTTCTGGCAGAAATTGCTCACTTGCTGCGGATCGACGTGGGCAGCCGTCAGCGCGGGCGCGATGTAGTTGGTGAACGAACTAGTGGGATTCGCAAGACACGTTCCCGCCTGCGCATAGTTATCGGCATAGGTGTTGCCGCAAGTCGCGCAGTTCGGAAGCACAGCGTAGCGGGCCCCTTCCCGTGCTGCGCGGGTAATGCTTTGGTAAACGTTATACGCGCGGCCAAACCAAACGATCCCGAGCAGCAGCGTCAGAAGTAGCGGAGCGATCAGAGCAAATTCAAACAGTTCTGTTCCACGGTCCGAAAGCAGTGTCTCCAAAAAGTGATGCTTCGTCGAACCGCGTGTGCTGGATCGAGTACTCCCAAGTGTCATATCGAGAACCTCGTCAAGCGGACAAGTGATAGTTAATGGCTCGCTTGAATGCGTCGAAACGACTCGACCACCTCGAATGGTGTTCTCACATTAGCAATGTGCTCGCCAATCTGCTCGATCTTCAATTCCTCAATGTGCCCCAGCAGAGCGCCTGCCTTGGCCATGTAATCTATGCGCTGCGGCACCAAGTCCATCACGCGCGCGCAGGTGGCGTCTACGGCAACAGGATCGTCGCCGGCGACCAGAACGCCGCAATATTTTGGCGACCCCTGCAGAGGACCGTTTCCTTCCATACCCATGATTCCGTCTACAATCGCAAAATGCGGGCGGACGGTGCTGTTGATATCGAGAATGGAGTTGGAGATTCCCGCCCAATGCAGCACGTTCTTGGGCCAGCCGTAGCAACTTCCCGGGATAACGCCGAACATGTTCTTCAGCGAAAGAGTGACGCCGGCCCAGTGGTGCGTCTTCAGCTTAGGCATGGAGACAATGAAATCGGCGTTTAACACAGTCCTGGGGAGATAAAGTTCGCGCAGCCTGGACGCGTGGGTCCGCAACGGCAGCGGATGGATGTCATCCAGGTTTAAATCCACAAACGTGTTGTGCAGACGGCCGAGGTAATCTGTGGCGCGCATGCTGTCCAGAACCGCCCACGTATCGCGTTCCTGGGCTGGCCCCTCGCCGATCAGCACGCTTTTAGCGCCCAATTGCAGGAAACACTCCCGAGCCGCTCGGACGACGGCAGGATGGGTGTTGACGACGCCTCGCGGATCCGGCTCCACAAAGTTCGGCTTCAGCAGCACCGTGGCGCCGCGCACGTTGATGTCGAATTCGGCGAGAGTCTCAGACAGCAGGGCTTCCAGATCTGTGTCGTAACCACTGGCGCGGCGGATTGCCACCCGCGAGGGTGGCCGGTTGAACGGAGGCGCCAGCGTCGGACTCGCTACTTTCATCCGATCCTCTTAATCAGCTAACGGATTTCTGCCGCTGAGGGCCATCGATACCAAAGCCGCGGCAGGCACATTCCACAACACGTCACCGCGCAACTGTATTTCGCCGAGAGCCGCTCCAACATCTGATACAGGTTGTTTGTACGCCAGCAGAGCCATGTACCCCAGCGCCAGCGACCACGGGCTGCGAATTTGCGTGCAAGCGCTTTGCAACCAGTCCAGACTGCTCTGCAACTCGGTCGCGTCACGCGTGTCGTGTAAGGCCAGCAATGCCCACGCAGTCGGCCCTACGCGCGGTTCGCCCGCTACCCCGTAGACCGTGGGATTGCCGCTGTTCCATCCGCCGCGCGGGCACATACGATCGTGGAGCATCCTTTCAGCGAGCCTCTTTCTCTTGCGTGAGGCAGCCGCCAGCCTTGTATCGGTGAGTTGGCGCAGCAGGATCAGAGCGCAACTGGTTGGTTCTACCCAACTCGCCGTGCCCGGCGTCCAGCTCCAGCCCGGTAAAGCACAATCTTGTCTGACCGCTCGGGCGTCCCGGCTGAATTTGCTGCGCATACGCCACCACCAGCGGTACTCGGCCGGCCACGCGGAAAGTAGCCACTGCACGCCTCCGTGCAACTGATCGCGACTCTCACCAAGCTGCTGCAGAGCCAAGCACGCCAGTGCCGTGGTCCAACATCCCTGGGTTTGAGCGCGATACGCGGGCCACGAACCGTCGGGAAGTTGCGCGCTGCACAACCATTGCAATCCTTGTGTGCTGGCATGGCTTGCTGACGTTACCGCCAGCAGCGACCATGCGGTCGGCTCTACGCAACTCTCCGAACCTGGCTGATATCCCCACCCGCCGTCTGCGTTCTGCGCCTCCACGACGTACCGGGAACAGAACCGCTCGCATAATTCCGGGCTCCCGCATAACGTTTCGCTGGTGAGAGTTTGAGTGGCTCCCATTTCTTGGATTAACTCACATGATTTTTTTGGAAACCAATTCCCGCTCCATGCTCTCGACCGCCGCCGGGGGGAATGGCAGCACTTGGCCCGTTTCCGTCGACTGGATATCGAGTTCGTGGACGAGACGGTGCAAGTAACCGCGTGCGAGCCCCAACACGCGAGCCGTCTGTGCCTTGTTGCCGCCACACTCCCGCAGAGTTCTCAAAACCAAGCGCCGTTTGAATTCGCGCAGCTCTTTTTCATAGACTCGCGCTTCGGGCACCGTCTCGAAATTGCTTCTGATATGCGAAGGCAAGTGCCGGATTTCTATGGCGGACCCATCGGCCAGCACGACAGCCCGCTGAATCACATTCTCCAGCTCCCGAACGTTTCCAGGCCAGGCGTATTCTTCTATTGCCATGCTGGCAGTGCGCGAGAGGCGCCGGACGTTCTTCTCGAATCTCTGGCTGAAACGTTGCAAAAACGTCTGCGCCAGCACCAGCGCGGCGCCGCTGCGCTCACGCAGCGGCGGCAGATGAAGTTGTATTACGTTCAATCTGTAGAATAGATCTTCCCGGAACGAACCCTGCTTTACCATCTCCTCGAGCTTTCTGTTTGTGGCAGCGATAAAGCGCGCGTTCGTGTTCAGAGGAGTATTGCTTCCGAGGCGCTCGAAAGTGCGTTCCTGTAGTACGCGAAGCAATTTCGACTGTAACGGCAGCGGAAGATCGCCGATTTCGTCGAGAAATAACGTTCCGCCTGCGGCTGTTTCGATGCGACCGCGCCGCATATTGAAGGCCCCGGTGAACGCTCCTTTGTCATGGCCGAACAGCTCGTCTTCCACCAGAGTTTCCTGCACATTCGGACAAGAGAAGGAGACAAACGGACCGGAACTGCGCGGGCTGAGCCGGTGAATCGTTCGTGCAAGCATGGTTTTGCCCGTACCCGTCTCGCCGGTAATTAACACGCTGACGTCACAGGACGCCACCTTCTGAGCCAGCGCGAAGGTACCTTGCATGTTGCTGCTGAAACCGATGAGGTTGTCCAGGCACCCCGTCGCCGCCTGTTGGGCCCGCGCGCGGAACAGTTCCTTTTCTGCGCGGCGAAGCCGATCAGCACGCAGCAGCAAGAACCGCAGTTCTGCCACGTTGAGCGGGCTTGCGACCACATCGTACGCTCCGGCCGCGATTAATGTGCGCGTAAGCGCAAGATCATCATCGTCTCCAATAATCGCAATCACAGGAGGAGGACATTCGGAGGTCCGCCACTGCTCGACGCTGGAAAGAGCTTTTTCTGCTTCTGCGGAACCTCCGACATGGCGCAGGTCCAGCAATATGCTGTCGCACCAGTCAATGCCCTCTTGGAAGTTCGTATCATCAGCGACACGGATTTGAAACGCGGGTCCTAAAGCGGGGGTAACAATCTGGCCGAATCCTACGTCTGCGGTACAGAACCATACACGAACTAGTGATTCACTCATGCCCGTCCTTCTGGTGTAGCGTGCTCGTAATCAGGTTGTGACGTATCGGAAACGGTCCGGAGCAAATCTCCTCGTCTGAGGGCAATTGGGCTTGCAATTTGTATTCCAGCGATGCAAGTGCTGCAAATCGACGCATTAGCAACCGAACTGGCACTGGCGGTTCGAAAATCGAGGAATAAAGCTTCCGCTTGACGGAATACGCAGTTAGCGGAAACTCTACTCAGCATCAACCTGTGCATGGCCAGTTAATTTCGCATCGCGTGCACGGGAATTCCCACAACGATATCGAGCGCCACAGGCGCGTCGGCTTTCGTAGCGGGCTTGAATTTCCAGCGCCCAAACGCCTCCAGGGCCGCTCGATCAAACGAATCTTCCACTCCCTTCAGCACGCGGAGATCGCGGACGGTTCCCTCTTCCGTGATGCTGCCTTGCAGCATGATCTGGCGATCGGGCGCTGCGCCAACGGTGCCGTTCCTGCGGAAATCGAATTGTTCCAAGGGAAGCGGCGGGGCAAGCGGTTTGTCCACGCCTAACCGGATGACGCCGCCCTGCGGAGTTACAGCGCGCTCACCGCCTCGCTCGCAGTACTGCAGAATCCAATCTGCGCCGGGCATCGGCAAGTAAATACTGTAGATGCGCTGCCCGTGCAACACGCCATAGGTGCGCAAGGCGCCACCGCCGCCGGACCCGGCGCTGACAATTAGTCCCGGAGCGCGCGGCGGCGGCGGTTGCACCGGATATACCAGTGCCGCTGCAGGGCCTGCAAGCCCCGCTCCGGCTGTGCTGCCGTTTCCGCTGCCAGTATGAATGAAACCGACGCCGCCGTTTTCGGGGTCACCGTGACCGTCTCCGCCAGCGCCGCTCCCAGCGCCCGTTCCAGCGGAGTTACCTCCGGGCTCCAGCGATCCTTCGGCAGCACGCGTCCCTTTTTCTTCACCGTTTCCTGTTTGTGATGAAACGCTACTGCCGGTACCGCCCGGTCGATCTGGCGGCGAGGCCAATGAAATCTCGAACGAGCCGAGCTTGTTGCCAGGCGGCAATGCTATCAGGTTCGATAGCGGGACAGGGTCGACCGTAAGAGTTGTCAGAGAGTTTTTCACCGCAGCGTCAGAAGCGAGTTCGCTGGCTGTGGATTGCGCTTGCGCGGCTGCTGGAGCTACGTCGGGACGAGGCTCCGGATTCACGGCCGCGGGCGGCGGCACCGCAAGAGATGGTTGCGCGACCGCAATTGCCGCGGGTGTCACCGGAATCACAGCCGCTGCAGCACGTTCGACGGGCGGCGGCGGAACCGGCTGAGGCCGTGGAATTACCGGCGGCGCGAAACGCGGTGCTGGAACTTCCATGATCAGGTTCGGTATGGGGATATTTTCGCGAATCTTCAATTCCGGTGGAAACGCCTGCAGTATTGTCTGGTGCGAATTGTCCGGAGCCGCAGGACGCGAAACAACGGACATTTGCGAATCGCTCGGTTGCGCAGGACGGCGCTTCGCGGCGACGCGCGGTGCTGCCGAAGATGTCCCGGCATTCCTCTTAGTGGAATCAGAATGCACCCGGCGTGGGGCCAGTGCGAATTGGATATCCGTGAGATTGTAGTACACCACCGAGGAGCGATTTATCTTGGGTTCTGTGGTATTAAGCCGGTGGACTACATGAACCGGAAGAGAATATGCCAGGCACACCACGCCGATATGGACCAACACAGATGCGGCTATCCCACGCGCCGGACGACGCCGATTCGACCACGCCGAGATTTGCAATAAATCCAGAGAGCAGACAGCCGGCTCACATTCCCAAATTGACGTTATTAGCTCGCGCAGCGGCCGCCGGCGTGTGCTCTCGCCCATCAGCGCGAACTGTGGTGCTGATTGCTTCATCACCGGTCCGGAAGCATCTAGATGGCCATTGCCGGTGATGCTGAAGGTCATGGAACGAATTCGCGAAGTACTAGGACTCGCGAGAATGTGCGAAAGCCGCCCTATAATATAGGTGTTCCCTTCTGTTCAGCGGAGGTACTTCCTCATGGCTGATCCCTCGTCACGTTCCCCGAGTTGTGGTCGGTGCGGACAGCTCTCTGACCGATGCGCATCTACGACATCTCGCAATCCATAGCTCCCGGCATTCCGACTGGCGATCTGCCGCAGTTTTCCGCCGATGGTGTTGACCGTGTTCTGCTCCGTACGATGCGGCAGCAGGACCTGACGCGCTGGAACCCCAACTTTACCGCCGTGGCGCCTCATGCAAGCCCTCATAACCGCTAGCGTGATTGGCGATTTTCGAGCGCCCGATATTCTGCGATTCGGCTTCGCGCCTCTTTACACCCGCTACAGCGACGTCTGGCACGCCGTATCGGCTCTGCATGACATCTTGAACTCAGGGGTGTGGAAGGACAGCCGGTTTGAACAGCGCGCGCAAGTTACGTAAAACGCCATAGCCACAGACGAGGCATCCCGCGGTTCGTCTTCCCGACACGATGAAGCTTTGCGGCAACGACGACATCCGAATCGTGGTGGCGACGCTTCAGAGTGATGGTATTGCGAAACTCAATTGCTGCGAGACAGTGAAACTGTCCGGTTTGAGAGAAAGATTACACGAGATTTTCGCGACACGCGCGGAGAGACTGCTGTTCCTTTAGAGCCGATCCCGGAGTTGTGGTCCTTTCAGGATTTTGTCGATTTAATAGATACAGCGTCGCCAGAGATCGATCGGTTTGGCTGGATTACTCCTGGTCTGGAGGAACAAGATCGAAAGATCACTTGTTCTGATGTTGAGCGCCGGCGGGCTCAAAGGTCCGGACGCCTGAGGACACCGTGGTGGTAACGCTCGTATGATTTCTGCGCTCCCGCCTCACATCGCTTCCGGCACTTCAATTCCCAGCAGATCGAGTGTCGCGGTGAGTTGGCGGTCAACGATCTCGACCAGCCACAGCAGAAACGCTTTGCGCGATTCGTCTTGTTCCGTGAGGATGCGGAAGCGGTGGTAGAAGTTGTTGAATGATTGCGCTAGCTGAAACGCGTACTTCGCGACTGCGGCGGGCTCGGTGGTGATGATCGCTTGCTCCGTCACCGCCTCTAGTTTGCTTGCCAGGAACAGAAGTTCCCAGTAAGGATCGCCGTCAGGAGCGGCGAGAAATCTGTCCAGCACGGCGGGTGTGACCAGCGCCGCATCGAATCGTCCGCCTTCGGCTTCGAGCTTCCGAAAGATGTTGCGTGCCCGCACCACTGCGTACTGCACGTATGGGCCCGTCTCGCCCTCGAAGTTCAGCGCCTCTTTGAAATCGAAAGCGATGACGGCGTTGCAAGTGTACTTGAGCAGGAAATACCGTAGCGCGCCGATGGCGATCTGACGCGCAATGCGCTGGCGGAATTCCGGGCTTTCCTCCGTGTGCCGCGCCTGCACCTCGCGCAGAGCTTCCTGAATCAGCCTGTCGACCAGATCGTCAGCCTTGACGCCCAAGCCCCTCCTGCCCGAGACCTCAACGTAAGGCCGCTTGCGGTCTTCGGGGCTCAGCTCAATTCCCATGTCGGCGCAGCAACGCGGCGAAAGCGCGACCATCTCGTATGAGAAATGGATCGAGCGCACCGCCTGCTCCTCGTAACCAAGCGCGCGCAGCCCCGCCGCCACGATGTTCTGCAAATAGCTCTGGCGGACATCAATGACGTTGTATACCTTCTCGCCGCGGCCGAACGTCGGGGGGGTGCTGCTGTCCGGCTCAGTCGCGCTGACCCAGAGCACACGGCCATCCGGGTAACTCTGAAAAGGGCGATACCAGAAGTCCTTCCCGAGCAAGCCGAACTTCCAAAGCTGGTATGCAATATCTTTGCCAACGTAGGTGACGGTGCCGTTCGAGCGCACGATCACTTTGGTGTCCTCCGCGCCCGCCTGCGGCTCGGTCTCCGTTGTGATCCCTGTTTCCACTTCCCTGTTCCCTTCCTCTTGCCGCATGACCCAGCAGCCCTTGTTCTTGCCTTCGGTTTCAAAGTAAATGGCGCCGCGTTCGCGTAGCAATTGGAATGCCTGGTCCCAAAACTTCAGGTGGAGGATTTCGCTCTCGCGCGGCAGCAGATCGTACTCGACATTGAGCCGAAACATGGTGGCGAGATGATACCGGACGATAGCCATGGCGACGGTCTCGGCGACACGCGAGGCCTCGTTCCCGCCATGCTCGATTTCCTGGAGCGTGCGCCCGCGCAGTTCAACGCGCGTCGAGTCTTCTTCGTAAAAATGGGAGACGCTGGCATAGAGATCCCAGCAGTAGTAATCGAATCGTACGGACGGATTGCTGATGAGGGCAGCCACATCGGCGGCGCTCTTCTTCTCCAAATACAGAAAACCCACAACCACGTCCGCGACCTGCACGCCGGTATTGTCAATGTAATTTTGAACCTCGACCGAGTTGCCGCGCGAGCGTAGCAGTCGGACTAACGTGTCGCCCAGCGCCGCATTGCGCAGGTGGCCGATATGCGCCGCCTTGTTGGGGTTGATGTTCGTATGCTCGACAATGATCTTCCCGGACGGTTTCGATGCGCTCTCCGCAGTTGCCTGTTCGCGCTGTACCGACAAGCCTGCGGCGTAGTCCGCCCGATTCAAGTAGACGTTTACGTATCCTGGCCCAGCGACTTCGACCTTCGCTACTCCCGCGATGTTGCGAAGTTCAGCAGCCAATTCTTCGGCAACTTGGCGCGGCGGCTTGCCGACCCTTCGACCCAATTCCATGGCCAGCGGCAAAGCCATGTCTCCCATCGCGGGTCGCGGCGGCTGATTGACGATGACGTTCGGTTCCAGGTTGTATCGCTCGTGCGCAAACTCCCGCACGGCCTGCTGGATTTTGGCCTGAGTAGCAAGAAACAAGTTTCACTCCGGAGATAAAAAGAATCTTTGAATATAGCATCTTTACGAGTGCGGACGGGCATTCCTGCCGATCACGATGATCGAACGCGAGAGCCCGTTCCTATGCTATGGCTTCACCACAAATGCGGCAATGCGTTCTGCGTTTGGCATTCAGATTGCCGCAACGGGAACACCGGTTGTACATCTTGCGGGCAAAAAACTGCGTCACCCAAAAGCTGCCGCCCAAGATGACCAGCAACAACGCCAAACTGAGGAGCGTATCCATGGCCTAAACTTTCGCAGAAACGGTATGCGATATTATGATATGCCGGAAATCGCGGTGCTCAGATAACGAATGGCTAGCATTACTGAAAAATCCAACCCCGCGACATCGAGTATTGATGCTCTGGATACGGTGGGTATATTGCGCGCCATTAACGAGCAGGACGCGCTCGTTTCCGCCGTGGTCGCGCGGGAGATTCCCAATATCGCCAAGGCCGTGGACGCGGCGGCGAGGGCGCTGCAACGCGGCGGGCGGCTCATTTATGTAGGCGCGGGGACCAGCGGGCGCATTGCGGTGCTGGATGCGGCCGAGTGTCCGCCGACTTTTGGCGTGTCGCCGCACACCGTAGTTGCGATCATCGCGGGAGGCTCACGTGCGCTGACCACAGCGGTTGAAGGCGCGGAAGATGATGCGGCACAGGCTCGGCGGGACCTGGCGGCACGGAAGGTGAGCGCGCGCGATGTAGTGGTTGGCATTGCCGCGAGCGGCCGCACACCTTACACTGTCGAGGCGCTGCGTTATGCCCGTTCACTGCGCGCCGTTACGGTAGCCGTCACCTCCGAAGCCGACTCGCCGCTTGGCCGCCTGGCGCGGATCGCCATCGTGCCGGACACCGGCCCTGAGGTGATCGCCGGGTCAACCCGCATGAAAGCGGCGCTTAGCCAAAAAGTGGTATTGCACATGATCTCGACCGGATGCATGATTCGTCTCGGCCATGTTTACCGGAACTACATGGTTGGTGTCCGCCCCACCAACAGCAAGTTGTGGGAGCGAGCCTGCTCCATCATCGAAACGGTTACGGGCGTAGATCGCATGGCAGCGGAGCAGGCGCTAAAGAAATCCGGCAGGAACGTGAAGGTAGCGATTGTCATGGTGCGGCGCGGGCTTGACCACCGAGCTGCCGAGAGACTCCTGGCGCGGCACGGAGGGAACCTGCGGCGTCTGGAATAGTCGCTGGTCCCTGACCCATGTCGCTTCTCGCCATCAAAGCTAAGCAACTATTTACACCGTTACGTGTAATCGAAAACGGCCTCCTGCTCGTTGAGGATGAGGCGATCCGCGCCGTCGGCACGCGCGAGGATATCTCCGTTCCGAAGCGGACGCGCATCTTGGATCTGGGCGACTGCGTGGTGGCGCCCGGTTTTGTAGACATTCACATCCACGGAGGCGGCGGACATGATGTCATGGAAGGTTCCGCCGAGGCCCTGCACGCCGTTGCTTGCACCATATTCAAGCATGGCACGACCACTTTCCTGCCGACGACCGTAACAGCTTCTACGCCGCGCCTGGTGCGCGCCGTGGAAGGCCTCGGAAAGCTCATTCGCGGCTGGCCTGAGGACAAGCAATCGCGCCGGCATTGCGCCCATCCCCTCGGCATCCACTTGGAAGGCCCTTTCCTCAGTGCTGCCCGACGCGGCGTTCACGAGCGCGAACACTTGCAAGCGCCTTCAGTGGAGCTCTTCGAGAAATTCGTCGGCGCCGCGGGAGGAACGTTGCGCGTGCTGACGCTGGCGCCGGAACTCGAAAATGCCGCGGAGCTGCAGGCCGAGGCGATCCGCCGAGGTATCCACGTGGCGCTGGGGCACTCCGACGCGACATTTAATCAGACCGAGCGCGCCATCGTGGCGGGCGCGTCACACGTCGTACATATGTTCAACGCCATGCGGCCATTTCACCAAAGGCAAACGGGAATCATGGGTGCGGTGCTCACGGATGACCGCATCGCCGCCGAAGTCATCGCGGATGGCGTGCATGTCGCCCCGTCCGCTCTGCGGCTGCTGATCCGCGCAAAGGGAGTATCGAAAATCATTCTGATTACGGACGGTGTAAGCGCCACCGGAATGGGCCAGGGGCAATATCGTCTTGGTGAGGCCGACATCACCGTTAAGACCGAAGGCGCTCGTGGCGTGCTGGTCTGCCGCAATGCGGAAGGCAAGCTGGCCGGCAGTGTGCTGACGCAAGACCGCGCCGTCAGAAACATGGTGACCTACGCCGGCGTGAACTGGTGCGCAGCAGTCAAGATGGCTACCTGGAATCCGGCGCGGGTTCTCGGAATCGAGGACCGCAAGGGCTGCCTCCGTCTGGGCGCCGACGCCGATTTGGTATTCCTCCACCCCGACGGCACTGTTGCAGGAACCATGGTCAGAGGCGTTGCCACTTGCTTCTGAGGTAGGGCAGGCGTTCCTGCCTGGGACAGGTCTGGATACCTGTCCCGACCTGAAGTCGCGCCGTCTCAAACTGGAAATGTGCCGCAGCTACCACTTTCACCCGTAGTGTTCTATTCTAACTTCTGACTTCTGGCTTCTCGAAAATGGACCGTTTCATCATTCGTGGCGGCATTCCATTGTGCGGCACCATTCGCGTCAGCGGCGCCAAGAACGCGGCGTTGCCGTGCCTGGCCGCTTCCCTGCTCAGTGACGAGCCCGTGATCCTGGGCAACTTGCCCTCGGTACGGGACATACGAACAACGTGCAAATTGCTGGAAAATCTGGGCGTCAACTTCGACGTTCCTATCACGGCCGGGCCGGACCCAACCGAATCAGAGATTACCGATTCAGAACTGGAAACGCCGGAATCCGCGCGCGCGTTCGGCGAGCATGGACGCATGGCGGTGCAGGCAGCGAATCTGACGAACTGCGAAGCCCCCTGGGAGCTGGTGCGCACCATGCGTGCCTCGACGCTCATCCTGGGGCCGCTGGTGGCGCGCTGCGGTGAGGCTCGGGTTTCGATGCCGGGCGGCTGTGCCATAGGCGCCAGGCCGATTGACCTGCATCTGAAGGGGATGGAAAAGCTCGGCGCCGAGATCACTACGGAACATGGCATGGTAGTTGCGCGCGCGCGGCGCTTGCGGGGAGAGCGGATTGTCTTCGATCGCATTACCGTCACCGGAACCGAAGACCTGATGATGGCGGCGGTACTTGCCGAAGGCGAGACGGTGCTGGAGAACGCGGCCCGCGAACCGGAGGTTGAGGATCTTGCGGCGCTGCTCGTCAGCATGGGCGCGCAGATCGAAGGCGCGGGCACCTCCGTGATCCGCATCCAAGGCAAGCCTCGTCTGGGAGGCGCGATGCACAACATCATCCCGGATCGCATCGAGGCCGGCACGTTCGTCGCGGCTGCTGGTATCACCCGCGGCGACGTGACCATTGAGACGTGCCGTGCGGATCATCTACAGGCGGTGATCGATAAGTTTCGCGAGACGGGGCTCCTAATTGAGACCCCCACAGAATCTAGCATCCGGGTGCTCGGTGATAGAGGCATCTCGCTGCAGGCGTCGGATATGCGAACGGAAGAATATCCCGGGTTCCCGACCGACATGCAGGCGCAGTACATGGTGCTTGTGACGCAGGCCGAGGGCACCTCGCTCATCACGGAGACCATATTTGAAAACCGTTTCATGCACGGACCGGAGTTGGTGCGCATGGGCGCGAATATTCGGTTCGACGGCAATCGAGCGATTGTCCGTGGGGCCACTCCGTTGAGCGGCGCAGGCGTGACGGCGAGCGACCTGCGGGCCAGCGCCTCACTGGTCCTGGCGGGCTTGGTCGCAAGCGGTGAAACTATCATCGAACGCGTTTACCACATCGATCGCGGGTACGAAAGAATTGAAGAGAAACTGAAAGCGGTAGGGGCGCGGATCCAACGCGTGCCGGCGTGAGTCGCAACGCGACTCGTCGGCTGCACTCTTCCGCCTCGAAGATCTTCCTCAACTCAGGGCGACTGTGATCCTATGATGGCCGATATAGCGCCAGCACAGAGCGTCTTCAGCAATGCGTTGGAAATTCTGAATCGCGCAGTACGCGAGCGTGCTTTTCCTGGTGCTGTGCTGGCCGTCGGGCATTCCGATCAACAGTGGATCGTGACTGTGGGGCGGTTCATGTACGCCGAAAACGCGCCAGCCGTCCAGTCTGACACCATCTACGATTTGGCCTCGCTCACAAAGGTGGTTGCCACCACCACCGCCGCGATGATTATGGTCGAGCGGCGAGCACTCGTTCTGGACAAGCCCGTTGCATTCTACCTGCCCGATTTTTTCCCGCCGTATGATCTTGCAACCGATGCGCTGTGGGAGGCCCGAAGAGAAGTAACCGTGCGGCACCTCCTGGCTCATACCTCCGGCCTGCCCGCGTATGAACAATTCTTTTTGCGCGCGCGCGAGAAATTTCATGTCTTGGAAGAAGCGCTCCAAGTTCCGTTAGAGGAACTTCCCGGCACGCGTACACTTTATAGCGACGTCGGATTTATCTTGCTGGGAGAGATTATTGAGCGCGTCTCGAAGCAATCCCTTGATCGATTCTGCGGCGATGAAATCTTCACCCCCCTGGAGATGACGCATACGTGTTTCAATCCCCCGGAAGCTTGGCGCGAGCGAATCGCTCCCACAGAACTGGACGAACGTTTTCGCAAACGGCTGATACAAGGCGAAGTTCACGACGAGAACGCCTGGGTGATGGGAGGCGTTGCCGGCCATTCTGGTTTATTCGGAACCGCCGGGGATTTATCGCGTTTCTGTCGCATGATGTTGAAGGGCGGACGCATGGGAGAGAAACAGTTGATGAGTCCCGATATCATCCAGGAATTCACACAGCCGTGCCCCGCCGCGAAAGGCGCTCCGCGCGCGCTCGGTTGGGATAAGCCGATCGAGCCGTCTTCGTCAGGGCGCTATTTCTCGCCGGGCTCATATGGACACCTTGGCTACACGGGAACCTCAGTGTGGATCGATCCCGATAAGGAATTGTTCGTCATCCTGCTCACCAACCGCGTGCACCCCTCTCGCGCAAATGACGCCATCAAAAAAATACGACCTGCTATCCACGACGCTGTCATAGAGGCACTCGCACCGGACAAATAGCGGTTACTGCCCCGGGGAGAAATTCCCCGTTTACTCTAGTTCCTTGCCGCGCAGCAAGCAGCCGACCGTTCGCCTCATAGTGCCATCCCTCACTCGCAAAGGTACTTACGTAGGTGCCGTTTTGCTGTTTAGCAGTGGAATGACACGTGCCTTCTGAAGCCGGGAAGCGGAAGTTGAATATGCGAAACGGGAGGCAACGATGAACTCACTGGCAGTAGTTACAAAATACCCAAAGATGTTTCTGACGGCGGCAATCTTATTGGCGTTTGCGGCCGGAGCGATATTTCAAGGCTATACGAAATTCGGCAGCACAAACGCATCACCGGCCACGGCTGTGAGTGAAGCCGCGCCGACGGCTCCTGCGCCTACCTCGAACTTGGTTGCGCAGCCGCATCCGTACGCCGCGCCGGCTCCTCGTGCGGTCACGACCACGTCTGTTGCGCCCCGACCGGTTCAGCGCAAGCGGTCGCTAAAGAAAGAAGTGCTGATCGTGGCGGGCAGCTCTGGTGCCGGTGCCGCAATTGGAGCAGTGGCGGGCGGTGGCAAGGGTGCCGCGATCGGCGCGGTGTCCGGTGGCGTAGCTGGCCTGGTATACGACATGGCGACGCGCAACAAATAAAGTTCTGCCCAGTTTCTGCCCCCTGGCGCTCACGGCGAGGGTTGGCCCGATCCGGCACAGCCACTGCACAACTCCGGTGGCTGAATACCGAGACCTCGCGTGAGCGCCCCCACCTCAAACGAGCGAAATCACAAAGCCAATTTCAACTCTCTAAACTATCGATTACGGAGCCGACGGTGGCGGGGGTGTTTGCGCCGGCCGAGCGGTTCGGGAGTTACGAATGGGAGGCGCCACCATGTAGCCCGGCCGGTAGCGGGCTTGCAGGTTGCGGCGTGCAAGTGCGACGTGGATGTTATGGAAACCGCGTGTGTCCAGGTTGTTCGGACGATAGGTGAGCACGTACTGGTTCCGTAGTTCCTGGCCGATGCGGCCGAGCGCGTTCTCGATCTTCGCCTTGCTGTCAGTGGAGAAATCGGCCCCTCCGGTTCCCGCCGCGTAGACGGTCAGAGGATTGCCGGTGATCAAGTTCTTCGTGTATGTGACAACATCTGAGATGATCTCCAGCAGATTAACGTTAGCGGCGCCCCAGTTGTTCTGCGCGTCAGGACTAGGCGTAGCTCCTCCCGGCGTAGGCCGCACCATCACTCCCGGAGGATACGGGGAAGAGGGGGCATTCTGGCCTGGTGGAGTAGAGAAGAGCGCCTTGATGGTGCTCAATCCCACGGTGTAAACCGAAATACCAAGCTGCTGGGCGCTGCGCAGCACCAGTCCGAAGCTATTTCTGCTGCCTGAATCCCTAGCTTCCGAAATCACGATCACAACTTTTCGCCTCTCCTTCGACCGGCGCTGCAGCATGAAGATCGCCCGCGCAACCGCATCGCTCAGGTGGACCTGATCCGGTCCGGCCGTGAGACTCTTGAAGGCCGCAGCGATTTTATCGTGGTCAGCCGTGAACTCCTGAAGCACCTTCACTTCACGGTCGAAACCGAGCACAGTGGCCTCGCCCGATTCGCCAAGGATTAAATCTGTGATTAGAATACCGGCAGCACGCACGTCGGAGAGCAGCGGCTGCACGCGCCCGCTAGTTTCTACTATGATGGCGAGAGAGAGCGGTTCCGAGGTTAGCTCGAAATTATCGATGCGCTGCGGCTGGCCGTTATCGTAGATGGTGAAATCCCGCTTGTCGAGGTCCGTGACGAACTGGCCCTTGGTGTCCGTAACGGTAATGGGAACACTGACGACCTGGATTTCTACCGGGAAGACGTATTCCTGGTCTGAGGCGGCAGCATCAGCAGACTCCGTCGTCTGAGCGGGTTCGCCCGAACGCGTTCCGCCGTCTCCCTGCTGAGCAGCAGCGCCGAACGCCACAGTCACAGCAGCGCACCAGAATAGAAGAAAAGAACCGACCCCCAGACTACGGATCCGGGACAGCATAACAACAGTTTGGCACAGCTTGAACGCATGGGACAAGGCTGGATTGTGAGCGAATGGCCAAGCTAAGCATTCGCAGTCGCCCAAAGCTGGGCGATTGTCGCTAACGGAGAAATGTTTGCGGGAAAAAGCCGAGCGACGGAAGGAATGGCAACCCAAGCGGCAGTGTGCTATGCGGCTACGTTGGCGCCGTGCCGTTTTCTATGTGACGAACTCTCGCGCAGAAACTCCGCAACGAGTTGAATATATTCGTCAGTGGCCATGATCAGCTGATCCGAAAGCCGGCTGTGCTCGGAAACATCCCAGCCCGATTTGCCTTCCGATTGATCATAGTCGTCCAACTGGCGGCGGGCCTTTAACATCCGCTGCCGGGCTTGTTCCATGGTTTCTAGCAATGCCACGCCCTGTCCACCTTTCTCATAGGCTGCATAAAGATACAACCATAGTGGCCCTATTACAATCCGAAAGAATCCCTAGAGGGAAAACCCGACCCGGAACTCCTAAGACCACGAACTGCATGCAAGTCCTCCCACGGCTTGGCCTTGCTTTTCTATGCCCAATCACATAAAATATGGCCTTCTTGGACTGAAGTGCAATCCTAAGAGTGTGCCGAGCTTGGAATTTGGGAACCTTTTCGTACCCTCTGCGCCGGCAGTGAATAATCAGTTGAATTCAAATTGAACACAGGGGCGAACCGGACCCCGCGGTGCACTATGGACCGAGACCGATTAAAAATCTTTTGCGGCACAGCGAATCCGCCGCTGGCCAGAGAGATTTGCAGTGCCTTGGGGGTTCCCCTTGGGCAGAGCATAGTTGATCGTTTTAGCGACGGTGAGGTTCACCTCCAGATTCTGGAGAACGTTCGCGGGGCGGATGTCTTTGTGGTGCAGCCCACCTCACATCCGGTGGACAAGCACCTGATGGAATTGCTGCTGATGATGGATGCGCTGAAACGGGCTTCGGCGCGCCGCATCACGCCGGTGATTCCCTATTTCGGCTACTCGCGTCAAGATCGAAAGGACAGGCCGCGGGTCCCCATTTCGTCCAAGCTGGTTTCCGATTTGATAATGGTGGCGGGGGCCGACCGGGTGCTCACGATGGATCTGCACGCTCCGCAGATTCAGGGATTTTTCCGCATTCCCGTGGACCACCTGTTGGCCGCGCCGGTGCTGGTGGACTATTTCCAGCAATTGAATCTGCCGAATCTGATTATCGTCGCGCCGGACGCTGGCGGGGTGGAGCGGGCCCGGTTCTTCGCCAAAAAGATGAACAGCGGCCTCGCCATTGTGGACAAACGGCGAGTCGACATCGATGTGAGCGAAGTGATGCACGTCATCGGCGACGTGCAAGGCCGCACCGCGCTGGTGGTAGACGATATCATTGATACGGCCGGGACATTGGTGAAAACCTCTGAGGCGCTGCTCAAACATGGAGCGGCGGCCGTCTATGCCTGCTGCACGCATCCGGTGCTCTCCGGGCCTGCTGTGGAGCGCATTTGCAAGTCCGACATTGTTCGCGTGGTGGTCACTAATTCCATTCCAATCAGCGATACAGTCACCGGTTGCGGGCGGATTGTAGTATTGAGCATCGCTGATTTGCTGGCTCGCGCGATCCAATCTATACACGAAGAGACTTCCGTCAGCACGCTGTTTATTTAAGTGAGCTGACGGGCGTTGGACAGGCGAGGACGCCTGTGTCAAGAGGGATTATGGAAAGACCGACTATTGATGGTGAAATCAGAAACGAACGAGGCAAGAATGCTGCGCGTCGCGCAAGGGCAGCGGGCAGAGTGCCTGGAGTGTTGTATGGCGCGGGCGGCGGGACGCTGGCGCTGAGTCTCGATCCGCGGCAACTGATCGCCGCGCTCCGCACTCATGGCCACAATACAATTTTCGATCTGCGTCTAAAGGACGGCGACTCCAGTCCGGCGATGATGGTGGAATCGCAGTTTGAGCCGGTCAAAGGCAAGCTGCTGCACGTGGATTTGAAACGGATCGCCATGGACCGCCGGCTGCGCGTATCCGTTCCCGTGATTGTCGCAGGCGATGCCAAGGGCGTCAAAACACAGGGCGGCCTCATGGAAGTGGTTCTGCGGGAGGTCGAACTCGAATGCCTTCCCTCCGATATCCCGGACCAGATCACGGTAGCGGTTGACGACCTGGAATTGAACCAAGCGGTTCGTATTTCCGATCTACAAAACATAATTGGAGAGAAGGCCCAGCTCGTCGGAGACCCGCAGGCGGTCGTTTGCCACGTGGTGACGCCGAAGGCTGAAATCGCAGCGGCCACCGAAATTGTTGCGGAAGCCCCAGTTGAGCCAGAGGTCATCAAGAAGGGCAAAGGTGCCGAAGAGGGAGCAGAGGCAGCCGAGGCAGGCGAGAAGCCTGAGAAGAAGAAGTAAACCTGTTGGTCTCCGGCTTCTGCTTGTTAATAGATGGATCGGGCGAAACTCGAGGTGAAACTCGTTGTGGGACTCGGCAATCCAGGAGCCGAGTACGACTTCTCTCCTCACAATCTGGGTTTCGCGGTTGTTGACCGTCTGGCGGTAAGGAATTGTGTCTCTTTGACCCGTAAACAGTCGCAGTCCTTATGCGGGCGGTGGCAGGTAGATGATGACGAGATTTGGCTGATCAAACCGCAGACGTTCATGAATCTGAGCGGCGCGGCGGTGAAAGATTGGCTCGTGAAGCAGGACTGCGGCCCGCGGAACCTGCTCGTAATAGCAGATGATTTGGACCTCCCTTTGGGAGCCTTGCGGATCCGGCAACAGGGCGGGGCGGCTGGTCATCATGGGTTAGAGTCGATCATCGCGTCGATCGGTTCAAATCAGTTCGCGCGTGTGCGGATTGGGGTTCGACCGGAGCACCCCATCAGTGATACTGTAGATTACTTGCTTTCGCCCGTGAAAAAGTCGCGGCGGCGGGAGTGGGACGAGGTTGTGGACCGAGCATCCCAGGCGATCGAAGCTATTTCGAGAGACGGGATTGCAAAAGCTATGAACCGATTCAATCAAAGAGCGTCCGGACCGGAGTCGCTTTCGGTTCCAGCGGAAGGAAAAGAATAGGAATCAATGCGAACTTACGAAATTACATTCATTTTGAAACCCGACCTGCCCGAGGAAGAGGTGGATCGGTTCATTTCGCAGATGGAGGGCATCGTGAGCTCCACCGGCGGGACTATCCGCAAAATTGATAAAATCGGGCAGCGGCGTCTCGCGTACTTGATCGGCCGGTACAAGGACGGGCTGTACGTGATGTTCTCGATGGACTGCGAGGTTCCTACTGTCCGGGAATTCGAGCGCCGTCTGCGAGTCACCGACTCAGTCATCAAGTTCCTCACCGTCCGGGTGGACGAAGAACTCAAGCGTGTCGAAAAGCTCCATGCGATAAGGGCCAAGAAGCTGGCCAAGAAAAAACCTAAGCCCGGCTCCGAGCCAGCAGCGGCCGCGACAGCGTAAAGAAGGAAGAAAATCATGGCATTTCAACAAAGAAGACCCAGTGGGCCCCCGCGGGAAGGCGGCGGCAAACGCCAGTACTTCCGCCGTAAGAAGGTGTGCAAGTTCTGCGTCGAGAAGATCGATCACATTGACTACAAGGATGTGAAGCTGCTCTCGCTTTTCGTGCCGGAGCGCGGCAAGATTTTGCCGCTGCGTATCTCCGGCGTCTGCGCTCCACATCAGAAGCGCCTCATGCGCGCCATCAAGAGGGCGAGAAATATTGCGTTTCTGCCCTTCGCGTCAGAAATTTAACAAGCGAATCGGAAGCGACATGGAATTAATACTTCGAGAAGACGTGACAAATCTCGGGCGCCGCGGCGATGTGGTGAACGTGAAGGACGGCTACGGCCGCAATTTCCTGCTCCCGAAAAAGCTAGCCGTGCCGCTCAGTGAGGGCAACAAGAAAGCAGTCGAGCAGCAAAAGGCCGCCGCGCTGAAGCGCGAGGTGCATGAGACAGGCGAAGCCCAGCAACTCGCGGCGATCATCAGTAAGACGCCAGTAACCATCGCTCGGAAGGCCGGTGAGACCGGCACGTTGTTCGGGTCCGTTACCTCGCTGGACGTGGCCGAAGCGCTTCACAAGCTCGGATACGAGATTGACCGGCGCAAGATCGTTTTGGAAGATCCCCTCAAACAGATTGGCGAATTCCCGGTTGCTGTCCGCTTGCACCGCGACGTGACTGCCACCATTACGGTCAACGTGGTAGCGGAGCAGGAATAGATTGTCAGGTCATCAGCGGCACATCCCGGCCCTGGACGAAAATCCGGGGCTGCTGTTGTTGTAGTGCCATCAACCGGGCTGCTTTTCCTTCCCACAGTTTACTTTCGTGAGCTATAATCAATCCCCTTCTGGGGCATACTTGCCCCGCGCTTTGTTTCGGAGATAGTACCTATGGCGGCCGGCGACATCACTTTCACAAAAGGAAAGCTCATCAGCGGGGAGTCTGAGCGCGCGATCCTTGGGGCTATTCTCCTGGACAACACCGCACTGGAGCAAGCTGCCGAACAGTTGAAGTCAGACGATTTCGCGCTCGACAGCCATCGCCGCATTTTCCGGCGAATGGTTGAAATGTCGGCGCAGTCGTTCCCGATCGATCTCGTCACTCTCGCGACGGAGTTGATGCGGCACAATGAACTGGAGGCCATTGGAGGCGCCAGTTACCTCTCTTCACTTACGGACAGTCTGCCGCGCGTAGGCAATATCAAGCATTACGTAAAAACTGTCCGAGACAAATCGCTTCTGCGGCGGCTGATTCACACCGCCAACAACATTATTGCAACCTGCACTGAAGCCGCCGCCGACGCGGGGGAAATCTTAGATCATGCGGAGAGCGAAGTTTTCTCGCTGGGGCAGGAGCGAATTCAAACCGGCTTTGTTCATGTTCAGGAAATATTCCAAGAGAGTTTTAAGAGCCTCGACGCGCTCCATGATAGAGGCAAGCGCGTCACGGGCATCGAAACGGGATTTCGGCAGTTCGATGATATGACCCGAGGACTTCAACCGGGCGACATGGTTGTCATTGCGGCGCGGCCATCCATGGGTAAGACAAGTTTCGCTCTTGATGTCGCCCGCTGGGTCGGCATACATGAGAAGAAGGCGGTCGGGATATTCAGCGTTGAGATGTCGGCGCCTTCGCTTGTATTGCGCCTCTTATGCTCGGAGGCCGATGTGGACTCGCATCGCTTGCAGACCGGCTTTGCGAGCCGCGACGACTGGACTAAATTGGCGCTCGGTTTAGGTCGCGTGTTTGACTCCCAGATTTACATAGACTCCTCACCGGGTCTGTCACTGATGGAAATGAGGGCCAAGGGTCGGCGCCTGAAAGCGGAATGCCAGAAAGACGGCCGTCCTGAACTGGGGCTCCTGATAGTCGATTATCTGCAGCTCATGAGGTCAGACCAAGAGTACGAAAGCCGGACGCAAGAAGTTTCTGCACTTTCCCGGGGACTTAAAGGCCTTGCAAAGGAACTCAATATTCCCGTCATGGCTGTCTCGCAACTGAGCCGCGCCTCAGAAAAACGGGATGATGGCCGTCCTAAACTATCTGACCTTCGCGAGAGCGGCCAGATCGAGCAAGATGCGGATCTGGTTGCGTTCATCTATCGTGAGGAGATGATAAGACCAACCGAGGATAATCGCGGCCGGGCAGAGCTTATCATTGCCAAGCAACGCAACGGCCCCACCGGAACAGTTAACCTCGTCTTCCTGCCTCAGTTCACGTCTTTCCGCAATCCGCCGGAAGCGTTCGATCAGGGCGAGTAGTCCCGCCCACGTTTAGATAAAGCGAACACGGTATACTGGTTTTGGGCCCCGGCTTGTAAATTTGGCTGGTTGATCTATTCTTGAACTGTCCCGCCTTGGCGAGGATCGATCATGTCCACCCGCCCCACCTGGGTCGAAATTTTCCTGCCACAACTTGCAGAGAACTGCCGCGTCGTCCGGGAACACGTCGGACCGGAGCGGGCGCTCATGGCGGTGGTCAAGGCCGACGCTTACGGGCATGGCCTGCCTCGCGTCGCCTCGACGCTGGCGCGGTGTGGCGTAGATTGGTTCGGCGTCACCTCAGCGGATGAAGGTATTGAGCTGCGCGAGTTAGGAATCTCGCAACCCATCCTGTTGCTGACAGGATTCTGGGAGGGCGAGCAGAAGGCTATCACCGACTACGATCTTGTTCCCGCAGTTTACTCGGAACCCCAACTGGCGGTGCTTGAGAGCTGGGCGAGCCTCAGCGGCAAACGCATACGCTTTCATCTCAAGGTGAATACCGGTATGGGGCGTCTGGGCATTCACTGGCAACAAATGGATGCGTTCTTGAAAACCTTCAGCCGCATGCCTCACCTGGAGCTCGAAGGAGTGTTCTCTCAGTTTGCTTCCGCTGAGGACTTCACTTCGAAGGCGACTGAGATCCAGGCCGAGCGATTCCAATCTGTCGTTCAAGAACTCGCACGAGCGGGAGTACATGCGCGGTATTCGCATCAAGCTAACAGCGCGGCAGTCGTGAGCCGGCCCGAGACATGGGGCAACATGGTTCGCCCAGGGCTGCTGCTCTACGGATATCAGGTGCCAGTGCGCGTGCCCGAAGGAGAGCCCGGGCCGCAGTGCCGCTCGCTGCCTGTCCACGGAATCATGACGTTTCGAACACACATCATTGCCATCCAACATTTCTCGGCCGGCGTGCCGCTCGGCTATGGAGGCCGCCACGTCACGCCACGTGAATCGCGTATCGCAGTCATTCCGGCGGGATATGCCGATGGGCTGGACCGCCGTCTTTCCGGCTGTGGCAAAGTGATCATTTGCGGCCACTTTGCCCCCATCGTCGGAAACATCAGCATGGATTTGACATTGCTGGACATTACCGACCTGCCGGAGGTGACCATCGGCGAAGAGGTGATTCTGATTGGCCGTAAAGGAGAAAGCTCCTTGACGGCGGTCGACTTGGCCGAGGCGTGCGGCACCATCCCTTATGAGATCCTCTGCGGTATCAGCAAGCGCGTGCCGCGGCGATACCTGTCCTAGGCGTTAGAACTTCGCAGCGATTCCTCCCTCGTCCCTGTTCTGCCCATTCGTGGTTGCACTGCTTTTCCATTTGCTCCATTGTGGTGCTGTGGTACACTCTTGGCGGCATCCCGGCTAAGTCATGGTGGAGCGACGATGAAACTCCGAATCGTCTTTCATACCATTTAGTTGAAGGCGGGCACGGGATTGCGAAAGGGATTTACTTGTTTCTCATCACCATACTAGTTTCGGGCGGCGGCGTTTCATCCGTCTTGATACAGCCTTTCCCGAAGCGGCGTTATCAATTTAGGGAAGGGGGTAACTTCTGTGCTCGATTGGATTATCGTCCGCGCAGTTCTTTTGCTCATCCTTACTATTGCCTCCTATTTTATGCGTCCGTTCAATTTGGGAAGTGGAGCAGCGGCGCTCGCGGGACTCGGCGTCGGCCTTGCAATTCTAGTGTTCGAGAGACGGCTACGCGATACCAGCCTAAAGCGCTTGATCGGTGCAGCGATTGGCTCAATCCTGGGAATTGTCGGGGCTTATTTGATCAGTCTGGTGCTGAGTTTATCGACAACTCTGCCCAAGAACAATGTAGCATTCATTCAGATCGTGATTCTTCTCCTGATGTCGTATGTCGGCCTGGTTGTCGGCGCATCAAAGGGCGACCTGCTGAACCTGTCCGCCCTCGGCGGAGTCTTTGGAGGAGAGAAGCAAGGCAGGCAGGCTCATAAGATTCTCGACACCAGCGTCATTATCGATGGCCGCATATCCGACATCTGTGCCACTGGATTCATGGATGGGACGCTCGTAATTCCGCAGTTCGTGTTGCGCGAATTGCAGCAGGTGGCCGACTCTGCCGATCCGCTCAAGCGCAACCGTGGCCGCCGCGGTCTCGACATTCTGCAAAAAATCCAGAAGATGGCCTCACTGAGCGTGCAGATCGTTGACGACGATTTTCCCCAAGTCCGCGATGTAGATATGAAGCTGATCGAGCTGGCCAAGGTCTACGAGGCAAAGATCGTCACCAACGATTTCAACCTCAACAAAATCGCGCAACTTCAGGGGGTTGAGGTACTGAACATCAACGAACTGGCGAACGCGCTTAAGCCCATCGTGCTCCCCGGCGAGATTATGCGTGTCTTTATTCTCAAGGAGGGTAAGGAATACAACCAGGGCGTCGCGTATCTCGACGACGGCACCATGGTGGTGGTGGACAACGCCAGAAAGATGATCTCGAAGACTATCGATATCGCCGTCACGAGCGTGCTACAAACCACCGCCGGCAAGATGATCTTCGGCAAATACGACGAGCGCCACCAGCCCAAAGCCGAGCAGGTGGTGAACCAGTAGGGAGCGAAAACCTTCGTCGTATTCCGCGATACCGCAGTTTTGAAGGAAGCAAGAAGGGAACTATGTCCGACTTACTCACTCAGCCGCCGCTTCCGCTGCAAAAATGGCGATTGACTTGGTCAAGGCCGGCAAAGGTCTGGAAGCGGCGGAAAAACTCCATAACCTCTATACAGATATTCTTCAATTGAATATTAATTTTACGTCCGTCCTCGATGAAAACCGGCGATTGAAAGAAGAATTGGCTGATAAAGCGCGGTTGAAAGAAATTGAAACAGATCTAGAATTCGCCGATGATGGCCATTTCTTAGTGAGAAAATCAGAACAGGGCGAAGCGGTACGTCCATATTGCCCAACCTGTTGGGCTATCGATCAGAAATTGGTTCACATGTCGCGCCATAAACTGCCCGGTACCTTTCAATGCGCGGTCCATGAGCCGGTTTACTATACGAAGGTCTATGAAGATTGGAAGCGGAGGCAAGATGAACAGCGGAGGCAGCAGCGGAATCAGAGCAGGTCAAACTATCCAGTAGGCCCCTGGTCATAGCCCGAAGTTGTCGATGTAAAATTGATCGAGTAATCATTATGACGAATACAATCCCCGCTAATCTTGTCCGCAGTCAGCTCGGCTCGCTGCTCAAGCAGGCGAGCGAGCACAGGGTTCGGTTTGTGATCACGAAAAGTGGCAAACCTACTGCGGTCCTTCTGTCTGTCTCCGACTTTGACGACATGCTGGAAGAACTCGATCCAGAGTTCCAAAAGAGCCTCAAGATCGCCGCCAAGGAAATCAGGTCCGGCAAAGGTGTTACTCTCCAGCAGTACCGCACTGAGCGCCTCTCCAGACGTCGCGGCAGCATTTACCGGGATTAGAGCCCTCGACGTAGGCCCGCGAGTTTACCTGCTTGCCGCTTGTCCCACGGTCACCACTGCCTTGGCCACTGCCTCGTTCTGGAAGCGGTCTGTGACACGGAGGACCACGGTGTGTTCGCCGCCGGTTACCTCTGTTGACGAAAACTGATAGTCAAGTTCGCGGGAATCGGTGACACGGTTCACTGGCAGTGCATCGCGCCATTCGCCGCCGTCTATTGAGTACTCGGCGCTTTGCAGGGTGCTGATGCGGTCTGCGGCGTGGAAGGCGATCTGGATGCGTTTGCCGTCGGGTGCGGCTTTCAGGTCGCGAATCTCCGGTGGGGTATTATCGATCTCGAACGGCGTGCCCTCGCGTGATGCGGACAACGCCTCCCCCGGCGGGTTGGACGCCGAATCCGACGCGACCACTTTAACCGTGTAAGTTCCGTCGGGCCAATTGTTCGAATTCCAACTGTAGAACATATCCGCGATTTCATCCTTCAACAGCTTCCATTCCTTCTCGCCCTCACCGCGTATGAAGACGCTGTACGTGAGCGTGTCATCGTTGTCGTCATAGGCGAACCAACGCACACCGATGTAGCCTTTATCGCCCGTCATCTGCGATGACTGCGGGGTGCGGCCAGGGGGAGGCACGTTGAGCGGAGGCGCTCCGATCGGTTGAAGAGTGAGGTTCTTTGCTTGCTGCGACAGTACACCAATGTTAATTGTCTGGAAGCGATAACCGGGAGGCGTGTTCTGCACGTCTTCAATCGCCGGTGGCATGTTATTGGGCAGATACGCTGCGCGAATCGAGGATATCTGCGGGGCGCGATCGCCGCGCGCAGATTCGAGCACAATTTTCCACTGCAAGAAGCGCGCGCGGGGGCTGTCGGGAACCGCCTCGTTGCCTTCGATGCGGGCCGGCTTCCACGGACTCCAATTCAGGAGCGTATTGCTGGAGTTTCCGGAGCGCGTTTCGATACGCACACTCGTGTTGGCGGGCAGTTGCTGCCTCCATTGCAGTCTGCCCCACTGCGCTGTCTTGCCGGCATCAAATATCTCGGAGACAAAGCTGCCCGAAGACGCCAATTCCGGGCGCAACCGGTAAATACTTCCCACATTGCTCGCGGCCGCCAGCACTTCTCCGCCTGCGTTATAGAGAGCCGTCACTTGCGACGATTGCGAGCGCGTCAGATTCACGTATGGTCCGCCCGGCTCGATTTCGTAAATCTTGCCATCGTTGCCGGTACCGATCAGCACGTTTCCGTTCGAGCCAAAGGCAAGCGAGTAAACAATGTCATTTCGAGAGCTCCACAGCTTCTGCGTGGAGCCGTCGGGCGTGATGCGGTATACCTCACTGCCGCCGGCCAGGTTCAGCGTGAATACGGAGGGCGGATTCTTAGGCGGTTGTGGCGGATTCGGCGCGGGCTGCGGCGGTTGCGTCGTTGGCGGTGGTTGGCCGGGGACCACGGTCTTATCGCCGACCGCAGCAACGTAAAGTGTGCCTTCGCCGTCCAGGGCTAGCGCCGTGATTTCCTTCTTCGGGCTTTCGTACAGTACGAACGGAGTACCATCGGGCCGAATACGAAGAATCAAACCGTTTCCGTCTGTCCCCGCAAAAATATTGTCTTGCGCATCCAGTATCAGTGAGCGAACGTGCGTTTCATCGCTGCTGAAAAATATTTTGCCTTCTCCTGCCGGCGTGACGCGGAATATTTGCCCTTTATCGCCCGTGGCAACGTAGAGATTACCCTTGCTGTCGAGTGCGAGGTCCCAGATGTATTTGGTTTGCGGGTCAAAAAACACCGAAGATTTTCCGTCCGGGGTGATGCGGTAGACCGAACCGTCAGGGGCGGTTGCAGCATAAAGCCGGCCCTGCTGGTCCATCGCCAAGGCATGGATCTCGAGTTCCTGTGCTTCGAAGAATACAGACGTCTGCCCATTCGGCGTTACCTTGTAAATGCGTGCGGGACTGCCCGCGGCCACATACACATTCTTCTGTGCATCTTCTTCGATGGCCCACAAATATGCCGAATCGGTTTCTTTGATCAGGTCGAATCGCGGTCCCAGCCGCAGCGTTCCATCGCTGCTCACTGCTATGCCGTCAGGAGTCCCCTTGGCCAGGCTTTGATACGAGCTCTGTTCCCAGTAACGGGTGGATTCGGCTGGAGCGGAGACAGCCAGCAGCAGAGCCGCCGCCATCAGCGGTATGGACGTTTTCAATTTAGATCAACTCCATTTCAATTTACCGTGAGGTTGACGCTTTGCGAGCCGATCACGACCATATCCATAGGAATCGAAAACTGCCCGAGAGCGGTTTCACTGATCGGGGTGAGCCGGTTGGCGGCACGACCGGAATCTAAGACGTTGGCAATCGTGGACGGAATACTCGGCAGAAGCTTGTCGTTATACAAGGCGCTCGGTAGCGGCTGTAATATGGTCACATGCACTTCCTGGTTGCTGCGATCATCGTTGAGATTTCGAATAATATCCCGTAATGCCGTGCTGCGGTTTTGCTGCAGTGCAAGACGCTCCTGGCTCTGTTGGCTAGCGACCTCGGCATCGCTGAACAGAATCCGCAGCATGCCTTTCGGAGTGTTTGCAGGAACTTTAATCAGTGCATCCTTTATGATTCGCTCCCCGCGGTAAGGACGTAGCGCAATCTTCACGGAGACTTCATCGCCCGGGTGCACTTCGCTTGCGGTGCTCCAGACATTCTCAATGGTTGCCGATCGCATTTCAGATAAGAGTTCGATGTCCAAGTCCACGGAGGAGATCTCCGGCTTTTCGATGCGATTTGAAAAGATCGTGTTAAAGCGCTGTCCGAGCCAGTTGGCGACAACGAATCCTGGAGGCAGTTGTGACTCAGGCGGCGTCGCGCTCAACGCGTTCAGTTGCAGGTCGGGATAGCCGGCAATATGAACAGCGCCTTTCACTCTAAAGCTGGTCGGCGTCGCCACGAGATTGCTTTGCGAGATCGTATTGAACAATGTGACGAGCATGATCACTGGCGTCCATTGCGGGCTTTGGAACACCTGGAAGTTGTACGTGGATGATTTCTGCCCGCTGCGAACCGATACAGACACTGGTATCATGCGCGCTTGTTTGCCGAGCACACCCATAATCCCCGAATGACGGTCCTGCGTAAGGGCTCCGACTATCTGGCCGGAATTGGCGATCTTAAACGGCGCGAACGTGGACCCTAGCGTGGTAATGATCTCGGCTTTGGCCATGGGCATCTCCACAGGACCAAGCCCGAAGAACGGATGACCAAATGCCAGCACCCTGCGGCCATCGTTGTAAGTTACCGTTCCGGTGCCGGCCAGGGAAATATCGCCGGTAGCCAGCAGCCCTGAGACCGCCGAGCCTGGCTGCAGCGCCGTCTTCAATTCCTCGGCCGACGCCATGCTGCTCGAATCCGAGTCTGCGCCGCCTTGCATCGCTACTACGTTCATGCGCTGAAACACAGGCGAAAAGAACTCCAGTACGGAGCTCGAGAAGCCGCTAAATACGAGAGGCGTTTCGATCGGCGTCATATAGCTGGCAGCCGATTGCGGTAATTGCACTGACGCGGGCAACAGGTTCGAAACTGCAGCCATGAGCTGGTCCGCTACCGTATCGTGCTTCGCCCCGATTGCCGTCGTTGATGCTTCTTCGGCTCGCGGCGAGCTCGGACGCGGAAGATTGGACGCAATGCCGGATGCAGGCTGCGTGTCGGCGTCGGTGATCTCCATCATTAGCTCAGCAGGAGTAACTCCGGCTATGGGATCGGTCGGGAACGCGCCGATGCGGAGCGAAATGGCGCCCACCCATTTCCCGTCGATGTACACGGGGCTGCCGCTCATACCAGCCGCTACGCCGGTTTTGGCGAATCTCCCGCCGATGCGAACCAGAATGATGTGCTGGCGTGGTCCCCACGCGTTCTTGAGCACGCCTACAACTTCAAGCGGCACGCTCTCTGGTTCGGAGCCTTCGAAAACGGAATAGGCTACACCCTTCATGCCCGCGCGGATGTCGCCCACAGGAAAGATGGCGGTTTGCTCTTGGGCCGCGCTCGCGGAAACAACTGCGCAGATTATCGTTGCGATGATGACCCAAACCAGCGTTCGATTCATGTTCCAGTTCCTGTTCAACGCCCGGCGGTGTAGTAATGTGGCTCAAGTTCTGCCTCCGCTCCGGCGAAATGGGAGAGATACCCTTTCTTAAAGTTTGTAGCACCTGTGCGGGTCTACAGGCAATCAAAAACTTCTGCCGCTCGACACAGGGCAGAAAAATGTCCTGGCTGTTGCTATTTCGGAACGATTTAGAACGCGTTCAAAGCAGGCGGAACACAGAAGGAGAAAACAACAATGGGAAGCTACAGTAAATCTCCGAAACGCTGCCGCGGGTTGAATTGCAACTCTCAATCCAGCCCGGAGAGGTATAGTAGCACCTTCAGAAAGGCTTCTCAAGGCAAAATAGTGCTATTTGCCCAGGACCTTTTGCCTTCCACATAACCCACGCGCGCGAATAACGTCCTTTACCGATTCTGTTTGGGAAAAATTCGTGCCTTGGGCAAGTGTTCGCGGTGGTGAAAAGAAGAGCCGCAGAGTTTGAATACCTCAAACTCTGCGCTACCTAATCTACCTAATCGAGTGCTTGCGCGAGATCCTCGATCAGATCTTCTGTCGCCTCGATGCCTACTGAAAGCCGGATCAGGGCGTCACTGATCCCGAGCTTGCGTCGGTCCTCTGCCGACAGCCCTGAGTGCGATGTTAAGGCCGGACGCGTGATGAGTGTCTCAACTCCGCCCAGGCTAGGCGCAATGATCGGCAGGCGCAGCCGCCGCATCATTGATTCCGCAGCCGAGAGGCCGCCTTTCAATTCGAAGCTCAACATGCCTCCGCACCCGGCAAACAGTTCCCGAGCTCTCTCGTGCCGCGGATGGCTTTCCAGACCCGGGTAGTGCACGCGTGCGACGCGCGGATGCTCCTCGAGAAACCTCGCGATGCGCAACGCGCTTTCGTTGTGATACCTCATCCGTAAGGCCAGAGTCTTCATGCCGCGGTCCAGCAGAAAGCAGGCATGCGGATCGAGCGATCCGCCGAGGTGCATCAGCTTGAGATTTATCTTCTCTATCCACTGCGTACTGCCGATCACGGCGCCGGCGACTATGTCCGAATGCCCGTTCAGATATTTGGTGGCGCTATGCAGGGACAAGTCAAAACCCCAATCGAGCGGCGTGCAATTGACGGGCGTGGCGAAGGTGTTATCTATGATTGAAATCAATCCATGGCTCTTCGCAAACGGCGGTACAGCCTTGAGATCTCCGACCTGCATCAGCGGATTGCTGATCGTCTCGACGTAAATGGCTTTGGTGGTAGGCCGTAACTGGCGTTCCCAGGAGCACGGATCGTCCGCATCAATGAAGTCGTAGGACAGCCCAAATCCGGAGAAATCACGCGTCAACAGATCGTGCGTTCCGCCATACAAGTTATCTTGGACCAGTAGATGATCCCCCGCCGAGAGGATCGCGAACAGAGTCGAGGAGATTGTCGCCATTCCGCTAGCGCTCACCAGCGCGGCTTCACCGTGTTCGATTGCTGCAAGCCGCCGGTGCAGGGCGATGTGATTGGGAGTGTTACTCAGCCGGATGTATTTCATGTCCTGGTATCGGCCGCCGCCAGCGTATTCAAAGGTCGCAGACTGAAAGATGGGTACATTGACTGCGCCTTCGATCCGGGGCTCGGGCTCGCCGGCATGGATCAGCATGGTTTCGAGGCGTTTGAATTCGTTGGGCATGAGAGTCTCCGACGGCTGGCGCTAGTGACACTCTAATCCAATTTCAGTTGCACGCTGGGCCGCTCGCCTCCTCAAACTCCCTACCTCCGCAACGCGGGCAAGGAGGCACGAGCTGGCCTTTCTTTAGGTTCAATTCGAACTTGCATTGCGCGCACTGGCAGCGCCCTTCCACGGGCGATGGCTTGAGGCTGGCGATTCGATTGGTTGCCATATTCGTCCCTATTTTCGTTTAAGCGTATGACTGCTAAGGCCACAGCATGACACATTCTGCCCTTTAGCCCAATTGGATTCTAGGGAAGCCGGAATTGCGAATAACCTACCCGCTGATCTTGCGTAGCAGCTCTTCGGCCTCCGCACGCGGCGGGTCGTCTGGCGTGAGTGCCGTGTTGAGATATTCCTGAAGTAGCTTGCTGGCTTCGTCGCGGTTGCGTCCCGACTCGATGAGGGTCTTGGCACGTTCAAACTTAAGCTCGGCGTTGTCGGGCGCGACTTCTTTGGCGCGGTTGAACATGGCTTCGCTTTCGGGGAATCGCTTGCGACGAGCCAGGAACTCGGCCAGATCGAGTATGCGGCCCAACTGTCTGGGCGCGAGTTCCAGCGCCTTTCGGAGGTGGCTTTCCTCGCGTGGAAAGTCTTTTTGTTTGTCGGCCAGCCGCGCTTGTAGCTCGTGGTATTTTGCAGGGTTCAGATCGCGAACCAGTTCGGCAGTTTGGGCGGCCTTTTCAAGCCCTCCGCCGACGATCGAGGGAGCGTTGATTTGATACTCGAATAGATCATCAATTGCCTCTATGTTTGCCGGGTTCAACTCAATGGCGCGTTCGAAATACCGACGGCATTTGCCCGCGTAAGCCCAGGCAGTGACAAAACTCGACGTTTCAGCCCTGCGGCCGTAGGCCTTACCCAGCCAATCGTGATAATTCGAATTAACGGGGTCGGCTGCCACAGCTTTTTCAAATGCCTGCGTGGCTTTCTTGTAATCGCGCAGATGATAATGAGCTTTGCCGATGAGTTCGTATGTCGAGGGGTCGTTTTCCTTTCCGGTTTCGAGCAGGCGCAGCACTTCTTTGTACTGCGTTTTCTGATATAGGTCGCGCGCGAGTGCCCGGTCATCTGCGCCGCCGGTCGACGCGCACAGCAGCAGCAATGAACTAAAAATCGCAATGCGCAGCAAAATCTCCTTCATCTTCCCGAACCCCAACCGGTTGCAATCATGATTATAATAGATGGCCAGTGCGTTTCGCAGGTTGCAAGGTGCGGGCAAACATGCCGCGGAAGCGAATATAGCGAATATAATGAAGTAAGCACAAAAGTTCTTTCACTGAGTCGAGGTATTGATGGCGGAGCCAGCGTTAAAGAAGAAGTTGGAAGATGAGATTCGGGTGCTCGAATATGAGTTGAACCACGAATTGCCAAGAGAACTCAAGAAAGCCGTGGCGCACGGCGACCTGAGCGAGAACGCGGAATACAGCGCTGCGAAAGAGCGGCAAGACTTTGTTCAGGCCCGGCTGGCGCAGCTCAAGAAACGGCTCTCGTCTCTGTCGCTGGTCAACTTCAACAACATTCCTCGCGATTCGGCAGCATTCGGCTCTACCGTGGTTGTCTATGACGTGGACAAAGGCACCGAGATCGAGTACAAGATCGTATCCAGCGAGGAAGCTGATGTCGCTAAGGGAATGATTTCGACCTCCTCTCCGATTGGCCGCAGCCTGATCGGAAAAAAGGTTGGCGATACCATCAACGTCCAGACGCCGGGCGGCAAGAAAGAGTTGGAAGTCCTGAAGCTTTGGACTATCCACGATGAAACGGATTAACGAGCGTTCCCGGCGTTCCGCGCGCCCGGACCGCACGTTCAAGGAAATACCGATATGCTGACTCGAGGCATTGGCGAAGGCGCGCAGTTCGTGCTGGAGCGCATCGTGCGCGCGCTTTCGTTGTGGCGCATTCACCCAAATGTACTGACGGCGATTGGCCTTGCCATCAATATCGTTGCGGCTGTCCTGTTCGGGAACGGGCGCTTCTTCGCCGCCGGACTGGTGGTTCTCGGCGCCGGGATTTTCGACATGGTAGACGGCCGAGTCGCGCGCGCCTCCAACACTGTCACCTCGTTCGGCGCCTTTTTCGATTCGGTTGTGGATCGCTATTCAGACATGGCGCTTTACATGGGCCTGCTGGTCTACTATGCACGTGCGGATCGTTCTCTATACGTAGTACTGGTGGGTCTTGTCATGGCGGGTTCCGTGATGATTAGTTACACCAGAGCTCGCGCCGAGTCGCTGATCCCAAGTTGCAAAGTCGGATTTCTGGAACGCCCGGAGCGCATCGTGCTGATCGTCATCGGCGCGCTGATGGATCGCATGGCCCCGGTGCTTTGGATTATCGCGGTGCTCTCGAATATCACCGTCATCCATCGCTGCATCTATACCTGGCATCAGACGCAGCAAAAAGTGGATTCCCCCTCCTGAGACGTTCATCTCATATGAGTCAATGAACTTCAAGGGCCGAGGCGCTTGGTCGCGGCTCAGTGGCCACTCCGTGCTTTGGGTGTGCTCTTGGTAAAGCGTTGATCTGGTATTCGACAATGACTGTACTGCAAACACAATCGCTCACTCACTCGATGTTACGGGACGCTCACAGCCGTAGACGGACTGACCATCAGCGTCGGCGCGGGTGAGGTGTTTGGGCTCCTTGGACCTGACGGCGCTGGCAAGATGACCGTAATCAAGATGCTATGCACGCTGCTGCCGCCGACCTCCGGGACGGTTCGCGTGGTTGGATTCGACATCTGCACCCAGGCGGTCGACGTACGACATGCCATCGGCTACGTACCGCAGATGCTTTCCGCCGATGGCGCGCTGACCGGTTACGAGAATCTGATAGTATTTGCGAAGCTCTACGACGTGCCGCGGGGGGAGCGCGAGAAGCAAGTCCGCGAGTTCCCTGGAGTTCATGGGCTGGTCGAATCGGCCGACAAGCACAGCAATTTCGGAATCTCGGATAAGTAGGGTACATGAAAGGGCCGGAGGGCGGCTGATAGGGCGGATTCCGGGAATCATTTCAGTTAATTTCTATTTTCGCTTTCCTTTGGAAAGGTATTGACT
>JACPPJ010000063.1 GCA_016191085.1 Acidobacteriota bacterium | reverse complement strand
GAAATCTTCCACGCCCACGGGGAGCTGACCCCGAACCGCCCCGCCAGTTCCCGCAGACTCCCCTCTCCTCGGTCGTACGCTTCCAAAAGCTTCCGCCGCAAATCGTCCGAATAGGCTTTCGCCATCGTGTTTTTTTCCGCCAGAGCTCCAACCTTCATTACTATACATTATTGCGGGAAATGCTCTAGTGGGGCGATATACGGCCGAGGGAATCCCATTCCAGAAAAAATCTACGGGGCATGCGACCAGGCAATCCTACAGTCGCGAGCTGGCGATATCCGGCTCTACCTTCATAGAAGGCGGGATCGGCGCTTCAGGGCGCAGATAGTACTTAGTGAGGCTCTCCTTGAGAATCTGCAAAGCGGTGGCGGGATCATTAGCGTACTCGAATAGTTCCAGGTCGCTTTCGCTGATCGTCCCATGTTTGACCAGCGCTTGGAAGTTGATGATCTCGTCCCAGAATTCCCGGCCGTAGAGAATGATGATGATCTTCTTGTTGAGTTTTCGCGTTTGCACAAGCGTGAGAACTTCCATCAACTCATCAAGTGTGCCAAATCCGCCGGGGAAAAACACCACCGCTTTTGCGAGATAAGCGAACCAGAACTTCCGCATGAAGAAGTAGTGGAACTGAAAATTCAGCTCCGGAGTGATGTAGGGGTTCGGCATCTGCTCGGCGGGCAGACCGATGTTTAATCCGATAGTCTTCCCGTGCGCTTCCTGCGCGCCACGGTTAGCCGCTTCCATGATGCCAGGACCGCCACCGCTGCAGACCACAAACCGGCGAGTGGGTTCCTGTAGACTATTCGACCAGTCCGTGACCAGCCTCGCGAGAATTCGAGCTTCCTGATAAAAACGGCCCATAGGGCTGGGGTGCGAGTCCGGCGGCTCGATGCGCGCGGATCCGAAAAACACTATGGTGTCTCGAATCTGCTCACGGCGGAAGTGGGCCAGAGGTTCCAGATACTCGGATAGTATTCGCAAGCCGCGGGCATCGGGGCCGTCCAGAAACTGCTCGTTCTTGTAAGCGACCGGGCGTTTGTGATCGACGCTTGGCTCATGGTTGCCAATCGGCTCAGAGTTATTGTCCATCAGATTGTTCGTAATCTCCCGCTCCCTTCCTGTCCTGCCCCGGCTCGATCAGAAGCGCCCAGGGGCCCGGTAAGCGCTCTATGATTTGACCGCTACGCTCTCGAGAATGCGGCTCCATTCGCGGGCATTACGCCCTTTCCACGCGCCCTTTGCGTACGCATATCCGACGATCAGCGGCACGGCGATAGTCGCTTCGCTGTAGACCATCTGCTCAAAGGTGCTCTCGACTTTACCCCAGCTATGCGCTTCTTTGAGCGTGCTGCCCGATAGCGCTCCGTCGCGCACATCCGCCACGGTGATCTGAATTGCGTATTTGTGCATCGGCACTTCAACACCTAGAATATCAGCGGCGACAACGACATCCTGGGCGAAGTTCTTCGGCACTCCGCCGCCCAGCATAAGCAGGCCGGTCTCGCCGGTCTTCACCTTCAATTGGGTCAATTCATAGAAATCCTTCACGCTGTCTATTGTGACGCGGGGACGGTCGCCGCGGGATGCCTGATGCGCCACCAAACCGAATCCGGCGGAGCAGTCGCTGAACGCCGGAACAAAGATCGGGACGTGCTTGCGATAAGCCTCCAGCACCACGCTGTCCTGCACCTTGGGTCCGGTCCTCTCAAGATAGGCGCCCATCTCCGCGATGAACTCGCGTGACGAGTACGGGCGCGGTTCCAGCGTATCGGCGATCTGCCGGACCGTATCGTCGCAGATGCGCAGTTCTCCCTCATGGATCAGCGTGTCATAGATGCGGTCAATCTCGGCGGTGCGTAGCTCCTCGTCGTACAAGCCGGACTTGAATCGCTCTTCGGCGATGTAGTGGCGGAAACCGAGTGCCTCGAAGAAGTCCATGTCTACGATGTTCGCGCCCGTAGAGACGATCACGTCCACCATGTTGTTGCGCAGCATATCCACGAACACTTTTTTTAGTCCGGCGCTGATCATGGAACCGGCAAGGCACAGGAATACGCCGCATTCGCGGTCGCCGAGCATGCGATCGTAGATCTCGGCCGCGCGAGCTAAGTCACGGGCACTGAAGGCCATATGGCTCATCGCTTCGACCATCGGGACGGCGTTGATGCGCGTTATGTCGATGTGCTCGATCGTTCGGCTCAGATATTCGCGTTTCTGCTTCATATGCCTATCCTTCCAGAGAGACTGCGGCTCGGCTGACTTTCTTGCGTTGTGAACCTGGAAATTCCTTTATTACATTGCAACAGCAGCATGTCAAGCGCTGCCGACGATGTATTGACGCCACCGCACGAAAACAAGCATGCCCCTCGTCCTCCACCCGCGATCATCTAAGGTATCAACGCCGAATACCCAAAATATATGTCAGTGGAGGAGCTTTCCGAATTGAGCGTCAGCGCGGCCAGGCTTGAAGATGCACGCCGCAGAATGCTGGCGGCCCAGCAAGCCCTGCGACATTACGAAGAGCGGTTGAGCGTCAGTGCGCCGGATCGCAAACGGTTCAGGCAGCTCTACGTGAAAGCGCAGGTTTACACAGAGGAATATCTCGGACTGCTCACCCGGCATCTTAGAGACAAGTATTCCCCACACAGCGACCCCAGCGCCAAGGGAGCGTAGCTGTTCGCTGCCATTCCGCACTAAGAGCAGATTACCGAACGCAAATCGCCCGTTTTCCCGCCGCGAATAGGGATGCCTAGGCACAAGATATCCCCCCTGAGGATCGAGTTGGTGATCGAGTGCGATGGGAGCGAGCAGACAAAGTTGGAAGGGGAGACGAGGATTGAGCTGCTGAACGATCTGCCATGGGCTGAGG
>JACPPJ010000062.1 GCA_016191085.1 Acidobacteriota bacterium | reverse complement strand
CCAGATATGGACTCCACTTGGACTCCAGTGGCGTCAAAATTGAGTGAAAACAGTGTGTAAGTGTTTGATAAGACTGGTCGGGCCGCCGGGATTTGAACCCGGGACCTCTTGCACCCCAAGCAAGCGCGCTACCAGGCTGCGCCACGGCCCGACTTTAGAATTGTACCGCTAATTATCTGATCGCGGTGGCTGTCCCCAAGCTAATCACGATTTATCCAGAATGGTCAATATCTCGCTCAATTCCCTGCGGATGCGGTTCAGCGCGGAGCGCGGTGCGTCCATGAAAGGCAGGGGGGCTTGGGTACGCGCGCGTTCTTTGCGGGCGGCGGTGGACGTCTGCCCAGTCTTAAGGCGGTTTCTGGCGCCCTCGATGGTGAAGCCCTCGCGGTAGAGCAGCCGCTTGATCTCCAGCGCCATCTCCAAATCTTTTTTCCGATACCGGCGATGGCCCGATCCGCCCTTTCCGGGGTGGAACATGGGAAATTCTTTTTCCCAGAACCGCAGGACATATGGCTCTACACCGATGATGCGGGCTGCTTCCCGAATGGGGAAGTACAGTTTATCGGGGATCTCCGCGGCCTGCGGCTCTTCAGCGAGCGATTCTTTTTCCGTGCTGATCTCTAAAGCTGACATTATCCCTGCGCTGCCGATTCGTGGGGCTGCTCCGCGGGTCTGCTGGTCGCGTGCGCCGCGGATTCGAGCAGCAACTTATGTTAACAGTTGCGAGCGACCGCATGCAATGAAGTTCGGCACTCAGCTTCTCGTGAGAAACCGTTTTAGCCGCGATCCCGGGCCACGCGGAAGCCGTAATCGGCATACTGGAAACTGGGAGGAATGCTCGACCGCGCCGAGCAGCGGCTGGCCTTAATACGATGACGCCACGATCCACCTCGCGACGCGCGACGATCACCAGTCGCCGGGCCTTGCGGGTTCCGCAGTGGAGAAATGGAGTAATACGCCGGATCAAACCAGTCGGCGCACCATTCGTGAACGTTTTCGCAGATGTCATACAACCCGAACCCATTCGGCGTTCCGCTACCGACAGGAAGAGGTCCGGTCACCCTGCCTCCCCAACGCCGGAGATACTCGGCATTTTCCAGCGGCGGCTCGTCTCCCCAAGGATACTGCTGGATTTCGAGACCAGCTCGCGCGGCGCGCTCCCATTCGGCCTCGGTGGGCAGGCGGTTGCGGCGTCCGGCCACGGCGCTGAGCCAGTCGCAGTAATTCACCGCGTCGTTCCACGAAACAGCGACGACAGGCTGATCGGGGTGATTGAAATTCGCGTCACGCCACAGCGGTGGCGCGGGGTGCCCAGTAGCTTCCAGAAATATTGCATACTCGCGGTTTCGCACCTGAGTGGCGCCGATCTCAAACGAATCTACGAACACTCGATGCGTCGGCCGCTCTTCGTCGCGTCCGTTCTCCGACCCCATCCGGAATTCGCCCGCCGGAATCGTCACGCACTGTAGATCGTAAATCATCGGTTGCATCGCCGGAGTCATTGCCGAAATCGGATTCGCTGATGTCTATAAAAGCCCGGCTGAAAATTACCAAAATCGGAGTATACTCCCCTAGCTGAAAGGCACGCGTACTATATAGGTCTAACTCGCATTTAGAGTCCGTGAAGAGGGGGGCAACATGAATCGCTGGAACTGCGTAATCGGCGGCGTACTAATGAATTTGGCGCTAGGAGCGCTGTATGGATGGAGCTTGTTCGTTCCCGCCTTACAGCAGGATCTGCATCTCACGAGGGAGCAAGCTTCCAACATCTTTTCCATCGCCATCGCCGTATTCGCGCTGTTCTTCCTGGTCGGCGGACGACTGCAAGACAAGAAGGGCCCCTACATTGTTTCGATGATCGGAAGCGTGCTTTTCGGGTTGGGTTTCCTGCTGACGAGCAGAAGCACGTCTCTCGCGGAGATGTATCTCGCGTTTGGAGTCGTGGTAGGAATGGGCGCGGGCTTCGGTTACGTGACGCCCATCGCGGTCGTAACCAAGTGGTTTCCCGACCGGCGCGGTCTGGTGGTGGGCATCAGCGTCGGCGCCTTCGGGGCGGGTTCCGCGATCCTCGGACCCATCGTGCCCGGACTGATTGCGCGACACGGCTGGCAACCGGTCATGCTGTGGCTTGGGGTGATCTATCTCGTTTCCACGGTGATCGGATCGCAATTGCTGAAAAATCCGCCCGCCGGCTGGGCGCCGCTTGGATGGAAGCCGCAGGCATCCTCACCTACGCGCACCAGTGGCGTGGACTATTCGCCGGGAGAGATGTTGGCCACGCCCCATTTCTGGCGCTTGCTCTTCGGATACGCGTTCGGCATCAGCGCGGGACTAATGGTGATCAGCCAATTGCTGCCTTACGCCAGACACGCGATGCCGGAGGCGGGCGCGGCGCTGGCGGGCACAGCTATCACAATTGGAGCGATTGGCAACGCAGCAGGAAGAATTCTTTCGGGGTGGCTCTCGGATTCGATCGGGCGCGTCAAGACGCTATCGTTGATGGTGCTCATCTCTGCTTTGGCGTTGCCGATGCTCGGACGCAGCCACTCCCTGGCACTGCTTTGGCCGCTGCTGTTCATCGTCTACTACTGCTACGGCACGCAACTCTCCCTTTACGCCTCAACCACCGCCGACTTTTTTGGCGCTAAGAACGTGGGGACCAACTATGGTTTTGTTTTTCTCGCATTCGGTGTGGCGGGAATAGTCGGACCGAAGCTCGGCGGCCGCATTTACGACCAATTCAACAGCTATACGCCCGCTTTCGATATCGCAGCCGGCCTGCTGGTGATTGCGTTTGCGTTGATCGTGACGCTACGCCCGCCGGAACGCAAACCGGCGCCGCAGCCGGCAGCCGCGCGCGTGGCGTGAGTGAGCTTCACCGCCGCGCGATCAGATCAAAATCGATGTAGCCCTTCCAAGGATCGGTAGAGGCGAGTTGGACCGTGACTTTGTCTCCAACGGCCAAACCGCGAAGATCTCCGTGCAAGCGACCTTCTACGGGCGGATTCACGATGCGTACCCACACGCCTTTCTCGGCCGCGCCTGTGATCATACCGTGGAAGTTTTCCCCGATGCGGTTCGATAGCGCCGCCGCGGCTATGCTCTTGTTGACGGACCGCTCGGCCTTATTGGCATCGTTCTCTTTCTGCGTGCAGTGCTCGGCAAGTTCCGCGAGATCGCCGATGCTGTAACCTGGCCTGTGGCCCGCAAAACAGGCCTGCAGCAGCCGCTGCGTGATGATATCGGGATAACGGCGATTCGGAGCAGTCGAATGCGCGTAGCCCTCCACAGCCAGCGCAAAGTGTCCGGGAGCCTCCCTGCCCGGCTGTGCTACAGCATACTCGCCTCGCCCGAGTAGCTTGATGATCGCCAGCGAGAGTTCAGGAAAACGATCAGGGTCCTTGCGCCGATGCGCTGTCAGAAAGACCTCCAGCGGTATGGGATCAGGTTGCGCTGGAAGCCGCGTGCCGCGCTCTGCCGCGAGCTTGATGATCTGGGGCCAATTCTTCGGTGTCCGAACGATCCGGCGCAGCGTCGGAAATCCCTTGGACTCGAGACACGACACATTCGCCTGATTGGCAGCGATCATGAAATCTTCGATCAGCCGGGTAGCTGTATTATGTCGCGCGGCCTTGAGTTCGAACCTGCCGTCGGTCCGTTCGGGGTGCAGCTCGATGGTCTCGAACGTTAGGGCACCGGCTTCGAGCCGACGCTCGCGCAATGCTTCGGCCAATTCGCTCTGGCGGCGAAGCTGATCCTGCAACACCTGACTATCGCGGATCTTCCCGAGCATGCTCCGGGTCACTGCCGAATCGTCTGCCATTTGATCCTCCAGCCATGCGGCCACCGCGTTATACGTGAGCTGGCATTGATTGCGCACCACCGCGCGATAGGCGGTGGATTCCTCCATGTGGCCGTGCGATGAAAACCGCATCTCCGTCACGACAGCCAGGCGTGTTTGTCCCTCGAGCAAAGACGTGAGATTTGCTGAGAGCTTCTCCGGAAGCATAGGGAAGGTGCGGACGCCCGTATAGATCGAGGTCGTGTTATGCCGGGCAGCCTCGTCGAGCGGCGTCGCACGCTCCACCGATGCGACCACATCGGCGATGCCTACGAACAAGCGCGTGCCGCGGCCATCCTGCTCTATGTACTCGATCTGGTCCAGATCGCGCGAATCATCGTTGTCAATGGAGGACCAGAGCTGTGTCGTCATGTCGCGAAACGGCGGGCGGGAACAATCCGGCTCGTCGATATTGGCCAGTTGAGCTAGCGCCGCAGGCGGCGTTTCGACCAAGAACCCGAACCGAAGTAATGTGTCTCGCGCAATGGCATGCATGTTGAAGTGATTCCAGATCTCAGACATAGAGGACCTTATACGGACGCCAACTTCTTCTTCCTTTCGGCCATGGTGCCTCTCTTGGAGACAGAGGCTCTTTCAAGCGGCGGGCCGTCGCTGGTACCGTTTTACGTTGATTTCATTTTCGTGCTGGCGGGCCTGGAAAAGATCGTAGGCCATCTGCAATCGGAGCCAGTGATCCGCGTTCGACCAGCCCGCCTTTTCCAAACGGATGGCCATTTCCGGGGATATGCCTGCTCGACCATTGATAATCCGGGATAGGGTATGCCGGGCGATACCCAATACCCTGGCGCCATCAGTAACGCTCAGGTGCAAGGGATCGAGGCAGGCATCTTTGATTGAGTGGCCTGGATGCGGCGGATTTTTCATCCGCATAAATGCTCACCTCCGTTACTTAGTGGTAATCCACCAAATCAACTGCAAACGCGTCGCCATCTTCAAACCGGAAGATGATTCTCCAGTTGCCGGATATTGTCACGCTCCACAATCGTTTACGTCCCCTCAACGGGTGAAGGCGATAACCCGGCAAGTTTAAATCCGAGGGGCTAAGCGCCTGATCCAGGTGTGAAAGTACGTCGAGTAAACGGCTCACCTGGTCAGCGCGCACCCTTGCTCGGATCGCCACGCTCAAAGAGCCGCTGCAGGCCCCGATGGCGAAAGCCTTTGATCACGCGGGAGTGTACCCCGTATCGGTACACGCGTCAAGCGCAGCTTAAATAGGGTGAGACAGGAATGCCCTTCAGAACAGCGGTTTCAGTTTGCGGTAGCTATCTTCCAGGGCTTCGGGCAGAACGCGCGTTTCGCTGATGGTGGTCAGGAAATTGGAATCGGCGTGCCAGCGAGGGAGCACGTGCATGTGGATGTGATCGGCGATGCCGGCGCCGGCGCTCTTGCCGAGGTTCATACCGAGATTGATACCTTCGGGCTTATATGCCTTCTGGAGCGCCTGCTCGGCTTTGCGCGTGAGCGCTGCCATCTCCATCCAGGTGGCGTCGTCGGCCGCAGAAAGGCTCCCGATGTGCCGATAGGGCGCAATCATCAGATGGCCGCTGGTGTAGGGATAAAGGTTCAACAGGACGTAGTTATTCACGCCGCGGTAGAGAACGAGGTTCTCCTCATCGTTGGACTGCTGCATTTTGATGCAGAAGACGCAGCCCTTTTCCGGAAGCTGCTGTGATACGTACTGATACCGCCACGGAGACCAGAGATAATCCATGTTGCGGAAAGCGCTTTGGGTTGAACCCGCGGGAAAGGGGCTGTTACGACTGGTGCTGTGTCACGGGAGCCGGCGCGGAAACCTCGGCGGCCCTGGACGCATTAATCAGGTCCTTGAGCTCTTTGCTGGGCTTGAAATACGGAACCTTCTTGGAGGGGACCTCTACGCGAGCACCCGTCTTGGGGTTCCGGCCAACGCGAGGCTTGCGCTGGCGGGTACGGAAACTGCCAAAACCGCGAATCTCGATTTTATCTGCCGCTCGCAACGCTTTCACGATGCTTTCGAAGATCGTCTCCACGATTACTTCGGAGTCTTTCCGGGTCATCTCCACGACTCTGGAGACTTCCTCAATGAGATCCGCTTTGGTCATAGCAATATCCGTCTCCTCAATAACAATCCAAACTATTGCGAACAGGGGGTTTCTGCTTCTAGAAACCGTGATGCCGAGCGTCTTACGTCAGTGACGAGCGATTGTGGCCGATACCGCCAGCCTCATATCAGTGGGTAGTATGCCTTGTTTGGTGAATAGAAGCAATAGGTTATCACGTTAACAAAGAAGCACCGATGTGCCTTTCAGATGACGTTCAAAGCTGGTAATCAGTGGTGCGACTAACGTTTGGAAGCGTTGCGCTCCTTCATAGCCACCATATCCCCGATGGTGTTCGTAGCGGTGGCTGATGAATGTGGCTGGAGTTTCTCTGTTTTCTCCGTCTCACGACGCTCGGGTTCTGCGTGCAGGGCCTTCACGCTCAAGCCGATCTTCCGCTCTGCGGGATTCAGTTTGATGATCTTAAACTCGCATTCGGACCCGGGCTCCAGGGGAATGGCGTGCTTGTCTACCGTCTCGGCAGCGATCTCAGAGATGTGGCAAAGGCCCTCCACACCTTCTGCGAGTTCCACAAAAACTCCGAAGGATGCCTTGCGGGCCACTTTCCCGCGCACCACCTCGCCTACCTGTTTATGCTGGCAGAAAGATTCCCAGGCATCCTGCTGTAGTTGCTTGATGCCCAGTGAGAGCCGCCGGTTTTCCGGATCAATACTGAGGACAACTGCCTGAACCACCTCGCCCTTCTTCAGCGCTTCGGAGGGATGTTTGATGCGCTTTGCCCAGGAGATGTCGGAGATGTGAACGAGGCCATCAATCCCGTCCTCCACCTCGACGAAGGCTCCGAAATCAGTCAAGTTGCGAACGCGGCCTTTTATCACTGTTCCAACGCCGTAGCGCTGCGCCAGCGTCTCCCAGGGATTGGGTTCGCATTGCTTCAGGCCAAGCGAGATGCGCCGCTCCTGGGCGTTCACGTCAAGAACCATGGTCTCAATCTCCTGGCCCGGCGAGACGATCTTCGAGGGATGCTTGACGCGTTTGCTCCAGCTCATCTCCGAAACGTGGATGAGGCCCTCTATGCCCTGGTCGAGCTCGACGAAAGCGCCATAATCGGTGAGGTTCAGTATCTTCCCTTTCACTCGTGAGCCAACCGGAAACTTCTCGGCAACCGACATCCAGGGGTCTTCCGTCAGTTGCTTCAGTCCCAGAGAGACGCGTTCCTTTTCTTTGTCGAACCTCAGAACTTTTACTCTTAGCTCCTGGCCGGGCGACACCACTTCCGAAGGATGCGCCACACGACCCCAACTCAAATCCGTGACGTGCAACAGGCCGTCAATACCGCCGAGATCAACAAACACGCCGTAATCGGTAATGTTTTTGACCGTGCCGGTGATTACCGCGCCCTCACCCAATTCGGCCAATGTGTGCTCTTTGCGGCGCGTCATCTCGGCTTCCAGAACGGATTTTCGCGAGACCACGATATTGCTGCGCTTCTTGTTCAGCTTAATGATGGTGCACGAGATTTCCTGTCCGATCAGCGCATCGAGGTTTCGCACTGGCTTGACGTCGACCTGCGAGCCCGGCAGGAACGCGCGCACACCGATATCAACCGCGAGTCCGCCCTTGATCTTCTCGAGCACTACAGCGGGTATGACGCTCTGGCGTTCAAAAGCCCTTTCGATGTCGTCCCAAACTTTCAGGCGCTTGGCCCTCTCCCTAGACAGCACAACGTAGCCGTCGCGCTCCTCGGTGGAGTCCATCATTACTTCGATCTCGTCGCCCGGCTGGATGCGCAGCCTGCCCTCTTTATCCTTGAATTCGTCGGCAGAAATGACGCCTTCGCATTTGTATCCCACGTCGACGATCACTTCAGAACCGGCGATCCTGACAACGCGCCCGCGGAGCAACGAACCCATGGGGGGCTGCGTGAACTGCTGTGAATACGAGTTCAGTAGCCGCTCGAAATCCTCCTTCTCCGGAACGGCATGGCTTTGTTCCGGGGTTGCAGTGGCCTCATTCGCTTCCTTTTGGGCCAGGGAGGTATTCTCTATTTCGGTCATGGTGGACATCTCCTGCAGCACGCGCTGCATGGCTGGACGGAATGGAATGGCAGAAACTTCAAATGGGGGTAGTTAGAGGTGCGAGTTGAGGTGAATTGAAACTGCCGGATGCTCGGCCAGCAAGTCTCGAAACTATGATGCCAGCCGGCGCCGTCACCAGCCGGGAATGAGATCTACCCTTTTGTTCTTCTGCTTACTCCTATTGCGTGCCAGTCACGAAATTCTGACGGCCAATATACAAGAACGGTTTTGCAATGTCAAACGGAAGGAGTGGCCAAACCAGCGGCCCGGCCGGCGCCAAAAAAGTTGAACAATTGACGCCTGACTCGCCACCAATCCATGCTCCCAAATCGTCTAATCAACGGATGAATGCAGGTTGCTTCCTTGACCTAGTTTAGCAGCGCGTCTAGAATAGGTTAGAAACTCACGCATCCGAAGTGTCTGCTCCAGCGGCACATGCAGGTTGGGAAGCTGTGTTTGAGAATCTAACAGAGAAGTTCCAGCGTGTCTTTAAGACGCTTCGCGGCGAAGGCAAGCTCACCGAGGAAAACATCGGCGAAGCGTTGCGGGAGATCCGCGTCGCACTGCTGGAAGCCGACGTTAATTTCAAGGTAGTCAAGCAGCTAGTCGAAAACGTCCGCGTCAAGGCCCTCGGTGAAGAAGTCCTCACCAGCTTTTCTCCCACCCAGCAAGTGATCAAGATTGTACGTGACGAACTGCTGGACGTGCTCGGTCCAACTTCGGCCCGGGTCAAATTCGGCTCCCAACCGCCATCCGTATTCATGCTGGCTGGTCTGCAGGGCGCGGGAAAGACCACCACGGCAGGAAAGCTGGCTAAATGGCTGCAAAAAGGCGGCCACCAGCCAATGATGGTCTCCGTGGACGTATATCGGCCGGCTGCCCGTGAGCAGTTGGCGATCGTTGGAAAACACGTTGGTGTGCCCGTCTTCGCTGGTTCTCCTACGGCGAAACCTGCTGAACTGGCTCAAGCCGCCCGTCAGGAAGCCCGCAATAAAGGCTGCGACGTGCTGCTGGTCGATACCGCCGGACGACTCCACATCGACGACGAGCTTATGACCGAGTTGCAGGACCTCCAGAAGCTGCTCCAGCCGCCTGAGATTTTCTTCGTCGCCGATTCAATGACCGGACAGGATGCCGTACGCAGCGCGCAAGAGTTTCACAGCCGCCTGAACCTGACAGGCGTAATCCTGACCAAGCTGGACGGCGACGCCCGTGGCGGAGCGGCGCTCTCCATACGCTCTGTGACCGGACAGCCTATCAAGTTCGTGGGCACGGGCGAGAAATACGACAACCTGGAATTGTTCCACCCCGACCGGATGGTCTCCCGCATACTCGGGATGGGAGACATCCTCTCGCTGATCGAGAAAGCGGAAGAGGTGGTGGACCGCAAGAAAGCCGAAGAGTTCCAGGACAAGCTCCGCGACAATTCATTTACGCTGGAGGATTTCAGGACCCAACTGCGCGAGGTCCGCAAGATGGGCCCCATGAATCAGATTCTTTCCATGCTGCCGCAGATCGGCCCATTGAAGCAACTGCAGCAGGAATCGGTGGACGAGAAAGAGATCTCACACATCGAGGCGATCATCAGCTCGATGACGGCGCGCGAACGGGAGAACCCGAATATTCTGAACGGCAGCCGCAGAAAGCGTATCGCACGTGGCAGCGGCGCCACTGTGCAGGCAGTCAACCAACTCATCAAGCAGTACGACCAGGCAAGAAAGATGATGCGAAGCATGGCTGGACGGATGTTTCGCAAACAGATGAGCAAGGGCGGGCTGCCCGCCGCGCTATCGTAGGTTTTAGTTCGGACGGCCGCAGGCTGGTCCGCAAGATTTCTGGAGGTGAAGATTTGCTAACGATTCGTTTGGCGAGAACGGGCGCCACTAAAAAGCCCACATACCGGGTGGTGGTGATTGAAAAGGCTCGGGCCCGCGATGGCCGTTTCGTGGAGATCGTGGGGCATTACGATCCGAGAAAAACTCCAGCGGCGATCGACTTGAAGACTGAGCGCGTCGAGTACTGGCTGCAGAAGGGCGCGCAGCCTTCCGAGACGGTGCAGAGCTTTTTGCGGAAGCAGAAAAAGCCTGCCGTGGAACCGCCGGCGGCAAGCGCATAACAGGCGCAGCTCCCAGCCGGGTACCACCTCCGGAGCAGTTTATCGAATTCGATCCGGTCCCTGCCCCACGTCGGGTTCCTGTACATCTAGGAGGCGCGTATGAAGGAGCTGATCGAGATGATTGCCAAAGCTCTGGTTGATAATCCAGAAGAAGTTGTTGTACGGCCGATTGAGGGTGAACAGAGTACCGTATTAGAGCTGCGGGTGGCGCCCAGCGACCTGGGAAAGGTGATCGGAAAGCAGGGCCGTACCGCCCGTTCTATCCGCACGATCTTAGGCGCCGCCGGAATGAAATTGAAACGGCGGTTCACGCTGGAAATTCTGGAGTGATCGGACGAACTGGCGCTCTTGGCAGACACCAACGATTCGCAATATCTCACGATTGCCAGGATCCGGAAAGTCTGGGGCAGGCGCGGCGAAGTAGCCGCGGAGGTCCTAACCGACTTTCCGGAACGTTTCCAGCCCGGCACTGAGCTGCTCGTTGCGGGCCACGAGTTGCGCCGAACGATGGCGCTTGAAAGCGTCTGGTTCCACAAGGGACTGGCCAATCTAAAGTTTCAAGGCATTGATGACATCTCCTCGGCCGAGCCGTTGGTCGGCTGCGAGATTCAGATTCCGGCTTCCGACCGCATGGCGCTCCGGACTGGCCAGGTTTACGTTTCCGACCTGATCGGCTGTGATGTCCTTGAAGAGGGCAACGTTCTCGGTACAGTCGAAGCGGTGCAGGAGACCGCGGGCGCGCTACTGCTTCAGGTGATGACGCGTAGCGGCGAATTGTTGATTCCGTTTGCGGAGGAAATCTGCACGGACATAGATCTCCCGGCCAGGCAGATTCACGTGCGGCTTCCCGATGGTCTCAAGGAGCTGAATAAAGATTAGAGCGGGAGTCCCACGAATGCCGCAAACCGGCCCAGGAGAGACAAGCGAGGAAGACAAGGCGCCCCGCGCAATGGCGATTGATATCGTCACCATCTTCCCGCGGTTCTTTGACGGCCCATTCGATCACGGCATCGTGAGACGCGCACGCGAGGCCGGCCTACTGACCGTAGAGATTCACGACCTGCGCCAGTTTACGACCGACCGCCATCGCACCGTGGATGATCGACCATTTGGCGGCGATGAAGGAATGGTTTTCAAGCCGGAGCCGCTGTTCGAGGCCGTCGAGCACATCCGGCAGCAGGGACGGCCCGCCGGACGCGTGATTTTGCTCTCGGCTCGAGGAAAACTGTTTCGGCAGGCCGAAGCTGCGGCGCTGGCGCAGGAAACTTCGCTCATTCTGCTCTGCGGCCGTTATGAAGGCGTGGATGAGCGAGTAGTCGAAGCCTTAGCTGACGACGAACTCTGCATCGGCGACTTTGTTTTGAGCGGCGGCGAACTTGCCGCAGCGGTTGTTGTTGACACCATCGCACGGCTGCTGCCTGGCGCTCTGGGAAACGCTGCTTCGGCAGTGCGTGAATCGTTTACGGCGTCCGCGGAAGGCGGCGCTGGATTGCTGGACTGGCCTCACTATACGCGTCCGGCAGTGTTCAGGGACTTGGCAGTCCCCGAAGTGCTGCTCTCCGGCGATCATCGCCGGATCAGCGAATGGCGCCAGAAGAAGGCGCTGGAGAAGACATTCTTGAATCGTCCCGACTTGCTTTCCGGGGTGGTTCTCAGCCCGCAGCAACAGCAGTGGCTGGCGGAGTTTCGAGAAGGAAAACAAAATGAATCAATTGCAAAAATGGACAAAAGTTGAGCCTCGCAAGGAAATCGCAAAGTTCAGTCCTGGCGACACGGTGCGCGTGCACGTGAAGATCAGAGAAGGCGACAAGGAGCGCTTGCAGGCCTTCGAGGGTACCGTCATCGCCCGTAACCATGCTGGCATCAGCGAGACTTTCACTGTCCGTAAGATCAGCTTCGGCCAGGGCGTCGAACGCATCTTCCCGATGCACTCGCCCTCCATTGACCGTGTTGACGTTGTGCGCCGCGGCACCGTGCGCCGTTCTAAGCTGTATTACCTGCGTGGCCTGAAGGGAAAGGCCGCCCGCATCCGCGAACAGGCGAGAGCACCGCGACCGGAGCAAGTGCCTGTCGCCAGCGGGGAATAAGTTTATCACTCCGTGACGCACGCGTGGTGTTCGGAAAGGAAGGGCACGGCTTAGCCGCGTCGGTGTATTCCGCTTCGGCATGGCTGAAGACATGCCGTTCCAGAATTCACGGATCGGAAGCGCCGAAGTTCAGACTGACCCAGCACCTAGTTCCCAAAATCGGCACGGGCGGACCAGGCGTGCTTTCTTACCTTCAGCGAATTGACGCGATCTTCACCGAGACGCTGGAGAAACTCTTTGCGATCTTTAACGCCAGTGACCCAATCGTGTAGCCACGTCTCGAACTCCTGGCGCGTCTTGGTGGCCTTGTGATATTCGCGATAGCACTCGTTATCACGGTTGTAAAACCCCTGCACGGGCGACGGGTGTGCGCCGAAGGGAACCTCCGCTATGGCCGAGACAAGGAAACCGGGGATGACTGTCCGGTTGGGGTCGCTCGCGATCACTTTCGGCTCCACGATTTCTTCTGCCACTACGATGACGTGCTTGGCCGCGCGCGCCGCATCGGGTGACGCCCCGAGGTTGCCCCACACGTGTGCGTTCCCGAAAGCATCGGCTCGTTGAGCCTGCACGATGGTCACATCAGGCGAGATCGCGCGGACCGCTCCCATCTTCTCACCTGTGAATGGAGCTTCGAATTCCGCCAAGCCGTGATTGCGGCTGAACAAGCTCGAGCCTCCCGCAGTGTACGTCGGCAAAAACGGCACGCCCAGCGCGGCTGCGTGCAGAGCTAGGGCGATGGTGAAGTTCGTATGATCCGCTATCTCTAGGCAACGCGGGATGCCGTCTTCTATGGCGCGCCGGAAGTTGTAGGCAGACCCCATCATGACGTTTCCGACCCACGCCGCGACTACCTTTTTCGCGCAGCCCGCGCCGATGATCTGGTCGAATAGGATGTCTGAAATTGGGCCGATCAGCGTCAGGTCACGTTTGTCTTGCCGGATAATTTCGTGGCCGGCGGCGAACGGAATCATGCTTTCCAGTTGCAGTCCCATCGCGACACTGACACCGTCGGGTACAAAGCGGCTGATGGCCTCTTCGAGTGAGCAGAGCTTTTCAGTTTGAGATTTTTTTGCCATGAGAAGTGCTGTTGTGAATTGATTAGCGATTCGTCCATCGTGGGGCGCGCTTTTCAAGGAATGCGAACACGCCCTCCTTGGCGTCCTCAGTATTGACGACATCGTTCAGAAAAAACTGTTCACTCTCCTCCAGCGCGCGCTCGAAATCGAGGCCTGACACGCGGCGCAAACTCTTCTTGGTCAGGCGCAGTGTGCTACCGCTGCCGCTGCTCAACTCGTGCACGAAGTTATCTACGCAATTCGCTAACTGCCCTTCGGGCGCAACTCGGTTTACCAGACCGAGCGCCTGAGCCTCCCGCGCGCCGATGTTTCCTCCCCCGAGGACCAACTCCGCCGCTTTTCGATAGCCAATGAGGTACGGGAGCAGAATGATACCCACGGGCGGGAGTTGCCCAAGTTTGATCTCAGGCTGCCCGAACTGCGCGTCGTGGGCAGCAACGACGAGATCGCACATCGAGACCAGCTCGAAACCTCCACCGAGACAGACGCCGTGGACGACCGCTAGCGTAACCTTGTCCGTGCGCGCGAGGCGGCGGAAGATTCCATGGAACAGAGGAATCATCTGGCCGATCTTGTGGGGCGTGTGGTCCCGGATGCTGACGCCCGCCGAGAACGCTTTCCCGGAGGCGCGGAACACCAACACACGCACATCCGGCTGACGTTCCAGGTCGTCCAGGGCTGCCTGCATCTCCGCCATCATCTCCATATCAATGATGTTGAGCGGCGGCTTGTTCAGAACGACGGTAGCGACGGCGACGGCGCGCTCAACTGAGATGGTTCGGAACTGTGGTAATACGGGTTGGCGTTCTGCCATGGTGTATTGCCTACTTGGTCCAAAAACCTTTCGGATCGTAATTACGGATGACGCGCAGCTCCTGCTTGGTCGGCGGCTTGGTCTCACGAGCTTCAGGGGAGACCTCCAACGGCCATCCGGTGTTCGCGACAACGTCTTCCACTGTGGTCCCTGGATGATAGGAATGCAGGTAGGCCTCGCCCTGAGGCGAGAACCGCAGCACAGCCTTTGTGGTGATAACGGCGGCAGGGCCTCCCTCCTTCAACCGGCCGGAATCCCGCCACGGCCCATAGCCGGGACTGGTGATGTAGTGAACCTTCTCCGGCAATCGAAATTTTTGATGATCCAGCAAAGCCACAAACCGCTTCGACAGCGCCGCGATGTCGCATGCGCCTCCGCTGCCGGGCAGGCGCACCATTTTGCCCGAAGAGTCCTGCACCTCTGTGGAGTTGAGGTTGCCGTGGCGATCCACCTCCGCTGCGCCGAGAAAGCCTAGGCTTACGCGGCCTTGCTGCAACAGCGCCATACATTCCAGCATGCTCAGGCACGACAGCGCGCCGGTGATGTTCGGCCCGTCCGACATCGTAAACAGCAGCTCCCGCGCTGGCGTGCTGCGCAGAACTCCGTTTTCAAACACTCCCACGGCCTGCGGCGCGTGCGTATTCTTCGCCACCACATACGCGATCAACGGCAGCCGCATGCCGACGAATACGACATCCCCATCGTGAATCTCGCGTGCAGCGGTCGCCACCATCAGTTCCGACAGCGTGTAATCCATAGCTCGAATGATTTCGTATCAGATCAACTGCGAACACCACTAGGGTCGCCAATGCGTCCCGGCTTGCCGTGGTGGGGCGCGGCGTTGCCGGAAGTTCGGGCTCGCGGTTCTGCGGTGTTTGTTTTCTTGCTTGGGGCTGCGGTAAGCTCGCTCTCAAAACCGCCCAATACTCCGTTCAGATAAATCGAGGACATCTGGCTGGAAATTTCTTTCCAATCGCCGTCGACGATCGGGTTGTACCAGGTATAGATCCAGTTCATCATGCCGAAGAGACTCAACACCGCCAGCCTGCTATTCAGACGGCTGAGTTGGCGAGCCGCCTTGAGCTGCTCGACGATCGTCAGGCACTGGCGGTAATACTTGCGTTTCAGCGAAGTGATCTCCAACTGATACTGGCCCTTCAAGGTGTCCGATTCATGCGAGAGCACCTGTGCCTGCTTGGGATCGCCCACGAAGTGCTCCATGTGGTTCTCAATAAAGGCGCGAATGGCTTCCTCCGGCTCAGCGACGGTGGAGAGCCTTGTTTCCAGGCGCTGAATCAACGTGGTGAAGGCCTGCTGTTGGATGATAAAGAGCAGGTGGTCCTTGCTCTTGAAATAGTAGTAGAGCCCCGCCAGGCTGGTGCCGCTGGCGCGCGAGATGTCGCGGATGGAAGCCGCCGCGAAACCCTTCTCGCAAAACACTTGCGTGGCGTGATGGAGAATTTCGTGGAGCTTGCGGTCGTACTTGCTATCTTGCGGAGCGGATGAGTTGTTGCCGGCTGAATTGCGAACCATAGAGTGGCCTATCGAACGTTCGTTCTAATTGTAGGAACCCGCGACGCGGCTGTCAACTCCTATCCGTCCGAGAGGTAGACTCCAGAGGTGCTCGCACCGGCTAATGAGTTTTCCTGATGAGGAAGCGAAACCTGCCGTCACTAAGCGTTTCAGCAGCAAGTAGTTCGTGCTGATTTTGTTTCGACCAGGCTTCCATATCGGCCATCGAGCCGGGATCGGAGGCGATCATTTCCAGCACTTGTCCCACGCGGAGCTCCCGGATCGCATGAGTGGTTTTCATGATCGGCATGGGGCAGGTCAGGCCCGTACAATCCAGTGTCCGGTCAATGATCTGTTCTGCCATTTCCAATCATTTGCCCACTGAAAGTTTCTGGCTGACCTGCGTCATGGGCGTCACGATATCGCCGACCTGGTATGTGAGTGTCGCCTGCACCTGGAGCTCCTGAACGCCGGCGGGCAACGAAATGTCGAATGCGTGCGTGCTCTTGCCGGCCGGAATCGCCTTATCGTCCCACGAACGGATCAGCCAGTTGTCCACAGTGGGCTGGCCTTTCCGGTCTTTTTGCGTATAGCCGATCATGTTAAACGTCTTGGTCTCGCCGAACACCTGAATACCGTCTTTGTCTTTGGCAGTGACGTCCAGCACCGCTTTGGCTCCCCAGGGTCAGGTATCCGGTATTCGATGGCCGGCGTTGTTAACCATTGTGACCACGAGCTGCGCGCCGTTGCCTTTGGGAGTAGCGGCAACCGACAGCTCCGTGGCTTTCTTCAGCATGGCGGGGTCGTGCCAGCCGGGGAAGCGATGGCTGGAGATCTTTCGCGCCGGCCCCGTGATGGCAGCTTTGCCATCCTGCTTTTCCATGTGGCAGGTTTGGCACTCTTTCTTGTTGGCTCCCGTGGCCCGCACACCTACTGGGCCCTCCGCCCAGTTGTCGTACGTCAGCGAGCAGACGATATCCCAGTCCGCATTCACTTTCATCTCAGCCGGAGTCACATAGGTGTGGCAGCCTTTGCAGAATTCCGACTTCGCCATTTCGGGGGCGTGCTTGGTCGGATGCGGGCTCTTGGCCGGGTTCTGAATCGTGCCGTAGTATGTCTGCCTATCCAGCCCCTGGGGAGGCTTCGTCTCCGGGTGGCCGCTGGCGTACAGACTGTGGCAGGCGATGCAATCCACGCTCAACCCAGCGAGCGCCTCCCGCTGATCGGTCTTCACCAGTTGCGCGACTCGGGAAAAGTCTGCGTCGCTTGCGAACCGCATCGCTGGCGCGTGACAGCCCAGACAGGCCATCAGCTCATTCCTGTTTAGCGGTCTGCCCTTGGCCTCCTCCTGGGTTGTGATGTACTTCTTGAAGCCCGCATGCATCGCCACTACCGTTTTGGAATGGTAAGACTGTTCCCAGTCCTGGTAGTGCTGCGGATGGCAGGCCTTGCAGCTGCTGACCGCCCCTAACGGACTTGGCATGGTGGCGGGCTTTTCCTGGGCTGAAGCCGTATTCACCGCGAGAAGACCAACAACAACTAGCATCATCAGGCGCATTGCTCGGTTCGGTAAAGGCATAGGGGTTACTCCTACTCTCAGCGAGGTGTCGTTACAATTAGAGAGGACCCGCCATTCTGCCGCTCGCAAGCAGCGGCCCTAGAGGGCCCAAACTGTCGCGCGGCCGGATCTACTGGGGCATCCGCGCTAGCAACGTGAATTTCTGCTCCACATTGTTGGTGGCTTCCGCATGCACTGGCTCACTGCCCAGGCGCGGGAGCAGCAAAGCAATCTGTGGATTCTCACTCATCCCCGGGCCAAGTTCGAACTCGGCGAGAACTTGTCCCTTGTGCAGGACGCGAGCGTGCTTCAGGAAGAAAGGCTCGTACTGTTTGCTCACCCGGCCATCGGCGGTCATCACATACCCGGACACCATGGGATGGCGGAACAGCAAGTTCATCCTGACCAGCCGGTCTTCGTCCCGAAAACGCACTCGCAGCACGTCTCCGGGAATATGGCGGCTGGGTTCTTGGCCGGCTCCACATCCGCCGATGCCCACATGAATGGTTTCCGAAACCGCCATCCACTTGCCGTGCAGAGAACACTCCGCGATAGCTTTGATCTGACTGGTCTTGGCCATCTTGATTGAAGCGGTCACTTCCGCCGGGCGTACCTGCGGCGCAAAAGAAGCCACGTATTTCACCTTGACGACACTGTTTTCATCTATCAGCACCAGCCGGCGAATGTAATGCTTGTCGTCTCCAGTCAATGGCACACTCACCGTGACCATAACCTCGTTAGCGGCCTCCACGATCCGTGGCGCTTTGAGCACGGGAGTGTGCTCGGGGTCCGGGGAACTGCGCGCGCCGGCCAGCAACTCTGAGAGCTTGGCATTCAGGGCATCGACGCCGTTTGCGGCTTCTCCAAAAAGCGCCGCGCCGGCCGTTGCCAGCAAGAAAAAGGAAATGAGCACTCGAAACATAAATCGTTCACATCGCCGCTACGGACCGTGTTCTTTCGTTCCACGCCGCCAGCACATACCAGATGGCCAGCACAGCGAGCGTCGCGGCGAGGGCTAGAGGCCAACCAGAAACATCCGGCAAGAAGACTGCGGTACCCAGGCGGCTCAGCCAGCCTCCCTGCTCCAAAACGCGCCACGCAACCGCGCTGGCGAAGGCAAAGCCCATCAGGGCACACCATAGCTTAATATGTCCTTCGCCGGCGCGCCACAAGGCACCGGCCCCGCAGCCGCCCGCCAGAACCATTCCCAGGCCAAAGATGGCGCCGCCGACGAGGCTTCCTTTCCAAAACGAGGCGAAGACGAACGCCGTCGCCGGGCGTAAATCGGCACTCTTCAGGATCGCAAACCCGATGGCGCTGATCGCAAGCGAAAGCGCTGCGACCCGGGTCATTTCGCTGTTGCCGTCCAGAAAGGGGTCGCGAAACGCCCGCACCAGGCAAAAGCGTGAGCGTTGCAGAACGGTGCCCAGCAGCACCCCGATCAGCAGCAGCCCGCCACGCTGCCCGAAACCGTAATGGGAGTATAGGAACACCACCCCGGCGATAAGGAGGAGGCAAAGTCCTCCCATCCAGGGTTGCCGGCTGCGGCCGCTACCTGAGGCTCCCCAAAAGCTCCGTCCTGATCCCGAAGAGAGTCGGGGGAATTTCACCATCTCCCACATCATATAGCGGACCCCGAGCCAAGCCCCCAGTCCCAGTCCCACCATCATGGACACGCCGGAAAGCGACATAGCAGAGAGGGCGCTGTAAAACCCTCCGACGTTGCACCCCATCGCCAGCACCGCGCCCACTCCCATGAGCACCCCGCCCAGGAGTCCTTTCGCCAGCTCTGCCGGTGGGGCGATTTGCAGCGCGAATTGCCGGCTGAGCAGCGCCGAGGCCACCGCGCCAGCGAGCAAGCCAGCGTTGAGTACGGAGCCGGAATAAAGCGAGGGAGGCAGCGTCGGTAACAAGGATTGCCACCCGGCCGCCTGGAGAAACCAATCGCCCCAGTTTCGTAGCCCGTCGGCGGCTGTCCATGGTTTTTCATATGCGAATAGGAGAATATTCAGCGTAGCCAGCAGCAGGGCGGCGGCCCAGATAGAGATCGACCGGCGAAAGACAGTATTGAAGGTCTCCTGGATAACTCCCGTCTGGTGTCCGTCAGCCGTCGCGGGTTCGCAGATTCTCATAACCGACAAGCCTCCGGCCTCTCTCCGGTAGCGGCCAATCTGCGGAGCACTTTGCTGAGCCCGCATCCACCGAAAGTGAGATTGCGTTGCCGCAGTGCTGCCGTTGGCCAGATTATTAGCTACTGATGATAATATGGTCCAGACTTCTTCTCAAGCTCCCCTTCCCGCGACGGCAAAAAGCGGACATAATGGTAGCGAAGTCCCCGACCAAATGTGACCTTCGCGCTATTGTCCGTGGATATCTGTGCGCCACATGCTCAAGACGGTTATGAGTGCCTGTCGGAGGAGACGCGGATGCTCATCAACGGACAGCGCTACTGCGATCTGTGCCACGGGGTGATCGTGTTCGGTCAGAAGCACGTTCAGGTACGAGGAAAGTCACAATACGATGCCAGCCATTATCATTACCGCTTCTCAGGAGACTGCTGGGAGCGGCAGCGCCGTTATGCTTCCCGCGGCAGCAAGTCGCAGGAGCAGCAGATTATGAGCGCGGCTCCTCCAGAGCGCGCCTGATCTCCTCATCTATGGCTGACGGCTGGTGCTTGGGCGCATAGCGCCTCAGGGGAACGCCGTCCCGGTCCACCAAGAACTTGGTAAAGTTCCACTTAATCTTTGCAGTCCCTAGGATGCCTGGCTTCGCTTTGGTCAGGTACTTGTAGAGCGGGTGTGCCTGCGGCCCGTTCACTTCAATTTTGGCGAATAACGGAAAAGTTATCCCGAATTGCGCGTCGCAAAAATTCTTAATCTCCGTTTCGCTCCCAGGTTCCTGGCTCCCAAACTGATTGCAGGGAAATCCCAGGACAGTGAATCCCTGTTCTTTGTATTTCCGGTACAAACTTTCAAGCCCCTCGTACTGCGGAGTGAAACCGCAGCGGCTGGCCACGTTGACAATCAACAGGACCCTTCCCCGAAACATCGAGAGAGGCACATCTTGGCCATCGATGGACGTGGCCGAGAAATCGCAGACGGACATGGTCGGTCTAGAACTCCATCTTTTCAATCAGCGAATTCAGCTCGGTTTCTAGAGCCGCCTTGCGTCTCTGCTGCTCTGCCTGCCGGTCGCGCTGCGTAGCGAGTTGCGTCTCCTGAGCCGCGAGTTGCCGCGAGTACGTCTGCACTTGTTGCTCCTGCCCGCTCACGCGATTCAGGCTGTTGATGTTTTGCCGCACTCGCTCCTGGTCCTGAAAGATGCTTCTGATCTGCTCGTCGCTGCGGCGAATCTCGCCGTCGGCAGAAGCGATCTGGCGCTTGCGGTCCAGAATCTGCTGAAGCTGTGCGCGGGCCGCGTCGCTCAGGCTTTTGTTTTGGACGTAGCTCACCAATACGTCCGGGTTGATATTCAAAACGGAAACGGAGCTCTCGTAAACGCGCTCTTCCGTGACCGGCAGTTTTTCCGTCGCGCCCGCCGCGAGCTTCACCTCGAAGCGGTAGGCGTTTGCTGTTGTTTCAACTGGCTTCTGATCCGTCACCTTGTATTGCTGTCGCACAGGATGCTCGATGATCAGCGTCTTTGCTTTCTGATCCACGTTGCGGATGGTATACGTCTTGGTCTCGATGGCCGCCGTGCGCGTGGTCATGGTGCCGCGGCGCACGTGGATTTCCCTGACTATGTCTCCCTTGCTGTCGAACAGCGTTGTGATGCGGGTCCCGAGATCCACGCCATAGCTGATGAGCCGCTTGTCGCCTGTCTTGAGCGTCTCGACCAATGCCTCGCCCGCGTAGGCGTTGTCGTCATAGACAGTGATGGGGCCGCCATCGAGCGTCTTGCCCGTGGAGTTGGTGATCTCAGCCGAGTGCAGCGGGTGGACCGATGATGTATTCGAATACACCAGCAGCCTGCGCGCCGAGAGCTTCTGCTGCAAGAAAGGCAGCATGGCGGATTCGTTCTTTCGCACCGTGACGGCGGCGGGAAAGCTGTACTCAAACAACTCTCCAAGTTCCTGTGCAGCGGCTGCGCCCGTAACAGTGCTAGTGACATCTGCACGTGCCGGTGGCGGCGGCGCCGCCGCCACAATTCCTCCTATCACCTCGCCTGCTGCACGTTCCATCTTCTGCGCGCGCACGTCTCGTTGAGCTTCGGCCGGTTTGTCTTCCTGAATTGCACCCTGATGCACTACTGGAGCTTGCGCTCGCTCTTCGGGCAATTCAGCAGTCGGACGCGCAATATATCGCGGTTCGTATAACCGGCTGATGAATGAGATCGGACGGCCTGAGACCAGCGACAACTGCACGCCGGTCCAGTCTTCGCCGGTAGTATTATCCACGATGGCCCAGCCTTCGAGCGTCGGCTCGGAGCCTTGATCCCAGATCAGCCGGTAGCTCGATTTCCAGACCGGCATCGGGACCATGTAATCCGCCACAACCTGCCTCGCCTGCTGCCCGGTTGAATCAATGTACACGCTGCGCTTTTCTTTCGACCGTGCGCCGGAGAGATCAGCCAGATACTGCCTGAATTGGGTCTGCAACGCAGGATCGAGCAGCCGGATTCCCGTGGCAGAGGCGAGGTCAAAGCCCCGCATCTCGCCGCTATCGAGCAGCAGCAGAACTTGCTCCGACTCGGGCCGCTTGTCGTCGCGAGGCGTCACGCGCCCGCTGAGGATCGCGCCGCGCACCGTTTCGGTGCCAAACTTCAGCTCAAGCACTGCGCCTTTGAGCTGGTCGAGCACGGCGCTGAGCGGCTGTCCCGGTCCGAGCCGGAACGGGTAAGCGGAGAGCTTTTTGTCCAGCGGTTCGCTGGCGTCATAGCGCAGGCCGGAGATTTTGCCGCCGCCGCGCTCGATGATGGTCAGCGACTTCAGCACGTCATTCATCTCCGCAGCATCGAAGTCGAGGCGCGCCGTCTCGCCTGCACCGAGTTGGCCGGATCGCTGGAAGTACCCGACTCCATGTTTGTACAGAATGACCTGCCTCACCGGCAGATCAGCCGCGTTTAACAATGAGGAGAACAGGAACACGAGCAGAAATACAAAATGTTTTAAGCTCTCGCGTAATGTCATAGGACATGGACCTCACTTAAATGACTCAGTTCTCTCCTGTTTCTTTTAGACACCGCAGAGCGCAAATACTCCCGCGTGCCGGTGAAAACTGAACGATACCACACTGGATGTAGGTTGGATGTTGTCATTCCCGGCGAGCGAAGCGAGGAGGGATCTGGCTGTGTGCTGTTCACCATCACCATACATCGGAAGCACCAGCGCGGCCGTGCTTGCAGTCACAGCGGGCTGTGATTGCGGTCACAGGCAAATGGTGCGGCTTGAGCTACACTTTTTCTCTGGCACGGCAGCCGTTCGGGCTGGTCCAGGGAAGGAGAGAGCCATGAACGCGAGCGAAATTATGACCCGTCCCGTGCTGGCGACTACGCCCGGAGCATCTGTCCGCGACATTGCTGCTGAGCTGCTGGTAAATCGGATCACGGGAATGCCGGTAGCAGACCGCGACGGCACGGTCTTGGGCGTCATCACGGAAGCCGACATCATGGGCGCGCTGATCGAAGGAAAGCAGCTCGAAACGTTGCGCGCCGAGGACATCATGTCCACCGATCCCGTGACGGTTGAGACGGATGCAACCATGGCGGACGTCATGAAGGTGCTGGACGAGGAAGGCGTGGTTAGGGTTCCGGTCACGAACCGCGGCGTGTTGGTCGGGATCATCTCCCGTGCCGACATAATTCGCGCCGCGCTTCAGCCGGAGTTCCTCTCGTTCGCGTGACGCAGCGCCGCTTGGTACTCATGCGTCTGTGGCTAGGAGGCGTTATGTCAGTTCGAATGACGTATCCAGGAGCCGTCGCAGGTATATGTGCACTGCTGTTAATCGGCGCATTGCAGGGTTGCGACAGGTCCAACGTGAACGAGGGCCGCAGGGGGCTGCCTGAGTCCAGCCGCCTGATCGAGTCTGTACAAGGGTCGGATCTTTATCTGGAATACTGTGCAACCTGTCACGGCGTGGATGGCAAAGGCGGGGGACCAACCGCCTCCGCTCTGAATAGGCCGGTCCCGGACCTCACACGCATCCGTAGCAGGAACGGCGGCCAATTCCCGACAGACCGCATGCGCAGCATCATCGCCGGCGAAGACGGAATCGCAGCGCACGGCTCTCGTCAGATGCCCGTCTGGGGACCCATCTTCAAGGAAATCGAATGGGACAAGGACCTCAGCCGCCTCTGCACCATCAATTTGACTAAGCACCTGGAATCGCTGCAGCAACCATAGGCGACCCGCTGGACTGCTCAGTGGTGAAGGATACCTTCCGGCAGAATCTCGCGGCAAATGCAATGGCGTTAAGCTGCTGATTTGATGTCGATTTCTTCCTCGACCTGGATGCGATGCCCCGCGCGTAGGGGTCCTGGCGAATCCAGGCTTACCTGCCAAGTGAGACTTCGCTTTGCAGCGGCTTATTGCAGCGTCACCAACACTTCAATCCTCCGGTGCCGTCTGCAGCGGTTCCAGGGCCTTTCCGACAATCGAGCCGAGCATTCGATCCCGGTCGGTGCCTTTCATGACATGTCCCAGCGTGGTTGTAGCCGCGAATCCAATTGCCGTATGCTCTTACAGAGACCGCCGAACCTCCATCAAGCCTTATGGACCAGCCGACGACGCCGGATCTCGAACGTAGCTATGAATATCTGCTAAATCTGTGGACTTCGGGAGTTCGCGATTACCATAGCCTGATCTCCGGTTACCTCACGGCGAATTCAATCTTTGTCGCGGCTATCGGATTGTTGGTATCCCGCCAGCCAACATTGCGCATATTCTCCGTGTTCATTGTTGTGCTCTGCATATTCGGGCTGGTCGTGACTCTCCAAATGGCGATTGTGCTGGGCAGGTTCGACCTGCAGAATTCGTTGTGGGAGTGGCGGCTGCGGGGCATCGAGCGGACCCCGGGATGGAATCACTTTACGCCGTTCGGTGATCTGTACACCCTCAAAGACCAGAAAACCTTCGTTACCGACCAGCAAAACACTCCCATAATGTTCCACACCAACTGGGCCTTCCGCGTGCATCGCCGCTGGTGGGCGCACCGTTCCATCAGCTTTCCCCTATTTTTCGGGATCATATACCTGCTTTTCCTGGCGTGGAGCATCGCGCAACTGCTGGGCGCGCGTATTCTTATCTAGCTGCACAGGAGCTATAAAATGCTTGAGCGCATGCGGACTGCTGGCGTATGCTCTGGAGAGACCCATCAACTACAGGCGGGAAAAACTCAATGAGCGCGCAAACGGAAGTTGCGGTTTTCGGCGGCGGGTGTTTCTGGTGCACGGAAGCAGTGTTCGAACGGCTGCGTGGCGTAATCTCCGTGATGCCAGGATATGCTGGCGGCGACGTGAAGAATCCAACCTATAAGCTGGTGTGCACAGGCACCACAGGACATGCCGAAGTGGTTCGCGTGGAATTTGATCCGGCCCAGATTCCCTACCGCGACCTGCTGACGGTTTTCTTTGCCACGCACGACCCCACTACGCTCAATCGCCAGGGCCACGACACCGGCATGCAGTACCGCTCGATCATTCTTTACTCCAACGACGCGCAGAAGGCTGCCGCGGAAGAGATGATCGCGGAACTCAATCGCTCCGGCACATTTACGCAGCCGATCGTCACGGAAGTAAAGCCGCTCACGGATTTCTATGAGGCCGAGGAATATCACCGCCGGTACTACGCCAGCAATCCAGAACAGCCGTATTGCCAATTCGTCATTGATCCCAAGATCGAGAAGGCCAACAAGCGCTTCAGCGAGCTGCAGAGGACGTAGCGCCGTCTCAGCGCCTATGGCATCGCGCGAAAGGAGCGGCTTGTTTTCCCGAACGCGCAGCGGACTGGCACACACGAACGCCGAATCTCCGTCCCGCCGTCTGAAGAAACTCGCTACCGCCTCACTCCCGGCGCCGGCAATCCCCAGAAGTTTTTGTTCGGGTTGAGGCAGCAGATGCCCATCTCATTCTCCAGCGGCGTTCCGCGCTGGCCCGTCCATATGACGCTGAAACGTGCGTTGCGCAAGAAGCGGCGCACTTCGACCGTCTGTCCAGGCGTTACGGACCCGATTCCATGCAGGCGTGCTCCACTGCGGCTGATATTCACCGAGAAAGCTGTTTGCGTGAAGACGTTGCCATATCGGTCGCGTCCCCTGACACGGACCCGGACCTCTCTTCGATGGCGGAGCTCTTTGGGTCGCTTCTTGGACGACTCGGCCGACTTCGGATGTGCAGCGGGGTCAGAGAGCGGCTGAGGAATTTGTTCGATAGCAGCGAGAGGAAACTCTCGCTGAACGCCGTGCGCCGGACATTCGAAATCCCACGCGGTTTCGAGTACTTCGGTCAGAGCCTCTGCGCGATTCTGTAACAGCACCCACTGATCTCCATCACCGTGCGGGCAGATCAACCTCACGTTGTAATCTTTGCTGTTGTTCATAAGACCTCAAGCTGCTTGGCAATGAAATCCTGGATCATGTTGGCGTCCTCAGGAAAATTCGGGACAAAACGCACGCCGAGGCGGCGCTTTTCGTCGACGCGGGCCACTACACCAGTAGCATGTAGTGCCGGCTTTCGCGGTTCGATGGCGAACGCCAGCTTTACGAGTTGTCCGCGCTTGAGAGTCCCATCTCCGTGAAATAGAATTCCATCGCGGCTGACGTTCACAGCGGCTCCGCGGATCTCGCGTTCATTGGCGCGGCATTCAACGTCGGTGTGCAGGGGTACGCGCATATACCGTCGCCGCTCTTCAACCATAGTTGCACGCGTGCTTCTGAGCAGGCGCGTCAACTTGGTGCGATCGAGCGGCTTCTCCAGGAAAAACGTTCCGCCCGCGCTAAAGGCCTCCAGTCGCGCGCGCGTCTCGACACGTTGGGGAAGCAAAACTATAGGAGTGCTCCTGTTCCAGGATGACTGCCGTATGCGGCGGATGAACTCAGACCCGTTCAGTTGCGGCGTCGCTAAATCCATAAACACAGCGTCGAATTTCTCTCCCTCTACCAAGCCGTCCAATTCTCCGGGGTCTTGCAGCACGCGGATGGAAATTCCATGCAAAGTGAAAACCTCGCGGATGAGGTTCAGGGTCGCGACATCCTGCTCGGAAACCAATACTCTGCTACGCATTCGGCTAGGTCCTCCAGTGCAGCGATATGGAGCAACAGCTTTGAACCATGCGGGCCCTGGGCGGCGGCGGATACGCTGGGGGGTCAGCAAGAGCAGACTATGGCAGGGGCCAGCGGGGGTCAATAGGACCAAAGTAAGGGAGTTGCTGTATCCGGTACGCTATGCAGAAGCCATCGAGTTACGCAGCTGCTGCTGCTGCGGGATAAGTAAAGGCGAGGCGAATACTTTCTCGTCGAAATGGCAGTAATACTCGCCTTCCAAACGAGTCAGGAAAGCGTCACCGCATCGGATCGCTTGCAGTGCTTCGGGATTTTTGGAGTGTACCAGCATCCAGTATCCGCGGTGGTGGAACAGGCAGTTCTGCTTACGAAGCTCCCCCATGAATGCCGGCTCCATACGCCCGCAAAGCGCAGGTACGCCCTGACTCCAGGCATCGTTGAATAAATGCTGCAGCACCTGCTCATAATGTGCGGGTTTCGCACCCAGTTGCAGGACTTCCGACAGCCCTCCACGCTGAGCGTAATAAATAAAACTGCCTACACAATAATTTCCCTGGCTCCGTACAATGCACGTTCGAAGCCTGCCGCGATGTGTGTGCCGCTCAAGAACCGACAGCACCCACGCCAGGTAATGGCTGCTGTCATAGGCGGGCCTCACTGAAGACGAACTCGACAGATCCGCAAGACACTTCGCCAGAATTTGCGGCGATGCGTGCTCCACCGTCCCTGCCACCGACACTGTGCTGAAACGCATTGCCGGAATTGCAGACAGCACCGCGTCTGCTACATGCAGCAGCGGTGTCGCGGCGGCCGCAGCTTTCAGCAGGGGCAGGCGCCGCGAAACGCGAGAGATCAGGAACCGGGCGGGTCGCAATATACGTGCCCATGAGATGCTTTGCAGGTACCCGGGGCCGCCGCCGAGTCGGGTCCAGAGTTTACGGGACAGATCACTGCCCTCATCAGCAATTGAGATGCTCTGCGGCCCGGAGAGAAAACTCTTCAACAACTGCAAGCCAGCCATGGAAGAGCGCCGGGTGGGATCAACGATGAACTGCGAACCGATTGCCGCAATCGCGGGCTGATCTCGAATGAAGATTGGCTGCGCAGTGACGCCCAAGAATCCCGTGACCGTCCCGCTCTCATCGTAGACCAGCGAACAAATTCCCGGAGTGCTGCAGGGATGGTTCAGAAAAATACCTTGGAAATAATTCCGGTACGCGCGATGGAGCCGCGGCCCGGGTGCCGTGGCGAGATTGAACACACTGCGGTGTAGATCCGCAACTTGCGGAATATCAGTCTCGCGGAATGGGCGTACAAATCCCATCACCTATATCTCACCCGCCGTACTGCCACGGCGATTCGGCGATTGTGAGCGGGCGCGGCAGACTGTTGCATGCTGCTTCGACGACCTCGAAGACCACGACCGCGTGGTCGCCGATGTCGCTCAGAATTCGCTGCACCCGGCATTGCAGGTGTGCGTGCGTGTTGCACAACACCGGAACGCCGGCCGTACCTTCGGTGAAGCGCTCGCCATTCAGAAGCCCATTTTCAAATTTCGTCGGGGAGAAAAATTTCTGCGCCAGATCCTGCTGGTCGCTTCCGAGAATATGGATCGCGGCGATTCCGCTGCGTGCCAGGCACTCAAACACGTTACTGTTGGTCCGAATGGCCGCCATGATCAGCGGAGGCTTAAACGATGCCTGCGACAACCAGGTGACGGTAGCCGCACCATACTGCTCCCCATCGCGCGCGGTGATCACATACATTCCATTCGAAAGTAGCCGCAGAGTTTGCTTGCGCGTAATCGGGTCCATATTTTATCGATCCCGCGCTATGGCTCCAGCGGCGGCGCGTTTGCTGCCACGAATTCAGAGATCTTATCAACGGACCGGAACTGATCGAATTCAATCTCAGTCAGATCCACCCTGAGCCCATAACGGTTCTCAAGCTGCAGCAACAGCTCTATGAACGCCATCGAGTCCAGTACGCCGGCCGCAAACAAATCCGTGTCAGGCGCAGGAACCTCCAGTCCCAAGCGCATGGCAAACAGTTCGCTGATCTCCTGACGCAGACGCGCTTGCACGCTCGCTACCTCCGTGGGGAACACGGTCTGCTGTGGGCCGGATCAGTCAATCGAACTGCTAATCGGACATCTTAAGCTCGCGCGGGGCTGGTGAGCCGCACACCGTTGCGGATGTTTCATACCGCGAAAATTCTTCCTTCAAAGCCCGGCGGTCGATTTTGCCACTGCCGTTCTTCGGCAGCAGGTCAAGAACGCGCCAGCGTACGGGGAGCATGTAATTCGGCACCAGCCGGCTGAGCGCCTTCCGCAAAGCCGCGGGCGAAAGATGAATCCCCGCAGCCGGAACATAGGCGCAGCAGATCAGAGCCGTGTCGTTTTCTCCTCCATTCAGCGCGACCACGGCGCTTTCGCGCACCTCCGCCAAGCTGTTCAACGCGGCCTCAATCTCTCCCAGTTCGATGCGGTAACCGCGGCTTTTGATCTGCGAGTCGTTGCGTCCGAGGAAATACACCAAGCCGTCTCCACCGCGTCGCGCCAAATCGCCGGTGTTATAAATACGCTCCGACGGATCGGAACTGAACGGGTCAGGCACGAACGCGCGAGCGGTAGCCTCTGGATCGTTCCAGTAACCCTGGCTCAACCCGGCGCCGCGAATATACAGTCGTCCGGTTACCCCAGCCGGAACGGCTTGCAGATTGTCATCCAAAATCAATAGTTCCTCGCCGTCACAGGCGGTTCCAATTGGAATCTCGGCGAGTTGGTCGTGGGGACATTCCGGAACTGTGTAGTAACTGCTCGCGATGGTGGTCTCGGTAGGACCGTATAAATTCGTAAATTGTACGTGCGGGAGCCGCTTCATCCAATAGATCAACGTTGATGTGGGCAGCACCTCTCCGCACCACAGCACGCGCTTCAGCCTCGGAAAATCGTTCCATCCCAGCACATCGAACTTGGCCATGTAGTGCAGTACGGAAGGCACCGAGAACCATTGCGTGAGTTCTCTGTCGCGGATGAATTGGGCTATGTTGGCCGGGTCCACGTTGATCTCCGTGGGAACGGGGTGAAGTTCCGCTCCTGCTGCGAATGTGCCGAATATATCCAGAAACGATAGATCGAAAGACAGCGGCGGATGACCGGCGTTGCGATCATCAGGTGCGATGTCGAAGTACCGGACCGCCCATTCGATAAACTGGATGACATTGTCGTGCGTGATAATCACGCCTTTCGGAATTCCTGTGGAGCCGGATGTGAATAGGATGTGCGCGGGATCTCCGCGCCGGGTCAGTTGATCGAGGGGCTCGGGGGAGGCGCTGTCTAAATCTGACAGTGTGAATGCCGGGTGCAGATGCGGCAGGGCCGGCTGATCGGCTTCCATCCATCCGATTGCGATCTCTGAAGGCGCGAGTTCCCAGGCGCACTCACTTTGCAGCCATTCGGCAATGCGGGCGCCGGCCAGGATAAATCGGCTGCTGCACGCGTTAATAATTTTCGTCAGGCGTGCCGCGGGGCTGGAAGGGTCTAGCGGTACGTATATGCACCCTGCCTTGTAGATGGCCAAAATCGCGGCGATGGCTTCTGGCCGTTTAGGCAACAGCAGGCAAACCCGGTCTCCCTTTCTACATCCACTTTCTCGCAGAAGCCGCGCTAGGCGGTTGGACACACGCTCAAGGTCAGCATACGTCAACGCCTGACTGTCGCACACCACAGCCAGTTCGCCGGGGCGGTGCTCCGCCTGGAGCGTCACCCAATCCTGCAATAAGTTTGGCATGCTGCTTTCTGCGCCGCTTGCTGCAGCGCCTTATTAATGTGGACGAAGTCTTCTTCGCGTTTTGGGATGTCCAGAATAACGGTCCGTATCCCGGCTCTTAAATATCCTTCCAATTCGGTTGAAACCTGGTCATAGCTGCCCACGAGATAAGGGCAAAATGTCTTGTAGTTCTCAAATGGAAAAAGCCAGTATGGGCTCCGCGGCCCTTCTTCCCTCAGCTTTGATAATTGTTTGTGCCAGACAGAGTCGGAAACCTTCATGGCCATTTGTTGCAACAATTGACCTTTACGGTCCTCGGGAAAGTATTCGGTTGCGACCTCCCACGCCTCCTCAGTTGTGTCCCGGGCGATGATGCCAATGCGAATGCCGTGCCGAATCGAAGGCTCAAAGCTACGCTCCGAGTACTGGCTGGCCGGCTCGGGATAGTGGATTGCTGTGGCGCTTAATGCCTTGGCAGCTTCCAATCCCGCCGCTGAGGACCCGGACACGAATACCCCCGGCTGAAGGTGCCGGTCGAGCGGAGGCATCAGCTTTATATTGTCCAGCTTGTAATAGCGCCCGTCGTAATGCATAAGACCTGATTGTCCCAGCAGTCGTTGAATCACCGCCGTGTACTCAGCCAGCCGCAAATATCTCTCGTCGTGCGGGGCGGTGTCATGCAGCGCGGTTAAATCGTTCTTGAACCCGCCCGCTATCATGTTCAGAAAGATCCGTCTGCCGAACAGATAGCCGAACGTCGCCGCTTTTTTAGCTACCGCGTACGGGTGCATGTAAATCGGCTGCACCGCCACGAGTGGAGCAAGGGAGGTAGTGTGTTCAATTACGATCTGCGCCAGCGCCCAGGGATCTACTTGGCGGTTGTCTGAATAGATCAGGATGCCAGTACACCCGGCGCTCTCGCTCCATTGGGCTATCTCTATGACATTCTCCAGATACGTTTTCCGGTCCGCGACGGCCGATTGTGAGCACGTCGAGAACATCTCGAATTGGTGGTGTGGCTGAGGTAGTTGGTTCTGTGGTGCGTCCTCCATCTACAACTCCTAAGGCAGCGTGTAGTTCTATTCAGGAGCACGAACAGGACCAGCACTCAGGATATCCTGAATGCATCGAAGCCACTAGCAATGAATAACTTGGACTTGTACTGCTTGTGTCAGGCATCCTACATGGAACTGCAAACCCACTTAGCGTGGAACTGAAATCACGTTCGAACGGTTCACAATTTCCAAGTGGGCACTACCCGGTGATGATCTCAAGTCCTTGGCACCGATATTAGACTTGTTGTCACGCAAGACGATGAAAATGTTGGGTAGACCTCCGCTAGGGGTATAATCACGGCGTTGTTTCGGGGTTCCCCAACTGCGCCATTTCGCGCTACACGTGTGTACAGCCGCCAACTCTGCGTCCGCGTCCCGTCAGTGGAAAAACCTCTCAAACGTCTGCTCACCAGCATTTTCGAGCGTTTGGGCATGTTTGGAATCGCCAAACAAATTGCTCAACACACCGCGCGTGACATATCGGGGGCCTATAACCCGCTAAATAGCGCGATTCCGCACGAATTCAGGTATCTCCCATGAATGAAAATGAGCATCCCAAAGGCGCTTTGTTCTTGATCTTTGTCTTTCTCGCGGTCATGGCGTTGATGTGGGTCAACGTGTATCTCCACCTCTGGGGAAAAGGGTGGCCGAGATGAAGCGCAAGACCACCTATTATTATGAGCTTTTCTGGATCATCCCCAGCCTGTTGCTGCCCATCGGCATGTTGGCCACCCTGTTATTTACTTCCTATGGCGCCGACGTACACCTGCCTGGGGCGGAAGGGCGTGTCGATCCCGCCAAGCTCGACAGCACGCCTCCTTTTGACAATCCGGGCGTGGTACAGGTTGGGCCGTCGCGTTACGAGGTGCGCATGGTCGGAGAGATATGGTCCTTTAATCCCTCCGAAATTCACCTGCCTGCCGGATCGGAGGTCACTTTCGTGGCCACCAGCAGGGACGTTGTACACGGATTATTCATTCCGCGTACGAATGTAAATGTAATGGTCTTGCCAGGGCAGATCGCCCGCGCGACAGCGCGCTTCGACAAGCCTGGGACATATCTGTTCATCTGTCACGAGTACTGCGGGGCCGGGCATCACACCATGGCCGGACAGATCATTGTGGACGCGGCGGATAACGGCGACAGGGGAGGGAAGTAGCCATGGCGACCATTGCGAAACTCCCAACCGTTGTGGAATTGCGAAATGAATACGCTGTCACCAAGGCGTACCTGCTGGTGGGGTTCGTCGCTCTTTCCGGTGGCGTAGCGATGGGCTTGTTGCAGGGCCTGGAAAATGCCGGGATTGACCTCTATCCGAATCTTGCCCCGGTTGTCCAGTCGTACTACCACGGTCTGACCATGCATGGTGTGTTGAACGTTCTTGTCTGGACGACGTTCTTCATCAGCGGCTTCCTGCCGTTCATCACAGTTCAGGCCTTGAGAACACCATTGGCGAGCCGCAGTCTCACGTGGGGAACGTTTTGGCTGATGCTGGCCGGACTGGTCCTTGCCGCCATTCCTTTAGTGGGCGATGCGGCGAGCGTGCTGTACACGTTCTATCCGCCGATGCAGGCGCACTGGGCGTTCTATGTCGGGTTGACACTAGTGGTTGTGGCGACCTGGCTGGTAACGCTGAATTTGGCGCTGACGTATCGTGCATGGCGCAAAGATCACCCAGCGCAGCGCACACCGCTCGCAGCCTTCATGTCGCTAGTCACATTTGCGATGTGGACAATCGCGTCGGTCGGAATTGCGGCCGAGATGCTGTTTCTGCTTATCCCGTGGTCACTCGGGTTGATGCAGGGGACGGACGCGCTGCTCGCACGCGTCCTGTTCTGGTTCACTGGGCACCCCATCGTGTATTTCTGGGTGCTGGCCGCCTACGTGTCGTGGTATACGTTGGTTCCGAGGCAAGGCGGAGGGAAACTGTTCAGCGACCCCATGGCGCGTGTCGCATTTATCTTGTTCCTGGTCCTCTCCACGCCTATCGGCTTTCACCATCAGTTTACCGACCCGGGGATCGAGGAGGAATGGAAGTTTGTCCACTCTTTCCTCACGTTCGCTGTGTTCTTTCCCAGTCTGATGACTTTCTTCAACATCGTGGCGTCACTTGAGAACGGAGCGCGAGCGCGCGGCGGGAGGGGTTGGGTGTTGTGGTTCTTCAAGATGCCCTGGGGCGATCCGTCGTTTGCCGCCCAGGTGCTCGCGATGCTGACGTTCACATTCGGCGGCATCGGTGGACTGATCAACGCGTCGGCTAACGTTGACCTCATCGTGCACAACACCGCCTGGATCTCCGGACATCTACACCTGACAGCGGGTACGGCGGTGACGCTTACGTTTATGGGAATTACGTATTGGCTTGTGCCTGTGCTCTGGAAGCGCGCGTTGTGGAGCCGCCGCATGGCGCTCGCGCAGGCGTGGCTTTGGGCGGCCGGGATGCTCATCTTCTCGTTCGCGCTCCACACGCTAGGTCTGATGGGAATGCCGCGGCGCACCTCCATGAGCGCGGTCACGTATGCCTTACCGGAGTGGCAGCGGTACTTGCCGTTGATCGCCATCGGCGGCGCGATCCTGTTTATCAGCGCGCTGCTCTATTTCCTGAATATGGTACTGACGATGGTTGCGTCGAAAGAGCCAGCCCCGGCGATGCCGGAGTTCGCCGAAGCTGTGTCAGGTCCGGAGGACGCTCCCGCGCTGCTGGACCGCTGGCCGATCTGGCTGACGGTCGCGGCCGTGCTGATCCTGTTTGCGTACGGCCCGTCGCTCTATAGCTTATTGCGAACTACACCCTTGAACAATCCGGGCATGCGGGTGTGGTGAGTAGGATTCCTCAATCCTGGCTGTGAACGCCGCGCTCCTCGCGCGTGTCTGATCCTCATCTCTCTTCGGTGTATACTTAAGGAAGTGCATTTCTTCTCGGCGGCTTACTCCCTCAAATCTTCGCTCCCGCTCAGCTTGGCCTCCGGGGTTTTGCTCGTACTGGTTTTTCCCAAGTTCAACTGGCATGTTCTCGTGGCGGTTGCGCTAGCGCCGCTGCTGATGGTGTCGATGCACGAGCCTCGCGGCGTTCGGCGGTTTCTTCTTGGCATGTTGAGCGGCTGTGTGTTTTTCGCAGGCACGTGTTACTGGATCTACAACGTCATGCGAGACCACGGAGGCCTGGGCGTAATCGCGTCCGCCGGAGTATTCGTGCTGTTTTTCCTGACGCTCGCAATCTACTTCGGACTATTCGCTTACTCCGCAGGGGTACTCTGGCGGGTGCGATGGGGAGCACTAGCGATCCCGTTTGTCTGGGTAGCGTTGGAGCTGGCGCGCGCGTATTTGCTCTCGGGCTTCCCGTGGCTGCTGGCTGGGTATGCGTTGACGGACACGTTCGGCATCGCCCGCGTGGCCCGCTGGACCGGCGTATATGGTCTGTCGTTTCTGATCCTCACCTGGAACGTGGCAATCGTGTGGTTTGTCACGCGCCGGGACAGGCGCGCTGCTTTGATCGTTGCAGCCGTCGCCGCCGTGCCGGTGCTGCTGGTCGCCACGGCTCGGCGGGAAAGCCACGCCGAGAACCAGACGGCCTACCTTGTCCAGACCAACATTCCTGAATCGGTAGCGTTTGAGCCGTGGGACCCGGTTTATCAGGCACCGTTACTCTCGCAGTTGAAAACACTGACCGTGGAAACTGTGGGTCGCCAGCAGACTCCGTCACTCGTGATCTGGCCGGAAACCCCTGCGCCGTTTTACTTTGAGGAAGGTTCATTTGCCAGACAATATGCCGAACAGATTGCCCGTGGGACAAACAGCTATTTTGTTTTGGGCATCGTCGGTTACGTAGCGGGATCGAATCGGGAAAAGCCGCTCAACAGCGAAGTACTGATTTCGCCTTCCGGCGCCGTGGTGAGCCAGTATGATAAAATCCACTTGGTCCCGTTCGGCGAGTACGTCCCGTTGAAACAATGGCTGACGTTCGCGGATAAGCTCACGGCGGAGGTCAGCGACTTCGTACCCGGCAACCAGTATGTAGTCCACCGTTTGCCGGGCGGCAAGATGGCAGGGTTTATCTGCTATGAGTCTGTATTTCCGGACCTTGTGCGCCGATTCGTCAGGGACGGCGCGGAAGTGCTGGTGAATACTTCGAACGACGGTTGGTATGGCAGCTCCGCCGCGCGATATCAGCACTTGTTGATGGCCCGGATGCGGGCCGTGGAGAACGCCAGGTACTTGCTTCGCGCGACGAATACCGGCGTCACTGCGGTGATCCGGCCCGACGGCGGCATCGCCAACGTGCTGCCTGTGGATGAGCCGGGCGTGCTCCAGGGACACTGGGCGTCCCTGCAGCAACAGACCTTTTACACGCGCCATGGCGACCTGTTTGCTTATGCCGCGTGCGTTTTGAGTGTGCTCGCTTTGGCCGCCGGTTGGATCAGCCTTCGCCGCCATAAGAACGCGCGCCAGACGGAACAAGTCCTGGCTACAAATTTGGAGAATAGATCATGAGTGAAGACATCGTCCGCGATTTTGAAGAGCTAAAGGGCAAGATTCGAGATATCCGGAGTTTTCTTTGACGCTCCCGTAAAACGGCAGCAGATTGCCGAACTCGATAAAAAAATTTCCGAGCCTGGCTTCTGGAACGATCCCGCCAACTCGCAAAAAATCCAGCAAACACGCAAGCAACTGGAAAACGCGGTGAAGACCGACGAGGAATTGGCCCGAGCGCAGTCCGATGTCGAGGTGTTGCTCGAACTGCAAGCAGAGGGCGAGGACGTATCGGAGGAACTCGCAGCGCAGCTCCCGAAGCTGAAAGCCGACGTGGAGCAGATCGAGACGCGTACTCTGCTGTCGGGCGAAAATGACGCGGCAAACGCCATCATGGCAATTCACTCCGGCGCCGGGGGCACAGAGGCGTGCGACTGGGCTGAAATGCTTCTACGTATGTACTTGCGTTGGGCGGAACGCCAGGGCTTCCGAGCAGAAGTGGTGGATACGCAGCCGGGCGAAGAGGCGGGAATCAAGTCCGCAACGATCACCATCAACGGCGAGTACGCCTTCGGGCTGCTACAAGGGGAAACCGGAGTTCACCGGCTGGTGCGAATTTCTCCATTCGATTTCAACAAGCGCCGCCACACCTCGTTTGCCAGCGTGTTCGTGATGCCGGAAATTGACGACAGGATAGACGTGCAGATCCGTGACGAGGAGCTTCGGGTAGATACGTACCGCGCTACAGGGGCGGGCGGCCAGCACGTCAACACCACCGATTCCGCAGTCCGTATCACGCATCTTCCAAGCGGAATAGTAGTCGCCTGCCAGAATGAACGCTCGCAGCACAAGAACCGCAACGTGGCCATGAAGATTCTCCGCTCGCGATTATATGAATTGGAACTGGAGAAAAAGCAGGAGGAAACGCGAAAGCTGGAGAAATCGAAGTTGGATATAGATTTTGGCAGCCAGATTCGCTCTTACGTGCTGCACCCATACCGCATGGTGAAAGACGTCCGCACGCGCGTGGAGGTCGGCGACGTGGACCGCGTGCTGGACGGCGATCTGGACGCGTTCGTCCGCGCCTACCTCGTCAGCCGGCGCGCCGAAGCCAAGGTGGGGTAAAGCTCGAAAATCGAGGTTAGAATTACAATTCGTGCGCTACTGCGGTTTATTCCGGTATTGGCTATAGACCCGGATCACTGACGAATGCCCTTTGCTCTGAAAGCTCTCATCCTGTTTGTTGTTGGAATCGTTGCTGGAGTCGTCAACTCCGTAGCCGGCGGCGGCACGCTGCTCAGTTTTCCCACGCTGATCTTCACCGGAGTCCCCGCAATCATTGCGAACGCCACCAATACCATTGCGCTGCAGGCGGGGACCATCGCGTCGTTCGTCTCGTATCGCCGGGAGTTTGCCTCACAGAAGAAATTGGCCTGGCTGCTCGCGCCACCCAGCCTCATCGGAGGCTTGGTAGGAGCGGTGCTGCTGCTGAACACCAGCGAGGCTTATTTTCGCCACATCATTCCTTACCTCATTCTATTTGCGACCGTACTTTTTACGTTTCAGCCATTCGTTTCGCGTCTGCTACAACTGGAAGCGCAAGCGGCCGCCAAATCGAAGCACGCGCGCATGGCCACAGCCTTCTTCGTATTTTGCGTTGGTATTTACGGCGGCTACTTCGGCGCGGGCATCGGGATCTTGATGCTCGCGGCACTCGGGCTCATCGTACACGGCGACATTCATGAGATGAATTCGCTGAAGGTTCTCCTGTCCTCATTGATGAACGGCATCGCTGCGATTTACTTCATCGCCAACGGCAGCGTGCTGTGGCCGGATGCTATCGTGCTTGCGGCGGGTGCGCTGGGCGGAGGGTATACAGGACCGATCCTGGCGCGGCGCGTGGGTCCGAAGGCGGTGCGCGCGTTCGTCACGTTCGTGGGGTTTGCAATCGGATTATATTTTCTGGTGCAGCGTTAGTTACAAGCGGATTAGGTTCCAGCACTCGCGCATTATTTCCCAATCCTCTTCGGTATGAATGACCAGCACGCGAACCGGTGAATCCGCTGTCGCGATATCGGCATCTCCAGGTGACGCGTTGTTCTTCGCGTCATCACATTGAACCCCCGCGAAATCGAAACGTTTGCAAACTAAGTCACGCAGCGGCGCGCAATTCTCACCGACTCCGGCAGTAAAGACGAGCGCATCCAAACCGCCGAGTGACGCCAGCATAGCTCCGATGCCTCTCGCCACGCTGTGCGCGTACACCTCGAACGCCAGCTTCGCTCGTTGATTGCCTTCACTTATGGCGGAGAGCACAGCGCGCATGTCTCCTGACACTCCTGACACGCCCTTCAATCCCGATTCCTCATTCAGAATGCGATCCAGATCGTCAGCGCCGTAGTGTTTGTGACGCAGGAGGTAAATAATAATCCCGGGGTCGATGGAGCCGGAGCGCGTGCCCATCATCAGTCCTTCGAGCGGCGTAAATCCCATGGTCGTATCTACACTGCGGCCGTTGCGGATCGCAGCCAGCGAGCATCCATTGCCAAGATGGCAGGTGATCATCCGAAGCGATGCGAGGTCGCGCCCCAGAATCTCGGCGCCGCGCCGGGAGACGTACTGGTGGCTGATGCCGTGGAACCCGTAGCGCTCGATTCCCTGATCCAGCCAGCTATAAGGGCCGGGATAGACTTTGGCGGCGTGCGGCAGTGTGTCGTGAAACGCAGTGTCGAAGACAGCCACCTGCGGAATCTGTGGTCCCAGTAGCTGCTCGGCTGCCTCGATCACCTCTAACTCCAGCCGATTATGCTCAGGAGCAAACTCCGCCGCCCGCGCAATCTCGGCCTTGACCTCGGGAGTAATCCGCGCGGTTGAACGAAGATTGCGCCCGCCGTGGACGATCCGGTGGCCGACAACAGCAACGTCGCTAGCTGACGCGAGTACGGCTGCGGACCCCTTGCACAGCGTCTGGAGAACATCAGCCGTAAGTTGCTTCGGTGAACTGAACGGAACCTCCTGCTCGCAATTGCCATTAGTTGTCTCCACTTTGAGGCTCGCAATTTCTTGTTCGCGACCCCACTGCGCATGAGCTTTCCAGAGCGGCGCCCGAGCACGCGACGGGAGTGGCTCTGCGACTTCGCACAACAAGCCTTTCAGGCTGCTCGACCCGGCGTTCAGCACCAGGATTTTCATGAGGCCTCTTACCCCGGCCAGTGCCAGTCGCGGATCTCGGGCATGTCTTCGCCGTGGCTGCTGATGTAGAGCTTGTGTTCGATCAGCATGTTTCGCAGCACTTGCTTTTCATGCGCGCAAACATTTTGGAGCTTGGGGACGCGCTCGATCACGTCCATTGAAAGATGGAAACGGTCGAGGTCATTGAGTACCGTCATATCAAAGGGAGTTGTGGTGGTCCCTTCTTCTTTGTATCCGCGCACGTGCAGGTTGGGATGATTCGTGCGGCGGTACGTGAGACGGTGAATCAGCCAGGGATAGCCGTGGAATGCGAACACAATGGGTTTATCGGTGGTGAAAATGGAATCGAATTCAGCATCAGACAAACCATGTGGATGCTCGCTCTGGGGTTGCAAGGTCATCAGGTCCACGACGTTCACCACCCGGATTTTCAGGTCGGCGATATTCCGGCGCAGCCAGTCCACGGCGGCGAGCGTTTCCAAGGTGGGAATGTCGCCAGCGCAGGCCATGACCACGTCGGGCTCGGAGCCCTGGTCATTGCTGGCCCACTGCCAAATCCCAATGCCCTCGGTACAGTGCCGGATGGCATCCTGCATATTCAACCATTGCAGCGCCGGCTGCTTGCCCGCGACGATCACATTCACATAATCGCGGCTGCGCAGGCAGTGGTCTGTCACGGAGAGCAGCGTATTCGCGTCAGGAGGCAGATACACGCGCACGACATCGGCCTTCTTGTTTACGACGTGATCGATGAATCCCGGGTCCTGGTGGCTGAATCCGTTGTGGTCCTGGCGCCACACGTGCGAGGTCAGCAGGTAATTCAGCGACGCGATCGGTTTTCTCCAGGGGATGCTGAGCGAGCTTTTCAGCCACTTGGCATGCTGATTGAACATGGAGTCCACAATGTGGATGAATGCCTCATAGCAGGAGAAGAACCCGTGGCGGCCCGTGAGCAGGTAGCCTTCGAGCCAGCCTTGACAGAGGTGTTCGCTCAACACTTCCATTACCCGGCCGTCAGGTGAGACGTGGACATCGTTCGGCAGAATCTCGGCTGTGGACTGCCTGTCGGTTACCTCCAGAATCGCATCCAGCCTGTTCGATGTGGTTTCATCGGGGCCGAAGACCCGGAAGTTGCGCGTATCCAAATTGCTCTTCATGACGTCGCGGAGAAACGCCCCGGAGACCCGCGTCGCCTCGGCAACCACGACGCCCGGCTTTGGCACATCAACGGCGTAATCGCGGAAATCGGGAAGGCGCAGATCTTGAAGCAGCAATCCACCGTTGGCGTGCGGGTTCGCTCCCATGCGCCGGTCGCGTTTGGGCGCGAGGGCTTGCAGGTCGGGCATCAGCGTTCCGTCTTCGTCGAACAATTCGTCGGGGCGATAGCTCTTCATCCAGTCTTCGAGGATTTTGATGTGTTCGGGCTTGGAGCGGAAGTGATTCAGCGGCACCTGGTGCGACCGGAACGTGCCTTCGGTCTGCTTACCGTCAACCTCCTTGGGGCAAGTCCATCCTTTGGGCGAGCGCAGGACGATCATTGGCCAGGAGCGCCGCCGATGAAACCCATGCTCACGCGTATCGCGCTGAATCTCGTGAATATCAGAAAGGACCGCCTCGAAGGCGCCTGCCATGAGCTGATGCATCAGCGCCGGGTCGTCGCCTTCCACGAAGTAGGGCGTGTACCCGTAACCACAGAAAAGGTCCGTGAGTTCATCGTTGCCGATGCGCGCCAGCACGGTGGGCCCGGCGATCTTGTATCCGTTCAGGTGCAGCACCGGAATCACCGCGCCGTCGCGAGCGGGGTTGAGGAACTTGTTCGAATGCCAGCTTGTCGCCAAAGCTCCAGTTTCGGCTTCTCCGTCGCCGACCACGCAGCAGACGAACAAATCCGGATTGTCGAACGCCGCGCCGTAGGCATGCGCGAGCGAATAGCCCAGTTCGCCCCCTTCGTGGATAGATCCGGGCGTCTCTGGTGCGGCGTGGCTCGGAATGCCGCCGGGAAACGAAAACTGCGTGAAGAGCCGCTTCATCCCCTGAGCGTTCCTCGGGATATTTGTATAGAAATCGCTGTATGAGCCTTCCAGGTAGGTGTTGGCCACGACGCCCGGAGCGCCGTGCCCAGGTCCGGCGATGTAGATCATATCGAGATCGTATTTCTGAATAACGCGATTGCAGTGAACGTAAATGAAATTCAAACCCGGAGTAGTTCCCCAGTGACCCAGCAGGCGCGGCTTGATGTGTTCTATGCGAAGCGGCTCGGTGAGCAGGGGGTTGTCGTAAAGATAGATTTGTCCGACAGAAAGATAGTTGGCGGCGCGCCAATAGGCGTCAATGTTTCGTAATTCGTCGGGTGAGAGAAGATCGCTGCTGACGGCACGCTGCGGGTGACGGCGAACCTCCGTTGCCATAATGCCCTCCATTGATCATATCTGCCTCGTGGCGGGCAGAGCGGAATGTGCATAGCGCAGGAGCACGGTAGTGTTGCTTCTCCATCATATCTCGTCGCGCCGCCGCTGACGTCGCTGAAAACAGTGGATGTAGAAGGGTGAATTCCCGGGTCTTGCACGCGCCAACATTCACCGTGACAACCAATACAAAAAACTAGTACTATCTCCCTCGAATGACCGCGGCCCATAACCTCGTCTCGCCCAACCACCGGACCATCCGCAAGTATTACGAAAGCCTTCGCGCCCTGCATGAGCAGCGTGTTCTCAATGAGATGAATCTCCGCTCGCCCTTTGAGTCTCTTCTTGCGGATGCAGCGCGTTTAAGAGGCTGGACGCTGATCCCGGAGCTGTCCGACAAAAGCTCCGGCGGCTCGATCCGGCCCGACGGAACCCTGCGGGACGGCAACAGCCTCCCGCGTGGCTATTGGGAGGCCAAGGACACCAAGGACGACCTCGACGCGGAGATCAGGCGCAAGACCGCGCGAGGCTACAAGCTTTCAAACACGAAGAGTTCGAGAAGCGGTCAAAGCATTCATCCAAGCAGAGGATATGCCCAAAGTGCAGGAGACCTGAAGGCGTTAACGAAAGGCTACGCCCAGCGGCCCGTAGCCGCAAACTAGATGCGGTGGGCTGTTGGCGCAGGTTATACTATATCTTGACGTCCTGGTGACTCTCGTGGATACTTTCACACGTAAGCGCCGCAGTGAAATAATGAGCCTCATACGCTCCGCCGATACGATGCCGGAGTTGACGGTTCGTTCTTTGCTGCATAGGGCCGGTTTTAGATTCAGGCTGCACGACGGGCGACTGCCGGGGAAACCTGACATCGTGCTGGCACGCTACAACGCTGCTATATATGTGCATGGGTGTTTTTGGCATAACCACAAGAGATGCCGCGAGGGCAGACGGCCCAAGAGTAATACCGACTATTGGAATCGAAAGCTTGATCGGAATTTAGCGCGCGATGCTGCGAACGCAAAGTTGCTGCGCAGACTTGGCTGGAAACGCATCGTGGTATGGGAATGCCAATTGAACGATACAGAAGCTCTTGTGCAACGGTTGGTCTGGGAACTTACTCATGGAAGAACGGTGTAGTTTAGAGAGGACGCGGTTTAGAGCGGCTTCATTCTTTTCAGGGATCGGCGGCTTAGATTTGGGCTTTGAACAAGCCGGATTCAAAATCACATTCCAGTGCGAGATTGATCCGTTTTGCAATGAAATTCTTGAGAGGCATTGGCCTGACGTTCCTAGACTGACTAATATTAAGGAGGCCTCAAATGCAGACATCCCTGTTTCAGGAATCTGGTTCGGGGGATTCCCATGCCAAGACGTCTCGCTGGCGAGAATGGGGCCAAGAGCTGGGCTTAAAGGGACAAGGTCTGGACTCTTTCATGATCTTGTGCGCCTACTTACAGAAGGCCGTCCCAGCGTTCTTGTCATCGAAAACGTCACGGGGCTTCTCTCTTCCCACGAGGGACGAGACTTCCAAACCATTATTCGAACGTTGGCCGACATCGGGTATAGTCTCGGATGGCGTGTGCTTAACAGCAAAAACTTCGGAGTCCCCCAGTCACGCAGTCGAGTCTACATTGTCGGATGTTATCGTGACCCAAGAGGTCCCGTCGAGATACTTTTTGAGCCCGAATGCCGCGAAGCCTTGGCTGAACTAGGGCAAGCATGCCTAAACAACTGAACAAGAAACAATCTCCTACCGGCAACAATGTTGTGTGCCCGCCGATTGCCCGGTGGAACGGAGACCTTGTCGGGTGCGGAAGCTCAAGAGTGGTCTGGGATGAAGATGATGAGGTGTTCGACTGTTTGAATTGCGGCCTCTATTTCAATCGGGACGCCGCGTCAGTCACTCGTGTTAGGTGTCCTGCGACTCTGCCGAGCTTTGGCAGGGAGTCTGAATGTAGCAGCATGAATCTTCAGTGGCACGAAGAAAATCAAGCCTTCGACTGCTTGGACTGCGGCGCACACTTCACACTCGCCGAGGTAACGAAGTCCCTCGCTGCCACAAATCGTTCACGGAAATGAACAAGCCTTCCGGCACCAGACATAAGAATTACGAAATCCTGAATCTCATCGGCTACGGTCTAGCCAAGTTCGAGGGTGATTTAATTGCAGCCCTTGGCTTCAAAACCAAAAGTGCTTTGTTCAACCACTTGATTGTGCGAGGCGTGGCTGAGACACGAGGCACACTAAAGAATCGGCAAGACCTATTCAATCCGCTGGTGAGAAAAGCAAAAGTAGGCTGGTGGCAAAGCGGCGACCGATACCTCCATAGGAAGATTCTTCTAGATTCACTTTTCGGGGAACTCGATGCCGTTCGTTATTCCGCTGTCGTGGAAAACTACCTGCAAACTTACTTCCCAATTCCCGGTGAGAAGCTAAAGCCGATTGTTCCAATCCTGAAAAGCAAGTTTCGTCAGCTTCAGGAAACTGGGAGCGAAGCCGAACTTTTCTTCATGAACACCTTTAGGACCGTTGAGCGACTTAAGGATGGCGTCCTCGAAGATGCGAGGTTATTCGGGGACGGTTACGATTTCCAAATCACGCTGGCTCCGGCCTACGTTCTCGCCGAAGTAAAGGGCGTGCGTGGAAGCACTGGCGGGATCCGCCTCACCGAAAATGAATATCTCAAAGCGAAGGAATTCAAGGACGACTATTGCATAGCGGTTGTAAGCCAGCTTGAGGACGTTCCGCGAATTTCAGTTTTCTTTAATCCGCTCGAAGTACTGCCTTTGAGCAGACAGACAATCACGAGCGAGCAGGTTTACTATTCGTCACCAGTGCGCCGTTGGTGAAACTTTTTCGGAAGCTTCATGGCAGCTTGCCGGATTTCTGCTCTCGCCGAAGCCAAAATGCGAATTCAAGAAGACCCACGGCGGCGAGCTCAATTGCAATGCTATATCGTCGGGAAATTCTGAACGCTTTGCCCATATTTCCTGGAGAAGTGCAGCGCGCTCTTGCAGACGGATCACTTCACCAAGATGCGATCTGTTAATTACGGTGATTTCCTTAACTCTCAGGACCGCCGTCTTGGGGGCCGGTATTAGGATACTTTCTATCTCGATATGATCGACAGCGTAAGCACCCTCTTGCAAAAGTGGTTCGCCGGCGCCAAGGGCGCTCACCTGCCTTGCCGGGTCCGGCATCATAAACGCCGCGGCAAGCTGTTTTTGTAACTGTATATCAACGTCCGCTCGCCGTAGCCTTAGCTTGCCGCCCTGTTTTTTTACTCGGACACGAGTGTGAATCAGCAATCCGCCGGGAAACTCCAAACTGAGAAGGTGGTTTTCAAGCCCGCCCGCCAGCTCGCCGCTTGGCAATGACCCGCTGATTTCATACTCGCCCCGTCCGCCACTTGGGCGGCGTGAGATTCGCATGTCAAGCACTCCCGGAGCTTAGTTATATCAATTGTGCTCAGACTACCGCAAGAATAAACGTCGCGTGTTGGCATTCCTGCCGAAGCATTTGAATACCGCCTGGGCAACCGCAGCGCGCTTGAATGGGTGATTGATCAGTATCAGGTCACCGAAGACAAGCGCTCCGGCATCCGCTCCGACCCCAACCGTCCCGAGGACCCGGAATACATCGTGCGGCTAGTGGGCCAAGTGATCCGCGTCAGCCTCGAAACCGTCCGCATCGTGAAGTCACTTCCTCAACTGTAGCTCCGAGGGGTCGTACCTCCGGGGTTTGCATCGCCGGAACGGGCGACGTATTCTCGATGCTATAATGAGGCTGGCGGGAACACGCGGTTGCTGGTCTGGGGTACAGTTGGCGTGATTTTGGTTTTTCGTCGCCTCATACGAGAATAGATGACCACGTCAGAGACACGAACAAAGCCGCTGATTGGGCTGACATGCCGATATGGGGCGGACGACGACTGGCACTACCTGCCGGCAGATTACAGCCGCGCCGTCGCAGCCGCGGGCGGAGTCCCGGTCCTTATACCCTTGCTCGCCGAAACAGCCGCCATATTGGCAGCCGAGTTGGATGGTTTCGTCCTGTGCGGCAGTGCCAGTGACGTGGACCCCGCCCGATATCACCAGGGACGCCATCCGATGGTCAAGAGCATCCATCCCGAGCGTGACGAAACGGATCTTCGTATCCTCGCACATGCTTTCAATGAGAACAAGCCAGTGCTTGGCATTTGCTACGGCATGCAGACCCTGAATGTGTTCCTGAGCGGGACGCTGATTCAGCACATTGCCGAATGTGTGCCCGGCGCTATCGAGCATGAGGACCGGAGGGCGCAGCACCTTGTCAGGCTTGCACCGGATTCGAAGCTGGCGGATTGGGCCGGCGCTAACACCGAAATCAGTGTTAACAGTACTCATCACCAGTGCATTCAGGTCGTCGGGCTGGGGCTGCGTGTCACGGCAAGGTCGGAAGACGGCGTTATAGAGGGCGTCGAAGGCGACTTTCCAGATCATTTTGTCTTAGGAGTGCAGTGGCACCCCGAGCGCATCTGGAAGGAGGAAGGCGTCTCCAGGAGATTATTCACCGAGCTCGTGCGCGCGTGTGGGCGGCGTAGTACGCCGCGAGAAACCGTGGCTTCGAGCCGGGTGCGTTAGCTTTATGAGAACGGCGATACTTCTAGCCGCCTTGGCGGTGACGCTTCCTGCGATCGGCTCGAGCCGGCAGGAGGGCGGGGCAGAGAAGGGCCGAACGCTTCTTCAGCAGGCGGTGGCGGCCCTCGGCGGAGATGCTTTCAACAAAGTAAAAAGTCAAAAGTTGGCGGGCCGTGTCTACGCGTTTCGGCACGACAATCTTTCGGGTCTGGCTGTCGTCACCGAGTACATCCGCTACCCGGACCAGCAGCGAGATGAGTACGGGAAGAAGAAGGAAGAGATCGAGATCGTAAACGGGGATAAAGGTTGGAGAATCGATTGGCGCGGAGCCAAGCCAATATCCGCAGAGGAATTGCGCGCGCAAAAAGAACGGCGGGCGATGGGCACGCTGCATATTTTGCGCTACCGGCTGAATGAGCCGGGTGCCGACATTCAGTACGCCGGCCGCGATTTCCTGGATAACCGCGAAGTGGAGCTCGTAAATTTTACGGATCAGGACAACCGTACCGCCACGATCGCTCTCGACCGCATCACGCATCTGCCCGTACGCCGCGTGTGGGTACATCGCGATCCCAAAACGAACCAGCGCGTCGAAGAAACCGAAATACTTTCGAACTACTCTAATGTGCAAGGGATCGCTGCACCGCGGCACCTGATGCGCAAGCAAGGTGACCGGAAGGTGTTCGAAGCGTTCATTCAGACCATACAGTACAATATCGAGATACCTGACTCCATGTTCGTTCCCAAAGCGCAGTAGCAGGTCGGTGTGCAGGGCATGACGAAAACAGGCCAGCCTCGGGACATGCCGGTGTTCTTTAAACGAATCGCCACAGCTCTGTTGATCGTCGCCTCGCTGTCGGCCACTCCGCTGGCCGGGCAGCAGGTCTCTCGGAAGCCTTTCGGCGATTCGCTCTCGCGCTATCACCAGGAGCGGCGCCGAACCTACGACCTGGAACACATTCTCCTGAACCTCACACTGGATGAGCGCCAGAAGACAGTTTCTGGAAGCACCACTCTGACACTGCGTCCATTGAACCCGGGGCTGGAAGCAGTGGAGATCGACAGCGCGGAGCTGAAAATACGATCTATTACCCAACCCGACGGCAGCCACCTGAATTGGCAAGAGAATGACGGCAAGCTGCATATCCACTTGCCAGCCCCTGCGGACCCCTCGGATACTATAACTCTGACCATCGCCTTTGATGGGAAACCGCGTAAGGGGCTCTATTTCATCGGCCCGGACGCGGCTGATGACGCGGCTTATCCTGATAAGCCCGTGCAGATCTGGTCGCAGGGCGAGGTGGAGGATTCGCATTATTGGTTCCCCATCTATGACTACCCGAATGACAAGGCGACCAGTGAGGGCTATTACACTGTCAACGCCGACTACATGGTCATTTCGAATGGACGGCTCATAGGAGTGGAGGAGCATCCCGCCGAGCGCACCAAGACGTATCATTGGAAGCAGGAGGTGCCGCACAGTACATATCTCACCTCCGTGGTAGTTGGGAAATTCGAAAAATACGTCGAGCGCGCGGGTGATTTGCCGGTGGAATATTACGTGCCTCCCGGCACTGGGCGCGAGAGGGCGCTGCGGTCGTTCCGTGAGACGCCGCATGCGATCCGTTTTTTTTCCGAGAAGATCGGCATTCCGTATCCCTACCCCAAGTACGCTCAGGTTGCCGTCCGCGATTTCGTGTTTGGCGGAATGGAGAACATCAGCGCCACAACATTAACCGACCGTACGCTGCACGATGATAGCTCCGAGCCGCAGATCAATAGCGTGGACCTGGTAACGCACGAGCTGGCCCACCAGTGGTTTGGAGATTTGCTGACTTGTGCCAATTGGGACCACATCTGGCTCAACGAAGGCTTCGCCACGTATTGGGCCGATCTCTACCGCGAATACCGCTTTGGAGAGCAGGAATACCGGTATTCGTTGTTTAAGGCAGAGGCCAGGTACCTCGAAGAGGACCGCCAGCGATACCGCCGCCCTATGGTGACCTCGTATTACACAGACCCGCTGGACCTGTTCGATCGCACTACTTACGAAAAAGGCGCGCTGGTACTCGACATGCTGCGGTATGTGCTCGATGATGAGAAATTCTTCGCCACGATGACTCACTACGCCAAGGCGCATCAGGCGGGCAACGTCACGACAGACGATCTGCGCAAAGCTGCCGAGGAAGTTAGCGGACGAGACATGGGTTGGTTCTTCACTCAATGGACGACCAAAGCCGGTTACCCGGAGCTCGAGATCACGCAACAGTGGAACGAGTCCACCCGTACGGTGCACCTTGTAGTGGAACAAAAGCAGCTTCTGGATGAGCAGACGCCGCTCTTCAGAATGCCGGTGGACGTGGAATTCATTACCTCCGCAGGACGCAGCCGCCGCCGCATTGAGTTTGCTCACCCGCGCGACGAATTCGATTTCCCGCTCGACAGTCAACCTCTAATCACCCGCTTTGATCCAGAGCATCGCATTCTCGCGACCATGAGGTTTCCCAAAACTGTCGCCGAGCTGATATATCAGTTGAAGAACGATCCGTCAGTGGTGGGCCGCGTTTGGGCCATTGACCAGTTGGTGCAGACGGAGAAGAGCGGCGAGATTGTTCCCGCATTGCGGCAGACGCTGGTTGGGGATTCCTTTTGGGGCGTGAGGGAGGCGGCCGCGAAAGGTCTCGCGGAGATAAAAACAGTAGCCGCGCGTGAGGCGCTCGCGGAAGCGTTGCACGATCGCGATGCCCGCGTCCGACAGGCATCCATCCGTGCCCTGGGATCGTTCCGCAAAGATGGCAAAGCAGCCAAGATCGCTGCCGCCGCTCTAAACAAGGACAGGAACACGTTCGTCGCCGCCGAAGCCGCGCTCGCCATCGGCAAGATTCAAGCGAAAGACGCCAAGAAGATGCTGCGGCAGGCCGTGAATCGAAGCTCGGATCAGGACGTAGTCCGGCGCTTTTCGCTGCGCGGACTAGGTGAATTGGGAGACAAGAAGGAGTGGGACACGGTTGTGCCGTGGATCACGTATAGCAAATATCCCGAGACCCGAATGGCCGCGGTAGACGCGCTGCTGAAGCTCGGAGACCACCAGGACAGCAGGACGGCTGCGAAACTGATTGCGCTGGTCGACGATCCCGATTTCTATGTGAAACAGTACGCTATTTACGCTCTCGCTGAAGGGAATTTCCAGCAGGGCCGCGCGGTGTTGATCAAGAGCGCTCAAACCGCACTGGACAGCCGCGTCCGCCGCTCCGCTCGAATCGCTTTAGAACGTCTCGCCCCCAGCCGCGCCCCTGAGCCGATCTCAGACGCAGACACAACGGAACTGCGCCTGCCCCGGGTTCCCATGCCGCAAGTACCGTTCGCTGCCGCACCGTAAGAACAATGTCAACGCTCTTCCCGTCCACGGCTCCGTGTCCAAGTTGAGCGGTGTTAGCGCACTCGCTCGTCGCTTTCCAGTTTGCCGTCGCGGATGTGCAGGATGCGGCGGGCGCACTCGGCCACCTCACGTTCGTGCGTGACGATTACCAGTGTGCGGGACTGTTCATTTAGCGTATTGAACAGTTGCATGATCTCGGCGCCGGTAGCGGTATCCAGGTTGCCGGTGGGCTCATCGGCGAGCAGGATCGAGGGGTCGGTGACCAGCGCCCTCGCGATCGCCACGCGTTGGCGCTGACCACCGGAAAGCTCATTCGGGCGGTGGTCCATACGATGTTCCAACTCCACCAGCTTTAGAGCCTCTTTGGCTTGGGCGCGGCGCTCCGCGGCGGACATCCCACGATAGATCAGGGGCAGTTCTACGTTGGCTAGCGCCGTAGAACGCGGTAGCAGATTGAAAATTTGGAAAACGAACCCGATTTCGCGATTTCGAATTTGGGCGAGTTCGTCGTCGTCGAGTTCGCTAACCAGCTTGCCATTGAGCCAATACTGGCCTCGTGTGGGCGAGTCGAGGCAGCCGATCAAGTTCATCAAAGTGGATTTGCCCGAGCCGGACGGACCCATGATGGCGACGTATTCGCCGCGCTCGATCGACAGATTTATCCCCTGGAGCGCGTGTACGATCTCTGACCCCATCTGGTAGCTTTTCCAGAGATCCTCTGTCTGTATAAGCGGACGTTCCGGCCGAAGTAGTGCTTGCGGCTGAGCAAACGTCGAATTGGCGACAGCTATCTTCAAACGCTAGTTCTTCCCCATTCGGTTCGATGCGGTACAGATCCCTTATAGCTGCCTGGAACAGGCTCTGCCCAACCACCGAAACATCAGGGCCTAGGAGCGTTCGCCGAGGTCAAGCGCGTGATGGCGTCCTGGTGCAGCTTCAAATCGCCCGAGTCTCTATACTTCTTTTTCAAATTGTCCTGAAATATCTCAAAGGCGAGCTGGCGCTTCTCCGCCAGGACTTTTTGTTCGACCTGGGTCTTCTTGCTGGCAAACTCCTGCTCGTTGGGAGCTTCGCGCGACGCGATTTGATAAACCACCTGCAATCCCTGCGCGGGCAACGGACCGCCCGTGCCGCGGACAGGCAACGTGAATATCCTCGGATCCAGATCTCTTACGTTTCCCAAAGAAGGAATCGTTCCTTCGCGAGTGACCGCGGGGCTGGTCTTTACAGTCAGGCCGGCGCTCTTGGCTGCCTTCTTCAGGTCTTTATCCTTTCCTTGCTGATCCAACGTGCTCGCGATCGCTAGCGCCTTCTCGGCCGCCTTGCCTCTGGCCTGCTCCTCAATGTAGTCGTTCTTAACCTGATCTTTTACCTCAGCCCATTCTGCGGGGTGCGCCGGCAAAATGTCCAACAGCACCGGCACGCCATAGCCGTCGTCTACTTGAACAGGCGAGCCCACCTGGTTCTTTTCCATGCCGAAAACTTGTTGCATAAAAGCGGGCGATGCTCCAATGTTGGGCAGGTTTTCGTCGTTTGAAAAGGGCGCAGGCTCGACGACCTGGGCGTGGTATTTCTCGGCGATCTGCTGTATATTCCCCGGCGACTTGGACAACTCCTGTGCCGCCGCTTCCGTTGAGTCGGCAATGAGCTTGTTGAGCTTTTCTTCTACTAGTACTGGTTGTATCTGTGACTTGGCCTGCTCAAACGTTTGCTGGTGCGCCTGTTCGTGTGAAATGCCCTGGATAATATGGATGCCATACATCGTCTGCACCGGCCCGCTCAATTGGTTGGGAGCGAGGCTGAAAGCAGCCTGCTCGAATTCAGGAACCATCTGCCTGCGTGTAATGTTGGCCAGCAGTCCGCCCGTGGACGCCGTGCCGGTATCCTGTGAATTCTTTTTCGCTAAATCGGCAAAATCGGCGCCGGACTTCAGTTGCTTCAGAAGGTCGTCTACCTTCTTCTTCGCCGCTTCAACTTGGGCCGGGTCCTTAGAATCCGCTTTTAGCAGGATGTGACGGACCGTCACGCGCTCCGGTAAGCGATAATTATCCACGTGCGCCTGATAATACTTTCGTATCTCTTCATCGGAAACGGTCAGCCCCTCGCGAAGCTTACTTTGTTTTATGAGCAGGACCTTGGCGCGCCGTTTCTCGGGTATTTGGTACCGGTCTTTGTTCTTATTGAAGTACTCCTGGAGCGTGCCCTCAGAGGGATTAATCTCCTTCTTGAAATCGGCGGGATCAATAGTCACATAGTCGAGGACAACTTTTTCGTTGTCTTGTACAAACACCTGATGAATGTCGGCAGGCGTGGCGGTGATAGAATCCGTAACGAGCTGACGAAGTTTGTCGAGCAGAAGAGCTTGCCGGTAGCGCTCTTCAAATTGCGGCACAGTCATTCCGGTTCGCTCGTAGATCATGTCTTCGTACTGCTGCATTCCCACAAATGTACCGTTAGGGAACAGGGTCTGGTCGCGGCGCAACTGCGCCTGCACCTCCGGTTGGTCCACCTTCAGACCGAGGCGCCCGGCTTCACGCAGGCTGGCTTTCTGCACGATCATTTCGTTCAGAATCTGCGAGGTGTAGAACGGCATCATCTCGGGAGGAATTCTGTTGCGCGTGCTCACCTGCTGCACGCTCTGCTGGACGTCAAACTCGGTGATCCGTTCGCCCGCGATCTCGGCGACCACTCCAGTGGCAACAGTATCGCCCATGCCTCCGGTCAGCCCCGGTATAAGCGTGATGACCATGCTGAGGGCCACCAGGAGCAAAATGGCTCCGAACACGCCCTTAACCAGGGTCCTTCTCTGCCGAAAAATGTTGAGCATCGTTTAAACCTAGTCAATTCTTATTAATGGATTTCTGTGTTCCGGTAAGGATCGTGAGCCCCGATTGAGGGAACGCAGCGCCAACCGTTACCTGTCCACTCGCACTAGCAGCATTATACCCCAGCGGCGGTTTTTTCCCAGAGCAACTCTGCGAATTGGCCAGATGCATACCCCAGCCGCGATCAAAGGGAGCGGTAAACGTCATCCGACGCCAATAATAAGCAAGAAGCGCTATGGCATGGACTGCATGAATTTACCTCGTCGTTAAAGCAAGAACTTCGGTTAGAATGTCTAACGCTCGGTTGAGTTTGATAGGTTGCATTCGGAAGAGATCAGATCGTGGAGAAAACAGCACTACTCGAATTGGTCGATCGGTATAAATCTGATCCGGAATCTGTTTACAACACGTGGTTTGTAAGGGGTGAGCAGCGCCTCAAGGCATTTCGGGCCATTCGGCGTGGTGTTCGAGACACCGTAGATGCCATCGCAGCCCAATCGTTTGGAAGTGATTTTAAAGGCTCGCCTTTGGAGTTCGTATTATCAGCGATTACCGAACAGAAGCAGGTTTTTGAGGGGGCGGCCCACGCTTTTTTCTGGAAGCCGAAGCTTCGAATTCCCGACATTTACGAGAATCAACTCAACAAGCAGAAATTCGGTGCATTCTTGTCATCCTGCCTGGACGCCAAACGAGAGGAACAAGTACTCGTTGAATTGAGCCGTCTCGCCGCTGCCGAGATCAAAGGGCTTGGCCCCGCCGTAGCCAACATCATCTACTTCCTGCACCCCACGCTGGTACCCCCTTTCAACACAGCCATCCTGAATGGGTTCAACTTTCTTTTCGGCGAAAAGAAGAAGCTCGGTTCCTGGGGAAGCTACCGCGACATGCGTGAAACGATTATTCAAACCAATGTCGAAGTGAGAGACCATCTCTCTAAAGACGTGGGTGCTTTTGCGGGATTGCTGTTTGAAATCGGTTCCGGTCGTCTGCTGGTCACCGGGAGCGTGCAATCGCTTTTGGAACCGGCAAAGATCAAAGCCGAAAAAGCTGCGAGGGCTCGTCACGAGTCAGTTGTTGCGGAAGAAAACGAAGAGTCTGAACATACGAAGATTCAGCATGTGCTAATCAAGATTGGCCGCGCGCTCAATTACCGAGTTCACGTGGCCCGAAATGATCGCCACAGGTCGTACAATGGCGAGGCCTTCTCAATCCTGACTGTCCCGGCACTGCCTCAGTTGGATTGGCCACCTGAAGTGATGGAAACGGTCAGTTTGATTGACGTGATTTGGTTGCGGCCTGGCACTGCCGAGATCGTCGCCGCTTTTGAAGTCGAGAAGAGCACCAGTATCTACTCGGGGATTCTCCGCTTGGAAGACTTGGCGCGATCAATTCCAGGTTGCAATTGCAATCTCTTCCTTGTTGCTCCGGATTACCGAGAACGAGAAGTAATGGCTCAACTGGCACGGCCAGCTTTTCGCGATGATCTTACGGACATCCGTCTTGCGTTTATCCCGTTCGGGGATCTGTGCCAACACTGCGATGCCTTATGCAAGTTTGGGGAGGATTCCTCAATTCTGCATAAGATTGCTCGTGCCCGACCACGCCTATGATATCCTGCCGCTCTTTTGGGTGTTGACGCTTTGCGATCCGAGGATTTTTTCTGGCAAGTGGTGAGAGTTCTTCTTGTGAAAGTTTTTGTTCCCGGCGGGGACGACATCATCACATTGGAAACCGGGGAAACGAAGCGAGCCGTGGCGGTAGCCACTGCGATGATTCCGGCACTCCCAAGTATCCGGCTCAATAGTAAGCGAGGTAGTGTTCCAATTCCCAAGGGTGGACGTGGTTGGAGTAGTCTTCCCAAAGCGCCTTCTGCGCTTCTACCAGATAGCGGTAAATGACAGGGCCGAGCGTTTCCTGCATCAGCTTGTCTTTGCGCAGCGCGGCGGTGGCCTCGTGCAGATTCGACGGCAGCGGATCAATGTTGAAGCGCGCTCGCTCGCGGGCGCTCATGCGATAGATATTCTTGCTGATGGGAGGCCCCGGATCGAGATTCTCGATGATGCCCTGCAATCCGGCGCGTAGCACAACCGCCAGAGCCAGATACGGATTGCACGAAGGATCTGGATTCCTCAGTTCGCAACGGGTCTGGCTGGCGCCTCGGATGGGCGGAACGCGTACCAAAGGATTCACGTTCTTTTCCGACCACACCAGGTGTGTGGGAGACTCGAAGCCCTGCACCAGCCTTTTGTAAGAATTGACCAGCGGATTGGTGACCGCGGAAAACCCGCGCGCGTGTCCTAACAGGCCGGCGATAAAATTCAACGCCACCGGCGTCAGGCCGTACTCACCCTTCGGGTCCTCAAAAGCATTCCTCCCATTCTGCATCAGGAGAATGTGAAGGTGCATTCCGGAGCCGTCTTTCCCGTAAACCGGCTTGGGCATAAAAGTAGCATGGAGTCCTTGCGCTGCAGCCACGGCGCGGCTGATCATCCGGAGATTTGCGATTACGTCTGCGATAGCCAGCGCTGGGGCCTCTTTGAGGTCAATTTCATGCTGACCGGGAGCGATTTCATGATGGCCGGCTTCCACCATAATTTCCGTTGCCCTTAACTCGGAAACAATGCGGCGCCGCGTCTCCTCGCCTTTGTCCATTGGAACCAGGTCGAAGTAGCTACCGGGGTCTTGAGTTGTGGTGGTGGGTCGGGAATGCGAGTCCTTCTGAAACAAGAAGAATTCAATCTCCGGCGAAACCGCAACCGAGTAGCCCTTGTCCTGGAACAGTGACAGAACATTCTTCAGGCGGGTGCGTGGGCAACCGCCGAACGGAGTACGATCCAAGTTGTGCACGTCACAGATCAGGCGGGCCGTGCGCGTCTCGCTCGCAACGGGCGGCGCAATCCGGAGCGTATCCAGATCGGGTTTCAATAACAACTCCGATTCAATGGTGCGGTGAAACCCCTCCAGCGCGGAGCCGTCGAAGGCGACCTCCCCTCCTAATGCCAATTCGAACTTGTTGGTGGGAATTTCGACGGTCTTAATGGAGCCCAGAATGTCCGTAAACTGCAGCAGCAGGAACTCGACTTTCTCCTCCAGCAATAACGTTAACGCTTCCGCTTGAGTCATTAATTCGCCTTTTGTTCGCGCATTATCCTAGAACAGAATGCTAGCACACACTTGTGCTGTTCGGCAATGCACCAACGGAAGCGTGTTTTTGAATGTCTAGTGTTCTATATTTTGCCGGTTTATTGGGTAAAGCGCGGCAAAAAAGTAGATCAAAATGCAAATTTCATGTGACAGAAATTCCAATTCCCGACCGCTTCCACCCACCCCGACGGAATCGGAGATAGTTAAACCGATCTCTTCTTAAGGCCGGCGGCTTGGGAGTTCCACCGTACTACGACGTTTAATCGAGCACAAACTGTAGTACCATAAAAGCGGTCCATACGCACTGCAGAGATGAGCTTATGAAGAAACTCGAATGCATCATTCGTCCGCACAAGCTCGAAGAAGTGCGCGAGGCGCTGGACAAACTCGATATCCACGGCATGACCGTGACGGAGGTGCGGGGCTTCGGACGCCAGAAGGGGCACACGGAACACTACCGCGGCGTGGAATATAAAGCAGAGTTTCAGCCCAAGTTAAAGCTTGACATCCTGGTGCGCGATGATCAGGCCGCCGAGTGCATGAAGGCCATCCAGGACGCCGCCAAGACCGGCAAGTTCGGCGACGGCAAGATTTTTATCACTGACGTCAATGACGTACTCCGAATCCGCACGGGAGACCACGGCGAGCAGGCCATATAGCAGGCCGAGTCAAAAAACGCATTTTGTGGCATCCCTTCAACGGATTACAATTCAATCCCGGCTTTCGAGGCAACAGCCGTCACGTAATTCACGAACGCGGAGCAAAGAACCAACATGAACTTTCCATCATCCGGCGTGAGTTTGCTCTCGTCCAACAGTGCGTGGCGGATGCCTTCGGCATCGCTCGTGTAGCCGTAGAGATTGTTTAGCGCGTTCTTGAACGCCTGATGCATAGGGAGTTTCTTCTCGAGTTCCTTAAGAGCATCCCCCAACGTTGCCTTATGCTTGTTGGTAATAAGCTTACAAAGAGCCTCGACGGCGCTGATGGATTCCTTTCGAATTCCGAGGATCGGGAGAATTTCTATCCGCGAGTAGAGTAAGCGCGCCTCGATTTCGAGCAGAAGTTGAACTGCCTCATTGGTGTCGCGGCACCGGGGAGACAACGGTACTGGAGATGATCCGGTGTGCCTCGGACCAGTTGGCCCGTTGCGGGACATTGACCGGGGGGGGCCTCGATAAAGCGTGATATGAGCGCACTCGCGAATCAAGATCTCATTCTTCCAATTGAGCTGAAGCAACTATCGCAGTGGGTCGTGTGGCGTTTTGAGACGCGTACCGACCACGACGGTTGCGCTCGTCAGACGAAGGTGCCATGCGAACCGCGATTGCCAGAGAAGATAACGCCAAGCCGAAACGGAAGAGAACGATCGCAACAGGCAACGGCGCCCCGCAGATGGTTATCAAGCGGAGCGCCAGCCCCGACGGGCGGATTGATTCTCTCTCGGTCGAGTTTTCCTGTCCGGTGGACGAGAGCCCGACAGAAGAAATCAAGGCGCGGGCCGAGAAGATTCTCGAACTTCAATCCGAAGTGATCGAGAGCTTCCTCGCCAGGAGGCCCAATTCCAGAGCCGAGCAGCCGCCTGCAGTGCCAAGACCGCTTGCTGCAATGGTGCTGACCACGTCGGCTGACGACGGTGATAGGGGCGATGCGAACCGCTTTCTAAAGTAAGTAGATCATGCCGGTTGTAACGTCGCCACCAGCGATAGAAAGTTTGGCGGCTGATTCCGAAGTGCCGACACGTGAAGGCAGCGTTTCGACCGTGCTGGAGGTAGTGCGTCCCACTGTAGCCGGAGCAGACCATCCCGGCTCAATTCGCTCCCAAGGCGCGCCAGCTGGCGCGCCTTGGGATGTTTCCCGGATCGTATTTGCATCCTGACACTCTACTATCGAGTGTCACTAATCATTACTGAACGAATACAGCCGCCTGTCCGCTGCCGGTGCTGGGTCAGTTTGAATTTCGGCGCTTGTGATCCGTGAAATCCGGAAGGGCATGGCTTCAGCCATGCCGGAAGCGAATACGCTGAGACGGCTAAACAGGTTGCTGAAAAAATACATGGACAAAAGAAGGTGCATTTTGAGGGGAAGTGGGATAAGTAAGTAGCATGCGCGAAGACGAAAACCAACAAGAAGCGATGTTCCGTTACGTCAATCGATCAGCGAGTTCCAACCAACCACCCCTTGCGCGCGATCCGCAAGATGGCCGACCAAGCTCTGGCCGAGTTGTCTTCGCATTTCGACGGGCTGTACGCCCGCCGGGGACGGCCGTCGAAACCTCCGGAGCAGTTGATTGGGGCGCTGCTGCTGCAACAATCTACCGCCAACGCAAGCGAATTTTTCAGCAGCCTGTTTGGCCGTGTTAGTTGTTAGCCCTTTCCGGCACGGCTCAAAGCCGTGCCCTTCCACAACCCGATTCGCGAGTTGCCACAAAGAAGAATTCAAAATGACACAGCGCCGCATAGCGTTTCGATTTAGGCGGTCGGGATTTTGAGGTCTATAATCGGAGTTCAAAATAGAAGCCGTGTGATGTAGGTCAATCCCAGAGCAGAAAGGAATAAATGAGCGCAACCATGGGGGCGGTGCGCCAACCCGCGGCGGAAGGACGGGCGCGCCGGAACCGTCTAGCGGGCGCCATCGCGGGAATTGCGCTCGGTGTAGGTCTGCGTCTGCTGCCGACTCCGGACGGGCTGACTCCCGTGGGACACTCCATCCTCGCCATCCTTGTACTAACCGTTTTTTTTTGGATTTTCAACGTGCTGGGAAACGCTCCAGCCTCCATATTGATGCTGGCGCTGATGATCCTGGCAGGTGTAAAGCCTGCGCACGCGCTGAGCGCGTTTTCCGCCGTGGAATATTGGATTCTGCTGGTGGTGCTGTTTTATGGCTACGCGATGCAGTCCACTGGCCTCGCCAGACGCTTGACGTACGTTGTTCTGAACTGGTTCCCCGCCACGTACGCCGGTATTCTGATCTCGCTGTTCATCATCGGACTGGCGCTTTCGTTCGGCATACCCTCCATGACGGTGCGCACGGCCATTCTGGTGCCGATCACCTGGGCCCTGGTGCAGGAGTTAGGTCTGACACCTCTCAGCAGAGGCGCCTCGCTGATCATGCTCTCCACCGTCGAGATGGCGGTTATTCCCGGTTGTGCCACATTGTACGGCTCACTGTGGGGTCCGCTGATGGTGAGCCTCTTTAAAACCCAGGGCTGGGAGTTGAATTGGATCGATTGGTTCCGCGCCATGGCGCTCCCCACCATGCTTTGGTCTGTGCTGCTGCTGGTCGGTAATTGGATTATTCTCCGCCCTGAAAAAGAACTGGCGGTGGAAAAGGCGTTTTCCAAAACAGAGCTCGCCAAGCTCGGCAACATGTCTTTACGCGAGAAGTTGACCGCTGGGATCGTGATCCTCTCGATCGCTTATTGGGTGACGCAGGGCCGTCTGCACAGTTTCCCGAGTTACCTCATTGGGATGTTTGCCATGGCTGCTTTTGCAGCTTCTGGGATACTGCAGGAGAAAGATTTTGGCGGCGCCGTCTCCTGGTCGCTGCTGCTGTTTCTGGGCGCGGCTTTTTCCCTACCCACGATCATCAAAGAAAATCGGGTCAGCGACTGGCTGTCCAGCATAATCGTACCCATCGTCCACAGCGTCTCGGATAACGTACTGGCGTTAGCATTCGTGCTGTTTGTAGCGATGCTGCTAGCGAAGTTCTCCGATCCCACAGGCTTTTTAGCAATGACGGTGTTGTTCCTGCCAGTTTCATCCATGCTCCGCGGCGTGCCGATCGATCCCATAGTTCTCATCGCTACTTTGCTAATCGCTGGGCATCCCATGTGGACGCTGTACGAGAATATGTGGGTGGCGTTAGCATACGGCATGACGGGCGGGCAAGCGTTCTCCATATCTCACTTGGTCCGCGCCGCGCATGTCTACTTCATCATGTCAGCGCTCGCTCTGCTTTTCGCAGTCGGATATTGGCGGTTTGCCGGGCTGTGGAACTAGAATGGGAAAAACGTACTCTGTGACGTTGACGCGTGTAATTCTATCGGAGCCGGGGCGGCGTCACCTTCGTCTCTGTGATTCGCCACAATCTCTCCGCCTGCCTGTCGAGCAATTGAAGAATGTAATTTTGGGCGTATCGTCACGTAATTTGAGAATGTAACCCGAGTAGTGTTTTTGTGTTTTGTAAATTGGGAACACTACAGCTCGTCGTCATCGTTTTTTCTTTCTTTTTTGCTTCTTTTTTCTTTCTGTGAATTGCTGTGGAAATCAGTGGAAGCTGTGTAATGGGCTTTCCGTTAGGTGGAGAAGCCAGTTGGAAGACAGCCTCCAGCTTGGTCTGGATGCGCTGCGATAGCTGGAAGGGATCGAGGCGGTCTCGGAGCCGCTTCAGTTCAGCGTACTGCTGGGAAAAACCTTTACAGGCACCGAGCCGTTCCAGGGGAGTCTGCGGCGGCTCATATCGGCGCAGGCGCCCTCCTCTCAGACCGGGACGCTTGCTGATATCGCACTACACGTTCCGCAAATAATCTTTCGAGAACTTGGTTTCATCCTGTAACCCGTTTCCATAACGGGTTACATTCTCGTTTTGCGCGACGATTCTCCCAGCGTTACATTTTAGATTGCACGATACGCCTACTTAGGCCTGTGCGACCCACGTGCTACAATTGCGCTTATGAGAATTCCCGCCTCTAATCTCAAGCAACGCAGGTACCACCCGTTGCTTGTCGCCCGAGTCTTTTGATGCATTCCAAAAACGGCAATTTACTCCAACGTATGAATCCGGGCAGCAGCATGCGCCCGGCCTTTTGTATTGACTCCAGCGCTGCGAATATCCGCGAGCGAGCCGCAAAGCTGACGCGTTCTCACCGGCAGCAGTGCAATCAGGCGCGCAGCATTTTCGATTTTGTGCGCGATGAGATCGTGTACAACTTTGCGCCGGACGTGAAAGAGCGTAAGGATTTTAGCGCCTCGCACACGCTGGCGATGGGGAACGGCTTCTGCATGCAGAAGGGGGCGCTGTTCGCGGCGTTGTGTCGCGCTGCCGGTATTCCGGCGCGGATCGGGTTCCAGGACATCGCCGATTACAAGATCGTCGGCACATTTTTCAAGCTGATGGGCGGCCACGAGCTGATTCACCACGGAATGAGCGCTGTGTATCTGGATGGCCGCTGGATTCGCGTAGATTGCACGCTCGACCGGAGTTTGTGCGAGCGCAAGAACTACAGGCTGGTCGAATTCGACGGGAAAAGTGACGCTCTGTTGCCGGAAACCGATCGCGCCGGCAAACCACACTTCAATATCATGAAGCAGTCCGGATTTTACAACGATACCCCGCTGTTCGCCATCAACTCCATGCTGTACTGGATCAAGCGGATGCCGTATGGCGACTGGCGGCGACTGGTGCACGGCAAAGACGGTTCGATGTAACGAGCGAGGAAGAAATCCCGTCCAACAGTCGAATGGTTTTTCGCGTGGTATGCTATGGCGATTAGGATTTCGCAAACAAGCGGCATCGCCCGGGCCGGTTCGTAAGGAGAATGGATAATGAGTAAATTTACTCTGAAGGTGAACGGCAGGACGCACACCTTGGATATTGATCCTTCGACTCCGCTGCTTTACATTTTGCGGAATGATCTCGGCTTGCAAGGTCCTCGATTTGGCTGCGGATTGGGGCAATGCGGGTCGTGCACAGTTCTCATCAAGGGCCTCGCGGTCCGGTCCTGCGTCACGCCGGTTTCAGCCGTTCGAGGCGCGGAGATTACGACGCTCGAAGGGTTGGCCAGAGACGGCAGGCTGCATCCCGTGCAGCAGGCCTGGATTGACGAGCAAGTGCCGCAATGCGGCTTCTGCCAAAACGGCCAGATCATGACCGCGAAGGCGCTGCTGGACAAGCACCCAAACCCCACCGATCAGGAGATCCGGGAAGGGATGGCCGGAGCGCTGTGCCGCTGTATGACCTATTACCGCGTGCAGGCCGCCATCAAACGTGCCGCGAAGATGATGGCGGCTGCCCGGCGTGCTTCGGGAAGCGAGGTAATCGCATGACTGAATTCACAAGAGTTCCGAAACAAGTTGAAGATGCTATGGAAAAGTGGAACGGAACGACCTCCCGCCGGGACTTCCTCAAAGGCTCTGGCCTGATGGTCGTAAGCTTCAGCGCCGCGGCGATGGTTAATCCTAATCTGATCAACGCGACTGCCAGCGCCGCAGTCGCCGAGGTGAATCCGCCTGCCGGCCCGTATAAGGATCCTGACTTTAGACAACTCGATTCGTGGATCGTAATACGTCAGGACAACACGGCGGCTTTCTATGTCGGGAAGACGGACTGCGGCCAGGGTACCGGAACGGCCTTTCGCCAGATCATGGCCGATGAGCTGGACATGGCATTCGACAAGACCGACCTCATCATGGGCAACACCGAGACCACCGTAGATCAGGGTGGCTCGGGCGGCTCTGACGCGATCCGGGTGGATGGTTGGCCCATGCGGCGTGTGGCCGCTGAGGCCCGCCGGGTCCTGCTGGAAATGGCATCCAAACAGTTTGGTGCGCCCGTGGATCAGTTCTCGGTCAGCGAGGGAGTGATTACAGTCAAAGGCGATCCTTCTATAAAGGTCACTTACGGAGAACTGATCGGCGGAAAACGGTTCAACGTGACGCTGACGGGTAAGGACATTGACGCCACCACCGGTGTGGCAAACCTGAAGCCGGTGCAGGAACACAAGATCATCGGAAAGTCGCTTCCGCGCTATGACATTCCTCCCAAAGTAGACGGCTCGTTGAAGTGGGCCGTGGATGCCAAAGTTCCCGGCATGGTGCACGCGCGCAACGTGAGGCCGCCATGGGCGGGCGCCAAGCTGATCAGCATAGACGAGTCGTCCGTCCGAGGCATTCCGGGGTTCATAAAGGTGGTGAGCAAGGGCAACTACGTCGCGGTGGTGTGCGAGCGCGAAGAGGACGCCATCAAGGCGTCGCGGCAACTCAAGGTCAATTGGGAGAAACCGGCCACACCATCCTTCCCGAAATCGGAAGACCTATATGACTACATGCGGAACGCCTCGCCCACCTCGGTAACGCAGCCCACGCCACCGGTAGTGGGCAATCCGGACGATGCGCTGGCCAGCGCGGCCAAAGTCATCGAGGCCGAATATGAATTCCCGTTCCAGGGACATGTGTCCTTCGGGCCGGCGCATGCGATGGCCGACCCGTCGAACGGGCAGATGACGATCTATTCGAACGATATGAAAGCGTACCGGCTGCGCAGAGGCGTCGCTGATTTTCTGGGCATGCCTCAGGATCGGGTGCGCGTCATCTGGATGGAGGGCTCGCAGGCCTACGGCCGCACGGCAGCCGATGACGCGGGCTTCGAGGCGGCCTTTCTGGCCAAGGAAGTCGGACGCCCGGTTCGCGTCCAGTGGATGAGGCACGAAGAGACCGCATGGGATACCAAAGGCCCTGCGTTTACATTCAAGCTGCGCGGCGGCCTCGATACACAAGGGAACCTCATCGCGCTGGTATATAACGCCCGAACCGCTGACTATAACCACGTGGATTACAACGATCCCAATACCGTGTTGATCGGTCAGCTCGTCGGGAGAAGACCCTCCGCGCCTGCCAAGGGCGGTGCCGGCCCGCCTGCGGACATGTACGTTATTCCGAATCTCCGCAGGACGACTGAGGTTGTGCGCCTACCTCTTGTTTGGGAGACGCCGATCCGCGCTGGAAACTTGCGGGATCCTAATGGCCCGCAGATCGCCTTCGCCAGCGAATCGTTCATAGATGAGTTGGCGGCAGCGGCGAAAGCCGACCCGGTCGAGTTCCGGTTGCGGCTTCTCACTGGCAGCACCGACGACGACAAGGTGTTCACCCGCGCCCGCTCCATCGCCGTGGTCAAGGCGGCGGCAGCGGCTTACGGTTGGGATAATCGCCCTTCCCCGAAAGCGCTCGGCACCGGAAACATCCTCACCGGCCGCGGTATCGCATACTGCTACCGTCAGACCACGATCGTGGTGGAGATCGCCGAAGTTGAGGTGAATCGCACAACCGGGCACGTTTGGGTCAAGCGGCTAGTTTGTGCGCACGATTGCGGACTGGTGATTAATCCCGACGGGTTGCTCAACACCATCGAGGGCAACCTGCTCCACGGGTTAAGCCGAGGCCTCCACGAGGAAGTACAGTTCGATACGGACAAGATCACCAGCGTCGATTGGATTTCATATCCGACGCTCACGCACGCCGACACGCCGGCAAAGATTGATATCGTGCTGGTAAACGGAGATCCGAATCCGAACCGGCCCGATCTGCCTCCCTACGGAGCGGGCGAGGCAGCATGCAGGATCACGCCGGCGGCGGTTGCCAACGCGATTTACGACGCGACGGGAGTTCGCATCCGACGGGTTCCATTCAGAGACAAGCGCGTGTTAGCCGCATTGAAAGCGGCGAAGGTTTAGGTTCGAGCGCAGGATCGTAGCGGCGCCCGTCCCTGGCGCCTTTACGCCAGACAGACGCTGGCTCTACGTCAACTCACATTTACATTGATGCTCTTCACCTGGGTATAGCTCAGCAAATCCGCGAGGCACTCTTCCCGTCCCAGGCCGCTTTGTTTATATCCGCCGAACGGCACGCCCAGGAAGTGCTTGCTGCTGTCGTTGATCCATACGAATCCAGCCTGAATCTCCTGAGCCATCCGATATGCCTTTGAAAAGTCGCGGCACCATATGCTCGCCGTCAGGCCGTACATGACGCTGTTGGCCATCTCGGTGACTTGGTCGAGGTCGTTCCACGTGATGATGGACTGCACCGGCCCGAAGATCTCTTCCTGTGCCAGGCGCATGCGCTGCTCGACGCCGTCAAAGATAGTCGGTTCTACGAAGTAGCCGCGCTGGAGATCGGGGTTCGACGGCCTGCCGCCGCCGATCATCACCTTGGCGCCTTCCTTCTTGCCGATCTCGATATATGACATCACCTTATTGAACTGCTGTTCGGAAACAAGACAGCCCATCTCGGTCTTCTCATCGATCGGCATCCCGATACGAACTGTTTTGACCTTCTCGAGCAGCTTCACCACGAATGCATCGTGAATATCGGAGTGAAGGAAAACCCGTGAGGTTGAGCCGCACGACTGTCCCTGCGACCAGGTGTAATTCATGCCATTGAAGGCGGATGCAACGGCGCGGTCCAGGTCCACGTCGGGAAACACAATCATGGGATTCTTGCCGCCCAGTTCCAGCGAGACGGTTTTCAGCCCGTCTGCGGCAGAGCGCATGATGGCGCGACCTACTTCCACTGATCCGGTGAACGCGATGCGCCGTACCAGAGCATGTTGCACCAGCGGTGCTCCCGCGCTGGGTCCATCGCCGCTCACCACGTTTACGACACCCGGAGGGAATATCTCCTTCAGGTCGTGCACCATCTCCAGCGCCGATATGGGGGTCTGCTCGGCGGGCTTGACGATGAGCGTATTGCCCGCCACGAGCGGCGCCGCGACGCGGGCCGCGAACATGATGGGGTGATTGAACGGGGTGATCTTGGCAACCACTCCAAAAGGCTCGCGAAGTGTAAAGCTGAAAGTCTGCGCGCCGGAAGGAATAGTCTCGCCCTTCAACTCCGATCCGAGGCCCGCGTAATAGTCGATTTGATTCGCCGCCGAAGCCACATCCACGCGCATCATGTTGAAGGGGCTGCCGAGGTCCAGGGTATCCAGGGCGGCGTACACGTCCTTACGTGCGCGCAGCCGCTCCGCGAAGCGCCGGCAGTACGTGCCGCGCTCGGCCGGGCTCAGCTTACGCCATGCGGGAAAGGCGTTTTGCGCCGCCTGCGCGGCCCGGTCAATGTCACGCGCATCGCAGGCCGGGACGTCGGCGAGTTTCTCGCCTGTGGCCGGGTTGAATGACGGAAAGGTCTCTCCAGACTCGGCGCCTACCAGTTTACCCCCGATCAGGCAATGATACTTCTCGCGTAACGCTGGAGGGCTGGTCTTAACAACCGGTTCCGCAGTCTGGCTCATGAGTCCTCCTCAGGTTATTAGGGTTAAGCAAGAATGATAGCACGAGGCAGCGCGGACGCAGGAGCGTACGGGATTGTGATATCGTGCAGGTTCCGCGCCCGGAACTCGAAATGAAAGATAGCCTGATCAGCATCCAACAACAGGTCATCTCATGTACGCGCTGCCCCCGCCTTGTCGAGTACCGCGAGCGTGTTGCGCGCGAGAAGCGCCGTGCATATCGCGAATGGGAGTATTGGGGGCGGCCAGTGCCTGGCTTCGGTGATCCCAAGGCTCGCCTCCTCATTGTGGGGCTTGCACCGGCCGCTCACGGCGGCAATAGGACAGGCCGGGTGTTTACAGGTGATCGCTCAGGCGATTTCCTATACAGTGCCCTGTATCGCGCCGGATTTGCCAATCAGCCTACGTCGGTGAGTAGAGACGACGGACTCAAGCTACGCGATGCATATGTGACCGCGGCAGTGCGCTGTGCTCCGCCGGACAACAAGCCGTTGCCGGAAGAGTTCCGCAACTGCCGGGAGTATTTGATTCGCGAGATGAATGTGCTGCGACAGGTCAGGGTTATTGTGGCGTTGGGGCGGCACGCGTTTGATTCGTGCCTCACAATATTCAAGCACCAAGGCGCGGCTGTTAGGCTGAGCCAGTTTCAGTTTGCGCATGCCGCTGCCTATCACATTCCGGAGTTCCCGACCCTGATCGCATCCTACCATCCGAGCCAGCAGAACACACAGACCGGGAAGCTGACGGCACAGATGTTCGATCAAGTGTTTCGAAAGGCCAAGGAAGTATTGTCAGAGCCGCGCGCGTAAGCAACCGGGTGCGGATCGCCTGTTCAATCAAGCATCCGCTCCACTTAGGCGCGCGGCTCCCGATTAGTGGCTGAAGAAGAAGCAGGTTGCTTCTGGCAACAGATCGGGGATCTCTACCGTAACAGTTCCGGGAACAGTATTGACGTTGGCGACCGTGCGGGGCGGCGTGCGAAGGTCTTCCGCTGCCACAACCGTTGGGGTCAACTTGATCGTGAACGGCTTGGCGTCCATGGTGAGCTGAAACATCAGAACCGCGAGCATGCCTTCAGGCAATCCCTGCTGGGGGTTCTTGTCTGTTAAGGCAATTGAGACGTGCAGCTTGGAACGGCTGATGCCAGTTTTGGGATCTGGCGGGTTCTCAGTCACGTTGGCTTTGATGTCTACGCCTACTTCTTCTGGCATGACGCCACGGGACGCCTTCCGAAACTTCAGATTATTGCCGACATAGTCAATTTCTGCGGCAATCGAGCGGAGCGGTTGCTTCGGGTCTGGGGTGTAGTAGAGAGGCACCATCAAGCTCGCGCCCGGTCCGCCAGTGATCTCGCTCAGTGAGATGCGTGGCACCGGTTCGGCGTCGGCGTTCTTAGCCTCTTTCCCAGCCGATTTTGCTTCCGATTTTCCTGCGGTGCCCTGCGGCTCGGCGCTCAAGAGCGCTGCCTGAAATAGCACGAGTGTGATGCAGATCAGCAGAATCGCCGATAACGAGCGGCTCGGGTTACGGTTATGAGAGCAAGTGCTTGGGTCCATAACGTAATAATCTACCTACCTCCCATATAACATCCAGCAGGCCTGGTACCGGCGCGTCTGATGAGACTATGAAACCGACCAAAACAGCTCCGGAAACGAGAATGTCAATACCGCGTTGGGCTGCCTATCCGAAACGATCATGCTCTTTGTCTCTCTGCAGACACGCTGGGAAGCTCGCGAGACTCAATTGTACAGCGTAGCGGAACAATCAGGACTATTTTTTAACGAGTACGTCGTGTCAAGGGCACGGTCGGGCTAACTAATTTTGATTGTAAGCGCCTGGGCGCTTGCAATATCATTGTGCCAAGCGAGGCGGAGTTTCTGGAGACGATGTTCAAGCGCCGGATTCGAGGTGGAGTTCTAATAGCGGCGTTGCTGCTCTGCCGCGAGCCGCTGGCTTATCCGCAGCAAAAGAGCGCAGCGAACACTCCTATTGCTATCTCAGAATTTTCCCGCATGGTGCAGGAGTTCTCGGAAGAGGGCGGATACTTTCAGGCTGATAACTTTACTTCCAATGAGAGCTCTTACCTGCACGTCGTGGATAAGCTGAGGGAATTTGGCGTGTCGGGCGGAGCTTACATCGGAGTCGGCCCGGAGCAAAACTTCACTTATATCGCCAAGATCCGACCTAGGATCGCGTTCATGGTGGATATCCGCCGCCAGGCCATCATCGAGCATCTGCTGTATAAAGCGGTTTTTCACCTTTCTCACGACCGCGCTGAATTTTTATCGTTGCTTTTCAGCAAACCTCTTTCCAAAGATCGGGCCGAGGCTGAGGGTTCGCTTGAAGACCTCCTCAGGTACATCTTCACCTCGCCCGTTTCAGCAAGCGCTTACGCCGACAACCTGACTCTCATTCAACAAACCATCGAGGAGACGTTCCATGTCCCGTTGTCTTCCTCAGATGTGGAGAGCCTGCGCCGAATATACTACGTGTTCTGGCGACTCAATTTGCGCATTGCGTATGGTTACGGCTTCCCGACAATGGCGGATTTGATCCTGGAAACCGATCTGCACGGCCGGGCAGGCAACTATCTGGCGGTCGAGCAGGATTTCCAATTCGTCCGTGAGATGCACGAGCAGAATCGCATCATACCCGTCGTGGGAGACATCTCCGGCCGTAAAGCTGTGACGGCGATTGCGGATTACTTGCGGAAGAACGGCCACAGCGTCAGTGCTTTCTATACCTCGAACGTGGAAGAGTACCTGTACGACGACAATCAGTTCGGTGGTTTCGTGGAGAACGTAAAGAAGCTGCCGGTGACGGAACGCAGCGTGATCATTCGCTCGGTTAAAGGGTATCTTGGGCAGCATCCGGCTTGGGTCCCCGGCACCCGCATGATCACTCTCCTCGAGAAGATTCCGGTTTTCCTGGACGACTACAAGGCAGGCCTGTATCCGAACTACTGGGCGCTTGTAACCACACACTACATCTCGGCTGGCGACCGCCAGGTGGACCCATCTTCGGGCTCGAAGGCTGCCCAACCGCAACCGTAACATTATCGAGTAGGAACGGAGCTCCCGGTTTGTCTTCCGTCGGAGATGGCAGGAGCCCCGTCGCTACCGCGGACGTTTCTTGCTTGGCGCGAAAATCATATCTCCTGGCGGGATATTCTTCTTCTTGCAGTCCTCCAGGTACAGCGCTCCGTAAGAAGCGGTGATGTAGTCCTGTCGGGAGTAGCCTAGCTCGCGTGCGACGCGATCAATGGCCGTGCGGCTGCCCTCGATCTCCAAATAATTTCCGATCGGCGTTTCGTCCAAGGCCACGTCAAAGCGCGCTGCACGCGCGTGTGTGCGGTTCAGAGCGTAGTGCGTGCGGTATTTCTGGTATCGAAAGACGGGCTTAAATCCCAAAGCCTGAAAGATAGAACGCATGGCGCCGGCGTTTTGAACCTCAGACTCCAGTTCCAGGCGCGATTTGTAAAACGCATCCGCTGCGGGCGTACCTTTGAAGGTGACGATCCATTTACCCGCGTAATGACGGAGGCGGAGAATAGATCGCACTTGGCGCAGCGCTCGTTCCGGCGTATCGAACAGGAAATTGTCTTCGAGAGCGCGATGATGGATGGGAGACAGTCCCAGATCGAGCAGGCGACGGCGAGTGGCGGTCAGCGAGGCGACTCGGAGCTTTACTTCTGTTTCTCGAGTGCGCATAGGCGAGTGGTGGGTTGTGAGTGACAAGTAGTGAATAACCCACTCGCCACTCGCGTATACGTCAGCTTTCGCGATTGATGACGAAGTCCGGCAGGGCGATTAAGGCGCGCTTGTAAGGGGAATCCGGCAATGTCTCCAGGCATTCGAGCGCGGCTAGGGAGTATTTCTCTGCCTGCTCTTTTACCATTCGCAAGGTGTCATAGCGATGTAGCAGGTCCAGTACCTCATTCCATGACACGCTCCGAAACGCTCCCTCTTCGATTACCTTTTCAATCTTGGCCTTTTCTTCAGCGGTGCAGCGCTTGAGGGCATGGATCAGCGCCAACGTGACCTTTCCTTCGCGGAGATCACTTCCTACTGGTTTGCCTAAGATCTCCTCGCTGGCAGTGAAGTCCAGCAGATCGTCAACCAGTTGGAACGCCATTCCAAGATTCCTGCCGTATTCACCCAGCAGGTTCTGCGTGTGGTCGTCCTGTCCGCCCAGCACCGCGCCCAAGCGGGTGCACGCGCCGAAAAGGCACGCCGTCTTGCGGTAGATCAAATCCAGGTGCTCTTCAACTTTCAGGTCCACCCTCCCGATCATTCCCATCTGGATTAACTCGCCTTCAACCATTAGCTGCGTCAGCTCGATGAGAATGTCGAGGATGCGGAAGTTCCGCTCCTGTACGGCGATTTTAAACGCTTGCATGTAAAGCCAGTCGCCGGCAAGAACGCTGGTGTGATTACCCCAACGGGAGTTGGTGGAAGGCCGCCCGCGGCGGCGGTCCGCCTCGTCAATAACGTCGTCATGCACCAATGTGGCTGTGTGGATGATTTCCGTCACGGTTCCGAGGTTGATCGCGGAGCGGCTAGCGGCGCCGAACAGCTTGGCTGAAAGTAGCACCAGCGCGGGGCGGACACGCTTGCCCCCGCTAACCTGAAGATACTGCCCAATCGCAGTCACTACGGAGGCGCTCGAGACGGACTCGGCCCGGATCTGCTCTTCTACTAGAGCAAGCTCCGGGCGGATCAAATCAAAGATTTCTTGCCACGCCATTACTGGTGGGTGCTCGGCAGCATTCATGGTACGTCGCAGGAGTTGTTTTCGCATTATGCGAAGAAAGCCTTAATTTAATATGGTATGCGGCCAAAGCACAAGTGTTCTTTTTGCTCCCGGCGAAACAGAGAACGAATTTCACCGCAGAGAACACAGAGGGAAATGGGTCAAAAGCAAGAAACGAGGTATTTCTTAAATCCAATATCTCTGTGCTCTCTGTGTTCTCTGCGGTGAAAGATTGTCCTAATTGCGCGCTTTCGCAATTTCAAGAAACTTGAGGAAATTTGCTGTCGTGTACTCACCCACCTCTTCGGCCGTTGTGCCCCGGATCGCCGCCAACTGCTGCGCGACCAGGGGAACAAACGAGGGCTCGTTGCGCTTGCCGCGTTTGGGGACCGGCGCCAGAAACGGGCAATCCGTCTCAATGAGCAGCCGGTCACGCGGAACTCCGGCAGCGACTTCTCGCAGCACGGCCGCTTTGGGGAATGTAATGTTCCCGGCAAACGAAACATAAAAACCGCAATCCATGCCGCGGCGCGCATCTTCCGCGGTGCCGCTGAAGCAGTGGAGAATGCCGCCCAAGCCGGTCTGGTTCCAGCGCTGCTCCAGAATGTCGAGACAGTCTGGCCATGCCTCACGGCAGTGGATGACCAGCGGCAACCTGTAGCTCGCCGCCAAACTGAACTGGCGTACAAACACTTCGCGTTGAATCTCGCGCGGCGAGTGGTCGTAGTGGTAGTCGAGACCCAGTTCGCCCATGGCAACCACCCTCGGATCGGCAGCCAATGACTCCAGTTCTGCGAAATGCTCGTCAGTGGCCAGTTTGGCCTCGTGAGGATGAATGCCGATCGTGGGAAATACCCAGTCCCGGCCTTCGGCCATCTCCAACCCGGCACGCAGCCGATGAGGGCCGGTGCCGCTGCCGATCGCCATTATGTACTCGACGCCGCTCGCTTTGGCGCGTGCAAAAACTTCGTCGCGGTCAACGTCGAAATCCGGGAATTCGAGGTGTGTGTGTGAATCGGCGAACATAGCTCTCAGCGGTCAGCTATCAGCTATCAGTCGTTGGCTCACCGTTTCCGGTTAAGTGCTGAAAGCTGAAAGCTGATGGCTCGCTGCTTTACCGCAGCTTGGCTCCGTTGGGAACGTCCTCGATGAAAGTGACCAGCACGGGCCGATCTTCTTTGCCAACGGATGCCGCCACAATCATGCCGTTGGACTCAATGCCGCGCAGCTTACGGGGCTGCAGGTTGGCTACAATAACCACCTTGCGTCCAATCAGCGTCTCCGGAGCATATGATTCGGCAATGCCCGCGACGATCTGGCGCGTCTCGGTGCCGATATCCACCTCAAGCCGCAACAACTTTGAAGCTCCTTTGACGCGCTCCGCCACACGGACCTCTCCCACGCGCAGTTCCACTTTCAGGAAATCTTCTATGGCAATCTTCGCGATGGCTAGTGCTGTTTCGGCGCCGACTCCGGCTGCTGTTTTCTTCGGCAAGCCCCTGCCGGAGACTTGTTGCTGGAGCTGTACCAGCTTGCGAACCGTTGCCTCTTTCTCCAGGCGCGGGAAAACAGGCTCGATCTTCCCGATTTTTTCTTGCGTTGCGAGCGGCGATTCTTTTATGGATTTCAGAGGGAGGGACGAAAGCTCGGTGGTTTGCCCGAGCTGTGTCCAGATACGAGCCGTGGACTCCGGCATGATGGGGCTCAGCAGTTGCGTGGCGATTCGAAGCGCCTCGGCAGAGGTGTAGAGTACCGTCGCGAGCTTCGAGCGATCTTCGCCAGTATTCTTCTCGGCTAGCGCCCATGGCTCCGTGTCAACCAGGTATTTATTTACCGCCGCAATGAGTTCCCAAACCGCTTCGAGGCCGCCTGAAAATTCGTAGTTGTCCAGCGCGGCGGTATATCGGGAGATTACATTCTCGGCCAGTTCCAGGATGTGCCGATCCTGGGCAGAACGCTGCGCCATGACGGAAGGGTAAGGGATTTCGGAGTTGAAATAACGTCCGATCATGGTGAGCACGCGGCTGGCGAGATTTCCGAAGTCGTTCGCAAGATCGCTGTTGTACCGGCTGACGAGCGCATCGAACGAGAAGTTACCGTCCTGACCGAAAGGAATCTCGCGCAGCAGGAAGTACCGCAACGCGTCAATTCCCAGGACTTCGCGAACCGGGCCTGGAGAAACGACATTCCCGCGCGACTTGCTCATCTTGTCTTCTTCGAACAGCAGCCAGCCGTGAGCAAACAATGTATGAGGTATGGGCAAACCGGCGGCCATCAGGAACGCCGGCCAATAGACGGCGTGGAACCGGATGATCTCCTTGCCGACGATCTGCAGGTCCGCAGGCCACAGGCGCCGGAACGGTTCTTCGCCTGATTCGTCCTGCCCGTAACCTATACCGCTGAGATAGCCCGTCAAAGCGTCAAACCAGACGTAGAATACGTGCTTCTCCTGAGAGGCCTCACTAGACGAGCCGGGCAGCGAAGGCAACGGAATGCCCCATTTCAGTGTCGTTCTGCTGATAGAGAGATCGCGTAGGCCGCTGCGCACAAAAGCAATCACTTCGTTGCGCCGCGTCTCCGGCCGAATAAACTCGGGATGCTCCTCATAATAGTTGAGCAGCCGGTCCTGGAACGCCGAAAGCTTAAAGAAGTAATTTTCTTCCGTGATCGTTTCAGTCGGCCCGCCGCACTCCGGGCACGGCTCGCCGGGTTTGGCCTCATTCGCATATTGCTCGCATGCCGTGCAGTACTGGCCTGTGTAGCTGCCCTTGAAGATATATCCGGCTTTCCATACCGCCTCAAAAATTTTCTTTACAGCGACCTCATGCTTAGCATCGGTGGTGCGGATGAAACTATCGAACTCCAGGCCCAAATCCTGCCACTCTTTGCGAAACAACTCGGCGACTTGATCGGCGAACTCCTGTGGCGACATGCCCGCCAGCTTGGCGGATCGCTCGACCTTCTGGCCGTGCTCATCCGTGCCGGTCAGCAAAAATGCGTCAAGTCCCTGGAGGTTCTTGTAACGGCGGATGGTATCCGCAACGATGGTGCTGTACGCATGGCCGAGATGCGGCGCCGCGTTGACGTAATACAGAGGTGTGGTCAGATAAAACTTAGCCATTGTGTTGTGTTAAGAGCCGTGAGGCCAAAAGAGGCGACAAAACCAGCATTCAATATGGCAGGATTGAAAGTTTTTCTCAAGCTTAGGTAGTAGTGGGTGCTGGGTCAGTTTGAATTTCGGCGCTTCTGATCAGTGAAATCCGGAAGGGCATGGCTTCAGCCATGCCGAAACGGAATGTACCGACGCGGCTTCAGCCGCTGAGGTTTGCACCTCAGGCGCTGAAGCGCCTCGCTTTGCTAATTGTACCGGCACGACTGAAGTCGTGCCCTTCCGTTTCCAAACTGACCCACTACCTAGTAGTGATGGGACTTGTAAGACAGGAGCCACGTACCTAACTGCGCGATTTGTTCCAGAAAACGAATGCAGCTTCTTGCAGAACCTTGCGCAACGGAACCGCGTGCGCCTCCGCAAGACGACGGCAGTCTTCGAATTCCGGGCTGAAATTCAGTACGCGACCGTTCTCGCGCGCTACCTTCACTCGCACGGCGCCGAATGCGGTGGAAACCTCCTCCATCTGCCGCTCCAGAGCCCTACGAAAAACCTCGTAACACCGCACTCCGAGCGTAGTGGTCTCCTGAAAATACAGGCCCATCAACTCGTCTCGTTGTTCGGGCCGGCACAGGACTGACAGCAATACACCAGGCCGGTTCTTTTTCATCTGCACGGCTGAGAAGTAGACATCCAGCGCTCCGGCCGCGAAGGCCCGCTCGGCGAAGAAGCCGCAAAGCTGAGGGTTCATGTCGTCCAGGTTGGCTTCCAGCATTATCAAGCGTTCCAGGCCCACTCCGTGCACCAACGGCTCGCCTATAGTAACTCGCAGCACGTTCGGAAGCTGCTTGTTATCTCTACCGCCCGCCCCATATCCGATCGCGGTGCTCTTCATTGCGGGCAGCGGTCCGAAGCTGCGCGCAAGAGTCGCAACAATCGCCGCGCCTGTCGGCGTGACCATCTCCGCTTGAATACCGCTCGAATATACGGGTATGCCCTTCAACAATTCGGCGGTTGCGGGAGCAGGCACCGGCAGCGTTCCGTGCGCGCACTCGACAGTTCCGCTCCCGACGTTCAGCGCCGAGCAGTGGATCTCCTCAATGCTCAGCATCTCGAGCGCAGCGCACGCGCCTACGATATCCGCGATTGAGTCCACCGCCCCCACCTCGTGGAAATGCACCTTCTCCATCGGCCAGCCGTGCAGCGCCGCTTCGGCCTCGCCGAGACGCCGGAATATCTCCAGCGCGTTTTGTTCTACACGCGAAGGAAGTTCGCCCTTGCGGATCATCTCCACGATGTGGTGATAGTGCCGGTGATGCGAATGCACGGGAGCCTTGATCATAACCTGCGTCGCCATAAACGACCCGCGCCTGACGCGTTCCTGCGACCACTCGATGCCTTCGATCCCGAGCCTTGCTACCGTCTGTTCGATTGCCGCAAGCTCCGCGCCGCAGACGACAAGCGCGCCGAGCAGCATATCGCCGCTGATGCCGGAAAAGCAATCGAGATACGCCAGCTTCATGCGCGCTCCTTTTGCCTATCAAATCGCGCTAACGCGCTGAACGCCTCAGCGGCCTTCGACTGGACGGCAATATCCGCTATCTCTGAAACCGATGTGGAGTCAGGATTGATCTCCACCACGCGCGCGCCGTTTCGTTTTCCAAGTAATGGTAAAGAGGCGGCGGGGTAAACCAGAGCAGATGTTCCGATGACGAGGAATACCTGGCATGCTGCCGCTGCGTCGGCGGCCTTCTGCCAGGAATCTTCAGGCAGAGGTTCTCCAAACCAGACTACGCCGGGTCTCATCAGCGAAGCGCACGAACAGCGCGGCGGAAAGGGGGCTAAAGGTACGCTATAGTCCTCGCGCTCTTCAGCGCAAGAGGCGCATCGAAGCTGCCAGATACTCCCGTGCAGCCGGATAACGTTCCGCGATCCGGCCCGTTCGTGCAGACCGTCAACGTTCTGCGTCAGCAGGGTGAATTGTCCGTCTCGGCCCGTGACGGTTTCCTCGATCTTGACCAGTCCGAGATGAGCCGCATTGGGCTGGGCGCGTTGAATCAATTCTCTTCGCCAGGCGTACCATTCCCAGACCAGCAGCGGGTTGCGCTCGAAGGCCTCGGGGGCCGCCAAGTCTTCGGGACGATACTGCCGCCAAAGCCCTCCCGGACCGCGGAAGGTCGGCACTCCGCTCTCCTGAGAAACGCCGGCGCCTGTAAGAACGCAAATACTCTTCGCGCTGATAAGCACTGCTTGCAGTTGTTCAGATGACAATTCCATAGCGGAAAGGTTCATCATCCCCGGACGATAGAGGTGTTGTCAAACGTGCCGGAACAGGGGTACGTCAGGACGCGTGAAAGAGTAACGTGTCACGGATTGGCGTAATAGCCCTTTTTCACCCGTATATCCACGCCTTTGCGGCGGGCTCGGACCTCGATCGAGTGAAATTTCCCATCCAGGCCGTGGCCTTTAGGTATATAGCCGATAGCGTACTGGTGCGTTAATTCGTCGCCGATCGCCTCTAAGGCTTTGGTCAACGCGACGGCGAGCTCAGATGTATATTGCCCCGTGCCGGGGGTGTAGACGGAATTCTGGCTCTCATAAAGCTGGTGCTTGGAGATGTAGCCGGTCGCGAACGCAGCGCTGGGCAATTCCTCCAGCGGCGAGTAGAGCCGGCCGCCGGTTTCCTCCACCAGTCGCTTCAGCGTCTCTTCTCCGGGAGCTTGCTGTCCGTAACCATTGGCGCTGACCACAAAAATTCGGACTTCGGTTCTTAAAGCCACTTCGATGGTCTGTTGCAGGCTGTGCTTGCTCAGATTGTCCTCGCCATCGCTGAAGATCACCAGCACGCGACGCGGGATTCCCGGGCCAGGCGAGAGCATCAGACGTTTCTCGCAGGCTTCGATAATGGCATCCAGCAGCGCCGTGCCTCCTCCGGCTTCGAGGCCGTCCAGGGCGGTGGTGAGGTCATCGGGGCTGGCCGTGAAATCCTGTAGGATTTCCGGAGTGCGGTCGAAACGCATAATGAAACCGAGATGGTCCTTGGTGGGTTGGTTATTGTCCGTCAGAACGTAATAACCAAGCTGCATGGCGGCTTCTTTTTCGAATTTGAGACGCGGTCGCGCGCTGCTGGAGGTGTCCAGTAACAGCCCGAAGCGCAGCGGCAGATTGGCGGGACCGCTGAAATACCGGATCTCCTGCTGTACACCATCTTCGAAGATCTGGAAGTCTTCCTTTTGAAGGTCCAGCACCATGTTCCCCTTCTTATCGAAAACGCTGAAGGGTATCTGAACCTCTTTCACCTCGACCCGGAACTTCTGATTATCAAGGTCCTCTTCGTCGGAGGCGGTGCTCGTTCGCGACCCTGTTTTGTCGGATGCGGGAATGGTCTGGGCCTCGCTGCTCTGCGCTGGAGCGGCCTCGGCAGTAGCCTGCGCACGCGCGGGACCAGAGCTCAAGCTCATGGTCGCCAGCAGCAGAAGCGCGATTGCGGTAAACGTCTGGAATTTATGACCGAAGCCCGTCATGCAGAACCAACTAAACTGTCACCCGACTTTAGCTAGTCTAACATGGATAGGGTTAGAAAAGGGTGGGGCGCTATTGTTCGCCGCAATCTGCAGGCGTATTTATGACCCCACGGTGACAATTATCCATCGGCAGTCAGCCCTGCAGCGCCGTCAGTAGGCAAACAGCAGGCATTGCCAGGCACGCGTGGCCGCTACAGCAACTGCCGCAGCACGTAGGGCAAGATTCCGCCATTGCGGTAATATTGCACTTCCTCCGGCGTATCAATGCGGGCGATAGCACTGAAGGAAATCGTCTTGCCGTCCTCACCCAGCGCTTTCACAGTCAGCTTCTTGTTTCCCTGGAGAGCCGCTTGTATGTTCTCGATCTCATACACTTCGCGACCGCTCAGCCCCAGCGAGGATGCATTCTCGCCGCTCAGGAACTGTAACGGCAGCACGCCCATGCCAACCAGGTTGCTGCGGTGAATCCGCTCGAAGCTCTCCGCGATCACTACTCTTACTCCCAGCAGCCGGGTGCCTTTGGCTGCCCAATCCCGCGATGACCCCGAGCCATATTCCTTACCCGCGATAATCGCCAGGGGCGTTCCTTCGGCCTGATACTTCATCGATGCATCGTAGATGAAAAGTTTTTCACCATCCGGGAGGTGGACCGTCCAGCCGCCCTCGGTTCCGGGGACCAGTTGATTGCGCAGGCGGATATTGGCGAATGTCCCGCGCATCATGACTTCATGATTCCCACGTCGGGCGCCATAGGAGTTGAAATCCTTTTGCATGACTCCGTGCTCGATCAAGTACTTTCCTGCCGGGCTGTCGGGCTGGATGGTGCCGGCCGGCGAAATGTGGTCGGTGGTGATGCTGTCGCCCAACACCGCCAGCACGCGGGCGCCGCGAATGTCCTCGATTGCTCCAGCAGTTTTCGGCAGATCATCGAAGAACGGCGGATTCCTGACGTACGTGGAGTTCGGGTCCCAGACAAACCGGTCGCCGATAGGCACCGCAAGCGAGTTCCACGACGCGTCGCCCGCAAATACGTCGGCGTATTGCTCACGAAACATCTCGCTGCCGAGAGATTTGCGAATGGTCTCCTCGATCTCCTGCTGGGTCGGCCAGATATCGCGTAGATAAACCTCGCTGCCGTTCGGGCGGCCCAGCGGTTCGTTGTAAAGATCGATATCCATGCGCCCGGCGATGGCGTAGGCCACCACCAGCGGAGGCGACGCCAGGTAATTTGCGCGCACCTGCGGCTGGATGCGTCCCTCGAAGTTGCGGTTCCCGCTCAGTACGGAGACTGCCACCAGATCGTTTTCCTTAATGGCTTTCGAAACCGGCTCCGGCAGCGGACCGCTGTTTCCGATGCAGGTAGTGCAGCCGTAGCCGACCAGATGAAAGCCGAGCTTTTCGAGATAGGGCATCAGCCCGGCTTTGTTGAGGTACTCCGTAACCACTTTCGATCCCGGCGCGAGGCTGGTCTTGACGCCAGGAGCAGACTTGAGCCCCTTCTCGACGGCTTTTTTCGCGAGCAGACCAGCGCCTATCAGCACCGACGGGTTGGACGTATTGGTGCAACTTGTGATCGCGGCAACTACAACCGATCCGTCGTGCAGATCGGCGCTATTACCGTTCACCGGTACATTTACATGTTTCGGCGCTGTGCTGCCGCGCTTGGCTGCGAGTGACGGCAGCGCATCGCTAAACTTCGCTTTCGACTGCCGCAGCGGCACGCGATCCTGCGGCCGCCGCGGGCCGGCAATCGACGGCTCCACGCTGCCGAGATCCAGTTCCATGCGATCCGTGTACTCAGCCTCGGGGCTCGCGTCCGTGCGGAAAATCCCCTGCTCTTTTGCATAAGCCTGCACAAGAGCAACCGTGTCGTCGTCGCGTCCAGTGAAGCGGAGGTAGTTGAGCGTCTCCTCGTCGATGGGAGAGATGGCGATAGTAGCGCCATATTCGGGGGCCATATTGCCTAACATGGCGCGGTCGGCGAGCGGCAGGTGGTTCAAGCCGGGTCCGTAAAACTCTACAAACTTCCCAACCACGCCCTTCTTACGCAGCATCTCGGTAATGGTGAGGACCAGGTCCGTTGCGGTCGCGCCCTCGGGCAATCTGCCGGTCAGCCTGAAACCGATTACTGGAGGAATCAGCATTGAGATGGGCTGGCCCAGCATGGCTGCCTCGGCTTCAATTCCGCCCACGCCCCAACCAACCACGCCCAGGCCGTTGATCATGGTGGTGTGCGAATCGGTTCCCACCAGCGTGTCGGGGTATGCCTGAGTCTTGCCATCCACGGTTGCTTGAAACACCACGCGCGCGAGATATTCAAGATTTACCTGGTGCACGATGCCAGTGTCCGGCGGCACGACGCGGAAATTACGGAATGCCTTCTGCGCCCAGCGAAGGAAGGCGTAGCGCTCCTTGTTGCGATCGAACTCCAGCTTGGCATTCTGCTCAAAAGCCGTAGGCGTGCCAAAGTAATCCACCTGGACAGAGTGGTCGATCACGAGTTCGGCGGGTTGCAGCGGATTGATCTTACGAGGATCGCCGCCCATGCGCTCCATGGCATCTCGCATGGATGCCAGGTCGGCGACTGCGGGAACGCCCGTGAAATCCTGCAACAGAACACGCGCCGGCATGAAAGCGATCTCGGTTTCAAGATCCGAGCCTGGTTTCCAGTTCGTGAGCGTTTCGATGTCCTGCGTTTTAACAAAGCGTCCGTCTTCACGACGCAACAAGTTCTCGAGCAGGATTTTCAGGCAGAACGGCAGGCGGAAGATGTTGCCCACGCCGGTCTTTTCCAAATTTTCCAAGCAAAATATTTCGTATGTATGAGAACCGACTTTGAGAGGCGCACGCGTTCCGAATGAATTCAGCATGTGAATACCTTTCTGTGGTGAGGTCGTTATAACCGATTATGCTAGCACAGGAAGCGGGAGTCCACAGTACGCTCGGTGGCCGCTCCATTATTGTTGCGGCTCTCTTCTCAGTAGCTTCGCGGCACTAACAATCGCCCCAGCGCCACCTTCACTTGCTCCGTCGTAACCGACAATATGCATTTCGGTTCATCGTAGGCGTAGCAGCGGTCGCCGGGGCAAGGATTGCAGTCGAACTGGTTCTGAACCACCTCGGAGCGGGCCGCCTTCCAGGGCCTCCAGACTGCTGAATGCGACGAGCCGAAGACGACCAGGACGGGAATACCGGCAGCGGCGGCGATATGCGCCGGGCCGGAGTCGTTGCCCGCGAACAGCCTCGCGCCTCCAATCAGCGCGATCAATTCCCGCATATTCCAGCCGACCGCGCGCAGTGTTGGCGTGTGAGAGCTTCTGTCCAGTTGGTCCAGAATGGCGGCTTCGCCAGCACCGCAGATGCAGATGGTCCGTAGATGGAAATCGCGGGCCACGAACTCCGCCAAGTCCGCAAACCCGCCGGGACTCCATTGCTTGGTCGCATAGGTGGCCGCAGGATGCAGGACCGCGTACGGCTCTCCGCGAGCTATCCCCATGGCGGCGAGTTTCTCTGTAACCGATCCGGTTGCCTCGGGCGACGGAAACACTTGGGCGGAAGGAATCTCGGTGCGGGGAACTCCGAGCCAGAAGAAGCAGGACGCCACGTGCTCGGCAGTATGGACCACGCCTTCACGACCGAGGATCTGCTGCGCCTTGGGCACGCTCAGGTTATACGCGTAGCGATCCCGGAAGTGCTCAAATCCGGCTCGCCATGGCGCACCGGTTGCTCGCGTCAACAAGGCGCTGGTGGGCCCACCGTGTAGATTAACAACCACTGAAAAACCGATCTGGCGTAGCTGCCAGGCAGTCGAGAACTTCCCGTCTAAAGTGAGTACCGATTCAATTGCACGATTGTTTTCGAGCAGTTCGTTCCACGGGCGCTCGCATAACACGGTCAGTTTCAGATCGGGACGCCACTCATGCAGCAGCCGCAGGGCGGGCGTCATAAGAATCGTGTCGCCCATGGAGCGCAATCGAATTACCAGCACGCGCGCGCCTTGTGACAGACGTTGGAAGACGTTCGCATTCTCACAAAACGCGACATTGTCTCCGCTAGCGAGCTGCTCCGAGGACACGTGCCGCCTCATCTCACGCTACGCCGGTTCAATCGTGGCTTCGTCAATGAGCATGACCGGGATGTCGTCTTTGATGGGATAGACGCGGTGGCATTTCTCGCACTTCAGGCCGGACTGGTCCGTCTTCATATGCACCGGAGCCTTGCACAAAGGGCAAACAAGAATATCTAGCAATTCCTGACTAATGGCCATCGGCATCACTCCAGTCGTGAAGTCTAGCGGTATGAGCATAGCAGAAACGAGAAGTTAGAAGCTAGAAGCTGGGTGATGTAAATCTCTGTGTGTAAAAAGAAGGAGGGTGTAAGTTAGGTTTTTGCTGGCGAGCGAAAAACCTTGGTCCTAGAAAAGGAGACTTACACCCGATGAGGAAAGTACCACCGATCACGGAGCAGTTCCAGCACTTCGTCGAAGACCT